>LJUJ01000003.1 GCA_001303785.1 Caldifarciminota bacterium SM23_42 | reverse complement strand
CCGCGGTCAACGCCGTCTTACCATGATCCACATGACCAATCGTCCCAATGTTAACATGCGGCTTGGTCCGCTCAAACTTTTGCTTCGCCATATCAAGCCTCCTTGATTCATATCATCCAGCCCATATTCGTGCTCCGACCGGCGATAAATTATCCCGCATTGGCTTCTAAGCCTGGAGCCGGAATCGAACCGGCGACCTCGTCCTTACCAAGGACGTGCTCTAGCCGACTGAGCTATCCAGGCACAAAAGTGCGGGACGAGCAACCTGGGCGAAAAATCCAGACAGACTATTATTATATTGATAAATTGAAACTTGTCAATGGTATTAAGCTTTGCGCCAGGGCATCGCTACGAGCATGCTTGCGATTGATGCCTTGGCGAAAAGTGGCCTGTCTTGCGTGGATTACGATCACAAAAAGTCACGTTTTTTCGTTCCTTAGAGGTTTGTCTTTTTCAGTAATCCCTTTATGTCATCGGCGCTTGGCCTGACATGTTCAAGTATTGTATACCGAACGGGACGGATCCTCGTCGCGTTTAATACGACCCGAATGAATTCTTCTTGATTCAGACCGAGATGGCTCAGTTTGCCTGGGAATCCGATTTTTTTGTAGAAACTACTCACCGCTTCATAATAGCTGTTTTTCTGTAGGGCCATGGTGAATAGCGCGGCGATGCCCACCTGCTCGCCATGCAAGCCTTTGCTCGGTGGAAAATAGTGATCGATCGAATGGCTGATTTTGTGTTCGCTTCCACTGGCGGGACGTGACGTGCCAAAAAGACACATCGCAAAACCACTCTTGACAAGCCCCTGCGCTAGATTTTCGAGAAATACAGGACTGTCGATTTTTTTTGCACCTAGTTCCAGGAGTCTTTTACCACCTACTTCGGCCAATTCGAGAGCATTGGTGTCGATTTGTTCTTGTTTTTTTTCATGTGCGAGCCGGGCGTCGAAGACCGCAGAGAGGTTGGAGAGCAAATCACCTACTCCTGCCATCAGGTGTCTTAATGGGGCTTTTTTCACAATGTCAATGTCGATAATCACACCATGGGGTGGTTTGGTGATATGACTGATTGGGATGTTATCATCGTCCTTTATAACCGAAACCGGCGAAGCAAGTCCATCATTGGAAAGTGTTGTCGGGATACTGATGAATCTCACGTTATTATCGGCAGCAGCCAGTTTTGCCACATCCAGGACTTTCCCGCCACCAAAGCCGATCACGAGATCGGGTGAATTTTCTTTGATTGTCCCTTTAATCCTTCTCGCAGTCTTCTCGTCGCTATTCTCTACTGTTTGATTGATTACTCTGATATTTGTTTCTCTCAGAGTGGTAATTATGTCGTTTCCGCCAATGTTTATTGTATTATCATCGTGTAGAAGTAATGCCTTGTTGTATGCTACCTGGTGTTTTTTCAAAATATGGAGCAGCCCAGTGATTTTGTTTGTCCCAAGTTCCACAAATTGTGGCAAGATAACCGTTGTGTCGGACATCGTTAAAGATTACAGAAACAGGGTCAATAGTCAATAGAAATTATGTTCGAGGGTAGCGAAGAATTTTAGTTTGCTACTTGTTGACATTCGCATGGATTCAACTATATATTAGTTCGTGAAAATAGAAGGGCTATTTGCTCGTTATGAATCAATAATTCCTGATTTCAATTCTTTCATGCAATGCATAAGAAAACCACTTGTCCAATCATTTCGCCTGAACACGCTCAAGGCAGGGAGGGAAAAGATACTATCATTACTAGGCGATGTGAGATTGCGAGAATTGCCGTTTTACCACGATGGTTTTTATGTAGAAGGGAAGTACGCACTTGGGAATCATGTTACTCACGGTCTGGGTCTGATTTACGTGCAGGAAGTAGCATCGATGATACCGGTGATTCTGCTCGAACCACAACCGGGCGATGTGGTGATGGACATGTGCGCGGCACCGGGTTCGAAAACTACTCAGATTGCCCAACTGATGGCAAACGAGGGTTTGCTCATCGTCAATGAAATTAGTCGCAAGCGTATGAGGGGCTTGACGCACAATATCAAGCGTTGTGGATTGATAAACGAGGCAGTGATCAGCATCAACGGGCAAAAGACACATCGTATTTTTCCGGACTATTTCGACCGGATTCTCATCGACGCACCCTGCAGTGCGGAGGGAACGATTCGGAAATCCAAAGCCGTGCTGTACCATTGGGGCACTAAGAACGTACTGCGCATGTCAAGGCTGCAAATTGGCCTCATCACGTCTGGGTTCCGGGCCCTACGACCAGGTGGTACAATGGTCTATTCAACGTGCACCATTGCGCCGGAGGAGAATGAAGCAGTGATTTCGTATTTATTGGAGAAATACCCTGAAGCAGAGTTACTTCCAGTAGAGATACCAAGGTTCAAAACGCGTGCCGGTGTTACACATTGGCAGGGTGGTAGTTTCGACAAGAGGGTCAAGCAATGTGCTCGGATATTACCTCAAGATAACGATACTGCACCATTCTTCATTGCTCGGATCACCAAGAGGGGTGTTCAAAGACACCGCATGCAATATTTGGGCAAAATTGAGTTCGATAGTGTTTTGTCCGAGACCTTTGCCAAGCAATATGGTACGAATCAAGAACATCTTGAACCGTTTGCAATTTTTAAGGGCAGAAACATGAATTATATCTCTACCCCGGAGGTCTTCTCTTTTCGTGAAGTTAATGCGGTCCGCAAGGGCTTGGAGTTTGGTAAGATCTATGATCAACAAATAAAACCAGACAACGATTTGGTACAACTCTTCGGGCGAGATGCGACTAGGAATGCTGTCGATTTGAAGGAATGGCAACTGAAGAAATTCCTGAAGGGCGAAATTGTAAAATTCAGCAGTCGTACCAATATCGAAAGAGGTTTTTTGATCGTTCGCTACAAGAATCTGCCGATAGGTGTAGGCAGGTTCAATGGTAAAGAGATAAAATCGGCTGTCAAACGTGAACGAAGGATTCCATAGTATCCACACCAAATTTCCTAGATAATTGACTATCAGTTATATTTTGGTATACTAAGACCTATGATTGACCTCGCAAAGATAAGAAACATCGGTCTCGCCGCGCACATTGATGCGGGAAAGACGACGACCACCGAACGTATCCTTTTTTATTCAGGAAGAATTCGGAAAATGGGTGAAGTGGATGAGGGTTCGGCAACTATGGATTGGATGGACCAGGAGCGTGAGCGGGGCATTACGATCACATCGGCGGCAACCACATCCTACTGGAAAGACTACCGGATAAACATCATAGATACCCCGGGTCACGTAGACTTCACCGTTGAAGTCGAACGCTCGATGAAGGTGCTTGACGGGTTGATTGCGATCTTCTGCGCCGTGGGTGGCGTGCAACCTCAGACTGAGACCGTCTGGCGTCAAGCTGATAAGTACCAGGTACCGCGGATTGCCTTTGTCAATAAAATGGACCGTGTCGGCGCTGATTTCTATCGTGTTATCGCACAAATGAAAACTAAATTATCCATGAAGCCATTGGTATTACAGATACCAATTGCGGATGAGGATAAATTCTACGGTTTGGTTGATATCGTTAACCAAAAGGCATTCTACTGGGAAGAAGAGACGCTCGGCGCTAAGTACAGAGAAGAAGAGATACCCGGTCAATACAGGGAATTGAGTGAGCAGTATCGCACCGAAATGCTGGAGATGTTGGCTGAACATGACGAGGAAATTTTCGAGAGCTATTTTGGCGAAATTGCTATACCGGTCAACAAAATCAAGTGGGTAATCAGAAAGGGAACAATTGATCTGCATTTTTTCCCGGTGCTATGTGGCGCAGCCCTTAAGAATATGGGCGTGCAGAAACTCCTCGACGCGGTGCTCGATTATTTACCATCGCCAATCGACCTTCGTGCTACTAAAGGATTGAACCCCAAAACTCTAAAAGAAGAAACTCGGCAACCGTCAGTCGATGCACCATTTTCTGCCTTGTTATTCAAGGCACAGACCGACCCTCATCTCGGGCTGATATACTATGTTCGCGTGTATTCAGGGCGAGTAGCGGGTGGTGCTAAGGTACTGATCTACCCGCCGGAAAGAGTCGATCGCATTGGTCGGCTGCTGCTCATGCATGCTAACAAGAGGGAGGAATCGAAGAGCCTGATGGTCGGAGAAATAGGTGTGGTAACCGGCTTACGTGAGTGTAAAACGGGATATACACTATGTGATACAAAACATCCCATTTCTTTTGAGTCCATGAGATTCCCAGAGCCGGTGATATTTGTCAGTCTCGAACCCAAGACCAAAATGGATGATGCAAAGCTCGATGGTACGCTGAAATATCTTCAGATTGAGGATCCTACGTTCAAGGTAAGAACCGATGAAGAAACAGCACAGCGAATAGTGTCGGGCATGGGCGAATTGCACCTCGAGATCATTGTTGACCGTCTGAAGCGCGAATTCGGTGTTGAGTGTCATGTAAGCAAACCCCAGGTTTCTTATCGCGAGACGATTTCCGAGCCGGTCACCGTGGAGGGTAGATTCATAAAACAAACCGGAGGACGAGGTCATTATGGTGTCGTGAAGATGAAAATAGAACCGGCCGAGCGTGGCCGTGGCATAAAGATTGAAAACAGACTGAAAGAGGGTGTCATACCGAGGCAATTTGTGCCCGCGATTGAACAGGGTATAAAAGAACAGACTGAGGTGGGTGTTTATTACGGCTATCCGATTATCGATATTCAATTAACCATACTCGACGGCAAGCACCACCCCACCGATTCATCGGACTTAGACTTCAAGATTGCTGCTCAGATGGCGTTGCGCGATGGTTTTGCCAAGGGCAAACCGATACTGCTGGAACCGATTATGGCGCTGGAAATCATTGTTCCTCAGCAATACCTCGGTGACGTCATCAATGACGTCAATGCGCGCAAAGGCAACATTCAAAAAATCGAAACAAACAAACAGGAAAAGATAATCGATGCAACCTTGGCGCTTGCTAAGTCGTTTGGTTATGCAACTGACCTCAGGTCGATCACCCAGGGCCACGGAATACACACCATGCAATTTTCTCACTACGCACCCAAAGAAGAGAAAGAAGAAAAGCTCTATTGACGACAAGACGACATTTTTCCGAGATTACGGAGAATATGGAGTTCCAAGCATTGGGTCCTTCGAGGTCTGCATACAAGAAGTAGAATCATGTAATGTTGGAGCATGGAGGTACCATGAAAAAGGAATGTATTTTCATTGATGTTTTCACTGACACTCCATATGCAGGGAATCAATTGGCAGTGTTCCCTAACGGTAGTGGTCTGAGTGCCGAACAAATGCAGAATTTGGCTAAAGAGATAAACTATCCAGAGACAACCTTTGTTTTTGACGCTGACAAATCAAAGGCAGATTTTGCGGTTAGAATATTCACAGTGAGCCGCGAGTTGCCGTTTGCCGGACACCCCACATTGGGCACAGCATATTCTATTTGGGAACTATTCAGTATCTGGACTGATAAGAAAAATGTCTTGAGACTGGAGACAAAAGTTGGGGTCATTCCACTACAAAAGCAGGAAGACGCGATATGGATGACTCAGAATGAACCTGAATTCTTTGATCAACATACAGATAGGCAACAGATTGCAGATCTGTTCGATCTATCTGCCGACGAAATTACTGAAGAATTGCCCGTGGAAGAAGTCTCGACAGGGAACCGGATGTTGATTATCCCAGTTAAGACACTCGATGCGATGCAGCGTGCTCAGGGTAACGTAGGCAATCTGAGAAAATTTTTCGATAAGACATTGATTGGCCCTTATCTCTTTTCCTTGGAAACGGTGAACCCGGGGGCCAAGGTACATACACGGTTCTTCGCACCCCATATTGGAATCTTGGAGGATCCGGCTACGGGTTCGGCAGCGGGTCCGCTCACTGCCTATTTGCTGAAGCACAATGTTTTTGGCAACGAATTCGAGATTGTGAATGAGCAGGGTATCGAAATGGGGCGCCCGTCGAAGATTTTGATGCGGGGGCGAAAGAAGGACAACAAATATACGGTGCAGATCGGCGGTAAGTGTGCATATGCGGGGCGCGGAGAATTCGAAATCTAACGGCCTCGCTACAGCTCGTCCAAACCCTAAACACTAATATCTAAATCCTAAACAATCTCAAAATCCAAAATACCAAATGCCAAACATGAGAACGGAGGAAATGTTGGATAAACCTTTTGGTCTCCAATGCTTCGGCTAATGACTATAGTTTTGAATTTTGATATTAGAAGTTTGAATTTGTTTCGGATTTCGTGCTTAGGGTTTCGGATTTGATATTTAGGGTTGACCCTTAGGTCTGAAGTACTTTCTGGTAGGATTTGTCGTAAGAGTGGTCTACCAGACCGCGGTCGTCAGATACTCATGCATCGATCGGGCAGCAACGCGGGCGTCACCCATGGCAAGGATTACTGTGGCACCACCGCGCACAACATCGCCTCCTGCCCAGCAGCCCTTTTTCGAGGTCTTGCCCGTTTTCTCATCGACCTCGATGTTACCCCATTTGCCGATCTTTAAATCGGGCGTGGTTTGTGGGATAAGAGGATTGGGGCTCTGGCCGATGGCACATACTACAGTATCTACTTCGGTAATATAGTTCGACCCCTCAATGGGCACTGGCCTTCTCCTACCCGAAGCATCCGGTTCACCGAGTTTCATGCGTAGACACTCCATGCTTTTCACCCAGCTGTATTCATTGCTGAGATATTTCACGGGCAGGGTGAGAAATTCGAAGATGATACCTTCTTGTTCCCCGTGGTGGATTTCTTCTTCACGTGCGGGCATTTCCTTACGTGAGCGGCGATAGACTATCCTGACCTCATCGGCACCCAGCCGGAGTGCAGTCCGTGCACAGTCCATGGCGACATTACCGCCACCGATGACCGCGACCTTCTTACCGCGTACGATCGGTGTATCGTATTCAGGGAAGAGGTACGCCTTCATCAGATTTGCCCGTGTAAGGTATTCGTTGGCCGAATATACGCCGTTGAGGTTTTCCCCAGGGATGTTCATGAACCACGGTAGACCAGCGCCGGTGCCGATGTATACGGCATCGAATTCCTCAAATAGCTGATCAATGGTTGCCGTTTTACCAATTACGAAATCCAGTTTAAGTTCAACACCGCACCTAACAAGATAATCAACCTCGCCGTAGATGATTTTTTTGGGCAATCTGAATTCTGGAATGCCATAGACTAGCACGCCACCTGGTTTGTGCAAGGCTTCGAAGATTGTTATGGCGTGGCCAAATCGGCTCAAATCGCCGGCCACTGTAAGGCCACCCGGACCAGCACCAATTACCGCAACTCGCTTGCCCGTAGACTCGGGCAATTGGGGAATCGGTGATTCACCCTGAGCCGCTTCCCAATCTGCGGCGAAGCGCTCAAGGCGTCCGATTGCTACGGGCTCAAATTTCTTGGCCAGCACGCATACTTTCTCGCACTGGTCTTCTTGCGGGCAGACCCTGCCGCACACCGCGGGTAAAATGTTCTTTTCCTTCAGTCTCTTTATTGCACTCGTGAAATCTCCTTGGGCGATGAATTCTATGAACCCCGGGATGTCGATTTCCACGGGGCAGCCCTGAACACAGGTTGGCCTTTTACACTGCAGGCATCGCTTGGCTTCGCGGATTGCCTCTTCATCGTTGTAGCCGTAGGGAACCTCGTTGAAGTCCTTGACCCGAACCTGGGGTGAACGCTCGCGCATCGGAGTTTTCTTGGGTTCAATCTTATTAGCCATATGTTTCACACTCGAAGAAGCTCAACGAGTATACTTCGTCACTTAAGTAAATCTTGCGACGCGCCAGCAGGTTTTCCCAGTCGACCTGATGGCCATCGAATTCTGGCCCATCGACACAGCCGAATTTTGTCTCACCACCGACGATGACGCGGCAGACACCACACATGCCCGTGGCGTCGACCATTATAGGATTGAGACCAACGATTGTTTTGATTCCACGGTGCCGTGTTGTCTCTGACGTTAAATAAGTGAGGTATGTGCATCCCTGAGCGTAAACGAGATCAACCTGGTTAGTCCGCAGGTACTCATTTGCGAAATCGTTAACATGTCCCTGTAAACCCTGTGTACCATCGCGCGTGATTTCATAAAACTCATCACTATATTTTTTCAATTTTTCTTGCCAGTACAATAAAAACGCGCTGCGTGCTTCAATGGCAGTGATTACTGTATTCCCATGCTCCTTATAGGCACGGATTACCGGAGACAGCGCGCCTATTCCGTAACAGCCACCAAGACACAGAATTCTCTTGCCCTGCACCATTTCGGTGGGTTTGCCTAAGGGGCCAACCAGGGTGGCAATCTCGTCACCGGCAGTGAGGGCGGCAAGTTTTCTCGTTGATGTTCCGATTTCCATGAAGACCATGCTGACGCTCTTTTCATCCCAGTCGACAAGGTTCAGAGGAATACGTTCGCCTTTCTCATCGGCGCGCACGACAACGAATTCACCAGCCTGAGCATTCTGGTGAATGGCATCTGATTCAATGACTAGAAGATGAATATTGGGTACAATTTTCTCTCTTCTTAGAACTTTGTACATTCAATCCTCACCGGTTGATTTTCGATATGGCCCATTGAAGGAGTATGGAAGATGAGTACCGAGCCCTCGGGTACTACTGAACTGATTTTCACGGGCATGTCGAACAATATTTTTCGTCCGATGATTCTCGCGCGCATGTTCTCCTGTAGTTTGTATTTCTTGGCGGTACCTTCGTTCAGCCAGACATGTCGGTCGTACCGTAGCCGTTCGAAGCCCTTTAATATTGAGGATAGGGTTTTATTCCTGTAAAGATATGTGTTTTCGCGAATGATTAGTCGTAGGGGATAATCTTTGTTGGGTTTCATTTTGATTGTCTTCTTGGTCATTAGCTTTCTTCTTCTTGGTTTCTTAAGCCTTAGGTTCAGGTGACTAGCTATTTCTTCTACTATCCAGTCATCTGGTCGTGATTCATCCATGGGTGCTATTGCACGACGGAGCCGTCTTGTTTTGCCTTCGATATCAATTATACTACCGTTCGTTTCAGTAAACGTTGCGGCCGGGAGGAAGACATCAAAATCAAAATCCGGTATGAAGCAGTCCTGGACAATGACCGTCTCGTATTTCTTATGTGGCGTTGGTGCAACACCGACCGTGTACAGACAATCGATATTTTGGCTTTTTAATGTTTCTTCATAAGTTGCTTCGACGCCATACCTTGCTATTTCCAGCGTATTAACTTGACTGGGTAACGGTAGTTGTTTTATGGATTTAGGCAGTTGCAATTCCTGAAAATTCGATGCATTGTAGATCAAGATAATTTGTTTATCTGTAATAAAATTCTTCGTATGTGTGATTTTTTCATGAGATATCCCTGCGTTGCGCGGTACTCTGCCTGTGCCAACCAAGGCTTGCAACAACTCTTTTTCGGCGCCCGGTTTTAGATTCAGCCGGACATCAGCGAAACCATTTGAGGTATTCTGCACTGCGTCGATGACAACGTATGAGGCCTTATTCTTAAACTTCTTACGGAGTTTCAGGAGTAGAACCGAGAAATCGGCGACCATATCGGTGTTAAGAATAATGAAAACAACGTTGCCTTTTATCTGATTCAGTTGTAATGTGCTGAGAGTGTGATTGAGGTTAATCGGAGTGGCTAGCCTGGCTTTGAGAGAGTCAGCCAAGGAATAGAGTTTCTCGATTGCTTCAGCCGTCAACTGAGGCGAGAATAAAATGCCAGCACGACTCCTGTTTGCTTGTAGTTTGTGTGCTACAAAGTTCACGGCTTCATCCCATTCGACCTCAACCAATTGATTGTCCTTTTTCAGCATGGGTTTTGTGATACGCTTGGGATGGTTTACTAATGGCGCTATGCCAAAACGACCACGCACACAGATTTGATTATTGCTCGGCGTTGAGCAAGTAATCTTGTTGTTGTTGACGCCGAGATTGATTGAGCAGCCCAAGCTGCAGAGCACGCACGTCGTCTTCACAGTCTTCTCGGCCGGTTTTTCATAACGGCTGAAGCGGTCCCGCAATGCTCCGGTCGGGCAGACATCAACACACGCTCCACAGAATTGACAGCCCGATTCGAGATGGGGCAATTCAAACGCAGTACCCACGAGTGTATCCGGCCCACGGTGATGAAAGTCAAGGGTATGGGCATGCCGGATTTCCTGGCATGCACGGATGCATCTGCCACACAAAATACACAAATTGTAGTCGCGATCAAAAAATGGGTCATGTCTTTCGACCTCAAGATTTCGATAGCGGAAATCGAAAGGTATTTCTTTTATCTTCAATTCTTCAACCAAGTCCTGCAGTTCGCAATTTCCATTCTGGGGACATGATTTGCAGCCGAACGTCACGGCTGATTTCTTGATACATTCCTGAAAGCTGTCACATTCTGCTTCGCGCTCACATATGAGACACGCATTCGGATGCTCGGAGAGTATTAACTGCAGTGTGAACTTGCGTTGCTTTCGCAGGCGTGGCGTGTTGGTTTTGATAACCATGCCATGTTCAGGGTACAACGTGCATGCGGTCAAGGGATGAGTTCTTCCCTTGACTTGAACAATACAAAGACGGCAACCTCCGAACGGGGACAAATCTTTGTGATGACAGAGAGTTGGAATCTTGATGCCTTTGCGCTGGGCAATCTGCAATACTGTTTCGCCTTTTTTGGCTCTTACTTTTTTCCCATCGAGCGTAATACTAATCATATTAAAGTTGGAGATACTTTCTTGACCGCATTGAATTTAGGTGGACAGACAGATATGCAGATACCGCACTTCGTGCATTTAACTTGGTCGATGGTGTGTGCTTTTTTCGGTTCGCCGGAAATCGCGTCGCTCGGGCAATTTTTAGCACATATTGTACAACCACCGCACAGTTCGGCGTCGATGGTGTATGAAATCAGGTTTTTACAAACTAGTGCTGGGCAACGTTTCTCTTTGATGTGTGCTTCATATTCTCTTTGAAAATATTTCAGGGTTGTCAGAACGGGGTTGGGTGCGGTTTGACCCAGACCGCAGAGCGAAGAGAGTTTCACATTTTCGGCAAGATTATGGAGAAGTTTGATGTCTCCATCTTTACCTTCACCCTGAGTGATGCGATCGAGAACGTAGACCATGTGTTTTGTGCCCATACGGCAGGGCGGACATTTGCCACATGATTCTTCTTGTGTGAAATTGATAAAATAGCGTGCAACATCCACCATGCACGTCTCTTCATCCATGACGATCATGCCGCCTGAACCCATCATCGAGCCGGCTTTAGTCAAGCTTTCGTAATCGATGGGCAGCTCGAGCAGGCTTTTCGGTATACAACCGCCCGAAGGACCGCCGGTCTGAACTGCCTTGAATTCCTTGCCTTTGGGAATGCCTCCGCCAATATCGTAGATTATTTCGCGCATCGAGATACCCATGGGTACTTCAACGAGTCCGGTATTGTTAATCTTGCCGACGAGTGAGAAAATCTTGGTGCCCTTACTGGTCTTAGTACCAATCGATGAGAACCATTTGGCGCCGCGTAGGATGATCATCGGTACGTTTGCCCACGTTTCCACATTATTGATGTTGGTCGGCTTGCCCCAGAGACCCTTTTCTGATGGATAGGGTGGTCTCTGTCGAGGTCGGCCAACCCGTCCTTCGATTGATGCAAGCAAAGCAGTTTCTTCTCCGCACACAAAAGCGCCTGCTCCTTGGACAACGTCAATGTTGAAATTGAGGCCGGTGTCAAGAATGTTGTGTCCGAGCAGTCCGTATTCTTCTGATTGCTTCAAAGCAATTTTGAGACGCTTTACGGCGAGGGGGTATTCGCTGCGCACGTAGACAAATCCCTGATGCGCGCCAATCGCCTTGGCTCCGATGACCAGGCCTTCGATCACCGAATGGGGATCGGCCTCAAGGACACTGCGGTCCATGAATGCACCGGGGTCACCCTCGTCACCGTTGCATACGATGTACTTGGTTCTACCCGGTTCCGTACGACACAATTCCCATTTTTGTCATCCGGGTAAGTGCAATTTCCAATGCCTGGTAACCATCAAAGCCAATATACTCTTCGATGTTTTCCGGATCTAATCGTCCACGGTTCCGTAGCACTATTAAGCGCTGGTGTTTGAAGAAATCGATGTCCATCATCTTGGGTACGGGTTTTTCTTCAGGCGAAGGCATGTACATCAAATCCTTTACTGGTCGGCCTTTTAGCATGTGTTCTTCGACGAGATGTGGTATATCTTTCTTCTTTACGCGCTGATAGAATATTCCATCGGGCTGTACGATCACGATTGGTCCACGCTCACAGAATCCTTGGCAGCCGGTAGTAATGACCTGAACCTCATCGTGCAAATGTTGTTTTGTGATTTCCTTCTCGAGTGCTTCTTTGATTTCAAATGAATGGTTCGCCACACAGCCGGTCCCGGCACAGACCAAAAGGTGTTGGCGGTATTTCTGCTTAGTCTTTTTCATAATTTTGCACGAGCTGGTCGACTTTGTTTACCGTTGTCTGACCATGATATTCATCGTCGACAACGACAATCGGGGCCAGGGCACAGGCACCAAGACAGTTCACGGTCTTCAACGTGAATCGGTTGTCGACCGTTGTATCACCGCTTTTTATCTTTAATTTCTCCTCCAGACGGTTCAGCACCGCAGGAGCGCCGCGCACGTGACAGGCCGTGCCCATACAGACCGTAACCAAGTGTTTGCCACGCGGTTTTAAGCTGAAGGCAGAATAGAATGTCGCAATGCTGTAGATACTGCTTAAGGGCAGTTTCAACTGCCTGCTAACATATTCCAACACATGTTTTGGTAAATAATTTTGAATCTCTTGAATCTCGTTTAATATTTGAATGATTCTCGATGATTTGTAATCATATTTTTTTAAGACCTTGTCGATTTTTTTCATTAACCATTATAATACACAAAAAAAAGCATAAATCAAGCTTTGAGTGTATTCAAATATTATTTCGAGTTACTATTAAGGTATGTGGCTAGAATCTGTATTTGAGACTGACCGCGCCGAGCCCCACCGAAAGGATCAGGGTAATGATTGATATTATTCTGCCGGTGGCGAAACCTGAGGAGACGTACCTGAAGGTCAGCTCATGCATTCCTGATTGCACGTAGACTGCCCGGAACGTGTGGTTGGCTGTGTAGACTTTGCTTATCTCACCGTCCACAAAGGCCTGCCAATCCGGATGCCAGTTGTCGGCCAACACCAGAAAACCAGGATGCTCAGATTCTACGTTGCAGACAATTTCATTTGGTGTGTACTTGACTAACTCGACCGCGGGCGGTAGGGACTCATCCTTAATGTCCAGTCGTGGTACGTCTGGGTCGTTTTCAAGTAGCACGGTGTGTGATGGGTCGTATTCATCTGATTTCATAATATCGAGTATATCTGATTCATTATGCACCTCATAATCATGAACCATATAAACTCTTGGCATCGCGTGTTGGTTTTCGTAGACGGTATATTTGCGGCCGACAAAAGCTCTTTGGAATCTCGATAGAAAGGATCGTATCTGTTCAATTGCACGCCGTGTTTGTAAATCATATTGTGATACATCATCGGGAAGTGTGGGAGCTATGACATATTTTAGGTTAAGCATGTTGAGGAATCTGGGATGTTGGATCAGGTTGGTAGGAGTGAACATTACGCTGCGTCCGGCGCCGATAAATTCCTGGTAGCGTTTGAGGGGATTTGGAATATAACCGCCCGCACTCTGAATATTGTGATACAAAAGATAAAGATCAGTTGTGTGTTCATACCAGGGAGTGGGGAATACCCGGAATATGCTAGGGTCTTTTTTAATGAAACGCGTAATATCATCCGCGGCGTAGTATTTCTCTGGTGCCGGAGCCTCGGGCAAGAATTTGGTAACGAACGGTAATTGGTCGATCAAGGCTAAAAACATAAACAGAATTGCGAAAATCCATAGTTTCACCTTTCGCTTCGTTGAAAAGTATACAAGGCCGAGTATTGCAGCGGCAAGTAATACGGTACGCCAGGTACCATTTACCAGGGATGAGTAATTTGCACGTAGGTTTGAAATCTTTGCGCGTGTGGCTTGTTCGCCCCACATCGAGGCGAGTCTTGAATAGATGGAATCCTGCATAGATTGGACGATCGAATCACCGCCGATTGATAATATAAACGCCGCCAGTCCCAAGACCGCGATGATGATTCCACTCACGATGTATATTTTTCTGGATGGTATTTCTTGCTTTCCGCTCAGGACGTTTTCAAATCCGATAGTACCTAAAACAATGACGCTGAAACTCACCAGATAGAATATTAGGGCAGGTGCCCTGAAGAGTCTGAACCCGGGAATGAGTACATAGGGGATTCTGAAGAAAGGAGTAGCGCTGCCAATGGCAACCAGGAAGGTAACGAGTGCTGCGAGTACATAGAATTTCACGTAGCGCTTTTTCCAACACAGGGTAATCGCCAACAGGGCACACACAAGGGCAATGATGCCGAAATATTCAAGATGCATTTTGAAGCTGTTCAATCCCCAGTAATTGTCAAGAACGCCAGAAAATGTGGGAATGACGAGGTCTACAAGTTCTAATGGAGGCATTGCCCAAGACGCCGCATACTCATAGCCGCGTTCGACCCCGCGTGCAGCGGTCCCCAATCCACCCAACACCGGTAACCAGATCGCCGCCATGAGCAAGCAGATCAGTACGACCGAAAGAGCACCATAGCCAAGAACTTTGATGAGATCTTTGCCCGTATTCTCTTTTCGGTGGGCAACAAGATAGTAGATTACATACCCCAAGATAAATAAGAGCCCGTAATAGGTTATTTGGAAATGCCCTTCGTAAAAGGCAAAGGCAGTTGCTAGTGCCATCAAAAGGAAATAGAGTAACTTCTTTGATTTCAATGCTGAGTGAATGAAGAACAGCATTAGTGGAAACAGAGCGATGCTGGCTGCCCTGCCTGCATGACCGGCCGCCGGCGTCGTTGCTAGGTTTCCAATGAATTGATAGATGACCGCGCCGACCGCGGCGGTGTACGGCGAGAGACCGATTGCCTTCAGGTAAAGATACATTCCCAGACCGGCGAGGAAGAAGAAAAATATAAGGGAAAGAGTCAATACAACGTTGGGCGGTATGATTTCGCGTAACTGGGCAAGGGGTGCTAAGGGTCCGCCGACCGGTGAACCAAGCACTGGCACGCCGCCGAAGACGTGAGGATACCACAGCGGTAGTTCTGCCTGTTCACCGATCCATTTCTCAAAAGGATAGCCCCCGATGAGATAATCTGAACCGCCGATCATGCGGTCGGCACTGAGAAATGATGAGAAATATATCAGAGGCAGGATCAGCAGAAGTCCGATGACCAATTTCTCCCATTGGACCTCGATAAAGAATGGTTTGCTTTGTTTCGGGATACTTTTCTTGGACTTGGATTTCTTACTCATGTTTCAAGTATAGGAATATTCACGTTATAGTCAAGAACCGGACTTTAAGTGCGTTTTGCGTCGGATGATCAATCCTACGAAGAATATCATGAGCTCAAAAATCGTGACCCAGATACGCGCGATGAAACTGATGGCGATAGCTAGCGGGGTTGGTAGAATGGATGAAAGGAGAAGTGTCATTATGCCTTCACGTACACCCAGCCCAGCCGGTGCGAATATCGCCACGGAACCACTCATCCAAGCTAAGGCGTATGCCGAGGCGATTCTAAATACACTGAATAAGGGGACGGGAAATATCGCGCTGATCAGCAAATAAAAGCCAATTATTTGCGCGATCCAAATACCAAAAAAGTAAAGAGAAATTTGCGAGATTTGCCTGTATGTCAGGGTTATTCTGATTTCGGGTTTTTTCATCATCCGCAGGAAGAAGTTAGAGACACGACTCAGGATTCTCGGATGAAGCATGGTTATGCCAGCTATCGTTAGCATAATGGAAATGATAAGCCACGTTGTTTTGTAATCGCCCGCGATTAAGGTAGTAAAGGCAAAGACTATGCCTCCAGTGATATAGACCAAACCGAGTTCGAGCACCATGCTAAGTGTCAGTTTCTTGCCTTCTAGGTTGGCTTTCCTACCTACATAGACACGACCGACTATGTACCAAACCTTGCCCGGAAGATACTTACCTATCTGCGTTGTTGCGATCATCCAGGTCGATTGGGAAAATGTTATGGGTGCACCTAAGGCTTGCATTATCGCTTGCCAGCTTTTGCTGTAGATCACGAAATAGATAACCAAAGCACAAAAAGATAGGGCAAGCAGCCAAACATTGAATTGGATTCTTTCGAAAGGTATCTTTGACCAATTCAGTACAAGATTTCTTATGAGAAAAAAGAATACTACTACAACGATAGCGATAGTGGTGATTCTTCTGAAAGTCTGCACAGAAGTAGTATATGTCGGGTAACACCGTTGTCAATGACCACGTGGCGCATTGACAGCATGGATGATTCGTCTATAATCGTGTGATGGCGAATCCAATCGCTCCTATCTGGGATGAACTGAAAGGAAGGGTCTCTTCAACCGATCTCGCTTTTCTAAGAAAGTGTTTTCGTGCTTATTCTTCAAAAGCTCACGTGCGCAATGTCCTGCATGATTTGGAGTTGCTGAAAAGACTATCACCACCACCACAGAAAATTCTTGATTTCGGTTGTGGTATCGGTTTGCAATCTTATCTCTTGGCCAAGCACAATTATGAGGTTTACGGCTTAGAGACGGTTGAGGATAAGTCCTTGAACAACTTTTTCCGGGGCAAAGCTGAGTCCCATATCAGTACCCGTGATGAAAGTATGAAAAGTGTTTGGAGCGTGATTCAAACTAAGGTTTCCGTAGATTTCAGGTTCTATGATGGTGCAAGACAGCCATTTCCAGATAGGTATTTTGATGTTGTCTTTGCTTATGCAGTACTCGAACACATCCCACCTGAAGAACTGCCGCAGGTGTTGCGCGAAATAAGAAGGGTATTGAGGCCCGGTGGACTGTTCTATGTTTTTCAACTGCCGCGTCGTAATTCGTATACAGAATTCTTGGCGCGGAACATGGGCTTGGAAGCTCATCCCTATTTGTGGAATCTCAGGGGTATCGAAGAACTGCTGCGTGCTGGAGGATTTCGAAGTGTCTATTCGGAAAGGGTGGATATGTTGTTCAATCATCCTTATAAAATCGTAAACCCTTTGTATAATATGTTGAGGCCTCTGAACGAGTTTCTCGTTCGCACGCCGCTATCACATTTTGCTCATCACTTAACCGTTGTTGCAAAATAGACAATGGTTTAATCGACCATGTAAACATATGTTCACTTGACTTTGCAGGGGTGAATATTATAATATAAATAGAGAATTTTGTTGTAAATAAGCATGAAAGAGTAACGCTGTAAAAGAGGAGGGTTTATGATCACAAGGTTATTCATAAGTGCAGTATGTATTATCTGTACAGCCTACGCAAGTATCTGGACCGAGACCACGCAAGAAGATTTCGCAGATGGTATTTTCGAAAGGGATATTTACGCCTCGCATCTTGATAGCGGTACTGTAGAATTCGCGCCCAGATTTGACCTCAACGGCGATGGCTATATAGATGTGTTCACTGCGGACCGGTACGGTCCATATGTGAGGATCTACTGGGGTGATGCAAGCGGTTATTCGCCAAGCAACGTGACTATGTTTCCGAGTAGCGGTGGAGCGAATTGCGATGCAGCAGACCTGGATGGTGATGGGTATCCTGAGTTTGTGGTTGCACACTACTTTGAGAAGGTTTCGATCTATGCGGGTAGCGCAGCCGGGCCTAACCCGCAGAGCTCTCTTGATTTTCCGATGGTTGCTTACAATCGACAAGGTGTGTTTGTGGCAGACTTCGACAAAGATGGCTACTTGGATATTGCAACATCACAGGAATTCACTCCGGGTAACGGTGCGGTTCTCTGGGGAAGTGCCAGCGGATACGACATAAACAACCGTACTGATTTACCTGTGTATTTCGGTATCCATAATATTGAGGTGGCTGATTTTAACCAGGACACGTGGCTCGATATTCTTTTCATAGAGTACTACGGCTATGACTCGAGCCCGATTAGAATATACTGGGGAAGTAGCAACGGTTTTATTCCGTCAAACATGAGCGTAATAATGGGTCCGGGCGGCAACACCGGCACCTCGATTGCAGACCTTGACGCTGATGGCTGGCTTGATGTAGTGAGCACAGGATGGTATGATCCACAATCCTACATATACTGGGGTGATGAGTCGGGTTATTCGCCATCAAATATGCAGATTCTGGATCCGGGATATTGCTACGGAGGCAGTTCAGTTGCTGACATGAATAAAGATTCGTATCTGGACATAATATACCATAGAGGAGGGTATGGTGTTGCATACCAGAAGATATACTGGGGAAGTGCGTCGGGTTACTCGAACAGCAATTATGTTGACGCCTGTATTCCCCTTGAGACATCAGGTGGCCTCGTAGCAGATCTTAACATCGATGGACATTTAGATATCTTCTGCAATACGAGAACGCCTACCACACACAGTTACGTCTTTTATGGTCCTTCATTCAGCACTTGTAACGTACTGCCGGCCATCCAAGACCATCATGGTGTGTTCCGAGAGATCGGTAATGTCTACGATCGTGCATACTGCGAAGACTATGCGTCTTCAATACTCGATGCTTATGCATGTACTGATTGGGGCACGATCGAGTGGTGTGCTGATACTCCAACCGGTTCAGCTGTTCTGTTTTGGGTGCGTAGTGGAAGCACGGCTATTCCTGACACGACATGGTCGGATTGGTGTTCAGTCAATAACGGCGATTCGATCCCCGATGCCTTAAACGCCCGTTATCTGCAATACAAAGCAGGGTTTACTTACGATAATCCATGCTACCTGCCGTCGCTCAAAGAGGTGAGCATCACGTATGACGGTGCGGCACAGATAAACGCGGTCGTCAGTATTAAGCCGGAGACGATCAATCTGGGGAGTCAAGGTAGATTCACTGCGCTTATTACTCTACCCACTGGCTATGATCATGAAGACATTGACCTTTCAACTATCGGGTGCGAGGGAGCACTAGCGGTTTTGGGTAGCGCGACGCCTGAATTCTTCATTGCCGAGTTCAATGTTCAGGATTTATCCGGAGTCATGCCCGCGTCAGCCGTGGAGTTTCAGGTGACGGGTCAGCTGTATGATGGAACATCGTTCCATGGGTATGATACGGTATGTGTGATCGGCACCGATTACTATATAGACATAACATGCCGTCCAAACCCCTTTAGCGCCCGGACAGTCATATCCGTTACGCCAATTAGCGAGGCAGCGATTTCCGTGAAGATATATAATATCATAGGAGAGTTGGTGCGCACAATAGATGAAATTGAATATTCAGAAACCCACGCAGTGGCAATTTGGAACGGAAGAGACAATTCTGGGCGCAAGGTACCAGCAGGTGTATATCTATACAAAGTAGAAGGTGAAGGAATAAACAAGACTGAGAAAATAGTTGTACTCGATTGAGGAGTATCGGCCCTGTCACGGTAAAGGGGGTAGACGTATCTAAATGATCTAGGTAATTGCTAAATTTCCGCTAATTCGTGTGCAGTAATTTCCTGTTGAGGTAAATACATAGTATAAGGAGGGTATATGATTGTGAGGCCATTCGTGTGTTCAATACTTATTGTGTGCATGGCCCACGCAAGCCTTTGGACCGAGACCACTCAAGAAGATTTCGCAGATGGTATTTTCGAAAGAAATATCTACGCCTCACATCTTGACGGAGGCGCCGTAGAATTCGCGCCCAGATTCGACCTGAACAACGACGGTTATATCGACTTATTTACCGCGGATCGTCATGGTCCATACGTAAAATTATACTGGGGCAGTGCGAGTGGCTATTCACCTGGCAGCTTGACCCAATTTCCAAGTAGTGGTTCCGGTAATTGCGATGCCGCTGATGTCGATAATGATGGCTACGCTGATTTCATTGTGACTCATAAGTACACTCCGAAGCTCACGGTGTACTGGGGTAGCCCCACGGGCCCCGGTCCTTATGGTTATTCAGATATAATGCTTCTACAGGCAGAAGGTGAGGCCTGCTTTGTAGCCGACTTCAATAAGGATGGCTACCTGGATATCGCCATGGATGTAACCTTGCCGGGATACGGATCTGTCTTTTGGGGAAGCGCGTCTGGTTTCAACTTCAGCAATCGCATCGACCTACCTGTGGAAATGGGTCAGCATAACATTGAAGTGGCGGATTTCAACAAGGATAATTGGCTCGACGTACTATTCGTGGCCGCAACGTGGCCAACTGAAACCTACCGAATATATTGGGGAGCGAGTACGGGATTTTCACCGACGAACTTCACTTCCTTCCCGGCTATTTGGGGTTCACATGGTGTCACTGTGGCCGACCTGAACTGCGACGCCTTCCTCGATATTGTGTATACTTATTGGTATGATCCGGCGGCACACATATATTGGGGTGATTCAACTGGCTACTCCGGTTCAAATATGCAGGTGCTGAATCCAGGTTATTGTTACGGAGGAAGTGCTGCAGCGGATATTAACAAAGATGGCTACTTGGATATCGTCTTTCACCGTGGAGGGTATGGAAAGCACCAGCAGGAAATATACTGGGGCAGTGCTGCCGGTTATCATGATACTAGTATATCGTATATCGGTATTCCAATCGAAGCTAGTGGAGGGCTAGTCGCTGATTTCGATAATGATGGTGACTTAGATATCTTCAGCAACGCGATTACACCCGGTTCACACAGCTATGTGTTTTGGGGAAGTGAATTCACGACTTACACGGAATTACCAGTGAACAATGATCATCACGGCATGTTTCGTGAGATCGGTAATGTCTATGATCGCAACTACAACGAACCATATATCTCTTCGGTGTTCGATGCTGGACAGACCAGCGACTGGGGTACGGTTGAGTGGGATGATAGTCTGCCATCTGGGGCATCAATTGAGTGCTGTGTTAGAACTGGTAATACGCCTTCTTATGACCCGACCTGGTCGGATTGGTGCATGTTAGGTAACGGTGAACCGGTGCCAGATTCATTGAATTCTCAATACATTCAGTATATGACATCGCTAATCTATACTAATCCTGCCTTGTTGCCGTGTCTGTATGAAATGAGTATTTCTTACAATATCGGTGATTATATTATAGTGACCGTGCCGAATGGCGGTGAATGCTGGATACGGGGGAATGCCTACGATATTACCTGGACGAGTAACGGGGTGAGCGGCGACGTGAAGATTGAACTCTACAAGGGTGGTGTTTTTAACAGCACGATAGTAAGCAGCACAGCTAATAGTGGGTCGTACAATTGGGTAATACCTGCGGGGCAACTACCGGGCACTGACTATCAGGTTAAAATAATTAGTATTAATGATCCTGCAGTCTTTGACCATAGTGACGCAGATTTTACCATTTGTAGTCAGATCATCGTAACCGCACCCAATGGTGGTGAAACCTGGCATATCGGTGAGACCTATGATATCACCTGGGCGCCGGCAGGCATCGGCGGCAACGTTTCGATAGAGTACTCGACCGATGCTGGGTCGACCTGGAATACGGTGACCTCGGACACATTAGATAACGGTAGTTACCCGTGGACCATACCCGCTACACCGACAACTCAAGGTAGGGTCAAGGCAACTCATTTGACTTGCGCTGCCAATTATGATGAGAGTGATGGTGACTTCGCAATTACAGAATACGGCATCACCGTCACATCGCCGAATGGTGGTGAGGGTTGGATACGCGGAAATTCTTACGAAATTACCTGGATGAGTAGCGGAGTGAGTGGCGATGTGAAGATCGAACTCTACAAGGGCGGCGTTTTTAACAGCACGATAGTGAGCAGCACGGCTAACAGTGGGTCGTACAGTTGGAACATACCCGCGGGACAACTGCCGGGCACTGATTATCAGGTCAAGATTACTAGTATTAGTGATCCTGCGGTCTTTGACCAGAGTGACGCTGACTTCACTGTCTGCAGTCAGATTGTCGTGACCGCACCCAATGGTGGTGAAACCTGGCATATCGGAGAGAGTCACGATATCACTTGGGCGCCGGCAGGCATCGACGGCAACGTTGCTGTCGAATATTCTACCAACGGTGGATCGAGCTGGCTGATAATCGATTCCGATACCCCGGACGACGGTATTCATACCTGGTCCGTACCAAACACACCGACGACCGAAGGCAGGGTGAAGGTTACTTACCTAGCATTTTCTGCCAATTATGACGAAAGTGACGGAGACTTCACAATCCCGCCGTTGGCAATAGAAGAGAATCAATCAGCCGGTCGGCCGACCGTCTTTTCTATTCAGCAGAACTGCCCGAATCCATCTTCGAGTAGAACGTTGATAAAATACGCAATCCCAGAACCGTGCAGGGTAGAAATCAGGCTCTATGATGTCACCGGCCAAGAAATAGCTGTGTTGATGGATGAAAATCTGTCATATGGTTATTACGGGATAAGTATCGATGTCGATGATATTGCCGGCAGAAGACTAGCCAATGGAGTGTACTTCTATCGTTTTATGGCTGGCCAATATATTGAAACAAAATCCTTGATGGTGGCACGATAGTTACAGGCGTTACAAGGCAGTTCGTAAGTGCAAGCACGAAGTGATATTTCAAGAGGTATTAGCTTATAGATTTACTGGAGAAATCACCAACAATCTTGTAGAGGATTTTTCTTACAGCTTCAGAAACTCGATTCCTGCTTCGTTCAGCATGCCGATCGCCAGTTCATCAGGATATTCTTTTTTATAGATTATTTTTTCGACCTTGGCGTTGATCAACATTTTCGTACAGATGAAGCAGGGCTGATGCGTTGAGTAGATGGTGGCGCCTATCACGCTGGCGCCAAAGGTAGCAGCCTGAATGAGCGCATTTTGTTCGGCATGAACACCACGGCACAGTTCATGACGCTCGCCTGAGGCAACCCCCATTTTGCCCCGTACACAGCCAACTTCTTCACAATGGGCAATGCCACCTGGCGCCCCGTTGTAGCCGGTGGCCAAGATACGTTTGTTCTTGACGATAACGGCGCCAACCTGGCGTCTCAGACACGTAGACCGCTGTGCAACCAGCTCAGCAATCGACATGAAGTACTGATCCCAGGGTTTTCTCATTCCAGAAGCTATTCGTTGAAATAGGTGGATGCCGGTCTCATACCTGCGCCTTGACCGGGGCAATCGCGACGACGCTGTCATCTTTGGCCAGGGCAATTATCTTGACTCCTTTGGCCTGACGGCTCAAAACCTTGATTTCATTCACCGGTGTTCTTATGACCTTGCCGATTTTAGTCATGACGATGAGGTCGTCATCATCATTAACACTCGCCACGCCGGCAATCTTGCCAGTCTTGGCATCAATTGTCATCGCCTTCATGCCTTTACCAGCGCGCCCCTTTTCTCCAATCGCCTCGAACTTGACCCTTTTCCCCCTACCTCGCTCGCCGACGACAAGCATGTCCTCATCAGCACGCGCGACGTTGAAGCCGACGACTTCGTTGCCCTTGGCGAGCCGTATGCCTCTCACTCCACCAGCATTTCTTCCCATGGGTCTGATCTGTTTTTCGCTGAAACGTAGACTCAATCCATCCTTTGTCGTGAGGAGCACAGAATCCTTGCCCGTGGTGAGTCGAGCCGCGATGAGTCGATCGTTTTTGGCAAGATTGATCGCGATAATGCCCTTCTTCCGCGTATTTTCGTAATCAACGAGGTCGGTTTTCTTTACTTTCCCCATTTTCGTTGCCATGAATATGTAGTGCTTGGATGAGAAATCCTTGATGGCCAGGCAGGCGGTAACTCGTTCATTCGCAGCGAGTTGAACCAAATTGGCAATCGAGCGTCCCTTGGAGAGCGGCCCTGATTCAGGTATCTCATAGACCTTGCACGCATATACTTTTCCCTTATCTGAGAAAAAGAGCAACGTATCCGTCGTCTTCGAAATTAGTAATTGGTATGCTACATCTTCACCCCGGACTTCATGGATCTTCCGGCCATGACCGCCCCGGGTCTGATTCCGGTAGGTAGTAATAGGCTGTCTCTTTATGTAACCACGCTGAGTTAGGCTGATGACCATATCCTCTTCGCCAATCAAGTCTTCAATCGTGAGTTCTTCCGGCTCAGCGTCAACTATGATCGTTCTTCGTGGGTCCCGATAGCGCTCTTCTTGTGTTTTCAATTCTTGCTCGATTACTTGATATACTCCTTTGGGCGACCGAAGTATTGACTTCAAACGAGCGATTTCTTTGATCAACCCAAGATACTCTTTTTCTAGGCTTTCTTTTTCGAGATTAGTAAGTCTTGCCAGGCGCATATCGAGAATCGCTTGTGCTTGTACCTCACTAAGGGAGAAACGCTTCATTAGCCTCTGCTTTGCTACTTTGGTATCCTGCGATTTTTTTATTATTTTGACTACCTCGTCGATATTTTCAATTGCTATTTTCAAACCTTCAAGGATATGCGCTCGCTTCTCGGCTTCGGCCAGCTCGAATTTGGTCCTTCGAGACACGACTTCGAATCTGAAATCGACGAATTGCTGTAAGGCTTCGCGCAGCGATAGGGTCTTCGGCGTATCCGACACCAAGGCTAAGATTTGAATGCCGTACGGCACCTGCAGACTCGTATATTTATATAGATTGTTTAGCACGATTTGAGGATTCGCATCCCTCCTCAGCTCCACGACAATCCTTATGCCATCCTTATCAGATTCATCTCTGAGGTCAGAGATACCTTCCACTTTCTTCTGACGCGCCAGATTTGCGATTTTTTCGAGCAAAGAACTCTTGTTTACCTGATACGGAATCTCGGTGATGACGATCGCTTGCTTGCCGCCCTTCATGTCTTCTATGCGCGCCTTGCCTCTGATGATTATTCTTCCCTTACCAGTCCTGTATGCTTGATCTATACCGGCTCGTCCGATAATGATTGCACCGGTTGGAAAGTCTGGGCCAGGAATGAGTTGTAGTAGGGCGTCGTCCTTGATTTTCGGATTTTTGATAATGGCGATCAGTGCGTTTGTTACTTCGCTGAGATTGTGGGGTGGTATATTCGTTGCCATGCCGACCGCGATCCCCGATGCTCCATTGCAGAGTAGATTAGGAGTATTAGCGGGTAGCACTACCGGTTCTTTCAGCCGTCCATCAAAATTGGGTACAAAATCAACAGTATCTCTGCCTAGATCCTTAAGGATATCTTCGGCCAAAGAAGTGAGTCGGGCTTCGGTGTAGCGATAGGCTGCAGGTGCATCTCCATCAATAGACCCGAAGTTGCCTTGCCCATCGACCAGCGCGTAACGCATAGAAAAATCCTGAGCCATGCGGACAAGCGCATCGTAGATGGCCATGTCACCGTGCGGATGATACTTTCCGAGAACGTCGCCGATCACCGTAGCAGCTTTCTTATAGGGACGATTCGACAGTAAACCAGCTTCGGACATTGCATAGAGGATGCGGCGCTGCACGGGTTTGAGACCATCACGTGCGTCGGGCAGCGCGCGACCCACGATGACACTCATCGCGTAGTCGAGATAAGAAGACTTTATTTCATCTTCAATGTAGACGGTTGTTATTCTTTGGTCCATTACAGAATTATACCCAAAAATCGGCCTCAGTCAATAAGGCGAATTGCCAAAAACGCCCATTTTTCAAGGAAAAATCGCATTGTCGGTACTTGTGTGTCGACGTGGTGAATTTCGTAAAAATCTCAAAATTTCTGTCTGGATGGTTTTCTTTTGTCAAACGTGCAAACGGTATTAAAGCCGTTGGTTCTTAAATATTCGAATGCCAATGTTAGATCCTTCCCGAGATCTTCGGGACGATGACTATCTGAGCCGATGGTAATTAACTCGATGCCTTTTTCATGTGCCATTTTCATCAACCTCGGTGCCGGATAGAATTCGTTCATGAAGCGCATGCCGGCCGTATTGATTTCTAGGGCGATGTGATTCTCTTTAATCAGGCGAAAGATGTGGTTCATGATATCACGAGGGACGTTGTTGATGACATTACCATAGTGATCCTTTCCATATTTCTTGTAGACATCTATATGAGCGAGGGAATCGAACGTATTACTTCCTATCAAGTGTTCGACAGTCATAAAATAGTTTTGCATGAGCTGTTGGGCATCGTATTGATCGAAGTATTTCTTGCACTCCTTAGAGCTGTCGATGCAAATATGTTCGAGGCAATGGACCGCGCCGATGACAAAATCAAGCTCGGTTCCCTCGATTATATCTTGGAGCCGAAGCTCGATCCCTTCATAATAACCAACCTCAATTCCAAATTTAACGGTGAGACCTTGTTTCTTGTATTTGTCACGCGCCTCGAATATCTCCTTTCGCAATCTCTTGAGACCTTCTCTCGAGAAGGGTTCCCGTTCGCCGTCAAAACTGATGAATGAATCGTCGCGTTTTGGATCCAGCTCGCAGTGGTTTGTGAAGCAGATTTCCCTGAGGCCGATTTCAAGGGCACGATCGCAGTATTCGGTTACTGTGCCCGCAGCGTCTATGGAATGGTGTGTGTGAATGTGATAGTCAATCATCAGACGTGGGTGTCGATCAGAAACCTCGGTGTTGGTTCTGATGCACCAGAAACATGAAGCTCGTCACGTGAGGATGACGTTTTCTCCTAACGGTTCAAAACGGTCCGCTTTCTCCTTCAGGTCGTACGCCGTGTTGTCGGGAAAGGCGAATATCTCAACGCGCTTACCCGTGCCCTTTATGAAATCAACAAGGGGCACAAAATCTCCGTCGCCTGAGGCTAAGACGATGGTGTCGACTCGGTCGATGATGCCGAGAATGTCCAGTGCGATTCCCATATCCCAGTTTGCCTTGGCTGATCCATTGGCACGAGTCCTGACATCTTTTGTCTTCACAATATAGCCGATACGCTCAAGGCTCGTGGCGAACGGTTTGACATCACCTTCAGGGGGCTGGACAATATAGGCATATGCTTTTATGAGATTACGCTTTCCGGTAACAAGGCGAAGTAGTTTTTCATAGTTGACCTTGGCGGCATAGCCCATGCGTGCCGAGTAATAAAGGTTTTGGGAGTCAACGAAGATTGCAATAGTTTCTTTCTTAACGATCTTCGAATGTTCTAATAGTTCCCTTAACGATTTGATTTCTTCAAATAATTTGCCACAGATTTCCTTATTCTCGATAAAATAAGATTTCAAATTTTGATTCAAAGTCTGTAAATGCTGTGCTACTTTTTCTGTGATATCTTTTTGGATTTTTTCGGATATTTTTGTTTCCAGATCCTTCGTTGCCATTTTATCCTCCCCGCCCGGCTATTACCGATTGGCCATGTGCGCAAGATTTAATGGACAATGTCGAGTTTTTCGGGTGGCAGATACTTGTAAAGAGTAGGTTGAGACTGCTCGTCAAGATCATTTGTCCAGACCAGGACGTAGTTGTTCGTGCCGGCAATGTCCACGAAGATGTAATCATCACCATTAAGGTACTGCCAGTGTTCATATGGCCTGCTCTCCTGCAATTGCAAGGGTTGTGGTCTATCTATTTCATCGGGGTCGCCACGCTTAATGTAGATACGTCCCCGATCTGTCTTGCTACCTGGTTTTCCACCGTAGCGGTAATGCTCGTCTGCGTATTCAAACCGCTCGGCGATTTCATAATAATCATATTTTTGCCAGAATTTATCCAGGAACCTCTTCTTGCCCTCTTCTGGAAGATGTTTGAATTCGTCGTAAGCATGGGGACCCACAAGATATTCTATTTCATCGTAGTAGGGCATACCCTCGTAGCTCACTTCCTTACGTTGAGCCCGGGAAATATTGAATCTAGTTTCTTTCTGCACTATGACATTCGATTCATCATCTTCTATTGAAATAAGCAAGTCGTATTCACCGGGTTCGAGGCCCAGCACATTGAATCCGCAGTTGGCTGCTTGTGATGGGAAGACTTTGTCTATCGGTCTTGAGATTTTCCGGACTATCTTGCCCTCTCTACTGAGGATTAGGTACGTTGCAGTTACCGTATCGTAGGTTGGAACTACGTCATACAATTCGTAGTAGAAACAGAGATTCTCGAATCGTTCGTCGAATGAATGTGAGGGACGCGGTATCACTCTCAGGTTACCTTTCTTCAAGTAGGTGCCTGCGGTATCGATAGTTATCTCGCTGGAGAGCAGTATATCACTCATGCCATAATCTTCATCGGTTATCTCAAGAACCGCCTCGCTGATTCCTCTTTTGTCGCCCGATAGTATCTCGATGGAATAATTGAATCTACCTTCGGTCAGATAAGTACCAAACTGAACGATGAACGACACGCGTTGCTTTGCCGCATAAGAGAACGAGGGAAGTGTAAATTGGCGATACAATGTATCGATAAGTGAATCGGGACGGGTGAGGTCGCGTATTTTGAATGGTATGATTACATTTGCAAAGATTATGTCTTCGGCAGATTCGTAGTCCAACTCATTGTAAGGGATTTCACAGTTGAACTCGGCATAGAATATTTCTCCAGTTTCTATGGTATGGCTTATTGTGTCTTCTATCTCAAGTGTCGTTCTATACACGACAGGGTCAGTGTGAAATTCTATTCCGCTGGTGGCGATGAGCAGACAGATTGAAATGATCATAAGCCTAAAACATCCGGACTCGCGAGTATGTACTGACCGAAGCCATAACGGTCCACAAACAAGAAGCGCAGATTGTTTTGATAGTAATACCAGATCACGTAAGGGTAAGAATCTATTTCGTACGGATAACGCTGAATCTCATCAGGAGGTCCATTCTTCACAAAGATTCTCGCTCGGTCACTGCGCCAGCCCAGATCTCCATTTGAGAAGTTTTTTTCCGCATAAGCTATGCGTTCAAAATACTCGGCTTCTCTTTCGTTGTACCTGGTGTTTGGTGTCGGATCGAATTTACTCCAGAATTCGCGCCACAATGAATCCCTTTCCGGTTCAAGGGTCTTATTCAGCCTATCCATCTCCCGTGGGGTCGCTATATACTGCAGCTGATCGACCCTCAAGGACCACATTTCTTCGTCTAGGTAGAACGGACGTGAAACCTTGATTGGAATGACTAATTCATCGATTTTGCCCTGCTCCGAGTACAACTCGAGTTTTAACTGATGCTCATCGATGGATAAGCCGGCGACGTCAAAAATTATGGAGTCATTATACGAACCTTTTCTTACCGCTTTTGCTTGTTTCAGATTACCGATTGTTGCAACGGTACTGTCTATAACGCCTTGCCGATTGAGGATCGTAAATGATAATTTGAGCCTGTCGTTTGAAATCGCCCAGAATACGTTCCCCAAATTTCTTGCCTGTATGAGTTTCTCTGTGGCTGTAAATATTACGCCAGCATGCAAATCGATGATTTTGAAAGCATAGTAGTCGCTGTTGCTTGGTATGTAGAGTTTGATCGAATCTTGTATGTCAACGGTATCCTCAGTTGCGGTTTTGCGCCAGTAATCTCCGGTTAATTGGTTATCGTGTTTGTCGAATATTATTACCTGGATCTCGTATTCACCCTGAAAAGATGTGTCTTTTGCATAATACTGAAGACTTCTTGAAGGCATTTTGTAGTATAGCGCCAATTCTTGTGCTGAATCGCCGTGTATTCTATTAATGACCTGGTACTCTATCTGAAAAAAAAGAAGCAATATCATTTCTTGACCTTATGTTTTTTGTTGTGAAAGATATTATTCAACGCTTGATCGATTCTCGACGCGAAGATGAACGACAGGCCGGCACGCACGTGCTTGGGAATTTCCTGCAAATCTTTTTCGTTCTCCTTGGGCAACATAATCTTCTCGATACCTGCCCTTTTTGCGGCAATTACCTTTTCCTTGATGCCTCCGACTGGAAGAACCCGGCCGGCAAGAGTGATTTCACCCGAAAAGGCGATCTTGGAATCAATTGATTTGTTCCGAATAAGCGAGGCCAGTGACATGACGACGGCGAGTCCCGCAGAGGGGCCATCTTTAGGGATAGCCCCGGAAGGAATATGAATGTGCAATTCTTGATTTTCGAGATCGCTCAAGGCAATTCCCCAACCACGCATTCTTGTCTTTAAGTACGAAAGCGCCGCCTGGCACGATTCCTTCATGACGTCGCCTAAAAGGCCGGTTAGAATCAAACCCTTCTTGCCTCTCGTTTTAAGCGTTTCGATGAACAAAATTTCACCACCGTAGGGAGTCCAGGCGAGCCCGGTTGCGACACCGATTTGACCATCACGGGCCGCAACCTCAGGCACAATTTTCTGAGGTCCAAGGAATTGAGTTAGTTTTTTCGCACTTAACTTAACCTTACCCCGCTTGCCTTCGGCGATTCGCTTTGCTACCTTGCGGCAGATGGAGCCAATAAGACGTTCGAGATTCCGTACCCCTGCTTCTTTTGTGTAGGCACTGATAATGCGCTTGACAGCTGCATCATCGAACAATATGTTCTTGGACTTAAGGCCATTTTCTTGTATCTGGCGCGGAATCAAATATTTCTTCGCAATTTCAAGTTTTTCTTCTAGTATATAACCAGGTAGTTCAATCATCTCCATGCGATCTTTAAGTGCTGGGATAATGGGGTCAATAATATTCCCAGTTGCGATAAACATGACACGTGAGAGGTCAAAAGGTACTTCTAGATAGTGGTCGGAAAAGGCATTATTCTGTTCGGGGTCGAGTACTTCCAAAAGAGCCGAAGAGGGATCCCCGCGGAAGTCGGTGCCTACTTTGTCAATTTCGTCAAGCATGAATACAGGATTATTTGTACCGCAATTTTTGACCGACTGGATAATTCTTCCGGGCAAGGCGCCCACATAAGTTCTGCGATGCCCTCTGATCTCCGCTTCATCTCTGATTCCGCCCAAAGAGATTCTGATAAACTTACGTCCCAGGGCGCGGGCAATGGATTTGCCGAGCGATGTCTTGCCCACACCGGGCGGTCCGATGAAGCAGAGTATTGTCCCCTTCGAGTCCGGTTTCAATTTTTTCACCGCGAGGTATTCGAGTATTCGTTCCTTGACTTTTTCCAGATCGTAGTGATCCTCATCAAGTATCTTCTGGGCCCGCTTGATGTTCATGTTGTCCTGTGTAGAAAGCGACCAGGGTAAAGAAATTAGCCAATCAATATAGGTTCTCGATACCGTATATTCGGCGGCGTGGGGGGGCATCTTGGCCAGACGGTCGAGTTCTTTCAGGGCTACCTTATTGGTCTCCTTGGGCATTCTTGCTTCCAAGATTTTCTTTCTCAATTCATCGATCTCGCGCGCGTGTTCGTCGGTCTCGCCCAACTCCTTTTGAATTGCCTTCAGTTGTTCGCGCAGATAGAATTCACGCTGACCTTTATCCAACTCGCTCTTCACGTCGGAGCGAATCTTGGCACCGAGTTCGAGTATGCTGATTTCCTTTTGTAGCATGGGAATGAGTTTTGCAAAGCGCTCTTTTGGTTCTGTCGTTTCAAGGAGAGCTTGCTTCTCGTGGTAGTCGAAGTTAATCGTGCTGGTCACAAAGTCGATGAGGTTATCCGCAGATTCCATGTTTAGGATCACAGCAGCGTACTCGTCAGGTAAATAAGGGGCGAGCGATACGAGATGTTGAAACATGGTCACGACGTTGCGCATCATGGCTTCGAGCGCAACGGTTTTCTTATATTTCGTTGTTACAATATTTATTTTCGCCTTTAGATACGGTTGATCTTGAGTGAATTCCGTGACCCGGAAGCGCTTAAGGCCCTTAATGAGTAATCTGATGGTGCCATCGGGGAAGCGGAGCATTTTTGTGATCTGAATGACACAACCGATGTCGAATACCTCATGAGGCTTCGGTTCTTCAATGTCTGGATTTCTTTGGGTTAGGGCGCCGGCTAGCTTATTAGTGGTCAGGATTTCATCGATGAGTTTTGCCAGCTTCTGTGTGTGAATTATGAGTGGCACCACCTGGTCCGGGAATATGACACCACCTTTGATAGGAATGATGCCAAGCTCTTCAGGGATTTTGATTAGCGTATCAACCATTCACTGTTTTGACAAAATAGGACAACTAATGTTTATCGTTCTTGTAAATCCCTTCACTACTCACCTTCGATGGGGATGATTTTTTCCTCTAATGTCTTTAAATGTATGGTTAGAAGCCCGTCGCGCATTTCGTGTTGATGTTGTCGTGTCTCGATTGGGATTGGAAAGTCGATTCGACGGATGAAGCGGCCATATGGAATTTCTAGATTGTGAAAAACACAGCAATCCCCGGTCAATCCGGGGGGTGTTGTGCGGTTGCCCATGATAATCATATGTCTGGTGCGCAAATAGATAACTATGTCGCGTGTATCTACTCCTGCTAGTTCAAGGTGAATCATTATACCTTCAGGTGTAGTGTATAGATTATACAGTGGTTGCCAGTTAGCGAATTCTGGGAAGACGTTACTGTCATCGTAATCAATGTTGTCGTCGATGATGAATTCAATGTGCGTTTCTAGATCTTTTTCTGAGACTGGGCGTTTCATAGTTGATTATAACGGAAATTACCTAGGTGTCAAGTTCACACCGGTTCAGATTAGTATGCTTTTCGTAAACCCTCGGGCGGTGCAGTTTTGGGTATATCTCTATCTCGTGGTTTCCTCAGGTATGGTTGTAACCCGCTGGAGCACATCCTGTGCGGTTAGGGCTATGAACTGGTTTCGGTTGTTGGCGGCTTTTTGTAGGACTTGCATTGCTTTTGGAGTGCCGATTTGCGCAAGTGCGTTGAGGGCGGCCGTCTTGGTCGCTTGAAGTAAGTTCCCCTTGAACCAGGCGCGTTCTTTGATCACTGCAGTAAGTGCATTGATCACCGATTCGTATTTGCATTTGGCCAAAACATCGATGACCCGGGATCTAAACTGTTCTTCTGCTTCATCCGGAAATCTCTTTTGTCTCTTCAACCATTCTAGGACGTCGGGGATTTTTTCTTTGAAATCTTCTGGGTCCAAGTTCTTCATGGCCTCGAGTGTAACGTCGGTGTATTTGCTGCCGAGTGCTTTCTGAATATATTCTTTACACCTGGTACCACCGATTTTACCTAAACTCGTCACTACCTCAAGCTGTATCTGCTCGATATCTTCATTTAATAATGCCCCGATGTCGTCAACCGTCGATTCGGCCTTTAATTCGCCTAATATGAACACACCATTACGCCGCGCATACCATTCTTCAGCCTTAAGCAAGCCGATTACCTCGGGTATAACTCTATCCGTCATCCTCTTCAAGATATCAAGGATTTTCATTCTGACCGAATAGTCTTCGGTCTCCCGGAGGGTTTGAATCAACAGGGGAGCGGAATGGTCGGCAAGCGCAATCAACGCTTCCCGTGCTTCTGCGTAAGTGCCGGCTGCCCACAGTGAGGATATCAGTTCAGGGATGTAAGTGGGATCCTTCGTTTCACCGATTGCCTTGATCACGAACCGCTTACGTTCGAGGAATATCGAGTCTTTACGCATCAAATACTTTGCATACTTCTTGGCAATGAAATCCATTACCTCACTGGCCTCATCTTCGTGTGCCTTGATGTAGAGAATCTTCATGGCGTCGATGGCTTTGGCAAAGGCATTGAGGTCAGATTCTGCCTCGGCCATTGTATCCAGTCGGTTTGCCATGAGGCGAACCAAGTCGTAATTCTTGGACTCGAATAATTTACCCGCGAATTTGATGAGAGCCTCGATTGCTTTTATTCGCTCCTCGGCTTTTGCGCTGCGCAGCTTGGGGAATTGGCTCTTCATCTCCAGTTCAAGATTCCTAATCACGAATTTGGTCGCGGCTTCCGGACCTTTCCTAGATTTCACCTGACCCATTAATCGGTCCACGAACTTGTGTGTGTAGAATTCAGGAGCGCGTTGTCTTAAGGTAGTCAGGATATCTGGCAACTTGACGCTCGAGACGTTTGATAGGATGTCCACTACGTCATCTTCGGATCTGGGCGATTTCTTCTTGGCGATGGTCACGACGATGTCGACGATGTCCTCGTCGTCCATGGTCGGCACCAACTTGCGGAATAGGTCGGCAAGTTTCTTATTCTCGGTGCGGTACCGGACGATATTCTTCTTGACCGAGGGTGATAGCACGGCAAGGATTCTCGAAAAAACTAACGAGTATTCATTCCATCGTTCTTCGCCGTACCGGTCCACGACCATGAGGGCGAGTTTTTCGAGGCCGCCAACTATTTTGTTAGATTGAATTTCAGTACTGTCGCTGCCGTCAACACCAAGCACGCCGAGGAAATTGCCTAATTCCTTGAGTCGTTCTTCTTCTGTCTTGGGTGTTTCCGCAGTTATAAGTGATTCGAGGAAGTTCTCCCAATCCAATTCCCTCATGTCCTCGTCTGAGGAGACAACACCTACACGGTAGATATTAACTTTTACGCCGGTAATGTCCCGCATTCGCATCACGGCAACGACATCGCCAAAGTCTTCGATGTCTGAGGGTTGCATCGACATCACAGAGAAGAATTCATTGAGGTCGCTTTCCGAGACTTCGGTATTGAAGGTGATACTGTTGACGCCAATTTGATGAAACCTATCCACGAGATATTTCACGATGCTTATTTTCTGTGAATCGAATCTCTCGTTCTCAATCGTTAAGACATTCTCGATGACGACGATCGATACAACGCGTTTTTCGATTCGGAGTTCGTTGAATAGCTTGTGCAACCGCTGCACCGTGCGCATCTGCGAAGGATGACCGTCAGGATAGGTTCTTGCTAGGTATACACCCATCCTTAGAAGTTTAAGTAAATCATTGTATAGGTCTAATATATGTTCTTCCATTAGCCTTTCAACTTTAGTTTGTACTCATATGCTTTTACTGCAAATGATTCCTCAACGAATTCGCCGACCTCGCGGTAGTCGAAGAAGCCTTTGGTTACTTTATGAAGATTTTCACCAACTAAGATCGTATTAGTGGCCGCGTTTTTCTGTAGTATCTGGCTTTTCCTAAAGCCCTTGGTTAGAATTAGTGCACTCTTTAGGTCATAGTGCAGATCGAATATCGAGGCTGATTCGATCTCGGCACCAACCTTGAGTCCTATTGGGCTTTTGAAACCTCCCTTCTTATTGAAATCGAGCAACTTGCTGAACATCTCATCCGCGGTCAGAATCGCCATATGGGGTGCAAAACCCGATTCTATGTTGAGTCCGAAAATACTGACTATCTCATCTCCGATAAGCTGATATACTATTCCTTTGTTAGACTCTACGATTTTTGCGAAGACCCCAAAGATTTCGTTCAGGACTGCCATGACATCTTCAGCGATCATGGCTTCACTCATCTTAGTGAACCCGGACAGATCGACGCGCAGGAATGTCAGCTTTACGTTCTCAAAACGTGACGGAGTCTCGGCACGTAGCGTGGTGCCGCACCATGGGCAGAAGTTGAGCGGTTGGTTTACTTCTTTCTTGCAGGTCATGCAGAGCATCCTAAATCTCCAGCAGCCTCGTATATTCAGGTCGATTCACATAATGTTGCTGGTTCTTATCATTGAGTCGCGATTTTATGTCATCATAGACTAGCAAGGCTTTTCTTCCGTAGTAGCGTGCCCGTTCAATATCACCCTTCTCTGAAAAGATTTCGGTGACCCTATACAGAGCGGCGGCGATCAAAGGTGGTAGTTTCATTAGTTCTGCTAGCTCGAGTGCCTTTTTGGCATGTTCTAGGTCATGTTGTTTGTCGATCAGGGACAATAACCTTTGACATTGGAACACGATCTCTGCGCGGTATGACTTTTCGGCAATTCTCATGCTGTTCACTACGTAATCACGTGCCTTCTTGTATTCCTGATTGTTGAAATAGACCAGTGCCTTTTTTAGGTCGATTTCGGCAAGCAGGCTCTCACGAATGAGGAATGATATCTTCTTATCGACAGATTGCAGGTATTTTTCTACCTGCCGTACATCGCCGTTGAGTGAATGGATGAAAGCAAGATCCAACGCGGACTTTATGTATGCGTCAAAACTGCCAATAGAATCCGCGGTCATGAAGCACTCTGCTAGCAGTCCCTTGGCTTTTTCAATATTCCATATTTCATAGTCGATGTTCGCAATCAGATATTGCAGTTCGATGTTCCTTCTGATATCCTCGGCATCGATAAGGATCTCCAAACCATGTTGCAGATAGTCCAATGCCTGTTCATAGTTGCCCAGGCTCTTGTGCAGATTCGATAGATTGAACAGGCACACTATCTCAGCTTCTCGTATGTTGTTAGCGTGTGCCGTTCTCCAACTCAGATTGTAGTTTATGAGACACTTATCGTATTCATATTTGTTTGCATAGAGCATGCCTAAATCCGAATACAAGATGGCTAGGATGCTTACCATTTGCTCGTCGCATCTGTCTATGCTGGATATTAATAGTTGCTCCGCTTCTTCTGTTTTGTTAAGTAGTATGAGCGCATATGCGTCACGTTCCGCAAACAATACCTCATTTTTTAGGTCCTTGTCCTGACGTGCATCAGCAAGTCGTTCCCGCGCCGTTCTTTCCATCTTCTTGATGTCACCCTTGATTTCATAGATGTCTACCAAGTTCAGCATGACGTCCTGGTATAGGGTTTTTGGTAGTTCATCCCCGATTTCGTTCTTCGTATTCAGAACTTGTTCATAAAAAGACAATGCCTGATCAATCGCGTAGAGGTTCTTTGCCTTATCGCCGGCCAGCTTAAAATACTCGGCAGCACGCGCATGTCGGTCGGAGGCCTGATAATGCCTTGCGACGTCTTCGTAAAACGTGGACAAAGTGTCGCGGTATACCTGTTCGAAAAGAGACGCCACTTTTTGATGTATTTCTTTTCGTTTTCTAACCGGGAGCACTTGATAGGCGGCGTCTTTGAGTAGATTGTGACGGAAAATGTATACTGGATCTTCGCCGTCTGACGACAGTACGACATATCCCTCAGCAATCAGGTAGTCCAGCTGTGCTTTCAAATCAGGCCAAGCAAGGAGCTCTTTCAATATGCGGAAGCTGAAACGGTAGCCGATGACCGAGGCATAATCAATAATAAGACGCGCGTTAGAGGCAAGGGAATCGATCGTCGACATGACTAATCCGTAAAGGTCATCGAGAAAAACCAGTACCTGTTCTTTTTCCAAACACCACGTTCCCGAGACCTTTTTTATAATTTTATTGCGCCGTGTGTTGCGGATGGCTTCGATTGTGAAGAGTGGACTACCGCCTGCTTCACGATATATGAAGTCGGCTAGATGTTTATCAACATTGGTGAGCATATGTCGAATCAGCGCATAGATGTCTTTCTTTGATAAAGGTTTCAGGTCAATTCTATCGACGGGAATTGAGGCCGTTTGGAGAAACTTGTCGGGCGCATTTATCAGCAGAAACATTATTGGTTCGTCTTCGAGTTCGGAGATCAGATATGTGATTAACTCCTTGGACATCACATCGGCTTGGCCAAAATTCTCGAAGATCAGTACCAGAGCTTTTTGCCGACATTCACTCCTTATGAAATTGCGCACCGAGGCGTAGATTTCATCGTTGACCGCGCGTATGTCTTCGCTGCGCAACCGGCCGATATCGGTTAAGAGCAAGTGCTTAATACCCTTGGCGATGGGTGGACTAAGCTCTCTCTGACCAACCACATCGTGAATCCGTTTGGTCATGGTATCCTGGCTGTCGAACTCGTGCAGGTCTAAAAAACGTCTGAGTAAGGACCTGAAAGGATAGTATGGTGATTGCACATCGACCGAGCAGTTCGTTTCAAAATGATTGATTGCTTCATTCCTGCTTAAATGAAATGCAAATTCCTCCTTAAGCCTGCTCTTCCCACTGCCCATTTGCCCGTTGATAGCGCAATAGACTGCACGATGGTCGGCTAACCTATCGGCAAGGGCAATCAATTTTTTCAATTCGGCCTCACGGCCGTAGAGCGGCATTCTCTGCGGCTCAGTTACTCTTGGTGTGGTTCTGATTTTGCTGAGCCGGTAGATATCGACTTTGGTTTTTTTACCTTTAACCGCCTGTTCGCCAATATGTGTGACGTCTGCATATCGTAGCACCGCGTTGTACGTGGTCTTGGTCATTAGTATCTCATTTTGCTGGCTTATTTCGGTGAGGCGCGCCGCGGTGTTGATGGTGTCTCCAATGACAGTCAAGAATGGTGATTCCTTAAGCACGAAACCGAAAAATGCCCGGCCGGTGTTAACTCCGATTCTCGTATCGACGTTCCTGAGGAACTTAGATTCCTTTTTGCTTTTTAGCCACCAGTCTTGGATATTGCTTGCACAACGTATTGCCCTCAAGGGGTCGTCATAGTGTGCATGTGGGGCGCCAAAGATACCCAGGATGCGGAAGTCAGGAATGATACGATTTGACGTTCCGTCATAGTCTTGAATGATCTTCTCGATGTTGGTCAGAAAATCCTGGATGTGTTTTTCTATCGTTTCATCGGTGTCCCTTTTTATCAACTTTTCGATGCCTATCAATTGCACGAAGAATACTGTTAGCAGTCTGAGTTCACCACCCAACAGCCGGAGGCGCTCGGCCTCTACGGTTTGCTTCTTGTATGCCGTGAGTGTTACGCCGCAATTCGGACAATGATTTGCGTAGCCGGGGACGCTCTGATTATTGCAGACTGGACAAGTTTTCATAGTTATATTTCAGTCTTTCTTTCCCTGCCTCTCATTTCAGGGCTTAAGCCTATTAAAATATTATAAACAAATATCATATTACGTCAAGATTTTGTGACATCATGAGAGTTGATTGATGTGGCTGGTTGACTATAATCCTGTGTGAAGGAAAACTTCAAGCAGAAGTCGTTGTTGCAGGCCAAAGACACAATGGCTGGACTCGGTCTTGAGCGTTACCGAGGCGAACAGGTCTTCAAGTGGATTTGGCAGAAGAATGCCCGAGATTTCTCGGGGATGACTGATCTCTCCAAAGAATTGCGGCTTAGTTTGGATTGTAGATTCTTGATTGCTGGTTTGGAAATTGCCAACGTGAGGCAGGAAGCGGGGGGTGTGAAGAAATACTTGCTGCGATTACAAGACGGTCAATGTGTCGAATCAGTGTTCATTCGAGAGGGCCAACGAAGGACTATTTGTGTCTCGTGCCAAGTGGGTTGTCCATTTGGTTGCAAGTTCTGTGCCACTGCATTGCTGGGGTTCAAGCGCAACCTGTTGGCGTACGAAATCGCGGATCAAGTACGACTGATTCAGGAAGACATTGGTGAGAAATGCACCAATGTCGTATTCATGGGAATGGGTGAGCCGTTGGCCAATCTTCAAGAAGTCATCGATGCCCTCGGGACCATGTCCTCACCCTTGGGTCTCAGTGTGAGCTGGCGGCATACTACAGTTTCCACGGTCGGTCTGCTCGAAGGAATGGGTATGCTCTTGAGATCAGCGCTCAGGGTTAAGCTTGCGATTTCACTGAATTTTGCTGATGAGGATATGAGGAGAGAATTTATGCCGATCGCCAGCAGCAATCCACTTGCTGAAGTCTTAAGAATCGCCAGGATCTATTCGATGGATAAGGAGATGGTGACTTTCGAATACGTCATGATCAAAAACATCAATGATCGTATCAAGGATGCGAAGAACCTCGTTCGGCTGCTCAAGGGAATACCGTCCAAGATTAATCTGATTCCCTATAATGAGCACCCGCGGCTGCCATACCAACGCGCTGCTGACAAAAATATCGAAAGTTTCTACGAATTCCTCTTGGACTCACATCATACGGTGGTCATCAGGAAATCGCGCGGCCAGAAAATTCTTGCCGGCTGTGGTCAGCTCTCGGGCGCGGTGTGAGTTAAGGGGTGACGAACAATTGCTGCCTCTGTTTTGATGTGGATGTTCGATGAGATGTCAACAGAGTGTATGATGTCATGAAAGAAAAGTTCCGCATACATTTGTTCATAGCGGGTACTGTGCAGGGTGTTTTCTTCCGAGCTCATACGAGAAATGTAGCACAAGCATCCGACCTGACCGGTTGGGTGAGGAATCTGCCTGATGGTCGTGTTGAGGTCATTGCCGAAGGAGGGCGTGACAGGATAGCGGAGTTCATTCGCTGGTGTCATAAGGGTCCGGCTATGGCGTCGGTCGCTAACGTAGAAATCTATTGGGAAGAGGCAACCGGTGAGTTCAAGGATTTCGGAATACAGTACCTGCACTGATTTGGAGAGCAACGTAGTCCTCAATTATGTAGCTCAGAAATCTTGACTTCATCACATATTTCGTTATAATAATGCGCCTTGTTGTATCGGATATCTGTTAATATTAAATAAATATCCCACGTTTAATCATAGAATGGAGGCAAGATGGGTAAGACCTTAGCGGAAAAGATTCTATCCGAGAAAAGCGGTCAGGATGCACATGCTGGTGACATAGTGATCGCTAGCGTTGATGTTGCTGCTTTCCAGGACGGGACTGGTCCACTCGGCGTGCGTCAGCTTCAGAAAATGCATCTTGAAAAGGTTCGGGCTCCGAAATCGATTCTCTTCATCGACCACGCGGCACCATCGCCCCGCAAAGAATTATCCAATGACCATATGCTGCTGCGTGCGTTCAGTAAGAAAACAGGTGCTTTACTTTCGGAAGTTGGTGACGGTGTCATTCATCAGCGGCTGGTTGAATCTCATGCCAAGCCAGGAGATGTCGTGATCGGTGCCGATTCACATACCTGCACTTCAGGTGCATTGGGCGCCTTTGCCACAGGCATGGGTTCGACAGATGTTGCAATTGGGATGGCGATGGGTAAGACGTGGCTAAAGGTTCCGGAGACTTTCCGGGTTGAGGTCAAAGGCGATTTTCCACCCGGGGTATATTCAAAAGACTTGGTACTCTATCTCATCGGTATGCTAGGAGCCGATGGTGCAACTTATAAGGCGTTGGAATTCGGCGGTCGGGCAATCGAGAAGATGTCTATGGAGGCACGTTTTGTTTTATCCAACATGGCAGTCGAAGCAGGTGCCAAAACTGGACTGATTGCGTCCGACAGGAAGACGAAAGAATACCTGAGACTTCGTGGCCGCATCAGAGATTGGCGACTACTAAGACCAGACAAGGACGCGAAGTACGAACGCGTAATCGAAATAGATGCAAGCAAACTAGTGCCTCAAATTGCCTTTCCGCACACCGTGGATAATACAAGGAGTGTAACGGAAGCAAAGGGTGTTAAGGTGAACCAGGTATTCCTTGGGACGTGCACCAACGGGCGTATAGAGGATTTGAAGATCGCGGCAAGAATACTCAGGGGCAGGCAGCGAGCACCCGATACGAGGCTGGTGGTGGTCCCCGCTTCCCGTGAGGTTTATCTCTCAGCCATGAAGTCGGGTTTATTGGAGGTCTTTGTGCGCGCTGGTGGTATTGTCATGGGTCCGGGATGTGGTCCGTGTGTTGGCGTGCATCAAGGTGTCCTCGGTGATGGTGAGGTTTGTCTCTCGACCGCTAACCGCAATTTTCGTGGTCGTATGGGTAATCCTGAAGGATTTGTGTACCTAGCCTCGCCTGCCACCGCTGCCTATTCAGCGATCAACGGGGAGATTAGTGATCCGAGAGAATTTTTTTCCAAGGGAAAACGTAAGACGATAAGGAAGACTGTTAAAAAAGGAAAAAAGAGATGATGTTTCAATGATTTTTATGAAAAGTAAGGAGGATATACTATGGCTAAGATCATGGATGTAATGAATCAGAAAGTCCCGGCACTCCGGGATGAAATTAAAGCTTTTGTGAAAAAGAATGCCGAGGTGACCATATCTGAAGTCAAGGTCAGGCAAGCATATGGAGGCATGAGGGGAGTGAAAGCGCTCGTCTGCGACACTTCCGTGGTGCCGCCTGACCAGGGACTCATCATTCGTGGTCGCCCGATCGGAGAATTGAAAGACAAACTACCCGAGGCTGTTTTCTATTTGCTGATAACCGGCGAGATGCCCGACGATGAGGCATTGGAGTCGATGAAGAAAGATTTAGCAGGCCGTGCGCAGGTTCCCGACTATGTATGGAAGACGTTGGAAGCGATGCCTAAGGATTCGCATCCCATGGTGATGTTCAGCCTCGGTATTCTGGCGATGGAGAAGGAGTCGGTATTCAGAAAGAAATACACCGAGGGAATCAAGAAAGAAGAATACTGGCGGTATACACTGGAAGATTGCATGAATCTTATTGGCAAGCTGCCTAACCTTGCAGCAGGTATTTATCGTATGAGGTTTGACAAAGGCCCAAGGATTGAGTCTGACTCGAATCTAGATTGGGCAGCCAACTTTGCACACATGCTGGGTATTTCAGACCCGAGCGGTGAATTCAAGAATCTCATGCGGTTATATATGGTTCTGCACTCTGACCATGAGGGCGGAAACGTCAGTGCCCATACCTGTCATTGTGTCGGGTCGGCGCTTTCTGATGCCTATTATGCTGTGTCGGCCGGACTGAATGGCTTGGCCGGGCCGTTACATGGTTTGGCGAACCAGGAGTGTCTACGTTGGGTAATGATGGTTAAGGAGAAGTTCGGTGGTGTGCCGACCGACGAGCAACTGAAGCAATTTGCATGGGATACTTTGAATTCTGGTCAGGTTATTCCCGGTTACGGTCATGCCGTGCTTCGCGTGACCGATCCCCGTTATGCTGCCTTCCATGAATTCGGCACCCGTGCTTGTGCCGAGGATCCTTACTTCCAGATCGTTGACAAGGTGTTTAAGGTTATACCTGGAGTGCTGAAAGAACATGGCAAGGCGAAAGATCCCTGGCCAAATGTGGACGCGGCCTCGGGTTGCTTACTATACCACTTTGGTTTAACTGAGTTTGAGTATTACACAGTTCTATTTGGAGTATCGCGAGCAATGGGTATGTGCGCGCAACTCATTGTGAGTCGTGCGTTGGGTGAGGCGATAGAAAGACCAAAGTCGGTAACCACTGAATGGGTAAAGCAGGCAGTGGCAAAGGGTTAGAGAAACCAGTAGAGCCAGGAGGTTTGTGATGATTCTAAAAGGAAAGGCTTGGAAGTTTGGCGACAGCATCTCGACTGATCTAATATGCCCAGGTCGATACTTCCACCTGCGTTCGAATTTGCCAGAGCTTGCCAAGCATGTTCTCGAAGACGCCGATCAGGACTTCGCATCAAAGATGGCTGAAGGGGATTTTGTAGTAGCGGGTAATAATTTTGGATTGGGAAGTTCTCGGGAGCACGCTCCTACGATTATAAAACTTGCTGGAGTCTCGGCTGTACTGGCTAAGTCGTTTGCGCGTATCTTCTATCGTAATGCAATAAACGTGGGTCTCCCGCTTCTCGAATGTGATACCGATAAAATCGAGCAGGATGACGAAATAGCGATCGACCTTGCGACCGGTACTATCCATAATAGGACAAAAGGTATCGAACTTAAAGCCCACCCATTGCCCAAGGCGATGTTGAATATCTTGAATGATGGCGGACTTCTGGCCCATATTGAGAAGCATGGTGATTTTAGATTAGACTAGTTAAAAGGAGAAGACAAGATGAAAAAGACCAAAAGAAGGACATCGAAAAAGGTGCGGAGAGCTAAGAAGATGAGAAGATCGCCAAAAGCCAAAAAGACCAAGAAAGTCACTAAGAAAAAGGCCGTCCCGAAAGCTAAGGTACCTGTTTCCATTATCAAAGCTCAGCATCACTTTCAAGGAATTCTCGAGACCCAGCTCGCAAGAGTCAGACGCTTGAAGAAGGCGCAAAACTGGATCGACTATGCGGTCCTCAGGCCGGTGATTATTGGCACGATTGGCGGTGATGGAATCGGACCTTATATTACGAATGAGGCACAGCGGGTTCTAGAGCATATGTTAAAAGGTGAGGTTGCGAAAGGCAAGATTGAGTTTCGCGTGATTGAAGGGTTGACGATCGAAAAGAGATCGAAAGTCATGAAACCGATTCCTGATGATGTCCTGACGGAGATTAAGAAATGCCACGTGACCCTGAAAGGACCAACGACAACGCCAAAAAAGGGCGATCCCTGGCCGAATATTGAAAGTGCGAATGTGGCGATGCGTAAGGAGCTGGATCTGTTTGCCAATGTACGGCCCGTACGTGTTCCTGCTCTTGGCATCGATTGGATGTTCTTTCGGGAAAACACCGAAGATGTTTATGCGCTTGGACCATTTGGCGTCGAGGTAACACCGGATGTGGCTATCGACTTCAGACTCATCACCAAACCGGGCAGCGATCGCATAATCAGATTGGCCTTCGAACACGCCAAGAAGAACAATATCGATCGTGTGACCGCAGTAACCAAAGCGAATGTTGTGAAAACCACGGATGGCCTTTTCTTAAAGACTTTCTATCAGATCGCGAAAGAATATCCGAAGATCAACGCCGACGATTGGTTCATTGACATCATGACCGCAAAACTGGTTGATGAAAAGCGGCGTCGACAGTTCAAGGTGATGGTGTTGCCCAATCTCTATGGTGATATTCTCACTGATGAAGCCGCGGAATTTCAGGGTGGTGTAGGCACGGCTGGCAGCGCGAATATCGGCAAGCGCTATGCCATGTTTGAAGCTATTCACGGTAGTGCCCCGCGCATGGTGAAGGAAGGACGCGCCCAGTATGCAGACCCTAGTAGTGTTATCAGAGCCGGGTCCATGCTTCTCAATCATATCGGTTATGTGGCGTTGGCAAAGAAGCTGGAAATGGCCCTTGATATATGCGGTCAGTATGAAAAGAAGCTGGTGATGACCGGACGTTCGACGGGCGCAACCGGTAATGAGTTCTGCGATTACATAATGACGACGATGTCCGATTCAAACTTGGAAAGACGCTGGCAGCAATATCAACAAGTTTAGTTCGATAACATCATAAATGCCCCGCCTCAAGGCGGGGCATTTTTTTGGATAACACACTCCAGGGTGTGAATTTGCCCATACACTTGACATCAAAGTAAAATTGAATAGAATTTTCAAATGGCTACACAGGGCAGATTGGCGTTAATAACAGGAGGTGCCACAGGTATTGGAGCCGCAATTGCCAGAAGGTTCGTGCAACAAGGTGTACAGGTAGCAATCTGTGATATTGACTCCGAAAACGGCCAGAAGCTGGTCGCCGAAATAGGTGCGGCGGCCCGATTTTACAAGCTTGATATCACGGCTGAAACTGAGGTCAATGCAGTAGTAGATAATATCTTCAAGGAATTTGGACGAATCGACATTCTTGTGAATAACGCAGGCGTTACTAAAGATACATTACTGATACGTATGACGAAGGAAGACTGGGAACGTGTTCTCCAGGTTAATCTCACGGGAACGTTCTCGATGACAAAAGCCGTGGCCAAGCACATGATCAAGCAACGTCACGGTAGAATCGTCAACATAGCGTCGGTGATTGGAATAATCGGGAACTTTGGACAGGCAAACTATGCAGCGAGTAAGGCCGGTATAATCGCGTTCACAAAATCGTGTGCCAAGGAGCTCGCCCGCCGCAACATAATGGTCAATGCTATCGCACCGGGTTTCATTAAAACGAGGATGACCGAGGTCATACCCGAGGAGATAAAGGAGAATTATCTCAAACTCATACCCTTGGGTAGATTTGGGGAGCCCGAAGATGTTGCAGATCTTGTTATGTTTCTATCCTCAGACGGTGCTTCATATCTAACCGGTCAGACAATTTGTGTGGATGGAGGTATGGTTATGCAGTGAGAAGACACGTGCGCCGACCGAATCGTGTCTTCAGCACAGAAACATGAAAGGAGGATCAGTATGGCTCTTTTTGATGATGTGAGAAACATAATTGTCGAGCAGCTTCATGTTCCGCCGGAAAAAGTAACGATCGATGCCAAGTTCATCGAAGATCTTGGTGCAGATTCGTTGGATACAGTCGAGCTGATAATGGCTTTAGAGGAGAAATTCGGTTTGCAGATATCAGAAGAAGAAGCTCAGAAACTGGATAATGTTGGCAAGGCAGTAGCCTATCTCGAGGAGCACCTTAAACAAAAATGAGAAGGGTTGTAATCACCGGGCTTGGTGCGATAACACCGCTCGGTAACAATGTCAAGACCACTTGGGACAGACTGCTCAAGGGCGAAAGCGGGATCGATAGGATAAAAGCCTTCGACACTTCTGATCATACCGTCAAGATCGCCGGTGAGGTCAAGGGTTTCAATCCAGAAGAAAGAATCAATCCGAAGTTGGTTAGGAGGCTTGATCGATGTGTGCAGTTTGCCCTCTGGTCGGCAATCGAGGCGGTTGAGGATGCAAAAATCGATTTCAGCAAATATGATGCCGACCGAATTGGTGTGATAATCGGATCGGGTATCGGTGGTTTATCGACTTGGGAGGCAGAGCATACCAAGTTCTTGAATCAGGGCCCGGCGCGCGTATCACCTTTTCTGATCCCGATGATGATTAGCGACATGACATCCGGATATGTGTCTATTCACTGGGGTCTGAAAGGACCTAACTACACTACGGTATCAGCATGCGCCTCGGGTGCTCATGCGATTGGCAACGCATTTCGTGTCATAAAATATGGGGATGCCGATGTTGTTGTTACCGGCGGCTCAGAGGCGTCGGTGACTCCATTTTCTCTGGCCGGTTTCAGTAATATGCGTGCTCTATCGCGTCGTAATGATGAACCACAGAAGGCATCGAGGCCTTTTGACAAGAAGCGCGATGGGTTTGTTATGGCCGAGGGAGCTGCGACGATCATACTCGAGGAACTCGAATTTGCTAACCAGAGAGATGCCACCATTTATGGCGAGATACTGGGATTCGGTGCCACGGGTGACGGGTTTCACATCACGGCACCGGCTCCAGAAGGCGAGGGTGCCCGTAGATCCATGGCGAGATCGATTCGAGAATCAGGGTGTAGTAATGAGGATATTGACTACATTAATACGCACGGTACTTCAACTGAGTTGAACGACAAGTTTGAGGCTAGAGCGATTAAGGACCTTTTCGGCGCGCATGCAAAAAAGATAGTAATGAATGCAACGAAATCGATGATCGGTCACAGCCTCGGCGCAGCAGGGGCAATAGAGGCGGTGGCTACGATTCTTTCGATAAGAGATGGTGTAGTACACCCGACTATTAACCTTGAGGAACCCGACCCAGAGTGTGAAGGACTGGATATCGCAAGAGGACAGCCAAGGCAGTTAAAGATCGGACATGCGCTGTCAAATTCGCTTGGTTTTGGTGGTCATAATGTGACGATTTGCTTGAAACGCTTTTGAGACTATGGGCATATGTGTTACGGTTCTAAGGTGGTAATAGGTGTAGCGGGAAATATTGGTGCAGGGAAAACAACTGTTTCGAAGATATTTGAGGAACTCGGAGCGCAGTACATTTCCGCGGATGAAATCGGCTGGGCGGTATTGCCGAAAATAGCCGATGTGTTGCAAAAGAGATTTGGTGAAGAAATAATGCAGAACCATGATATTAACAAAGAAAAGCTTCGTGAGATGGTCTTTTCAGATATGGAGAATCTGGAATTCCTTAATCGGGTCTCCCATCCAATTTTGACAAAGAAAATAATCGAAAGAATGAGGGGCATCAAATCCGGGATGATCGTTGTTGACGCGGCTCTGCTCTTTGACTGGCCCGATGTGCGCAAACTAGTCGATTATACTATTTTGGTCACTGCGCTTCGTGATAGAATGCTTGCCCGTGCTAAACGGAAGGGTATTTCCGAACGGCTTTTTGAGAAAATCGTATCAAGACAAAAATCTGAGAAGGAAATGACGGCGCAGGCAACTCATGTTATTAGGAATGACGGAACGATAGATGAATTACGGAAAAAATGTCAGGAAATATATCGGCGGATAGAAGATGATTGTCGAATGTAATTACTGCCATACGACTTACAATATCGACGAGAAAAAAATCCCGGCGGCGGGCGTAAAGGTGCGGTGCAGGAAGTGCAGCAATGTGATCTATATTAAGAAGGCAGCCGTCCCGCCAACCGATGAGGCAAGAGCCACAACGACCGGGCCCGAAGCCAAAGGAGTCGCTCCACCGCCACCGGCTGTGGAAAAACCGCCGTCATTGGAACTACCGAAGAAAGCCGAGGCCGAGCGCAAGGCAGTTGAAGAATCTGTTGAGAGAAAAATACATCTTTCTGAAGAAGAGATGAGCGAAGAAGATAAGAAATGGCATGCAAGAGCACGTCGTCTTGCCAAAGCACTCGCTTCAGACCTGGTTTTGTACAATAAGGCACGCGTTGAACAAGGCCTTCGTGATGGCACGATTGCCCAACTATTGGGCCCCGAGATTCGACGGTCCTGGGAGTATTATTGCCAGCAGATTCCTAAACATATTGTTGAAAGTACGGACTATTTCAAGGATCAGCTTAACAAAATCGTGGGTAAAGGTAAGAAGCTATTCAAATAATGGCTTGAGATTATTGTCTCGAGCCCAGGTCAAACCGCAGTCTTCGTTTTTCGATAGTACACGACAAGCAATATTACAATAATTACCAGATAGCCAACAATGTTATAGGGAAATGCTATCGGGTGTGTATCATATTTGTTGATCCAAAAAGTGTCAAGCGCGGTGTAGGCAACGAAGAGCTGAAAAAGCGCGAAGAGCGCGACCAGCATGTATGGCAGGGTCGCTTTGGTGGTCGCCCTGCGGGTAACAAAAAAAGACACAATGCCGATCGCACAGAGCACAGTTGCGGGAATAAAGCCCGATATGATGAATGATGTCCTTGACGACCACCCATCGGGATTTCCATGCAAGTCGAAATGGACGGCGATGCGCTCGGGAAGTTGTTGATACAGAGCTAACACCATTATTGCGGTCAGGGTAAATAGCGCCAGCGGTAATATTAGTATGAGCGGATTTGCGTATTTGACTGCCTCGGGTTCTGTTGGAATCAGCGGTTTGATTTCCCCGGTTAATCCCCTAACAGAATTAACCAAATGTTCTTCAAATCTTGCGATGTCGGCAGGCGATATTGCGAATGTGCCGCGGTTGGTTTTCATGATGAGTACCTGTTTCAAGTTTGTCAGCTGGCAGCTCAGTGTGCCATATTCGATAGTAGAAAATGTTCCGTAGTAGCCAAACAGACCACCGTTCCCAAAAGTGCGGGCGACACGGAGTTTGGAAAAATCCGGGACTATCGCATAACCCTCAATATCTTCCAGAGCTATGATGATCCTTTTGCCGATTACCTTCTGGATGACGAATCTCGAGCCGTCGAATTGATATTTGGCAGGGCTGAGCAGGTAAGAAAACACGATGATTGACATCATGAGAATCGCGACGACCCAGCCATAGGGTACCTTGATAATGAAAAATACAGATAACGCAACGAGCAATGCCGTGACTAGTATAGTTGTTATTGTTGCGCCCTTGTCGAGTCTGGATAATCTGAATTCCATGACAAGAGTATACGCGGCTTGTTTTTTATGTCAACCGCTACGACCATGGTAGCGCCTGCGCGCTGGTCGTTCTCAGTTTTCTAGGTATCTGTGAGGCGTGGAATGGATACGGCGTCAGAGATGCCTATTAGTACTGTTTCTTGAGTTGCTTTAGCTCTTCTTTGACCTTTTCGAGCTCTGCTTTGATTTCTTCGATAGCCTGCTTGATTTCTTCAGCGTTCACGGTGATCTTGAAATCGGGAATATCGGGAATATCCATTTCCAGTTTTAGTTTTGATGGTTCTCGCTCACTAAGGGTGACGGCTTTTGACAATTTTTTGCCCCGGCGATATATGGTCATCGATACGCGTTCGTTAGGCCTTGCCGCTACAGCCCTCTTCAATGCCTTGTAATCATTTACTAGGTCATCATCGATTTTTGTGATGATGTCCCCTACTTCGACGCCAGCTTTTTCTGCAGGGGAATCTTCGTGAACCCTTTCCACTATTACGCCATGGTCGATGTCGAGCGCGATTCTCATCGCTTCGCTCAAACCGTGGGTTGAGACCCCGAGATAGCCGACCGCCTCTTGACCTCCGAGTAGTAGAAGAGGAAAGGCTAGCACAGTGACGGCGGTAATTGCTCTCATAATATACCTCCTCAGTAGTTTTGACGTGCGATATGTAACATTGGTTTAAAACGATCTGTCGACAGTCTTACAGGTTCAGAAAGCCTTGCCGATTTCGGCGATTTCGTATTCGATGCCCTCGATTTCAATTGAATCACCACGTTTTTTACCCAGCATCGCTCGGGCAAGTGGCGCCTCGTTAGAAATGGTTTTGTGTGCCAGGTCGGTATCCCACCGGCCAAGTATTCTGTACACGACGAATGAATTGTCCCTGGAGCTTCTTAACGTAATTGCGGTTCCAATCTCAACACGGTCTGTCCTTATCTCTAAGGACTCAATGAGTTGTATCTTCTGCAATTCAGACTCAATGGTTTTCACTTTCTCGTAGAGCTGATCCTGTTTTTCTTTGGCCGCCTTATATTCAAAGTTTTCACTCAAATCACCGAACTCACGCGCCCGGCCAATTTCCTTTTTATTTGCAGGTATGTCGACGCTGAGGATATGGTTGAGTTCTTCTTTTTTTCTTTTTAGCGCAGCTGCAGTTGTGTATATTATATCGTATTTTTTTTCGAACAAATCCGGGAAGTGATGCTCGATAATCCTTAAGAGACCTTTTTTTTCGTAATCATTCAGTGCAGCACTTCTATTGAGGGATTTTCGTATTCTTGAAGCTTCATTCTCCGTGGCGTTTGCGATCATAGTATCGAAAGCTTCGAGAGACAATATTTTCTTCACGATTGCCTTGATGCCGCTTATGTATTCAAGGGTGTCGATCAATCTGGGAATGTGCGTGGGTTTCAAATATTCGGCGAGAGCACCTGCTTCGATTCTTTTTAGCATCCAGAGATACTGTTTAGTATATTGTTTTGGCATGGCAAATATCTTGTGGTTAATATCCTCAAGTGTGTGCGGCGTGCTTTTCAAGTTATCTGCCACGGAATCGAGTAATTTGAAATCTTCGCTGTTGAGCAATATTTTCTTGGCAGTTTGCAGCCATTCGTCAGGATATTTTTCCTTTAGATAGAGTAGTAGCCTGGCTTGATGCTCGTGGCTTGCCATGTCGTTGAGTATGTCTTCAGGCTTACTCACGTTCAGCAGTTCCTTTGTTGAATGATCAATCTCGCTGAGTTCCCCGATGTCATGAAACAGCATAAGTATGTCGAGGGCAATCCCGGGATGTTCTTTTCGAACCTGGGGACCTAATTGTCTCAGTCTTGGTGTCAGAATGTTGAAAACTTCAGGCATTTTCTTTAAATATTCTTCAGCCAATAGATACTTCTCTCGAATATTTGCCTCATTGAAGGCTTTTATCGCGTGATCTTGCTTAGCCGCTGCTGAACCAACGTATGTGTAGGTCTTATTTGTCCTACCAGCGACCCTAACGTTATCATTTTTTTCGAGGTCTTTCCTGATTTTTCCCCAGAAGTAATTCAATTCGGTTGTATCAATTATACCCTCAAGATAACCTTTAATTCTTGGCGCGGAGAGTGGTTCGCGGAAGCTCTGGAGGATCATTACCACAAGTTGCACCGGTTGTGAGGATGCCAGTGATTTCAAGTCATCAAGTTCCTTGTTTTTCTTGTAGAGGAAGTGCTCGGCATTAACCGGTGACAGTAGTCCCCGGGCAACGTCGATATCGAGAAAATGGCGATTCTTCTTTTCGAAATCGACCACGATTTCCCGTTTTTGGGGTATTACTTCAACGATTTTACCCATGCCATAGCGCTCAAAGTAAAAGTAATTGCCCACGTCGTATTTAAGGAATTCTTCGAATCGCTGCATCGCCTTCATGATGGGGTCAGATTTGCTCAAACCTGAAAGCTCCAAGTATTCTTCGAGATGTTGTGAATTAGGGTGTTGCTTGCGATACAGCTCGATTAGTCTCTTACGTATTGAGAGATCTTCCTGGCGATAGCGTAGCATGTGTTTTTGCACTTCGATCGCAGCGCTGTAATTTCGTTGCGTCTCGTAGTGGTCGCCGAGCAGTTCCAGCAGCAAGCATGCTCGTTTGAGCTCACCAACTTGCTTAAGGGCATCGCTTATCTCAAAGTATTCGGCCAGACCGATATTCCTCTCCGTAATCAAATCTGTCCAGAGGTTTTCTACCTTATCAAAGTCCCCACTGGCGATCAATTCTTTCAAATGGTCGACACTTATCACGTTCTATTATAGCCGGATAGCGAAGAAATTCAACATATACTCAAATTAGAATAACAAAAAAGGGCCAGACTTTCTGGAGCGTCTGGCCCTTTAAGATGACTATTGCTTATTTCTTTATTTTAACTTCGACTGTTTTCCTTTTTATTAGCGTGTATATTATACCACCCAAGCCGATTGTCATCACCACATAGATGATGACAAAGCCAAGGATAAAGACAGGTGGTCCGATTAGAATGAGCACAATCGGAATGAGCATGAGCGCGAGCCAACCGAGACTGAACCTACCTAGTTGACTCTCGACCTTCCAGTTGAATCCTTTGCACACGCGGTCACCAGTGGTGAGGGATAGAGCAGAGACTCCGAATAGTATGGCCACAAACACAGCCAATGGCAGTAGTATGATGAGCGGTATTCCGATTATTGAAACGGCAAGTAACACTATCAGAGGTACGAAAAGAAGTTCCATCACAATACCCAAGCCGACGGATGCCCATATGCTTTGTTTGATTTTTTCCTTCACTCTTTCCACGGCATTTGGGAATATAAGCAACACAAGGACATTGAATAAGTAGAGGACAACAAGCATGCCGATGAAGACTGCTCTGGGAAATGCCGCACTGGGTAGCATCCGGGGAAACCTGAACGCCTTGCTTATGCGTGGCAATACCTTTTCTAATGCCTTGATTTCAATCGATTCTATTGTGCCCAGGACCACGGCGTTGGTGTCACGATCAACAGTGCCGCCGACCATGCTGATATTTCCCTCAACTACTGATGCGGAGTCAAGATAAACCGTCCCGCCAACTACGTGTAGGTCTCCCTCAATGGCGCCACGATTCCTAATATTGCCACCTAATACTGCTGCATCACCATCAATAATACCCATTAGATCAAGATTGCCGCCGAAGACCGCGACGTCGCCGTCGACCATTCCGTTGATATCTACTCTGCCGCCCATTACCGCTAGATCACCACTGATCACTCCGTCTATCTTGGCATTACCGCCGGTCACCGTCACGTCTTCGTAAATTGTATCGTTTTCGGCCAGACTGTAGTCACCACTAAATGTTACCGCAGCGGGTATTGCACCAAATATCTTCAGGTCGGCAATGGACAGGTCAAGTTCAACGTCGGGTTCGGTGACATGACTGACAAGGATTGCTTGTGCGTGGGTAGGCTCGGTGTTTTTCGTACGATTATGCGCCTGCCGGTTGGCGGTAACGTCCATTGCTGGAAGCATACCGCACCAGGCAATGTCTTCATTCTCGTAACGCGGTGCAGTTACTTCAACCGCGGGCATCAATCCACTCCAAGCTACGTCTTCGTCTGCGCATCTGGTTGCGATTACTTCAACCGCGGGCAGTGAGCCGACGTAAGCATGACTATCTGCAGCCAGTGGACTGGATAATGTTGTAAGTATGAGCAATATTGTTAGGCCTTGCATTTTACCTCCTTTTGTAAGGCTTTACCTAGGAAATAAACGAACATAATACTGAAGGCTAATCCAATGAACGGATTCAAGGTACTGAAGGAGCTTTTGATTACCGGGGACAGCACTTGAGTTAACGAGGCAATTACCAACTCAACTTTGTCATACAATCTCATGAGCGCTGGGACCGATGTTGCAACGCGGCTAAGGAACTGCGCCGGCAAAGGTGAGTAGACAAAGAAGAGAATTGCCGCGAGCCAACTGCCGGCAAAGACATATGCGGCTTTTGTCCAGGCGAATCTCCTTCGCAAACCCAATTTGGCAAGTACGCGAGCATTGAAGTCGGTTTGTGGATAAAACTCGGTGAGTTCTCTCAGTGATTTGCTTGCCTGCATCATTTCCTGGTAGTACAGTACACACTCAGGACATTGAGCCAGATGCTTATCTAGCTTGCGTTTCTCGTCGAGGCCGATTTCGCGGTCTAGCTTCTTCTGGATTAGTCTTTCTATCTCTTTATGCTTCATCACTAGGTAATACGCAAGAATGGGCGGGAAGTTTCATCTTTTCTCGGACTTTTCGCGGACCAGCATATGCAGCTTTTTTCGTGCACGGTGAAGCCGGGTTTTTATAGTCGTCACTGGAAGGTTCGTAATTGTGCTAATTTCTTGGTAAGAATGTTCCTCCTTGTGGAAAAGAACCACGATTTCACGGTCCATAGGGGGGAGTTCTGCCAAGGCCCTTTCGATTCTCTCCATTTTCTTCTTCTTTTCATATTCTTGAACAAAATCATCACCGACCGCTTGACGGTCATCAAGGTATTCATATTCCTGCTTGTTCTTTCTGAAAAAATCCATGGTGGCATTGTGAGCAATTGTGAACAACCAGGTGGCAAAAGGTCTGGACGTGTCGAAAGTCGCCAAACTATTAAAACACTTGATGAAAGTGTCGAAGGTAATGTCTTCGGCGTCGTGATAGTTTTTCACCATGCGATACACATAGCTGAAGATTCTTCCCTTGTATAAATTTAGTATCTTCTGGCAAGCGCTTTCATCGTTGCTCAATACCCTTTGGATAAGTTGTGTTATTTGTCTAGTATCTTTCATTCAGTATAAATGTGACCAAGTATGGTAATAGTTTATATCGATGACTATTGTTTAGTTATTATTATATATAGAGGGTAATCAAATGCAATAGTATGCTGTAATGCGTTTTGTATGGGTTTTTGCAGTGGGTGCGGATGGCGTGCAGACTAATGTTCTTCCTTTGAACACCCTTTTATCTTGCTGGCAAGGTCTCGCCGACCCATTTTCGTCAAGTAGTCTTTTAGTGCTTCCTGTATTGCTTGCACACCAAGATTTGAGCAGTGCATCTTGACAGGGGGGAGGCCGTCAAGATTATCCGCAACGTCGTCACGCGAAAGATCTACAACCTCAGATAATGTCTTGCCTTTCGCCATTTCGCTGGCCATTGATGCGACTGCGATCGCCGCACCGCATCCAAAAGTTTTGAAGCGTATCTCGGTGATACGTGCCATATCAAGATTGTCGGTTCGTGGTTCTATCTTCACGTAAAAGGTCATTAGGTCACCGCATACCGGATTACCACAAGTACCGACGCCATCCGCGTTTTGGATCTCGCCCACGTTACGTGGGTTCATGAAGTGGTCCATGACTTTCTGCGAGTATTGCATGCTGACTCCTTGTTTATGTTAGCGGCATCAGGGTCTGTACAGGGGAGACATTACCCTAAGCTTCTCAACGATACCGGGAAATACTTCTATCACCTTGTCAATGTCTCGCTCGGTATTATATCTTCCGCATGAGAAACGTAAGGAACCGTGTGCCATATCGTGAGGCAAACCCATCGCGAGGAGTACGTGGGAGGCTTCGAGACTACCTGAGGTACAGGCTGAGCCGCTCGAAGCAAATATTCCTCTCGCATCGAGCTGCAATAGCATTGATTCGCCTTCGACGTATTTGACACTGACATTGAGGGTGTTTGCCAGCCTCTTTTCAGGATGGCCATTCAGTTTTAACTCCGGAATCCGCTCACTTATACCCTGCCATAGTCTATCTCTTAGTTTTCTGATACGCTTTTCTTCCGCGCTCATTTCATCTAGGGCGATTTCGCATGCCTTACCTAGGCCAACAATACCCGGGACGTTTTCGGTGCCGGCGCGCTTGCCGCCCTCGTGGTGGCCACCATGGCTCAGAGGATCGAAGCGCACACCCTTCCTGACATAAAGCGCGCCGATCCCTTTTGGTCCACAGAACTTGTGAGCGGACAGAGAAAGCATGTCGATTCCCGATGTCCTGACATCAATCGGTATCTTTCCGACCGTTTGCACGGCGTCAGTATGAAAGATCACACCGTGGCGATGCACAATCTCGCCGATTTTTTCAAGCGGTTCGATCGTGCCTACTTCGTTGTTGGCGTGCATTATTGATACAATGAGCGTGTTGTCATCAACCTCTTGCTCGAGGAAATCTAGGTCGACAACACCATAATGGTCAACCGGTACCTTTACGACCCGAAATCCGAATTTCTTCATGTACTCGCAGGTTGTGAGCACAGCGTGGTGTTCTATCGCCGACGTGATGATTTTCTTTCGTTTATCTTGGGCAAAGGACGTTCCCTTGATGGCAGTATTATCAGCCTCGGTTCCACCGGAAGTAAAATATATTTCATCATTTCGGGATTTCAATAATTCCGCCAGCGCGGTGCGGCTACCTTCCAGGGCTTCTCGGGCCTTATGACCTGCGGTATGAATCGAAGAAGGGTTAGCTGATATATCATGAAAATACGGAAGCATTGCTTCAACTACCCGTGAGTCGGTTGGAGTGGTTGCATTATAGTCGAGGTAGATCATGATTTACCCTGCTATGTTTCCAAATGTTCATATTTCTGCAAAGCCATGTAGAATGCTTTCCAGAATGGGTCAACATTTGGGTGTTCTAGGTTTACTTCCTTATTATCCTCGAGTAATAGTATGCCGTACTTGGGTTCGATTAATTCACCCACAACCGAGGCTTTTATATCATTTTGAATTAGGGTTTCAACTAATTCGTCGGTCTTTTGTTCACGGCAGGTTATGATCAGCGTTCCCTCACTGATTGATCTGTAGGGGTCTATCGCAAACAGATCACAGATTTGCTGCACACCGTCTTCGATGACAATCTGTGATTTTACGATGCGTGCGCCCAGACCGGCTGCCTGAGCGATTTCACACAAACCACCCCAGATGCCGCACTCGGTTGCATCGTGCATTGCAGAAATTCCATCATCACGCACGCCAACCGTTACTGCAGTCATCGCATCCTTCACAACTGACATCATGTAGAATAACCGCTGTGATTTCCGGGCGAACTCATCTCCGTATTTACGGGCGATGTATTTCGGGAACATAGTAGCGAAGATACCGGATGCTTCAATCGCCGGACCCTTCGTGATAACAATCTTGTCACCCTTTCGCGCAAACTTCGGGGTGACATACATGTCAGTATCACCGATGGCTAGTACTGTGGCACCACCTACCATGGGATAGTGACAATTCTCGTACCTTGCTGTATGCCCACACACAATCGCCATACCCATTTTCTTACTTTCTTCGTCAATAGTATTCCAGACCGTTGTTAGTTCTGCTTCGGTCATAGATACTGGTAGATTCAAGTCAATGGCGAGATAAGTAGGCGGCAGACCTGAGGTCACGACATCCGACGCCAGAATATGCGTAGCAAACCAGGCAGCCCTTTCGAAACCATATTCAGGTACTATGAAAACTGGATCGCTAGTCATGGCTACTGCTCTGTTGCCGATCTCGACGATTCCCACATCGACTCCGTGTTGCGGTCCAACAAGGATTTCAGGGCGTTTCGCCCCCAGATGAGGGTAGATCAATCGATTGAAAACCTCTGGCGATATTTTACCTATTTCAGGAAATTTCTGCATTCAGCGTTCCTATGCTACAGATCTACTGATTGTCATTACGGTTTCCTTTTCTGGTGTATGATGTCATAAAGCGTGGAAGAATTGAGAAATTCGTCAATCGTGTCTTTCATCCTCTTCCAGTACGGTCGAATCGAACAGTCGTCGGCACGCGAACAGCAGTTTTCAGAATCTGCGATTTGGCATCTTACCAATCCTCGGAATTCGCCCACAGCGTCCATTATATCACCTATTTTGATTGATTTGATAGGCCGGTCTATGTAATAACCACCCCCTGGGCCTTTTTTGCTCGCGATTATCCCGGCACGGTGAAGCTTCAAGAAGATTCGTTCCAGGTACTTTGCCTTTATTCCCTGGCGGTCCGCGATCTTTCTCAGTGCTACCACTTGACCCTCAGGTTGGCTTGCTAGATCGAGCATAGCTTGCACCGCGTATGTTGCCATGGTTGTCAATCTCACAATATATTCTACCAAAAAAGTAGGATATGTCAAGGTCAATTTCGGCGGTGGTTCGCGAAAATTGACTTTTGGTTTAGGGTGTCTATAATCTGCTGTAACTTTATGAAAGACTATCCGTCTTTACATTTGAGAAAAGATCTAGAAAAATACGAGCTTAGGAGGTTTGTCGATGGTGCAAAGAAAGGTGATGAAGATGCCTTATCACAGTTGTGTGTCTATGTGTATTCAAGGATTTACAGCTATGTTTTCTACCGAGTAAATCAGCCTGAAGACGCTGAAGATTTAACAAGTGAGGTTGTTTTGAAGGTGATAAAGGCGTTGAAAAATCAGCGGGGCAATTTTCATGCCTGGATGTACAAAATAGCCAAGCACGCACTGATAGATTTCTATCGAAAAAAGGCGGTACGTCGCGAACTATCACTTTCCGATCTGTCGCATGACATCGCAGACAAATCGGCCGACTTTTCCCGGCAAACCTTGACCAGGGAACGATTAAGAAAAGGTATGCAAAGATTAACCGAGGAACAGCGGCAGGTGATAATTCTCAGATTCATCGAAGGATTCAGTAATAGCGAAGCGGCTGAATTCATGGGCAAATCTGTTGGCGCGATAAAGGTACTTCAATTCAGGGCGTTGAGGGCTTTGCGTGACTATTTTTCGAGACAAGGTTATGAAGACAAAAATTGAAGAAATATTAGATGAACTAATAGCTGAAGTCAAAAGGGGCAGATCCGTTGATGATTGTCTGCGTGAATATCCTGAATATGCGGACGAACTGAGACCGTTATTACACTTGGTGAACAGCATAGCCGAGTTGCCCAAGCCTGAACCCAGTGCAGAGGTGATTGAAACCGTAATCAACCAAGCACGCGTGCTTTTGAGCGAACAGAAGGCGCCGAAAGGATTCTCATTGCGAGAAATATTCGCTCTGAGGCCAGTCATGGTTCGAGTTGCTGCAATTACCTTGCTAGTTTTTGTGGTCGGTTTGACCACAGTCTCGTTGAGCGCCAACAGCCTGCCCGGTCATATGCTATACCCAATCAAGATTGCCACTGAGCGCGTCCAGCTTTTGCTAACCACTGATACTAAAGGCAAGGCAAGACTGCATGTAGTTTATGCAGGTAAGCGAACTGATGAATTTATGTCTTTGCTCACACCGGGGGTGAAAATTAATGAAGACTTGTTGGCGAAGATGCTGCACGAGACAGGACTAGCGATTAATTGTGCTGAACTTCTGGATGAAAATAGCGCATTGGAGATCATCGATCAAATCTATGAATGCAGTAAGCAGCAGATGAAGGTGCTGCAGGAAGCAAGACATTGTGCCTGCGATGGTGACACGGCAGTTATTGAAGAGGCGATACAAGATTGTTTAAATCAGCACAAGTGTATCGAATGTATCAAGAACCCTGATGCCTCAAATAGGCACTGTCCTTAGTACGAATTAACTCAAGAGAAGATATACCGCAAAACTTTTACACACGATCCGTCAGTCAGGTTAAGAAAGTTGATTCCGAGCGCGCGGACGATTCGGTGTCGTAACTTTTTTAACGATGAACCGTCAATAGATTTGAGAACCAAAAGGGACATCAAAGCATAGGAGATGCTTTATTGGTTCCTCCCAACCGGCGTCTGCCGTGAGCAGAGAAACTTAATCTGCACTGTAGGCAGTCGCCGGTTTTCTTCATATAACGCTACTGATCCGGTCATTACGTAACTTACCGTTATGTAATCCGTCTATTCATAAAATGAAGCGATTATTGTTAGCGTTTTTGTTATTCTTTTCTTTGCCTGTTTGGAGCCGTGCAGATGCTGACCAGGAGCTACGCCTTGATGAGTTGATTGAAGAGGCAAAGGCGAACAATCCAGAATTGCAGGCGATCAAGGCCGATTATGAAGCTATCCGTGCGACCACATCGTGGGCTCGACATTTGGCTGATCCCACTATTGCTGCGGAGTTCAGTGAGAGTAAGAGAATGTACAGCTTGACCTTGCCGGTACCGTTTCCCTCAAAAATCGCCAGCCTATCTCATGTCGCCCGCAACGAGACCAATCAATATCGTAATTTGTACGTGAGCAGGATCCAACAGATCATAAGGGATGTGAAAAAAGCCTATGCAGAACTATTCTTGCTTTCTAGAAACATCGCCGCGCTAGAAAAATCAATTGTTTTTCTCAAGCAGATACACAGCATCACAGTATATAAATACTCAATTGGTGAGGCTTCTCAGGCCGAGGTGCTCAGAGCACAGGTGGAACTGGCCCGGTCTGAAAATCGACTGGTAGTATTACGAGATGACTTGAATATAACTGAAGCTAAAGTCAACGTCTTGCTCAACCGTGATCTTGAAGTGAAAGTGGGCAGACCTCTCCGGCTCGAGACAACTACCGATAGCTTAGGATTAGCCACGTTGTATGCGCTGGCTCAGGAAAACCAGCCATTGTTAAAGGTTTATGAATTACAGCGTAGGAAAGCAGAGGTCGTGTTGTCGATGGCCCGCCAGACATACCTGCCAGATTTTGCGTTCAGATATACACTGGAAAAAATGGACAATGATGCGTACAGCAACAAGTATATGATCGGCATTACCCTCCCTATCTGGTTTTGGGCAAAACAGCGTGAGTTTGTCAGGGAAGCCGAGGCTAAATTACTGAAAGCATCTGCTAATTATCAGGCGATGGCAAATAATCTTCTGCTGGCAGTAAAGGATGCGAAGACGCGAGTCGAAAAGTTTCAGCATGTAGTGGAGTTGTACAAAAATTCAATCTTGCCGCAAGCCGAGGCCGGAGTGAAGTCCGCGCTTGCTTCATATGAGGTGAACAAGATAGAATTTCAAAGCCTACTCGAGAGTGAGAAATTGTTAGTCCAGACCGAGTTCGAATACGAACAGGCGCGAGTAGACCTATTCATGGCCGTAGCCGACCTAGAGGAAGCTGTCGGCTTTGATAATCAGAAATAAGGAGGTATTATGTCTGCAGACATTAGAATATCAATCGTCGTCTTTTTCTTATTGTTGACTTCGCTAGTAGTATTCTCTTGTGGAGAAAAGGCGGCAAAAGTTCAGCTAGATCAGGAACTGATCGGTTCCGAAGCGATTTGTCCAGTGACCGGTGATGAGTTTACTATTCACGAATCCACTCCTGTTGTTCGATATAAGGGTCAAGAGTATTACATGTGCTGTCCGGGTTGCGATACTGAGTTCATGAAAGATCCGGAAAAATATATCATGCTGATGCAGCAAAAAGAGCAGTCGATGGAGAACGAAACCGGCAAAGATTCTGAGATACAATACTGGACATGTTCGATGCACCCGGAAGTGAAGTCGGATGAAGAGGGTAATTGCCCCATTTGTGGTATGTCTTTAATCCCAGTTTATGAGGGAAGTGAATCAGAAAACGCACTGCACCTCAGCGCACAGGATATAGAGCTCGCGGGTATCGAAACGGTGCCCGCCACGAGGCGTCACGTGCATAAAGAAATAATGGCAGTGGGAACAGTGGCCTATGATCCTGAACTGGTGACGGCGCAGGAGGAATACGTCAATGCGCTTCAGATGAGCGATATGATTGATGGTGATGGCCTGACAGCACAGGAGCGGGCTACCCAGCTTATTCAACGTTCGGAATACAAACTAAGGCTGCTGGGAATGGATGCCGCGGAAGTAAGGCATTTGAGGCAAACAAGGAAGCCTGAGAGATCACTGATAATGCCTGAAGGACGGAACTGGATCTATGCCGACATCTATGAACCAGACATGGGCTGGGTCAATAGGGGTCAGGACGTTATCGCAACATCGAGTGCGTATCCGGGTGAGAACTTTAAAGGCAGGGTTGTATCTATTAGTCCGATTCTTGATTCGCAGACACGGTCGGTCAAGGCGCGGATACGGTTGAATAATATGGAACCAAAATTGAAACCAGGAATGTTCATCGAAGCCAAGATAATAGCACCTTATGAAGTGCGCAGTATAACGGGCACGAGTATGGTTATTACGATTCCCAAAGATGCGGTGCTCGATATGGGAAATCGACAGATTGTCTGGGTGGCTATTGGTGATGATAAGTTTCAGCCGCGTGTAGTAAAGCTGGGACCTGAGGGCTATGCGCACGGAGATGAGACCGGCACCCGTTACTACCCAGTGCTGGAGGGGTTGTTCGAAAATGAGATGGTGGTGATTAATGGGAACTTCTTAATTGATTCCGAGAGTAATTTGGCCGGAGTGGCCGCAATAGGTTATGGTGGTGCTCTGGGCGTCCAGGAAAAAGAAGCGGCGCCGGTTGGCCATCGGCGTTAATACTGAGAAACGGATGATCGAAAAAGTTATTGAAATCTGTTTGAGAAACAGGTTCCTGGTTATCACCGGGGCTGTTCTGGTGATCATGTTGGGTATCTTCGCAGTACGCAATACTCCAATTGATGCCATCCCAGACATCGGTGATCTACAGGTCATCGTTTATGCAGATTGGCCCGGGCGCAGTCCCAAAGATATCGAGGACCAGATTCTCTACCCCTTGACCACTAAACTGATGGGCACGCCAGGCATACAGACCATACGATCAACTTCGGCTTTCGGTTTTGGTCTGGTAAACCTCATATTCAAGGAAGGCGTTGATTACTATTGGGCAAGAACCAGGGTGCTTGAGAGATTGAATTTTGCTACCAGTGATTTGCCGTCCGATGCTCAAGTCACGCTTGGCCCTGATGTTACCGCGGTAGGTCAAATATTCTGGTATACTGTGGAAAACGGCTTCTTCTGCCAGAACCACCCACAGCAGTCATATCCAGAACCGGGTAGCTGTCCTACTGACGGTAATGAGCTAATACCTTCAACTTATGATTTGGGCCAGTTACGTAGTATTCAAGACTGGTATGTGCGCTACCAGCTCAATGCGGTGATTGGTGTTTCAGAAGTCGCATCAGTTGGTGGTTATGTAAAGCAGTATCAGATAGATATCGACCCCTATAGGATGGTACATTATGGTGTCAAGGTAACCGACGTGCTGAGCGCGGTCAAAAGATCCAATATCGACGTTGGAGCAAAGACTTTCGAAGAGGGAAGCATTGAATTCATCATTCGAGGCGTGGGATTCATAAAAAAAATTGAAGACATTGAGAATATCGTTGTTGCTGCGCAGGACGGTGTACCCGTTTATATAAGCGATATCGGTAGCGTCACCGTCGGCCCTGATTTTAGGCGGGGCGCATTAGACAAGGCAGGCACCGAAGTGACTGGTGCTGTGGTGGTCATGCGCCATGGTGAGAATCCATTGAGGGTGATCCAGGGGGTGAAGGAGAAGATTGAGGAATTGGCGGTTGGCTTGCCCTCCGGCGTGAGGATTGTGTCTTTTTATGATCGCACCGATTTGATTAACCGCGCCGTAAATACCCTGAGAGATGCATTGACCCAGGAAATTCTGATTACAATTTTCGTTATCATCATTTTTCTATTACACTTCTTCGGTGGTATGATCATTTCGATTGTGTTGCCGATTGGAGTCTTAATATCGTTTATCTTAATGCGAGTTTTTGGTATCGATGCCAATATAATGTCTTTGGGTGGGATTGCGATAGCAATCGGCGTGATGGTCGATGCAGGGTCGGTGCTGGTTGAGAATATATATCGCAAGATTGCTGAAAATCAGCAGCGTGGGAATCTCTCTACAAGTGCACGCTTGGAGATTTGTATTGATGGTGCAAAACAGGTTGGCCGTCCCGTATTCTTTGCGCTTCTGACGACAATAATCGGATTTGTTCCAGTTTTTGTATTGACTGGCCAGGCAGGTCGATTGTTCAGACCACTAGCATACACGAAGACCTTTGCTATGGTCGGTGCGGCGCTCATAGCCGTTTGCCTGTTACCGACCCTTGCTTACTATCTGATTCGAGGCCGCTTGCGCCTGCCCGACGAGAATATTGTCTCGAGATTCTTGAGAAAGACCTATTATCCGGTCATAAGATGGTCACTGAACCACAAACGTATTGTTGTTATCGTCTTTATTGCGTTTTTGGCTGCAGGACTGAGTACATCTTTTTTTGTCAAACAGGAGTTCATGCCACCCTTGAATGAAGGCGACTTGCTTTTCATGCCGGTATTGCTACCAGGTGCTTCGCTTTCCCAGGTCATGGATATCATGCAGAAACAGGACCGTATCATCAAGAACGAGTTCCCTGATGAAGTCGAGTGGGTGGTCGGAAAGCTCGGCCGTGCAGAAACATCTACTGACCCTGCACCGGTAACCATGATTGAGACTATCATTCATCTGAAACCGAAGAATCAGTGGCGTAGAGGAATGACACGAGACAAGCTGATCAACCAGATACAGGAAAAGACGAAGATCCCGGGTGTCAGCCCGATCATGACGCAACCGATTCGTAATCGAATCGACATGCTCGCCACTGGGATTCAGACCCCGGTCGGAATAAAGGTGTTTGGACCCGACCCGAAACAAATAGAGCGCATAGCAACTGGACTCGAGGAGATTGTTGTACAATTGAAAGGTGTATCAAGCGTATACGCAGAGCGTATTGGAAGCCGTCCGTATTTCGAGATAGAGATCGACCGCAATCAGATTGCGCGCCACGGCCTTCATCTAGGCACGGTGCAGGATATTATCTCTATGGCCATTGGTGGCATGAACATTACCCAGACAGTCGAAGGTAGGGAACGCTATCCAGTACGTGTACGCTATATGCGGGATTTTCGGGATAGCCCAGAGGCCTTAGGTCGTCTTTTCATTCCGACCCCGGATGGTGGGCAAGTTCCGTTGAGTCTTCTCGTACGGTTTAACAAGACGCTCGGCCCGGCAATGATTCAATCTGAAAACACGATGCCTTATTTCAGGGTTTTCATAAATGTGAATCAGGAAGTTATGGGTTTAGTTGATTTCGTGCGAATAGCACAGATAGTAGTAGATGAAAGAATCACATTGGGCGAGTTGCAGATACCGCCGGGATACTACATAACATGGAGTGGCCAGTTTGAATCCGAAGTCGAGGCAAGAAGTAGATTGGCAGTTGTATTACCGATTTGCCTGGCCGTGATACTGCTCCTGCTATATTTTGCTTTTAGGGATATACCATCGGTCCTCATCATTGCATTGGGATTACCTTTTTCGATGGTTGGCGGGATCATTCCGTTGTATTTGCTGGGGTTTAAATTTTCGACTGCGGTGTGGGTTGGCTTCATCGCATTATTTGGTGTTGCCACGGACAACGCGGTTGTTCTGATATCTGTCTTCAGGAGCATTTTCAAAGAAAAGAAACCCAAAGATGTTGGCGAAGTGCGGGAAATGGTCGCGCGCGGCGGATTGCTGCGAGTCAGACCGATAATGATGACGGTGCTCACCACAGTACTCGCACTCACGCCGATCATGTTCTTCACCTCGGCAGGTTCTGAGGTGATCAAGCCTATGGCATCACCCGTAATCGGCGGTCTCATAAGCGCAACCCTTGCCAATCTCATACTCGTTCCATTATTTTATTCATGGATTAAAGAAAAACAGGTGCCAAAATAGCAATAACACGCAGTAAAGTAAGGACAACTGGCTGCGCATGATTTAATGCACCGGATTATTGACATACAAGTTCCATGTCTTATAATTGTCTAGGAGGTAATCGTGAATTATGGTTTTGTCAAGGAAACCGATTTGCTATTCGATGAAGCAATGCAAAAGGTGGAACAGGAACTTCAGAAAGAGGGATTCAAAATACTGACGACAATCGATGCCCAAGCCAAATTCAAGGAAAAACTGGACATAGATTTTCCCAAATACATGATTCTCGGAGCCTGCAATCCTAAGCTGGCGCATAAAGCGATTTCTACTGAATGGAATATTGGACTTTTGCTACCCTGTAATGTCATTGTCTATGAAAAGAACAACAAGGTGTGGGTTGGGATCATGAAACCCACGGCAGCAATGTCATCGGTGGAGAATGAGGCATTGGAGGGTTTGGCAAGTGAGGTTGAGGCAAAGTTGAAGAGGACTTTCGATAATATTTGAGGAGGGTATTATGAGATTTTTTACACTACTCCTGTTGTTGACTCTGACTTTATCCTCTTGTTATTATCCGAGAGGATGGCACATGATGGATTGGGGACACGGGTTTTGGGGCTATGGAGGTGCTTTTATGTGGCTGATATTCCTAGTGCTGATTGGTATTATAATATACTTTGTCTTGCGTGGAGATAAATTGATGAAGCACGGCGGCGAAGAGACTGCGCTCGATATTCTGAAAAAGCGCTATGCCAAAGGGGAAATCACAAAGCAAGAATATGAAAAGATAAAAAAAGATTTGCAGTAACTACAAAATAATCGTAGATATCACACCTGCCATTCATCTTGCCAGAGATAAAAAGAACCTGTGATGATTACCGCCTGTTCCCCGTTGACATTCTTTGTGGCTATCCTGATTGCATCTACTACTGAATTATTTGTCGAAACGTTCTTCTGATATTTCCGCGCTTGCCCAAATAATTCATGAGGATGTAGCGCTCTCGGATTATCAGCCCGGACCAGGAACACGTGCCGTGCTCTTGGGAATATGTGTTTGAGACAGTATCCTATGTCTTTATCGTGGTTAGTGCCAAATATTAGGGAGAAATCCTTAATTTCAAAGGCATCTAAATTTTTCTCCAGGGCTTGAAATGAATCTTCATTGTGTGCACAATCAAAAATAACGAGTGGATCTTCTGAAACGACCTCGAATCTTCCGTGGAGTTTGGTTTTCTTAATACCCTCTGCTATCTGATGATTCCGGAGAGCAAAGTTCAGCTTTCGCAATTCACTCAATGCAGCCAGAACCAGCATGAGGTTCTCGATTTGATGCGCTCCGGCCAGGGGTAAGAACGTTTCGAATTCTCCTATCGTGCCGGCGACGATTAAACTGCTGCCAATCAGAGATTGATTCACCACGTCGAGGTCATGTTGGTCATCAGCATAGATGATGCTGCTTCCTTTTTTTCTTACGATTGCTCTGATAGTCTTCTCGACCGCCGGCCGTTGATGTATGGTGATTAGTCTGCCGTCCTTTCGGATGATGCCGGCCTTTTCGCGGGCGATTTGTGACAACCGTGTACCCAGCAGATTGGTGTGGTCATAACCGATTCTTGTTATGACCGACATTAGTGGATTTGCAGCGTTGGTGGCGTCGAGTCGGCCACCCAGGCCGACCTCTAAGATGGCAAAATCAGTCTGTGTACGAAGAAAATGCATGAGGGCGATTGTGGTAAGAGCTTCAAAGAAACTGTGCGCACCTTTTCCTGATTCAATCAAAGGTTTTATCATACCAATATAGACATTTAGTTCGCGGTTCGTGATTTCTTTATCGTTAACTTTTATTCTTTCGTGCAATGTTTTCAGATGCGGGGATGTATATAGCCCAACCTTATAGCCGGCACTAATAAGACAGGCATTTATTATCGCGGCAGTCGATCCTTTGCCTTTAGTGCCGCCAATTAATATTACATTGGTTAGTTTCTTGTGGGGTGCGTTGAGATTTTCGAGAAAACACTTGTAAGCATCAAGATCATAGTCATAGCCATTAGTCTTTTCGTAATCGACTAAAGAGTGTAGAAAAACCTGGGGGTCGCTGTTCAAGTGCTCTTAGGAGCCAATAGTTTCATCTTTAGGGCAATGTCCAAAGCCTTTGCCGAGTGGGTGAGTGCCCCGATGGAAACGAAGTCGGCTCCACAGTCGACGTATTGTTCGATGTTATCAAGCTTGATACTACCACTTATTTCGATCTCGATACTATCCTCAGTGGTTCGTGTCTGATCGACTGCTTGAATTATCTGATTCCGTGTCATGTTGTCGAGCATAACCCGGTTGATCTTCAGCGCGATGGCTTCCCTCAGTTCTTCGTGCGTTTTTACTTCAACTTCAATGAATGCCTTTGGTCTGCTCTTTCGCACTCTGTTCACGGCTTCGGTTATGCTGCCGGCGATCTGAATGTGATTGTCCTTGATCATGACCATATCGTAAAGCCCGAAACGATGGTTGAAGCCACCGCCGACACGTACCGCATATTTCTCCATGATTCTTAGCCCGGGTATAGTTTTTCTGGTATCTAAGAACTTTATGCTTCCTTTTGCGCCTTCGGTAAATTGCCTGGTAAGTGTTGCGATTCCACTCAGATGCTGCAGAAAATTGAGGGCGGTTCTCTCGCCTTTGAGACAGGTCGAGGCCTTACCGATGATAATGGCGATTGTTACCCCAGGGGAAAGTGCACTGCCATCGTCGAGTTGTTTCTGAAAATCGACAGTATCATCGAGCTGCTCGAACACCATTTGTGCGATGTCAACGCCACACAACACGCCCTCTTCCTTAGCGAATATCACGCCTAGCGCTCTGTCTTCTTTCGAAACAACAGCCTCCGTTGTAATGTCACCACGGCCGATGTCTTCTTTTAAGGCCGCCTTCACGATCTTCAGAAACTTTCTGGTCTGTTTATCTTTTTTTTGATACTCCGTTTTTATGTTTCCTCCCCTCATTCATTAACAATTTCCGTTTTATTGCTTTTATCTTATCCCGTATTTCAGCTGCCTGCTCGAATTCAAGAAGCGAAACCGCCTCAGCCATTTCCTTGTGCAGCCTGGCGATCTCTTCCACGCTTACTTCTTCTTTACGTTTTTCCCGTGAAATACGGTCCGCCACCGACGTTGCTTTCATTATTTCATCTTGACTCTTGATTATGCTCTTCGGGGTAATATTATGCTCTTGGTTATACTTGATTTGTTTGTTCCTGCGCCGTTCCATCTCCGTGATGGCGTTAAGCATCGAATCCGTCATCTCGTCCGCATACATTATTACCTCGCTCCGTACGTTCCGTGCAGCGCGGCCTGATGTCTGTATGAGTGAACGCTCGCTGCGCAGAAATCCTTCACGGTCTGCGTCGAGAATGGCGACGAGAGCGACCTCGGGCAGATCCAAACCTTCGCGCAGTAGATTGATTCCAACTAATACATCAAATTCACCGAGTCTGAGCCCGCGTAGGATCTCCACCCGTTGTATTGCGTCGATTTCTGAGTGCATATACCTCACTCTGATGCCTATTTCATGTAGGTACTCGGTGAGGTCTTCAGCCATTCTCTTGGTGAGAGTGGTGACCAGTACTCTTTCCTGGTCGGCTACCCTTTTCTGTATTTCATCAATCAAATCATCGACTTGGTTTTTGGCAGGTTTAATAGTGACCTTGGGGTCAACTATACCAGTGGGCCGCACGATCTGTTCCACAATACGGTGCTTTGATTTCGCAATTTCCCAGTCTGCCGGCGTTGCCGAGATACAGATTGCCTGATTGATCAAGGACTCGAATTCCATGAATTTCAGTGGCCTATTTTCCAATGCAGAAGGCAGTCTGAACCCGTGCTCTACCAATGTCACCTTACGCGAGTGATCGCCTTCATACATGCCGTTGATTTGCGGTATGGTCACGTGTGACTCGTCAACGATGAGCAAAAATTCTTTTGGGAAATAGTCAATGAGACAGAATGGTCTTTCTCCAGGTTGCCGTCCCGAGAGATGCATAGAATAATTCTCGATACCCGGGCAATAGCCCAGTTCTAATAACATTTCGATGTCGAACTTCGTCCTTTGCAGTAAACGCTGGGCCTCCAGCAATTTATTCTGACTCTTTAGTGCATCGGTTCTGATTTTGAGTTCTTTCTCGATATTTATTATGGCTTCTTCTATTCTGGGTCTAGTAGTAATGAAGTGTTTGGCTGGGAAAATTACAATATTGTCTAGTTCTTTATTCACATGCCCAGAAACCGGGTCGAATATCTGTATGCGCTCGACGCGGTCATCAAACATCTCAACTCTTAAACCATATTGCTCATCCGCCGGATGTATATCAATAGTGTCACCCCGTACACGAAATGTGCCGCGCGTAAAATCAATATCGTTTCTTTGATACTGTATCGACACGAGCGAATCGAGTATTGTATCACGTCCCTTTTCTTTTCCCTTTTCCAACAAGACAACGAGTTCCTTCACTTCATCGGGCGAGCCGATATTATAGATACAGGATACCGATGCTACAATTATGACGTCATGTCTGGTGAGTAGTGCAGATGACGCACGCAGTCGCAGGCGCTCGATCTCTTCGTTAATTGATGCATCCTTTTCAATATATAAATCGCTCGCCGGAACATATGCCTCAGGCTGATAATAGTCGTAGTAGGATATGAAATACTCAACGGCGTTTTCCGCGAAGAAGGATTTGAATTCCCCGTACAGCTGTGCGGCCAGTGTCTTGTTGTGAGATATTATGAGTGTTGGCATTTGGACTTGCTCGATCACATTCGCAATGGTGAATGTCTTGCCGGAACCGGTGACACCCAATAATGTTTGAAATTTATTGCCGCCCGTGATACCGGCGACCAGGTTGTCGATCGCCTGAGGTTGATCCCCCTTTGGGGTGAAGTTTGTGTGGAGTTTAAATCTCACGCTTTAGAATACGAAAGGATACTGGATCTATCGAAATCTTCAGCTTTTGTGAAGAGGCGGTGTATCGCACACCACTCATCAACTCAATGTACTTACCATCCCAAGCGGGTAACTCAACGAATGATTGGGTGGGCCCGCAATTCATGATCACGATAAATCCTCCTCGATCGTATGCATAGACCTTCTTGACATCATCTACATAAAGTGTGTAGAAATATCTGCCCCTGATTTCGTCATTCTCCTTACGGATTCTTATCAGTCTTCGGATTGTACTCAGAAGCTTTTGGTCTTGCTGCTGTGCATTCCAGTTAAAGGTTCCCCAGTTGAGGGTCGAACAATCTGTCATGCCGATTTCATCACCGTATAAGACTATCGGCGAACCGCAGAAAGTGAAAATGAACGCATACATGAGTTCAAGCACATCGGGATTGGCGATGGTGCCGACACGTTTTGTGTAATCATACAGGCCAATAATATTTGCACAATTTGTTTGGGGTGGATTGAAGAAAAGCATGGTTTGGATGGTGCTGTCGAACTGCACAGTGGTAATTGTGTTGTTGACAAAATAATCGATCATGATTTGGGTGAATCTTTGTCTAAAACAGCCGTCAAGACCGTGGGTCTCCGAATGCCGGCAATCACTGCTGATGAGAAGTAGATCAGGATACTTTGATTTCATCTGAGCATATAGTGTCTTCATGAAACCAGCGTCGATTTCTTCATGCTCGCCTATGTACAAACCATCGAAGCCAAAATGCGTCCAGTAGTCGATGAAACCGATTAGGTAGTTTTGAAGTCGTGGGTTTCTCAAGTTGAGCAGTGGAAAACGTGAGTCTTCGCGCCAAGACTCGTATTTGAAACCAGCAGAATCGGTTGGCATCGACTCAACTCGATACCAGTCAAGATATTTTGAAGAACGCGCGTTTGTGGCGATATCCACGAATGCCGGAAAGTCATCACCGGTGTGTGTAATGACAACGCTCAAAACGATCTTCTTGCCTATACCATGGATTGCTTGGATGAGCCTTTTCAAATCAAGCGTATCACCGTAGGCGCGGTCAATAGTAGCATAATCCTTAGGGTTCAATTTATGGTTTGAGGTTGATGTGAATATTGGCGCAAGCATGATTATGTCGGGATCCAGTGACCGGAAATAATCGATCTTACTAAAAATGCCCAGTAGGTCTCCGCCATAGGGCAGCCAATTCTTAGGCGATTCGCCCCATTCGTTTTTGCCTGCCGGGTCATTTGACATATTTCCATTGTAAAAACCATCCGTATTTATCAAGTAGTACGTCATCCCGGCAGACCAGGCGGGTATTTGGAGTAAAGGTACTGTAGGTCGGAAGCTGCCTTCTACGGGCAGCAGCAGGGAATCTGACCCGTCTCTTATGAGAAAGCTGTATGATAGGGTCGTGTCGAAAGCGTTTAAGTTGCTTATGTAATAATCGAAGTTTTGATCGTGATAACCGATATGCATCTCAATACGTCGCGACGCGACGATAAGTAAAACCTGGCTTAGGCTATTCCTCGGTGCTTTCAATCGAATTTCACCGGCTTGAGGATTAACGTAGAGGATGTCTTCGGGATTATGAAAAACGCTATCCTGGTTTATGGCGCTAACCATCTGTAGCAGCAGCAGCGACAAGAAAAGTATTTGCGGTAACCCCTTCACAACAAAATTCTACGTAAATCTATGCATTTGTCAACAACGGCCCTATTTGATGATTATTTGCCGATATCTTGACAGATTTGTCTAATTTTGTATAATACTTCCTGATGGAGGAAAAGGCTGGATGAAAGCAGTAGGATTGGATGCCTTTCCGACTCCCGAAGAAATAGTTGCCCGACTCGATAGATACATTATAGGTCAATCCGAAGCAAAAAAAGCAGTCGCAATCGCCCTGAGAAATCGTTGGCGCAGGCAGCGGGTGGAAGGCAAAATACGGGAAGAGATTTATCCGAATAACATTATTCTCATTGGGCCGACTGGTGTTGGCAAGACTGAAATCGCCCGCAGATTGGCAGGCTTGGCTCGTGCGCCCTTCATGAAGGTGGAGGCTTCGCGTTTTACTGAGGTGGGGTATGTGGGTCGTGACGTTGAATCAATGGCCAGGGATCTTGTTGAGATATCTGTGAACATAGTGCGTCAGGAGAAGACAAACTTGGTACAGGAAAAAGCCGCACGGTATGCTGAGGAACGGATTCTCGATATTCTCCTACCAGCGCCGGCAAGAGTCGATAAAGACAAGGTTTCAGTCGATACGAGCGAGGTAGGACGGGAAACAAGGGAGAAGATGCGGGCGCTTCTTCACGAGGGCAAGCTCGATGAGCGTATCGTGGAACTGGAGGTGTCACGACATGGGACTGCACCATTTATTGAGATTTTCAGCCAGAGCGGTATGGAGGATCTGAGTGTTGCACTCGAGGAGGCTTTCGGGAGTAAGATGCCGCGGCGAAAGAAGAAGAGAAAGATGCCCGTAAAAGAAGCGATTAAATACCTACAAAATGAGGAAGCAGAGAAATTGATCGATATGGACGAGGTGATCAACGAGGCTCGGGCGCGTACCGAGAATTCAGGAATTATCTTCGTTGACGAAATCGATAAGATCGCCGGTGGTGGTGCAACGAGTGGACCCGATGTATCACGAGAAGGTGTACAGCGTGATTTGTTGCCAATCGTTGAAGGTTCAAACGTTATGACAAAATACGGGATGATCAAGACCAACCATATACTCTTTATTGCAGCGGGTGCGTTTCATAACAAGAAGCCATCGGATTTGATTCCGGAGTTGCAAGGCAGATTTCCGATCCGGGTTGAGCTCTCGGCTTTGTCAGAAGAGGATTTCAGACGCATATTGGTGGAACCGGAAAATTCGTTGATTAAGCAGTATGTTGCGCTATTGGCGAGTGATGGTGTGGTATTGGAATTTTCTGAGGACGCGATTGAAGCTATTGCACAAATCGCCGCCAAAGTTAATGAAACAACCGAAAACATAGGCGCCCGACGTCTTCACACAATTATGACTAAGCTTCTCGAAGAACTACTCTTCAACGCTCCGAATATGGCAAAAGGAATGAAAATCACACGTGATTACGTTGAGGGCAAGTTAGCCGATATTGTAAGTAACGTGGATGTTTCGCGGTATATCTTATAGCCGCAGATGAATTTTACGAGGTCGTTGTTAGTACTGACTGAAGATGCTGACCAGTCAATTCTATCAGTCGCCGTGCAGTTTTGTAAGAATTCAGGCAGTAGGTTGTTTGTGTTATTCGTTATTGAACCCGATCGAATTTCGCGGCTGGCGAGTCTCACTCATCAGAAAGTAAAAGTGCTTCATAAAAAAACTGAAGAGGACGGGTGGAAGCTATTATATCTAATAGAGGATGAGGCGGTTGAGAACGGTGTTTGGACTTCGTTACACCTCGAGCAGGGAAATCTGTTGCAAATGACCAAGCACTATGTTGATGCATACGAGATCGACGTACTATTGATAAAGAAGAAAGAAGGCTCGAAAAGAATTTTTGTGTCGTGCTCAGTACCGGTGATCGGTTTATAAGCATGATGGTCATTTACCTTACCATTCATGCATTATGTAAGTCTGTAACGATGATCCAGAGGAGGTTTGATGCAACTAAAAATCTCTGAGTACCTTAGGCCAGAGGCAATAATAATGGAGATAAAGGCGAAAGATAAAATCGCCGCTATAAACGAATTGGTTGACCATATGGTTAGGAACAAATTGGTTAGCAACGGTGAGGAATTTGTGAAGGCTTTGGCAAAGCGAGAAAATCTCGAGTCGACTGGGATAGGAGACGGCATTGCAATACCTCATGCTCGTACAAACGCTGTTGAGGATCTAATCTTGGCCTTTGCACGATCTCCAAAAGGCATTGATTTTTCTTCGATAGATGGCAAGCCTTCTCATATAATCTTCCTCATTGCTTCTCCCGAGGGCAAGAAATCGGAGTACATAATGGCATTAGCAAAATTATCAAGGTTTCTACGCAAGCACGCGGTGCGGGAACTGCTGAGGAATGCTAAAGATCCTGTGGATGTTATGGACATCGTGAAGAAAAACGAGGAGTAGATTTTTGTCTGTGAGATTTCTTGCCGTGCTCATTGTAATGGTGCCGCTTTTTGCTGATAAATTGTTGATTCCCATGGATTTGTCGCAACCGGACCATTTACGGGCCTACGGAGTTGCCTACCGGGTTATAAAGAACGGAGTTGACGTTGAGTGGTTGCTGAACTTCAGAGGCGGCTCATTTCTATTGGAACGTAATCGGGAGACTGAAACGGAGTGTGCTGTGAACGGTGTGCGTTGGGAGGTTGTGCCGGCATCTGATGTTTTACGGATCTATCAGACGATCGAAGAAAACAATATGGAGACCGTACTCCTGGAGAAGGCGCCAGAAATTGCAGTCTACATACCTGATAATTTTGAACCGTGGGATGATGCGGTTACGCTGGCCCTCGAATATGCTGATATACCTTATGATCAGGTGTGGGATGATGATGTTCTCAAAGGGGTGCTCGAAAAGTACGACTGGTTACATCTTCACCACGAGGACTTCACCGGCCAATATGGCAAGTTTTACGCAAGACAACACCAAACAGAATGGTATCAGGCTGAGGTACGCATGAACGAGGAAATGGCAGCACGCCTCGGTTTCGCAAAAGTATCCCAAATGAAACTCGCAGTAGCATTGGCAATAAAGAAATACATCGCACAGGGTGGTTTTGTTTTTTCCATGTGTTCGGCTTGCGATACATACGAGATTGCTCTGGCCGCACAGGAAACAGATATTTGTCATAATATATTTGATGGCGACCCCTTTGACCGCAATGCTAACAGCAACTTGAATTTTGCTGAGTGTCTGGCTTTTGATAATTTCCGTGTCGTGCTCGACCCACTTGTATATGAACATTCGACAATTGATGTTACGCAGGAAGCAAGCAGGAGGGGTCCCAATACTTACATCTCATTATTTGATTTTTCTGCTAAGTTCGACCCGGTTCCCTGTATGCTAGTCCAGAACCACACATCGTTGGTCAAAGAATTCTTGGGACAATGTTCGGGGTTTAGAAGAAACACCATGAAGGTTGCGACGCTTGTCCTGGGAGAGGTGGTCGGTACCGAAGAAGTGAAATACCTTCACGGTGAATACGGAAAAGGAACATTCACATATCTTGCTGGTCATGACCCAGAAGATTATCAGCACTTCGTAGGCGACTCCCCAACTGATCTTAGCCTGCATAGGAATTCACCCGGTTACCGTCTTATACTGAATAACATACTGTTTCCAGCGGCGCGTAAGAAGGAGTTGAAGACATAAAAAAATTGAAATTTCTGATCCAAGTAAGGGATTTGGATAGACAGAGCGAATACGAATTTCGTGGACTAAACGCCACGGAACTCAACTTAGACAAGAAGAGTTCAATTGACTTTAAGAAGATTGATGCGGAAGTCAGTCTGAACAGGTCTTCCCTCGGTATCGGAGCCGATTTTGTGGTATCCTATAGCGCTGAATTTACCTGCATGCGTTGCCTTGGTAAGTTTACCCGCACATGTAATTCGAATCTGCATCTCAATTATGTCGAGGGTGAAGACCCGTACTTGTGTGTTGAAAACGTTGAGCTAACACCACACGAGGCCGATAAAGTATTTTATCACGGACCGCAAATAGATTTGAGCATAGGCATCCGGGAGGCAATTGTATTTTCACTGCCAATAACTCCCTTGTGTAGGGACGATTGTCCGGGACTGTGTCCGGTCTGCGGAATCGATCTGAATACAAGACGTTGTTCTTGCAAGGGCGAACAGGACGGGTTTTTCACTGCGGCGGCAACCGAAAACAAGAAGACTACAGCAAGAAAGATTAAAAGAAACAGAAAATAGAATCAAGGGTGTCATAGTGTCGATTTTACTGGTGGATGGCTAGTATGATACTACTGCTTTTTTTGTCATTGTCGATCGACAGCGTCCTGCATAATCCTGACCTGGAACATGCCCATGTTGGTATGATCGTACTGAATCTGGATAAGGATAGCGTCGTCTACGCCCGAAATTACCATAAGAACCTAGTACCGGCGTCAAACATGAAGATAATCACTAGTGCGGCTGCGCTGACCTTTCTCACCTCGGATTTTCGTTTTAAGACGCGTCTTGCCGTAGCCGGTGGTATCCGTGGTAACAAACTGCATGGTGACGTCGTTGTCGTTGGCGGTGGTGATCCGAGTTTCAGCTTGGAAGACTTAGAACAGTTTGTTTCGACTATCAAGAGCACTAACATTGCCAGCATCGAGGGTGACATTGTATTGGTTGACAACTATTTTACCGACGAAAGATTGCCTATCGGTTGGGCTTGGCACTATTTGGATGCACGCTACGCAGCCGAGATATCGGCCCTTTCGGTAAACCGAAACGTAGTAAATGTGCGGATCGAGGCGACGAGGTTGGGTATGCGTGCAAAGGTGAACATCGAACCGGCTACAGAATATGTCAGATTGGTCAACAATATGATCACTAAATCAGGCGATGATAGCATAATTATTTACCGGAGGCCCGAGGAAAATATTATATATGTTGATGGTGGTATTGGTTTCGGACGCACACGGAACATCGAAGTGGCCGTCAGGGACCCTACGCTGTTTTTTGGCCAATATCTAAAGGAAAGGTTGAGTGAATCCGATATCAGGATTAGTGGAAAATGCGTCAGAAACGGAAGTCTCAATGCTTACACAATCGATTCGACATACAATATAGTAGATTCGGTCATGTCAGTCCCGCTGTATGAAATAATCCGAGAATTGAACACCGAGAGTGTCAATCTATATGCTGAAGCGTTGCTTAAAATGATGGGTGCGTATTTTCTGAAAGACGGTAGTTTCCGAGCCGGTGTGTCGCTTATGAAAGAATTACTGCAGCGTTGTGGTGTAGATACGAGTCAAGTTGTGCTGTACGATGGTTCGGGGTTATCTCGGCATAACTTGATTTCACCATACAATATGATGCTTGTTTTACGCTATATGTATCATGCCGAGCTATTCGACGATTTCTACAAATTGCTGCCAAGTCCTGGTGAAGGTACGCTGGACAATAGATTCATTGGCCTCGACGGATTTATGCGGGCTAAGACAGGAACCCTAGACGCCGTATCCTGTCTGTCGGGGTATTTAAGGCTACATGATACGGATTACTGTTTTTCGTTGATGATTAACAACTTCGCTTGTTCAGGTAAGAAGATTGAAAAAATACAGGAGGAGATAATGAAGGAGTTGAAGGCATTCTTGGAAAAGGAGGCGTAAGATAATGGAGATAGACCTCAAGAAGCGAAAATATGACCATAAGGAAGGACGTCTTATTCCAAGAAAAAAATATCCAAAACCTTTTAGATATGTGGGCCCCGGTGTCATCGTAATGCTTATCATAGTAATCATACTGTACAACATAATAGTCTGCTAACTCCTCAATAGGTTGATAATTAAAGAAATGACATTACGCCACTACGGCAATTGGCGTAATGATACATTAGGTACGAGGGGTTATGAAGGATGATAGGTAATGTGAGCCAGATATGATTGGTGTTTTTGACCTGCATTGTGATACACCTCACAATATCGTAAAGCAGAAATTCGATCATATTATACCTTCAAAATTGTATCAGCAGAATTATCTGGGAGCAATTTTTGCCCACTTTGTTTACCCCCAGGTAAAATATCCTTTTGTCGACGTGGTCAAGATGCTTGCCACGACAATCAGACATGTTGAGAAAGAGAGACATCTGCAAATCGCCAGCCGTTACCGCACAGTGAAGAGTGATAAGGTGAATATCATATTAGGCGTCGAGGGTGGTCATATCTTTGATAGAGTATTCGCGCAGGTAGAGGCGCTTTATGGTTTGGGTGTACGGGTTTTCACTCTGACCTGGAATAACTCCAACCGACTTGCACACTCGGCCCTGGATGTTGATAAAAAAGGTCTAACGAAGTTGGGTAAGACCTATATAAAGAAGTTGAATAACTTTGACGTAATTTTGGATATGTCACATGCCTCAACACGTGCGGTGCTCGATGTTTGTGATTTATGTGAACAAATGATCATTGCATCACATTCATGTGTCAGAACGTTGAATCCAACTTTTTTGCGTAATATTGACGACCGGGCGATCGAGGCGATTCATGAACACGGTGGTGTTGTTGGGGTAAATTTCTCAAGGCATCACTTGGGTGGATACGGCGTTGTTGACCATATCGATTATCTCTGTGACAAGTTTGGTGTCGAATGTGCTGCTATTGGCAGTGATTTCGATGGCATCACCGATCCAGTGATTGCAAATCCAAGAGGATTAGCAAACCTGGAAAAACAACTACTGAAGAAAGGCTATAAGCATTCAGAAATAGAAAAGATCTTCAGTGGAAATTTTCTGCGGGTACTTAAAAAAGCATAGGCGGTGTTGCGTAAGCCGCAACCGTCTGTTGTGTATGATCCTATATTACTGAGTGAATGAACCCCTTGTAGACTACGTCACACTTAGACCTTACGTGTTTTGTATTGTGGAAATTTGAATTTCGGTATTGTTTAAGATTTCGAAATTGGGATTTCGGATTTGCCCCGTTTTAGGGGAGTGGAGGTGAGCGGACTCGAACCGCTGGCCTGTGCGTTGCAAACGCACTGCTCTCCCACCTGAGCTACACCCCCTTCACCAATGGATGTTTGGTTGAGGTTGGGATGCTCGAATCCAGCTTCCCAACCCCAACCTTCAAACGAGTTGTTAGAATCTCCCGAAATTAAAGTCTAAGCCGAAAGATTCGATAAAGGTTATATCCTTGTCAAACAGTCGGTCTTTATTTATATGAAAATCTATTTGAAAATCACGTATCTGCACTCCGAATCCAGGTTCAAGATTCCACGTAGGGTTTTCAAAGCCATCCTCAAAATGCTCGGCTGCTGCACAACGTAGTACAAAATATCGACTGAGTCTCATCTCCACACCGGCGTATAGGTGAGTCCGATCATACTCTCGGTTCCCTCGCCGGAAATCATACTCGGCAGTGAAATACACAAAGCCTTCGTTGAGTATCATCCGCTGCACCATCACGCCAAGTTGATGGCGGCTTGCTTCGAACGGTTCCTTTGAATAATTGAGTGCATATTTTGGGACGACGTTGAAATCTCCTAACCGTCTTGCATAGCGGGCCACGAACATATGCCAGGCTTCATCCAGACCGTCAAAGGTGAGAAAGGAAAGATCGACGCGTTGGGCAAAGAAGGTGCGGCCAGCGCCGATACCGAATCTGATGTTGTCTTTCACCGGCGAGAACGATACACCGAAATCGATTTTAGCAACGTTCAGTGCGTAACCTATGTTGAATCCGCGATCAGTAACTGGATTTTGCCAACACGCAAAGGCACCGTACTTCTTGTGCGGTACAATGACAATGCCGTAATCTTCTGGTCCACTTCTTATGTCTACGTATAGGTAACTCGGATAATCAATTAGGCGCTGCGGATATAAGTCAGTGTATATGATATCGTCAAGATAATCTCCGGTCATCAATGTAGCCATCCGGGTGTGATTTGCCCAAGCCGCATTAGTGACTAGAGTGACTAGTATGAGTACGAGTGCCACAAATGCCGTTTTCTTAGTCATGTTTGATTATAATCGGTGGCCTGGAGAAGTCAAGCATGAAAAGAACGAAACCGATTATTTGAATATTGAAACGGAGCCGTATTTCGTGAATCGCTGGTTAATGCAGGATTCGACCTATGATTTCCATTTACGAGTAGCCAATACGATATTCTTATTAAACCACCTAACTTTTCGACTCATCCGCCTGAGGCGGATTCGCTCTACGTGTACGCTTGTTCTGGTTCGAGCCAAGTCGAGAACTACATTGGAGTACTGCTCCTCGACTTGCCTTAGAGTATCCTTCTATTTAAATAGTGGTCCCTGTTCGCGTTTTATCTTGAAGTGTTCGTATGCAAGCGCGGTTGCCTCACGCCCCCTTGAAGTCCGTTTTATGAAGCCTTCCATGATCAAGAAGGGTTCAAATACCTCTTCAATTGTCTGAGCATCCTCGCCCACGGCAACTGAGAGGCTGTTGATGCCTACTGGGCCGCCCTGGAATTTCTCGATGATTGTGCGGATGATTTTCTTGTCCATCTCGTCGAGACCACGCTTGTCCACCTCAAGTTTCTCAAGGGCATACTCGCATATTTCAACATCGATTTGTTCCTTGCCTTCTACCTGGGCGAAATCCCTGACTCTTCGCAACAAGCGGTTGGCTATGCGCGGTGTGCCTCGCGACCGGCTGGCAATTTCATGTGCAGCATCTTCGTTTATCTTCACTCCAAGTATTTGGGCCGAACGTCTCACGATGTGATGCAAATCTTCTGCCGGATAATAATCGAGTCGAAAGGTGATACCGAATCGAGAACGCAGCGGTGAGGTGAGTAGGCCGGAGCGCGTTGTCGCACCGATGAGGGTGAAGCGATTCAGTTTCAGGCGTAATACCTGAGCGCCGATTCCTTTGTCTTGCATGACATCGAGACAGAAACTTTCTAGAGCCGGGTACAAATATTCTTCAACCGCCTTGTTTATGCGATGTACCTCATCAATAAAGAGAACATCGGTGTCGTTGAGATTACTCAGTATACCGGCGAGATCGAAGGGCCGCTCAAGTATCGGACCCGATGTCGGGTAGATATTGGCGTCCATTTCGCGCGCGATGATATGTGCGAGTGTTGTCTTCCCCAAGCCAGGCGGTCCGAAGAGTAGAATGTGTTCGATTGGTTCGTGGCGCTTCTTGGCAGCCTGAATGAAGACCTTTAGGTTATCGACGACCGATTTCTGGTCAACAAATTCATTGATCTTCTTTGGTCGTAATGCAATCTCATATACTTCTTCGCCCTCTAATAGCCGGTTCGTGGTCATCTTTGGCATACTACTTCCTCAATGCTCGCTTGACGAGCTCTTCAAGTTTCAGGTTGTTGGGTAGCCCCTTCAATCGTTGAATTGCTTCCACTCTGGTGAGTCCTAGCGCGCACAAGGCGCTGATTGCTTGATTGAAAGTAGTGGGTTTTCCGACAAGACTTACCTTGCCCTTTAACTCTAGGATGATCTTACTCGCAAGTTTCTTGCCAATCTTTGGAACTGAGGAAAGCAATTCCAAATCCTCGGTCTCAACCGCCTGGGTTACTTCTTCGGGTGTAAACTTGGACAATAGATTCAGCGCGGATTTTGGCCCTAACCCAGGCACCGACGTTAGGGTGTTAAACATGTTTAATTGGTCTTTTTGTGAGAAACCGTAAACGAATGCTTCTTCTTCCTTGAAGAGGCATTTTGTAAATATGGTTATTTCTGCGCCCTCTTCGATTTGGTCAAAAACGGAAAGCGGACATTGCACGGTGAAACCAACACCCGAAACATCTAGCGTGATAAAGGGTGGTGATTTTTCTATTACCTTACCCTTTAGTCTGCCGATCACGTATTAATCTCCAGCCATTATTCTACGCCGAGATTCAGAGCCGATCTTGCGGGAAGCAGTGTAGGCAATGGCTACGGCATCGACGGCATGGCTCGAAAGCCTTATTCCGTGTTTCATGATCGCCTTTTCGATGAAATACCTGACTTGTTTCTTTGATGCCCGGCCATTGCCGGTGGTGGTCAACTTGATCTGTGCCGGTGTGTACTCAACAATATTTGCTCGACAGGAGAGAAGGGTGACGATAATGGCGCCTCTCAGTTCAGAGGAGCGTATCAGGCTCTGGACGTTTTTATGGTGGAATACTTTTTCGAGTGCAACAAAATCCGGAGTGTTATCACTAACCAGAGTTTTTATACGCCTGCAAATCTCGAGTATTTTTTGGTATGTGTCGTTGTGCTTGGGCCGAATCGTCCCGGCTGTGATACGGTCCTTTTCATCGATTATGCTGTAACCGGTAGCGGCGATCCCCGGGTCAATGCCGATAAGCTTCAACCTGCTTCCGAAGATATTTTTTCCATTACATCTTCAGAGATATCAAAGTTTGCGTAGACATGCTGCACGTCATCCAGCGCATCCAGGGCTTCGTATAGTTTTAAGATTTTTTCCGCCTCTTTGTCAGCCAATGGTATGGTGTTCTGGGGAATTTTGGTAAGTTCACTGCTTAAGATTTCTATTTTGTTATTCTGTAGTATTTCTTTAACTTTTGTATAGTTTTCTGAACTGGTAATTATCTGGTAAGTTCCTTCTTCTGTCTTGACATCGGTTGCGCCACCTTCGAGGGCGTAGGCGATTATTGAATCTTCATCGTATTTCTTGACATCTACTGATATAATCCCTTGTGCCTGGAATTGCCAGGCAACGGAGCCTGCTGTGCCAAGAGAGCCATTTTGTCTAGCGAGGACGTGTTTGATTTCCGAGGTTGCTCGATTTCGGTTGTCGGTTACTACTTCGATCAGGATCGCTACACCACTTGGGCCGTATGCTTCATATGTGACTTCTTCCAGTGTCTGTCCTTCCATTTTGCCGGTTCCTCTTTTTATTGCGCGTTCGATATTATCCCAAGGCATGTTGTTCGACTTGGCTTCATCGATTGCGGTACGTAGTCTGGCATTAGAATCAGGGTCTCCACCACCGTGTCTCGCGGCAATTGTGATTGCCTTGATGAGTTTTGAGAAGAGTCTACCGCGTGCCGCGTCTGCGCTACCTTTCTTTCTCTTGATTTTGGACCATTTTGAATGCCCAGACATAAGTTACTCCTTTTCAACTCTATTGTAATTAAAAAAATTGGTTAGTCAAGCCTTGCTTGGTGCAGTGCATACCTTGACAATCGAGCAAGGGCTCGGTATAATTTATTAGCGGAGGTAACGTATGAGAGTATCAAAGTATATTGTTGTTACATTCCTTACCGTCATATTAATCTGGGCTGATTGGGATATGAGAACCCATAACGCCAATCAATGGGAATTGGTTATCTCAAACTTCGGTGTGTTCGGACAAGCTTACTCAGGTAATGGGCCGGGTGGTTTTTGGCCCATCGGTTCGGGGCATAACTACATCTACGGCGCAGGTTTTAATGTTGGTGCCATAAAGCCGAATGGCGATACGGTTGTGACTGTTGGCTATGGTCCGGCCGGTGGCACATATGAATACTCACCAGGCATTGCGCATTCGAATCCATATGATGAACAATGGTGCGTCTATCTTTCCACGGATCAGTACTATCCATTGCCAGCAACATCTCTGCAGGACGGCTATGCCGTCTACAATGATTGCGATTCGATCTACCACATGCCTGATTCGTTTTTTGTGGCTGGCGTTACGGTGACACAAAAAACGCATGTCTGGCCAATAGATTGGTCAGCTGATATGATTTTCATGGAGTATGTCGTAAGGAATGATACTAATTATGCCTTGAATGACCTTTATGTTGGCATACCAATGGATTTTGATATTGGCACGGAAACAGGAATGGCCGCTAACGACCGGTGTGGCCTTGATTTGTCACGAAAAATGTTCTACGGTTGGCAAGAAACATGGGAGCCGGGTACTCCTTCATGGCGCCCGGGTATGATAGGGTATAAACTGCTTTCTTCCTGTTCACTTTCGTGTTATAAGAGATTCACTCTTGCTTACGAACCACAGATAGATAGGGAGTTATATTTGACAATGGCCGGCTACAACTATCTGACTGGCGTGTATGAACCCTATGATACGGTTTGGCCAGCACCTGCTGATCAGAGAATCATGATGGCAACGGGTCCCTTTAGCACTCTTCCCCCTGGGGACAGCATCGTTGTGGCTTGGGTGTTGATCGCTGGCAACGACACCTTGCCACCTCCCACAGAGCTGTCCTATAAGGCAGACAAAGCGCAAATCTGCTATGAAACAGGTTGGCATACCGTTAATGTGATTGCTCCTAATGGCGGTGAAGTTGTTACTGGAATCTACAACGTCAATTATGTGGCGACTTCGATCACTGGAAATCCCTTGGGAATCAATCTTTATCTCGCATCACCCGATGCTATCGATACCATCGCCACTGGACAGAGTAATACTGGTTCTTATGCGTGGAACTCATCGCTGTGGCCGGACGGTGTGTTGTACAGAATCGCGGTCACTGCCAATGATACAATAACCTTTGGTAGCGATATTTCTGACGGCATTTTCACAATTGATAATCCCGGTAATACACCACCGAGACTCATGGTCTTCACTCCATCGGGAAACGCACCTCTTTCGGGCGATTACGACATCACCTGGTTCGCGCGCGATGCTGAATTTGGGGATTCATTGCTGATCGATATCTATTTTATGAGCCAATACGACACGGCCTTTTTTCCGATTGCGCTAGATGAACCAAATGACAGCGTCTACACCTGGAATACGGTTCCTTATCGCAACGGCTCTGGGACATTGATCATTGAGACTCATGATGAGGAGTTCACGGTTGCTGAGACCGTACAGGTGTATCTGCTCAATCAAATCTCGGGTGGTACAATGGATCACATTCACGGCATAAACAACGTCGTCGACCTTTCAGCTCTTATACACGACGCCCAGCAGATTACCGGGCATACATATGAATTGGAGTTCCTGGAATACCGAATTCTGGACAATGGCGGTTATTACTATCCAGAATATATGTATGAAATGAGGGATTCCAATACTGGAGTTACCGTGCTCGATACATACAGTCTGTGTGACGGCTATTATTTTGTGGGAGGGGCTGTTGGGATAAGCGACTACTCACCAATAGTAGATGGTTTTTCAATCGAGGCAGTGACCGATGGTTGGCCGATGAAACAAATCAACTACCTAAATGACTCTGTGAAGATTGTCGTTGGTACTTATCCTGAGGATTCGATTATTCCGCTCACATCTTTCTTCTGGTGGGCATATCGTGGCGCACGCCTGCAGCTGGATTGGGTTACTCATACAAGTGGAGGATTATCGTTGTTGGTGACGGACCTTGATTATGGCGATACCATCCCGTTTAAGCCGTATGTGCGTATACCGCCACAAAATCCTGATAGCGCATTTGGTTGGTGTTTCCATCAGTTTCCTCCGGTCGGTGTGTCTCCCTCGGAAACACTGCGCGTCGATGACAACCATATCAATCTGTGCGGCCAGGCTATACGCATCGCAGCATCAGTAGCACCACCTCAGGTCGGTGACCGCTGGATTGTGTATCCGTCAGAATATTCGCCACCGATTAAGGGGAACCTATATCGCTTTACCCCGACTGGTATTGCGGAGCACGAAGACCAAATTGCATTGATTAGTTTTCAGGTTTATCCGGTGCCGTCAATAAGGAGCCTGACAATTGCTTATAATCTGCCCCAAAGACAGGAAGTTTCTTTGACGATCTATGATGTACTTGGTAGGCAGGTAAGAGTTTTGAAAAATGGCACGGAAAATCCTGGTCAGTACAAGATAACATGGAACGGTTTGGACGACAGAAGTCGCAAGGTCTCAGCTGGTGTGTATTTCTGCCGCCTGGAAACAGAGGATTGCAAGGAGACCAAGAAATTCATAGTGCTGAAATAAACACTGAGCACAGAGAGGTATTGCTCCAACTACTCAGCGACTCTACGGTTTACTGACATAACAAAATAGCATAACATCTCGCCTGGATTAAGCTTTGAGAATAACAATCCTGGGTTTGTGAATAGATCAGTAATAGCGTCTATGAATGCGTTAGTCTCTTGAGTGCCTCTTTGTAGCGCTCGACAGTCTTCTCAACGATATCGAGTGGCAATTTTGGCGGTTCTGAATTCCTGTCCCAATCCGTACTCAGAAGATAGTCGCGGACAAACTGCTTATCAAAGGCAATTAGCAAACGTTCCTTGTCATACAATGCCTTATCCCAGAAGCGACTCGAGTCGGGCGTGAATATTTCGTCAATGAGAATTATTTTGTCGTCTAATCGTCCGAACTCGAATTTGGTATCGGCAAGCACGATGCCACGTTCTAGTGCATAGTTGTGGGCGAAATTGTATAATTCAATTGTTTTGTTTTTGACAAATTCCGCATCTTTCTCCGGCACAGTTTTCTTCATCTCCTCGAAGCTTATGTTGATATCGTGACCAGAAAATGATTTGGTCGCAGGCGTGAATAGGGTGGAAGGAAGTTTGTCGCCCTTTTTGAGATTATTGAATGCTACACCACCCACAATGCCTGTTTTTTCGTATTCGGTCCAGGCAGAACCGGCAATGTAACCGCGGGCGACACATTCAATCTCAATCAGCTCTGCTTTTTTCACAAGCATCGAGCGGCCGCGTAAGACATCCTTGAACTCTTGCACGGCTTCGGGATAGGAGTCGACATCGTCAGTAACGAAGTGGTTATCGATGATGTCTTTTGTGGCGTTAAACCAGAATATTGAAAGTTGTGTTAGAATCTCACCTTTCTTAGGGATCAGCGTCGGCAGAATGTAGTCAAATGCTGAAATGCGGTCGGTGGCGAAAATCAGGAGTTGCTCACCCAGGTCAAATACTTCTCTGACTTTTCCCGATTTTAATTTGTTAATCCCAGGGATATCGATTGATGCGATTGCGTCATCCATGAAACATTCTATGTGAGAAACATGCTTTGTCAAGCATAATGCAGCTGCACGGTGAAAATAGAATGTTGGGCTCTCTCGCTATCGTCAGCTGCTAGCGCATCATGACTACCTTACCAAAAACCTGCCTGTCGATTCCACCCAAACGATAGAAATATATTCCTGATGGAAGCTTTCTATCGGTGTCATCTCTACCATCCCATGAGAATACTATTTGGTGTGGGGCGCAGGGCGATTGGCGCAATGTGCGGACTAAGCGTCCTGCAGCGTCATACATGTACAGCATAATATCTCCCATCCCGTATCCCGCATCCCCTAACACATTCTGCACATGCATCTGATATCTAATGTCTGTATGTTCAGTAAAGGGATTAGGCCAGGCTCCAAGGTGTGAGGCGCTTATTTGTGCAATTTCCCCTTGCTCGATACCCATATCGGTCGCTAGCAAAACCTCCAGTTGGGTCAAGGAATCTGATGTAACGGGTATGTTAGTGATGGTTTTCGTAATGTATCCTGCTGTGGAGAAACGCATTGTATAAGTGCCGTTGGTCAACAGGCGATAGAAACGGCCAAATAGGCTATCACTAGTGCGGGGCGTGATAGTATCGCCGACCAGACCCAGAACCTCCACGGTTGCTACTAGCGGTTCCAGTGTGGTGCTGTCATACACGTGTCCAGTAATACCCGAATAAAAGGTTCGGTTAAGCAAGTACGCGATGCCGTTGAAATTCTTTTCGCACTCGATAATGATCGTGTCGGGCGGCGGGATGAAGCTGAATGCGGTTTCGATGAGAAAGTCGTACATACCGAGTTCGCCATAGAGCCACACCGAACTCATGTTGGTTCCTCCGAGGTGCCCCGGCGTATAATCACCGATTTGATAGGCGATATTATGAGCGATTTCCGTCATCGTGGATTCGTCCGGCGTATATTGTCCGTTATAGTACCATGGACGAAAAACATCATAGCCGTAGCTGTGGTAGGAGATACCGACGACAAACTTTCTTTGCACGGCAAGCGATGTTAGTGCTTGAATTTCACTCTCCGAATGCGGGTAAGGACCGCGATAGACCCAACTCGTGGGATCGGGGTCACCGCCCTGGGTCCAGCGCCAATTGTAATTGCGATTCAGGTCAACGCCATCTGAATCAGGATTTATTGGACCACCATTATTGCCATTGTCGCGCAGATTTTTGCGCCACCACGGATAGTTCAGTGAACTGTCGGTAATGTACTGCCATCCTTCAGGATTTACAATAGTTACAAACTGCAATTCCATGGAATCTACCCATTTTTTAGCACTCGTGCTGTCCGGGTAATTATCAAGTATCCATTTGATAGTGTGCAAGCATATTTCATTACCAATTGGCTCGCGCGCGTGATGCATGCCGTTAATCAACGCGGCAGGTTCATCCTCGCGTACTCCTACGTTACTCGATATTATGAATCTTGCGATCGGCATATTGAAACGCTGTGAATATCCGCAGGTATCGAGTTCCGTTATATCAGGATACAGCTGGTGTAATGAATCCAGAACGTTCCAGGTTTCATCGACTGTATGGTACTCGTCGGGAACAAAGACCTCGTCTTCTCGCTGGATAATCTCGGTGCGAAAGCCGCGTCGCTGAATTTCGGCGAGTTCATCCTGCGTCACCACGACATCGGCGTGATCGGTAACCGCCAGAGATGCATAGTCCAGATGCATGTTTTCCAGGAAGGTGATGTCCTCTGGATTATCCAGTTGAATCCTAACCAGCAGCATGGGTTCTCTTGCCGTGGAAAAGGATATGATACACAGCATCAGGATCAAAGTGAAAGAAGCTTTTTGCAGCATATTTCCTCCTTAATATTAGGAATCCAATAAAACGGCATCGAGTACAATATCCATTTCTTTTCTGTATTGATTGTACCGATTTGTTACTAGAAATCAAGTGCTCCGACCGCCACTTGACAGTATCCTATGGCGCTTTATAATAACTAATCGGGAGGAATTATGAGTGTAAAAAGTATTATTGTTCTTATATGTATTGCAATATTCCTACGGGTTAGCCATGCAGGCAACGCGAGATTTATGGGTATGGGCAATCTCACATTTCTATTCCAAGATGATTATCAGAAACTCGACCTCTATGACTTTGCTGGCATATCTTCGGGTTTTCTGCAAAACGATGACATATCTTCTTTTGGATTGCGCGGATCGGGATTGCGAGAAGAATGGCAGAGGGATTCGGTTGTCTATTGGGCATTCGGACAGTCACTTCCCAAACGCCTCGTCGATTACGTCTCTATAGGCGCTGTAAAGTTTTATGATTTCTTACCGCAACTTAGACTCACACCCAATGAGTTCTTCTATGAGTCCCGGCGTCTTGATTCAGAATACGGTGCCTTCGGTGAAGCTCAAGCACCACAGGCCTGGGGTATAACTGGCGGATATTCTTGGATGACTATAATTTTCGCGGGCGACACTCATTCAATTAGTACGCCTGCTCTGGATATCGTATATTCAAGGTCCTTCTCGGATGACTACACCTATGGCATCACCTTTGATGGTTTTTATGGTTCGTACAATCATGAGGATCTATACACGGCCAGCTTCTTGCCATTGGGCGGCGGGCTAAGCGCGAGCTACAACAGTGAATCTTTTGATTTAGGTATTAACGCTGAATACCATTATCCAATGTTCAGTATCGAATCTCCGTTTGGTTCAGAGAGTTTTAACGGACATGCGATATCGCCGTCTTTAGGAGCTGTAGTGAAAATGAAAGACATTATATGGGTAACTGCTTTGCATTACAGGTGGATGAACCTATCCGGGTCTTATGCGGGTAACGATATCGGCGATGTGATGTTCAATGCTTACACGGCAAAGACGCAGATCATGTTTACTCCTGGATATCTGCACTTCAGTGTTTTTGGCAAATTCGATAATAGCGTACCAGCCTATGTCGATCAATACGATAATACCGATTTTGAATTGTTGTATAGGGACTATATTTTCGGTGGAGGCGCGGGTATCGAGTTGGCAAATGTGTTGGTAGGAATTGAGAGTGTATATTTATCAAATCGTCTGGAGGACCGCGTGGCTGAGGATACCCTTGAAAGTACATCGTTGAATTTCAAGGTTGGCGCTGAATTCGGCATTATCATTAATCTCTGCGGAAGAATTGGTTATGGCTATAACCAAGTCGACTTGGATTACCAAGATAGTATTTACACACTTAACACCAATGTCGTAACCGGTGGTTTGGGCATTGACTTGCTGCCCCGGACCAGGATCGACCTTGCATACAATTACAAGTGGACGACAAGTGAGGTCGACCCGGATGAAAAGGTCACCGACCATGTTGTTTTTTTGTACTTGAAACATACGATTGTCGCTGATAGGTATTAGTAGGTGTCGAATGATCCGTCAGTGTTACATTTCGTTTATGTTCTTATGCTTATCGCTGTTGAGTGCTCAAGTACCGGATACGTTATGGACAAGAACGTATGGTTGCGCTCTAGACGACCGCGGAATGTCGGTACAGGTGACCTCGGATGGAGGCTTTATTATCGGCGGCTACACGTTTATTGCCGGCGGTGGGGGCTTCAATTTCTATCTACTGAAGACAGATGAGAATGGCGATACCGTCTGGTCGGGGCTCTACGGCGGTTCGAGCGCTGATTTTGCTAGTTCAGTACAACAGACTTCTGATGGTGGTTACGTGCTTGCTGGCTATTCTTACTCATTCGGTGGTTTACGGCCGGATGTCTACATTATCAAAACCGACTCACTTGGCATTGTACAGTGGGACAAAGTATATGGTGGTGCAGAGGACGATGCTGGCTGTGACATCACTCAGACTCATGACGGCGGCTATATTATTACCGGTTACACCTCATCTTTCGGCACCGGATTGGAAGACTTGTGGTTGTTGAAAACCGACCCATCCGGCGACACAATATGGGCGAAAACATATGGTACAATGTTCATTGATGGTGGTGCTGCAGTGCTGCAGACCGTTGACAGTGGATATGTGATAACAGGATACAATGGCTCTGGCGCCGTTAGTTCCTTGTGGATTCTCAAAACCGACTCAAATGGAGATATGGTATGGTCTAAAATCTACAGTCCTGGCAACCACAGTGGCGGTACCTCAATTCATGAGACTATTGATGGCGGTTTTATTGTTGCGGGAACAACATTCGCTGGCGCTGGCGAGAGCGATTTTTGGCTTCTGAAGATCGACTCGCAGGGTGATACCCTCTGGACGCGCACTTATGGCGGCCCTTATGCCGATGATGCGTTGTCCGTCAAGCAGACATGTGAGGGCGGCTATATAGTTGTCGGCCGTACTTGGTCATTTGGTGCTGGACTTGAGGAATTGTATATAGTGAGAACCGACTCAGTCGGCGACGTGCTTTGGGCCGAGACTTTTGGTGGAACCTATGATGACCGTGCTCAGTCAGTGGACTTGACTCCAGACCGTGGCTATGTGATCGTCGGAAACACTGAATCATTTGGTGCTGGTGATCATGACATATGGTTACTGAGGATCGAACCCGATCCGCACGGCATTGAGGAATATGAGCACGACCATAATGTGGTGACGTACTTTAAAGTATCTCCGAATCCATTTCGACACCATGCCGACATCAGATGGCAGATAACCGATGAAGGAAACAAAGTAGGAGATAGGGGAGTGGAAATCAGAGTATACGACACGGGTGGAAGATTAGTTAGAGATTTTGTAGAGTCATTTGTTATCGGTTATCAGTCATCCGTGCAATGGCATGGGCTAGACGATTCTAACAGGAGAGTGCCCAGCGGTGTCTATTTCGTCAAATTAGAGGCAGGGCATTGCAGGGCCACGGGGAAGGTTCTTTTGATAAGGTGAGGAGGAAAATGAAGCAGCGATTTATAGTGTGGAGTGCTGTAATGATCTTGTGGTCATTTACAATGGCAAATGCAGCAGTCTGGTACGTGCATCCAGATTCCTCTCTGAATTCAATTCAGGCTGGACTAGATTCCTGTGCTGCGTATGACACCGTGCTTGTTGGTCCAGGTATCTACTACGAAAACATCGACTGGCCATATCTTCAAGGGATAAATCTCATCAGCGAACACGGTCCAGATTCAACGATTATTGATGGCCAAGAAAGCAGTGGCGTGATATGTCTGTCCTTGATGCCTGAAGATTCAACAACACTCATTCATGGTTTCACAATAAGGAATGGCGCTACGTGGTCAGGTGGAGGCATATACTCTGTTGGGGGCAAGCCGACAATCAGTGGTAATGTGATAACTGGGAATACGTGCCAGTGGCCTACGAGCCAATCTAATGGTCCACCACCGCGGGGTGGTGGTATCTACACCGAGTGGTCATCACCATTGATCATCGACAATGTGATTACTGATAACATTGCTGATGAGGGTGGTGGAGTTGCAAGTCTTTGTGATGCAGCCAACATCGCGCCCAAGATTTTCAACAATACAATTAGTGCGAATAGTGCGCATATTGGTGGTGGCATTTTCATTGATTGTCCTTTTACCATGACCGTAGTCAGAGAAAATACTATCTCTTCGAATACTGCTGACTTTGGGGGTGGTATTGCCTGTTATTACGTGTTCAACCCATTGTTGGCAATAACTAAGAATATGATTGTTGGAAACATAGCCGATTCTGCGGGTGGCGGTATCTGGTGTTATTTAGCTTCTATGCCGTTTATCGACAGCTGTGTTATATCAGAAAACACAGGCGATGGGATCTATTGTGGACACTATTCCTTGCCCGTTATAAGTTACAACAACATTACGGATAACCAGGGTTTCGGTTTGCGAAATGTCGACCCGACAGAACTCGTTATTGCTGAGAACAACTGGTGGGGAGACGCTACGGGTCCGTATAATCCGGCGACAAACCCGGGAGGTCTGGGTGATACGGTGAGTGATTATGTTGACTACGATCCTTGGCTGTCCTCGCCAGGCACTGCGGAACACGAATTCCATCAACCGGTGTTAATTTTCTTGGAAGCAAACCCAAATCCATTCCGCCTTAGAACAAACATACGCTACATGATTGAACCAAGAAGTCACAATATCGGTGGATCGCTGAGGGGGAAATCAGAACGTCAGAAACCAGAATTAAGAATCTACGATGCGACTGGACGGCTGGTTAAGTCTGTCTTGCTGCCTACTGCTTACTACCTACTACATACTGTAGTCTCGTGGGATGGAACAGATGGTTCCAACAGGAAACTAGGTGGTGGTGTCTATTTCCTTAGATTAGTGGTTGGAAATTCCATACAGACAAAGAAATTAGTGTTATTGAGATAAATACATTGTGTAAATTGAAGATTATTCTTTTTGGTATGAAGTAAAGGAGGCTATATGTATAGTCAGAAGATGTGTATGAAGTGCAGTATTGTCGTGCTTTTGGTCATTGCTTTCATATCGCCATTGCGAGCACAGGTACTGCCAGTAATGACCTATGGTGGGTCTAATGACGAACGCGCCTTTGCTCTTGTCGAGGCAACAAATCAGGACGGCTATGTGCTGGCTGGATGGACAAAGAGTTTTGGTCCGGGTGTGCCTGCATTCTCGAACGTTCTTATAGTGAGAACAGACTCTGCTGGTTTCCCGTTGTGGGCACGAATGTCAATCGGTCCCTTTGATGATGAGGCTTACTCGATGACCCAGACATCTGATGGTGGCTATGCCATAACCGGCTGGACCAGGAGCTTTGGCCCAGGATTTCCAGATTCTGCGAATATCTTCGTGGTAAAAATCGATTCGGCTGGTGTCTGGCAGTGGGGTTGGGTGTATGGCACCCCGTTCAGTGAAGAAGCATATTCGATTATACAGACCATGGATGGCGGATATGCGGTCACTGGCTGGACAAATCTGCCCACGAACACACCAACAAATCCACCCAATATTTTTCTTCTGAAACTCGATCCAACTGGCGTACCACTGTGGACCGGCATATATTGGTTTCCTATGGATTTAGAGGATGAAGGTTATTCGGTGGCCGAAATACCGGGTGTGGGTGTAACCGACCGATACTTAATAGCAGGCCGGGCGAAAATCTTCAATCAGGCCAACTACGATGCTTTTGTCATGCAGACTGCGTTCAACGGTATGCCCGTGTCTGCCGCGAGCGTAATCCCTGGGGCACTTGAGGACGAGGCATATTCAGTGCTCTGGGGTGGTCAGACATTCCTGGCTGCTGGTTGGAGCAATAGCTTCACTGTTGGGGGTGATGCGAATATAATTGTGTGGGAAGATGATACGACCCTGGGTACTCCACCAATTTCAGCCAATCATTTTGGTTGGGATAACGATGAAAAGGTTATGGATGATCGATCGCTTTCTGGGATGCCAGGCCTTTGGCAGGTTGCCGGTTGGACTAGAAGCGTTGGTCCGGGTGTTCCCAACCCGAACTTTTTGATCATCGGGTACGACACAAGCGGGTTTTCGGGTAGAGTGCACCCAAGCAGTCCAGGCGCTAATGCTGAGCAGGCTTATCCGATGATTACGGCATCAGTGGCGGATGCGCATTATGCAATAGCCGGTTTCACCAACAGTTTTGG
>LJUJ01000020.1 GCA_001303785.1 Caldifarciminota bacterium SM23_42 | reverse complement strand
TATAATGTAATAGTATTCAGCAAATCTTTCGCAATAGTTCGCAAAGACTCAAGATGCTGTATAAAGATGAGGAGGTGGGTATGAAGAACTATGTAGTAATCTTAACGATCTTATTACTGTTTGTGGGTAGCAGTGCGCAAACAAGTGAGACGCAGTCGGCTGCATTAAGTATAGAAATCATCCCATCTGAATTACGGCAGTTGAATCCCTTGCAAGATATGGCCCGTATCCAACCTTACTACCCATCTGTGTGCTACGATTCTGTAGGTCTAGATTCCTTTATTCGGGCAACAATGCAAAGCGAGCATATCCCTGGCGTAGCAACCTGGTGCGGCAAAAATGGACAGGCTATCGCTCATGTCGATTTCAAAAACCATTACTGGAACAGCCATCATGCAACTGTGGGAACGTGGTGAGTTTGGCTTGGACGATGATGTCAATGACTATCTGTCCTTTAACGTTCGCAACCCTAGTCACCCAGATTCAGCCATCACATTTCGCATGCTGATGACGCATACATCAAGTATACAAGACTATAGCTTGGGTCAATATTTGGTTCATGGTGATTCTCCTATAGCACTGGGTGAATTCGTGGGCGGTTATTTGGTTCCCGGTGGGACATACTACAACCCCAACAATTATAGCAGCGCTGTGCCAGGCACAGAATATGACTATTGTAACGTTGCTGTTGCACTATTAGGTTGCCTAGTCGAAGCAATGGAAGACAGTTTTCCAATACATTGCCAGGACTCGATTTTTCAACCTCTGGATATGGATGCAACTTCATGGTTTATTGCCAATCTGAATCTCAATAACGTTGCCATGGGGTATCATTGGAACGGTTCACATTATGATAGTACGGGTCTGTGGGGTATGCCATATTATCCTGCCGCAACACTTAGAGCAACCACGTCCAGTCTGGCTCAGCATCTTGCTGCAATAACACAATATGGTATTGTTGATTCTACAAGAATTCTGGACCTTACGTGGCACTTCTATTATGATCAAGGTCGATGGATATGGTTTCATAGTGGTGAAATTGCTGGGTTTCGTACATTTTATGGTTTCTGTCCTGCGGAAAGTTCCGCCTTTATTGTTCTAACTAATGGTGAAGCAGACTACACAGGTACAATTCCAATTGCCTGGGCGCTCATGGACTATGCGCAGGAATATGGTATTGATGAAAACCTGGCTCGGCCAATCAAGGTAGAGAATTCTGGTCCAACTATTTTCAGCGGCCCGCTGCAACTGCCCAAAGATAAACAATGCAAGGTCTTTGACATCACAGGCAGGGTTGTGCAACCGAATAAGATGACACGCGGCATCTACTTTATAGAAATAGATGATAGAATCGTGCAAAAAGTAATCAAGGTAAGGTAGGTTCTTTATCGTTGTAATCAGTGTTTTACATCTCTGTAATCGATTGCGAAGCAAAGGTATCTACTTTATTGAGGTTGACGGCGTGGTGACGCAGAAGGTGGTGAAAGTCAGATAGAGATAATAGTTGTAGCACAATCCGCAACGCCTACGTTTCTAGCAACATCCTTCTGGAACAAACCCATATCCATCCTTTTTTTCTTGATTCGTTCACCCATGGTCCTTGGTCCTATTGGATAGCCGATGGGGAGTGTTTCGGGTCTTTGTACAGTAAGATTGATTTTTGGTTTTGTAAAGAAATTGCAATAAATCCATGTCCGTGCGGTTATTTCACGGATCCGTATCATGAATGCCGATGCACGCCGACTGCGATCCAGCGGTATCACTCACAGATATCTGGTCCTTTGCTCGACCGGATCGATATTCATATCGAGGTACCGGCACTCAAATACGATGAGCTCAAATCGACGACACCGGGTGAGTCGTCGGAAGATATTCGCGCCCGCGCGAACCGTGCGTGTGGGATTCAGCTCTCTCGTTACAAGGGTAAGAAGAAGATTTACTGCAATGCTCATCTCGGCTCAAAGGATATCCGCAAGCATTGTGTAATAGACGATGAATCACAATCCTTACTCAAGACCGCGATCGAGCGGTTTGGCCTTTCCGCGCGCGCCTATGACAAAGTATTAAAAGTCGCCCGCACCATTGCCGACCTCGAAGGTGTCGACAAAATCAAAACCCAGCACGTCGCTGAGGCAATACAGTATCGGAGCTTGGATAAGAACGTCTGGCAGCGGCTGTGACGCCGCGTCGATGGCAGTGATAGAATAATAGATTACGGTGATATTATTCACTGGCAGCGATCATAAGTCGCTTGGATTCATCTCGCTGCCGCTCGATACACTGATTTTTGATCTCAAATCACAGATTTGAACAAAAATCGTGACGGCGATAGAAGACAGATGACGGAGATATGATACGTCAGCGCTTGCTCCGTAAATCGAACATGTACGGGGTCTTTGCGAGGAGCGAAGCGACTATGCAATCTCAGTATTTTCTCTTCAAGCGAATCCGCCGTAGTTTCAACGAAGGCGGATGAGTCGAGACGCTGAGTGGAATCGACATTTTCGAACTATAGCTAATTGTAGTTTTTCGAACGAACCCACGTAGCCAGAGGTTGCAACTTATGCCAAAAAGTCAACCCCCGTCCCCGCTGTTGAATTTAGCGATTTGAGGCTACTGCAATCAAGGCTAAGTTCTGCTATCTTGTCAGCTAAATCTTATATCCTAACACCGAGGTTTCTTAGTTCTTCGACCATTTGCTTGAATGATGTTACGTGAATGCCGGCTATGTCCATGTTCGATGCTGCTTGAACGTATTCGGGGTTATCGTCCAGAAATATCACATCATCAGCATTCAATTCAAGGTGTTCTAGTACTATTTCGAAAGCTTTTCTCTCTGGTTTTCGTGCCTGAATTTCATGAGAGCTAAACACTCTCTCGAAATGGCGAAGTAGAGATGCATAGAGAATAGGCCACTTTCTCGCATGTATTTCATTAGTGTTTGTCAAAGCAACGAGTCTGTATTGTGATTTCAATTCTTGAAGCAGTTGTTCGATACCGTGTACTGAATCCATATATATACTATTCCAACCATTATCAAAATCCTCATCACTGATTTTCAGTTCGAGCATATTCAAGGTATGCTTTCTGAATAAAACAGCATCGATTTCCCCTTTTTCAAATTTATGATACTTTTCGTCAAGAACGAATCTTTGTCTGATTACATCAACGTCCTCGCCACTTACCATTGCCCAATGATTAAATACATTATCAGGTGAGAAATCAAAGATGACACCGCCACAATCAAAGATGATGGCTTGGTACTTTTTCATGTCCACATTATAGATTAGCAAAAATACTTGTCAATGTGATGAGGGTGAAGATGGAGGAAACCGGCAGAACATAATCTATGATTTCGAGACCTCACACCAATATTGTGTTGATCAGAGGCTTAGAAGTTCACGCCTGTCCGCGAGGTCATTTCCATCTCTGCAGTTCGATGATGTTGCCTTCCGGATCTGCCATATAAACAAAGGATAAGGTCCCTACACCTTCGACATCATGAGTGACCAAATTACCGACTTTCTTCCCGCCGTACCTTAGAACTTCTGACATTGCGTGTTCGATATCATCGACTTCGAATGCAATATGGGCGAGCCCCTCACGATTCGCTTGTGTGGGCTGTATTCTGGCTTCGTTTTGTGCAAACTGGAATATTTCTAGCGTTGGCCCTTTGGAGCCATGACCGGGTAAGCGGAGGTGTACTCCGGATAGCTTTGCTGCAGATATACCTGTGCCTTTCTCCAGCCATGAGCCAGACAATCGACGCACTGGGGGAACGCGCACGCAGTCAAAGGCTTTTTCGTAAAAGCGAGCTAACGCACGCCAATCCTGTGCAATAATATTCGTGTGTTTGTACATCACTTTCATCATCCGTTACATAAAATATAAGCATTTTGCTGAGAATATCAAGGTGATTTGCATGTACCTCATCACCGCGTCATCCTGCCATCGGTTGACTTTAATTACATTGCCAGATATAATAATCAAATTTGCCAGGGGGAAAAATAAATAATTGCATTGCTTGTAATATAATCAACGGAAAGCAAGAATTACCCGGTGGTAGAATATATGCCACAAAGCACTGGGTTGTTGAGCACTGCATTGGACCCCTGGGTGTTGGTACGCTCATCGTCAAACCGTTCCGTCATTGTACACATTTTTGGGAATTAAATAACGAAGAAATTCAGGAATTGGGACCGTTGTTGCACAAAGTTTCGAACACCATCAGTGATATTCTAAGACCCGACCAAATATACGTTTGCTTATGGTCGAACCGTAACTGGGAGCCAGTACATATCCATTTTGTACTCCAACCATCATGTAATGGCTTCAAGAAGAAACACATTAAATCTGGTCCTTTTATGCAAGTCGACATGTTCAAAGAAGATGAATTACTACCTCGAGATGAGATTGAAGAATTTGCTGCAAAGGCGAGAAAAATAGTGTCTGAAGGTGAAGTTGTCGTTTAGTGCGCAGTATAATCTTAATGAAGGTAATCCAAATCTTAAATCTTCGGTTCACCTAGTATCAATACATAACAGTGGGGGGATGTAATGAAAAATGGAAAGGAATACGGTGTCCAGAATCATGAAGCAGAAATACATACTTATGAATGTCTTTCTAAGTTCAGAGAACCGTTAATTCGTTCGATAATTGAGTCAATTGATATCCCTACTGGTAGCATCGGACTGGATGCTGGATGTGGAATTGGTTCTTGTACAAAATTACTTGCTGAATTCGTCGGAGAACCTGGAAAGATAATCGGTCTAGATCTATCAAAAGATTTTATCCAATATGCCAAGAATAACTATCAGACAACGAACATTCAATTCAAAGAAGGAGACATTAATTCGCTGGCCTTTAGTGATAATTCTTTTGATTGGCTATGGAGTGCTGATACAGTATGGCCAGGTCCAAAAGAATTAGGTTATCCGGCTGAAGATCCGGTACCGATAATCGAAGAATTTTATCGCGTAATTAGACCAGGTGGTTTTGTTGTCTTACTATTTTGGTCTTCACAAAAATTGCTTGCAGGTCACCCATTACTTGAAGCTCGACTCAATACAACATCTTCTGCAACTGCACCATTCAGGAATGGAATGAAACCTACAAATCACATACTAAATGGTAAACATTGGTTGAAAAAAGCCAACTTCAAGGATGTTGTAGTAAAAACTTACCTGCGAGATATTGTTGCCCCACTAAGTGAAAATGATCGAAATGCATTAAATATGCTGATTCAAATGTTTTGGGGAGATTCTGAGACTGAAGTTGCTGAGGTTGATTGGAAAGATTTCAAAAGGCTACGCGACCCAGATTCAAATGATTATATTCTGAATAATCAACATTACTATGGTTTCTATACATACACAGTGTTTAAAGGAATCAAGTACTCATAGTGGGGTCACCCCTTCAGAGCCCTTGATATCTGTCGATAGTTTGCTACCATTATTGGAAATTGTGTAGAATGTTTAGGTAATTTTTTGACTAGCAACGCCATAGTATAACGCCCTGCGAGGTTCGCAGAGCAATGAGGAGGGGAAAAGATGGAGGTGTAAAATGAGCAAATCTGTACCAGTTGTACTCGTATTGTTTTTGTGTCTATCAGGAAGCAGCTACGCCCAGGGAACAGTAATAGAAACGTCTTTTTACAGCGCCGCACTAGGTAGCGATCGTCTCGTTCAGATCTACCTACCAGAAGGATATGACCCTGTTGGCAGCATTGATTATCCGGTAATCTATTTTCTGCATGGGGCACTTGACGATCATACAGGGTATCCTTTTATTATCGATATCCTAGATTCGTTGATCGAAAACCAGATTATTGAATCGGTCATTGTCGTTAAACCTGATGGAAGGAGCGCTCCTTACTTGGTGAGCTGGTACACAAATTCTATACTCAATGGTGCATTTGAAGATTATATTATCAATGACCTGGTTGACTTCGTCGAGGCGAATTATCGAGTAATCCCAACACGAGAGAAACGATACCTCATGGGACATTCGGCGGGTGCCTATGGTTCAATGACATTAGGCCTGAAACGTCCTGATATTTCTGCGCGTCTTGCAGCCCACAGTGGAACTCTTGAATACAACGTAATGCTGGTTGCTGCGTTTCCTTATCTCTTAGCAGAATACCCGGCTGGGCCCCCATACTACTGGAACCCCGCTGCTGGGTTCTTTTCAGGAGTGTTTTTCTCCTTAGGCGCTGCTTTCTCACCAAATCTCACAAATCCACCATACTTTGTTGATCTCCCACTCGATACGCCAGCAAATATCATTGATTCGGTTTGGGACAAATGGTTGCTGCATAACCCACCAACATATGCCGCAATGCTGCCTCCAAATTCTGACTTAGCGATATATTTCGATTGCGGCACAATGGACGAAATGGGCTGCTACCCGCAGAACACTGCATTTGCAGCTTGTCTTGATCAATTAGGATTGGACTATGAGTTTCAGTCATATGTCGGTGATCACTCTAGTCAATTACCTGATCGGTTTCCCATTTCGATAGCATTCCTTGTTGGAATTGAAGCAACGGCAGATTATTGTCCTAATTGGTTATGGATCGGATGGGGTGGAGGATGTTTCATCAGGTGGCTTCGTTGTTATGTCGAACTACCATGTGGCTATGACGTTGGAGATATAGACGAAAGTACGGTAGCAATAACAGCAATCGGGGGTGAACCTATTGATCCACTATACAGGAAAGGCTACACCCGCGTTGGGGACCATGATTGTGATGGTATTCCGGACTTGATGGTAAGATTTAACAGACGCCATCTTGTATCAATTTGTAGAGAAATAATTGAAGAGTGTGGCTACTACGATTTTACAGTGAGTGGACAACTCAATGGAGGCATTGCATTCGAAGGGAATGGTAGCATATATGTGCTTGGTCGTTTTGGAGACCGGGGTATTGCAGCAGGTCGAGAAGGAGATATTCCCAAGAGTATTAGCCTCTATGAAATTTCACCCAATCCATTTAAATTCCATACAGCTATCAGCTATGCGCTACCCACAAGCTCTCCAACTGAGCTGGAAATCTACGATGTGAACGGTCGGTTAGTGAAAACCCTGGTCAATCGTAAAACACAAGTTGGATACCATAATGTTCGTTGGGATGGTCAAGATAATTCGGGCAGAGGAGTACCAAGCGGTGTCTATTTCCTGAAGTTCAGGGCAGGAGATTACAGTACCACAGAGAAGTTGCTTTTGATAAGGTAAGAGAACGAATTGAGAAAAAAAAGGGGCGATTTCGACAATCACTCTACTCTTTTTATTTGATCCATCTCACTCCGATAAATTCTTTCAACAATTCCAAGTTCTACTAGAGGATAAGTCGGCTTAGAACACAAGTAGCTGCTTGGGTTCGTGGCGGATGGAGAGAAAAAACAAAATGCCTACAAATGAGTGATAATGAGCAATTTCGGTGATATATAGATTTAGCATAAACAGGTTCTCTCAAAATCGCAGGCTGAATTTCTCGAAACACTACGGAGTTCATTTGTTCTCCCAATTGTCTGTTTGATTCTTGACGGCGCGCGTGCTGTTATACTAATCCAAAAAACCAGTTGACTTCTACCAAAATCTGTGTATAATGTCACAGTGTTTTGTATCCCACCTTCAGGCTCCAACACTCTATGGATATTGAAGAATTCAAATCTTCCTAGTCACATAAGGCAGGTGCGTAATGGCTAAAGACCGATATCAGGATTTTGCCGAACGGTACGACTTGTTTCATGAAAAATTCGGTGAGCACAAACCAGTCTACCGAACGTTTTTCCAGAAATTGTTTGTCGAGAATAAGATCCATTCAGTTCTCGATTGTGCTTGTGGTACTGGACATGACCTCCATCTGTTTCATTCTTTAGGATGTGAAGTTGTCGGCTCGGACGTATCCGACTCCATGCTCGCCAGAGCGAGGAAAAATCTCAAAGGACTTAACATAAAGATCCCCTTGCACAAAATAGACTACCGGGTTTTACACAAGCATCTGAAGCGGAAGTTTGACGCGGTCGCCTGTCTATCGAGTTCGATATTGCATATGTCCGACAAGAAAGAAGTCATCAGAGCTTTTCTGAGTATGCGCCGAGTTATGTGTGAAAACGGCATGTTGGTTTTAACCCAGGGTACAACCGACAAACAGTGGAAGTTGAAGCCGCGGTTTATTCTTTCCTCCAGCAAAGAGGACTTTTCAAGGCTTTTCGTGATTGACTACACCGAAAGAGGAGCGCGGTATCATGTCTTGGATATCCCACACGGCAAGCCGAAGCAAGACCTTAAAGTGTGGTATGTCGATTATGAACAGATGTTGTTAAAAGATGACTATAGCAAGCTTCTGCAGTTAGCTGGTTTCAGCAACATTAGATTTTACGGCTCCTACAAGTTTGAGCCGTACACTAAGAAAGGGAGTGATGTTCTCATTGCTGTAGCGCGTAAGTAGTATGGGAATGCCACAGGAGATCATCGAAGTTCGATGATTATTTCCCCATTGCTTTTCTGGATACTCGTTTTTGTCGCCAGTTTGTACGTTTTGATAAGGGCGGCCGACCGGTTCACCGATGCGGCTGAGCACATAGGGCTTGCCTTCGGCATCCCTGATTTCATTGTCGGTGTTACCATTGTTGCGATTGGTACCTCTTTGCCCGAGATTGTTTCCTCCTTGTTCGCGGTGCTCGAGAATTCATCGCAGATCGTTATCGGAAATGTGGTAGGTTCCAATGTTACAAATATCTTCTTGATCGTGGGTATCGCAGCGATCTTCGGCAAGAAATTGAGGATCGGCTACGAACTTATTCACATCGATCTTCCCTTACTCATGGGCTCGGCTCTTTTTCTTGCGATTACAATCGTCGACGGTACATTCAGTATTTTCGAAGCCATCCTGGCACTCGCCGGGTTTCTTGTCTACATGTTGCACGCGGTGTCTGAGCGAAAGCGCCGGATAGATTTCCAGATCAAGAAGGAATTGAAGGCCACCGGTGCTTTGAGGAAAATCGGTGCAAGGACGCTCTTGACACTCGTTTTGAGCGGTTTTTTCATTTTCTTGGGCGGCAAGTATACGATTGAGGCGGTCATCAACATCTCGGAATCCTTAGGCATCGGTACCGAGGTGCTGGCGGCTAGTGCGATTGCTTTGGGTACTTCACTGCCCGAATTGGTGGTGACAATCACCGCCGCGAGGAAAGGTAAACCAGAGATCGCGGTGGGTAACGTGCTGGGTTCGAATGTCTTTAACACCTTGATGGTTATGGGAATACCGGCATTGATCGGACCTCTGGTTATCCCGTACAACATCGTGCTCTTCGCCCTACCCGTGATGTTGATCGCGACATTGCTGTTTTTCTTCATGACCCAAGATAAGGAAATTACGCAATGGGAGGGTTGGTTATTGATCCTATTCTATATCTATTTCATTGGGCGATTGTTCAATATAACGTAGTTTCTCCCGTCGGCTTCACCTCCTTTGCTCGAAGAATACCACTAATTAATGTTCCCGCTCGGCTTTGCTCGGGATACGCACGACTGTTCGCGATGACGGCGCAAATCTCAGAGATGACAGTCAAGTGCATTCCTGCCTCAACGATAACGATATCCTGGCGCATAAACTGTGTGTTGTTGACATGTAGTCAATTTGAGGTAAAATAGATGTTATGTTGACGTTAATTCGTGACGCTTCAGAAGTACTGACCATGAAACGGGGTATTGGTGTCGTGAAAAACACCTCAGTTGTGATCGAGAACGGAACGATTAAGAAAATTGGAGCAATCAAAGCCTCAACAAAGGTCCGTACTATTGATGCACAAGGATGTGTGGTTTGCCCTGGTTTTGTCGATTCTCACACGCATCTTGTCTTTGGTGGAAGCCGCGAGAATGAATTCGCAATGCGCATGAAAGGCATGAAATATGAAGCAATTGCCCGAGCAGGCGGCGGCATCGCCAATACAGTAAGAAAAACCATGCGGGCGAGTGAGAGCGAACTTTACGAACTCGGCTTGAAGCGCGTGAGAAATATCATGAAGCATGGCACGACCACGGTCGAGAGTAAGAGCGGCTATGGCCTCATGCCTGATACTGAATACAAGATGCTGCGTGCCATCAACCGTCTGAAAAAACGTGCGCCAATTGATGTAGTATCAACCTTGCTCGTGCATGCGGTTCCGAGGAAAATGAAGCGTCGAGATTACATTAAACTCGTCACCCGGGAGATGATTCCCTATGTTGCCAAACAAAAGCTGGCTTCGTTCTGTGATGTGTTCTGCGACAACATCGCATTCACCAGGACAGAGAGCAAAGAAATTCTTTCCGTGGCCAGGGATTACGGCTTCAAGCTCAAAATCCATGCTGATGAATTCGCGAACCTGGGTGGGTCAAAACTTGCGGCCGAGCTTGGGTGCACATCGGCTGACCATTTGCTTGTCTCGACAAGGCTCGATATCATGGCGATGAAGACAGCGGGCGTGATTCCGACGCTGTTGCCCGGCACTTCGGTTTTTCTGCGCCTCACAAAAAAGCCCAACGTGGCGGCATTCCGGGCTGCCAAATCAGCGGTGGCGATTGCTAGCGACTTCAACCCGGGTTCGTGCATGATCTATTCGATGTTGAAGATTATTGCGTTAGCCTGTCTTGCCTATGGTATGCACGTTGAGGAAGCGCTGATTGGCGCAACCAAGAACGGTGCTAAGGCGCTTGGACTAGATGAACGTATAGGCAGTATAGAAGAGGGCAAACAGGCAGATCTGGTTGTTCTTGATGTTGATAATTATAAGAAAATTCCTTACCAATTTGGGGAAGATATGGTAAGATACACAATTAAAAAAGGAAAGGTTATCTATGGAAAAAATCATTGAATGTATTCCGAATTTCAGTGAGGGACGCAACGAAGACAAGTTGAATCAGATACTTTCGGAGATTGAGAGTGCGGGCGTCGAGTTGCTTGACCGGGAAATGGACTCGAGCCATAACCGTGCGGTCGTGACGTTTGTGGGTGAACCCGAAGCAGTACTCGAGGCCGCGTTCCTGGGGGCAAAGAAAGCGGCGGAGTTGATCGACTTAACAAAACATAAGGGCGAGCACCCGCGTATGGGCGCGACCGACGTCATTCCTTTTGTACCGATCAGCAATGCGACGACGCGTGAGTGTGTGGAACTGGCAAAACGCTTGGGGAAGAGGATTGCCGACGAGTTGAGAATCCCGGTTTACCTGTATGAAGCGGCAGCAACCAGGCCTGACCGCACGAATCTTGCAAACATCAGAAGAGGCGAGTTTGAGGGCATCAGAGACGAGATTGAGACCAATCCTGACCGACGCCCCGATTTTGGCGAAGCAAAAATACATCCGACCGCAGGTGCTACTGTAGTGGGTGCGCGGTTTCCACTCATTGCATTCAATTTGAACCTTAACACAGCTGATGTTGGGATTGCGCAGAAAGTTGCTAAGGCGATTCGCTTCATGAGTGGCGGGTTCAGATATTGTAAGGCACTCGGTTTTGAATTGAAGGACGAAGGCATTGCTCAGGTCTCGATTAATATGACCGAGTACACGAAGACGCCTCTGTACCGTGTGTTTGAGACTGCAAAGCGAGAAGCCACGCGTTACGGCGTGAACATAAGGGAATCAGAAATTGTCGGCTTGGTTCCGGAGCAAGCATTGATTGATGCCGCAAGATACTACTTGCAGCTAGACCGTTTCAATGAAAATCAAATTCTCGAATATCGGCTACGAGGCAAGGCAGGCAAGCAGTCGATTCTGGAATTCTTGAATGATCTTGCTCTGTCACGACCGACCCCGGGTGGCGGTAGTGTTGCCGCCCTGGAAGCCGGATTAGGTACCGGACTGTTGGCCATGGTGACTGGTATCACGTGGAAGAAGACAAAGGATGAGGAGTTGAAGGATTTTCACGGCCACTTGAAACTCGAGATGTACGAATTCTATAAGTATATCGAAAAAGACAAGCAGGCGTTCGACAAAGTAATGGAATCATTCAAGCTGCCCGATGATTCAACCGAGGAGAAGAAGAAAAAAGAAGCTGCGGTACAAGAGGCAACAAAACACGCCGCCCACGTGCCGCTTGAGGTCTGTAAGAAGATTCTTCTCGTCTATCCATATGCCAAGACATTGGCTCAAAAAGGATTGAAGAGTGCGATTTCCGATGTCGGTGTCGCGCTGCATGCTTTACACAGCGGATTCATCGGAGCTCGCCTGAATGTGCTCATCAATCTGAAATCGATAGCCGACAGTGAATTTAACAGTTCCATGAATACTACAGTAGACTCTCTCACCAAGCAAGAAGAGAAATTATTCAAGGAAATTGAGAAAATATTCTTGACAACATTTTGAAAACAACTATAATTTTTGCGGAAGGCTATTGATGGAATATGATGTGTTAGAGAAAAGTAGGAGCTACATGCAGGAAGGGCAGTATGAGAAGGCACAGGTTCTCATCCGGCGCATTCTACATGATAATCCAAACTCGGCAAGGGCTCTGGAACTTTCGGGTGATCTTGCCCAAAAAACGGGCAAAAAAGAGGAAGCAGTGGGATATTACGAGCAGGCTGTTGAGCGTTATACAGGAAACAATCGGCAGCTCCAGGCGATTATCTGTCTCGAAAAGATCACCAAAATCGAAAGCACGAATAGCGACAGATTTGTGAATCTTGCACATCTCTATAAGCAGTATGGTCTTCCTAATCAAGGGGTACAGAAGATTATTGAACTGTGCGCGTGGGCAATCGAAAATAAAGATGAGACAACATTCCTTACCGGACTGCGTAAAATTGTTGAATTACAACCTCTGAATCTGCGTTTGGCGCTATCCTATGCCCGTATTTTGAGATCGATGAATCGTTCCGAACAGGCCGAGGAAGAACTGAAGCGTCTGAAGAAAGTGGCTGCCGAGCAGAATGAGCAGGCGATACTCGACGAAATCAGCAAGTTGCTTCCTCAAACCGATGGTGGGGAGGAGGAACTTGACCCGAAGAGCCGCATCGAGCTTGGTAATCTACTCTACGAGATTGGATCCAGGGATGAGGCAGTTGTTGAATTCAACAAGGCAGTAAGTGATTTAATTGAGCAGGGTGATGTTGGCGAAGCGATTAACGTTCTGAACCGAATCGTGGAAATAGATCCGGCTAACGAGGTTGTCCAAAGCAAGTTACAAGAACTCCAGGGCGGAGCGGTCCCCGCTGCTACTGAAGAAAAGGAGACTGTAGAGGCAACCGAGAAGACCGAAGAGATGACAACAGCAGAAACACCGGTCGAGGCACCTAGTGAGGTAGTTGGTGCTGAGGCCGCGGAACCTGCTGAGCAGGTGTCTGAAACGGCTGAAGTTGGGACCGACATATTCGATGATCTCATTCGCGAAGTGGAAACCTACGTTGACAGTGCTCAAGGCAAAGCGGAAGCAGAAACTCCGGTTACCGAAACCGAAGAACCTCAGACCCTTGAAGGACAGATCGCCGACATTGAATTTCTCTTGAAAGAAATGGAAACTCCGCCTGCCCCGAGTTTTGAATTTGCGACTGAGTTTGATGAATTCCGGGGCAATATCGTTTGGGAAGAGGAAAATATCAACAAAAGATTAGAGCTGGCGCGCATGGCATATGATGCCGAGTTGTATGAAACAGCCCTCACCCATGCTCGCGAGCTGAAAATCAACAAGAACACATGGCCTTTGTCACTTGAAATAGCCGGGGCATCATTGATAAAGTTGGGTAAGTACAGTGATGCGATAAAGACAGTGGGTCCGGCAATTCTTCTCGAGGATATTCCGCAGGCCGAGAAAGTCGAACTGCGCTACCTTCTCGCTTCGGCTTACGAGGGGCTCGGCGATTTCGAAAACGCCCTTAGGGAAATCGAACACATAATGTCGACTAATCCCGACTATCGAGATGTCAGGGAGATGTATGAATTGTTGGGGGGCAAGACTGTTACTCCAACGCCCGAGCGAGTCCCGGAAGAAATGCAAACAATTCCGAGTGAGCGGGCTGCTGAGAAGATTGAAATCGTCGAACCGTATGAGCCAACTGAGGAACAAAAAATGGAACCGCGGTCTGAAGAACCTGCTCAGGAACCAACTGAGGAAAAGGAACCAGAGAAAATGCCCGAGGACGAGGGCGAGAATATTTCTTTTCTCTGACACGGGAGGCTGATTGGGATATCAAGAGTATTACGCATTTGGATTAGAGCCATTTGCTAACCACCCGGATCCGAAATTCTACTTCAATTCACCTCAGCATGCGTTGGCGAGGGAGTATTTGCTGCATGCCGCACGCGGGGCGCGGGGATTGGCTGTGCTGCTCGGAGATATCGGAACGGGGAAGACGACACTGTCACGCAAGATTCTGAGTGAGCTGTACGCGCTGGGGAAGTTTCAGATCGGGCTTATTGTGTTAACTCATTCAGAATTCTCTCCGGCATGGCTCTATACGAGGATTGCAAATCTCATTGGTTTGAGAGACCTCACTGATTCGACCACCGAGATCATATCGCGCATCTCGCAGCGGCTGAGTGAAATATATCATCGCAATGAGAAAGCGGTAATAATCATTGACGAGGCAAACAAAATAGACAACCCTAATGTTTTGGAAGAAATCAGAGGATTGTTGAATCTGGAGATCGGGGATACAAGGCTTCTGTCGTTCATTCTCAGTGGTCTGCCCGACCTCGAGAGTTTCCTTGCCTCGAATCGTGCGCTGTATCAGCGTATCGCCGTCAAGATCAGGCTAAAATCAATGGGCAGTGATACTGTGCGATCCTACATCAGTCACCGGTTGAATGTTGCCGGCAGTGAGCGCGAGATCTTTAGTCCGCGGGCATTGGATCTGATCTGTCGGTATTCTGAAGGTAGACCGCGGCTCGTGAATATCATCTGTGATAACGCATTGTTGGAAGGGTATCTACAGCGCAAACAGGAAATCGATGAATTTCTGATCGAGAGAGTAGTCAGTAACCTAGGTTTGAAGTTTGAGTAATGGCTGATCTAGTTGACGTAAAAAGAAAGATTGCCGAGTTAGAGGCTAAGGGCGCGATCGAAGATGCGATAGCGGAGTTGGAAACCGCGATTAATGAATTCCCCAAAGAGGGTTCATTGTACAATAAACTGGGTGATTTGTATGTGAAGGCGAATCGCCAGAAAAATGCTCTTAAGACCTACGAGAAGGGCGCAAGGGTATTCAAGGACGAAACATACTATCCAAATGCGATTGCATTGTGCAAGAAGATTCTTCGTTTCGATAAGAATCGTACCGAGATCTACGGTCTACTGGGTGAATTGCATAAGGAACTCGATCAGCGAGGGGAGGCGGCAAATTATCTCCTTGAATATGCCGACCGTAAGCGAAAAGCAGACGATCTGGATACGGCACTGAAAACGTATGACACGATAAAGGAATTGGTGCCCAATAATCCGAGAATCCTCAAGACCATTTCAGCAATATACGAACAGGTTGGACAGAAGGATCGCGGTTCGGAGTTGTTGGAAGAGGCAAAGGAGATCGAAACAAAGCATGAAAAGTTCAAGGAAACGATTTTAGAGGAAAAGGAAAAGATTGAACGCGAGGCGCAGAAAACTTCTCCAACGGAGCAAGGGGAGGTACGAGCAAAAGAAGAAGAGGCAGTAAAGGAAGAGGTAGCAGAAGTCGAAGAGCCGGTGGTAACCGAAGAGGTGCAGGAGAGGGTCGATGAAAGCGCTGAGAAAGAGAAGATCTCGATCGAAGATATTGTTTCTCCAGAAGTGGCAGAATTACTGAAAGACGAAGAGCGCCCTTCAGCAGGACTCGATGTTGCCGCAAGTCTCTCGGAGATCGACAAAACGATTGAACTGGGGGAACTGTATTTGAAACTGGATTCCACTGAGGAGGCAATTGACTGTTTCCGCGACGCTGAACAGGATGCCTGGCAGAAAAAGGACTACGATAAAGCGATGGATCTGAATAAGAGGATTGCCGAGTTGAGACCGTTTGATCTTAAATCCCGACAGCATCTTGTTGAAATAGCGCGCACGAGAGATGATGATGAGTTGAAAGTCGCCTACATGCTGGAGCTGGCCGAAGCGTTGAGTAGGCGGGAGGCCAAGAGCGAGGCCCAAAAGGTGTACCGGGATGTTTTGAAGATCGATCCGGACAACGCGGTGGCAAAAGAGCGGTATGTGCCTCCGGAAAAGACCGCCGCCACGGTCGACCTCGGTGAGGTGCTCAGGATTGAACAGAGTGAAGCGCGGGCCGAGACGATTCAAAGCATTGAAGAGCTGGTCTCGGAATTTCGGCGCGAGGTTTTTGAATCAATTGGTGAGGGAGACTTTCGTTCCCACTATGACCTCGGTGTCGCTTATAAAGGTATGGGCCTTTATCAAGAAGCGATCGAGGAGTTTGAAATTGCGGCAAAAGACGAAGGGCTTCGACTTAAAGCCTTAGAGATGACTGGATCTTGTTATCTAGAATATGACAAAATCGATGATGCGATCCGCGTGTTGAACGAAGGCCTGACAGCAGAGGGACACGATGATCAGGAATATTTCGGTATCTATTTCCTTTTAGGCAATTGCCACGAGAAGAAGGCTGACCTCAAGAACGCTCTGAAGGCCTATGTTGATGCCTACAATATAGACAAGAAAGTTCCTGCTTTGAATCAGAAGATATTGCAGCTAAAACAGAAAGTCACTGATGCATTGAAAAAAAGACGCAAGAGCGCGTCGGGAGATAAATTGGAAGATAAAAGTTCTTCAGACTCAAGCAAAGCGGACAAAAAGTCAAAGATCACCTACCTATAGAATCCGCATGGGTTACGAATCATTTTATAAATTGAAGGAACATCCCTTCAGTTTCGCGGCAGATGAGAAATTCTACTATAGTTCGCCGCAGCACTCAAAAGCTTTGCTAAAGTTATCACATGCAGTGGAAACGGAAAAGGGTCTTGCTCTATTGGTGGGAGCCATTGGTACGGGCAAAACCACATTGTCCCGGCGTCTGCTGGATCAGTTGATTGACCAAGAAGTAGAGGCAACACTCTTGGTAATCATACACTCAGAGATAACATCCTTGTGGTTCTTGAAAAAGATCGCCCTGATGTTAGAAGCCGGTAATGGCTCGGAAAACAAGATTGAAATCATTACCGCTGTGTATCATCGTCTCCTTGAGTTTGCCAAGAAGAATAAGAAGGTCGTGATTCTGATCGATGAAGCCAATATGCTGCGCAGCAAGGAGATAATGGAGGAGATACGGGGATTGTTGAATCTCGAATCAGAACATGGCAAGCTGCTGAATTTCCTCCTTTTTGGTCTACCTGAAACTGAAGACTACTTGAAGCTAGATCCACCGCTATATCAGCGCATCGCTATCCGTTGTGTGTTGGAGACACTCGATGAGCAGGCGACCTACAATTACATATTGCACCGTCTTCGTGTTGCTGGCTGCGTGAGAAGTCTCTTTTACCGTGAGGCGATGAAGGCTATCTTTCTCTATTCAAAGGGAAATCCAAGGACTATCAATGCGATCTGTGACAATGCATTGCTTGAGGGTTACTTACTAAAACGAGAAGCGATTAGTGTGAAGATCATTGACGATGTAGTACAAGACCTTGGCCTCCTTACGAAAGAAACTTGATCTCAGCGATCCCGCAAAATCAGCATTACGCCGACCTTCACATACATTCAAATTGTTCGGACGGATTGCTTTCACCATCAGAAATAGTTCATTATTGTAGGGATATTGCCCTCAAGACCATCGCGATCACCGACCATGATTCGATTCTAGCCGCTGAAGAATTGAGGAATATAGAACATGAGGATATTGATATAATACCTGCCGTCGAGATGAGTTCAAATCTTGGCCATCTTGATATACATATACTCGCGTATTATGTTGATGGTGATGATGCTGATTTCCTTTCTTGTCTGTCGGAACTACGCGATCACCGTATAAAACGGGCGAAAAAGATTGTCGAGAATCTCTCTCATGATGGCATCAAGGTCGATTTCGAACGCATGAGGGAGCTAGCCAAGAATAGCACTCTGGGACGCCCACATATTGCCGAAGCTTTACGGGAGCAGGGCTACGTGCAATCCATTAGAGAGGCCTTCGTGCGGTTTCTGAGTTACCATTCGCCCTACTACGAACCTAAATTGAGTGTCGAGCCAAAGCGGTTGATAGGTAGAATTAAGCAATGGCAGGGCATACCGGTCGTCGCTCATCCGGGGATATTTGACGATGATACCCTGATAGAACGCCTGATCGATGAAGGTGCGGTTGGCATTGAGGTATGGCATCCGGATCACTCCCTAACGTGTCAACAGAGACTGCACGAAATGGCTTTGCAGAGACGATTGTTGATGACCGGAGGCTCGGACTGTCACGGTCACCGACGTTCTAGTCTACAGATTGGTAAATGCGGGTGCAGCCAGAAAGAGGTGCAGATGCTCAAAAACTACAAGCACAACTTCCGGTACGAATAGAGTCAGAATATCGACAGTCAAGTGTGAGTGAGGTGTATGATGGATATTGATGAGATAAAGAAGATATTGCCTCATCGTTCACCGTTTTTGTTTGTCGATGAGGTCCTGGAAGTCAGTGAGAAGAGAATTGTAGCAAAAAAGAATGTTCGGTCAGACGAGTATTTCTTTGCCGGCCATTTTCCTGGCGAACCGATAATGCCTGGTGTGTTGATGGTGGAAGCCATTGCTCAGGCAGGCGGAGTGCTGCTTCTGCGTAACCGTAAGGATGCGATTCCATTGTTCATGGCGATAGACAAGGCAAGGTTTCGGAAGATTGTGAAACCCGGGGATGAGCTCATCCTTGAAGTTGAGCTGCTCCAGGACCGCGGTAGGATTGTGAAGATTGCGGGTACGGCAAAAGTGGGCGGTGAGATTGCTTGTGAGGCGACAATTCTCGCGGGCATCAGAGAGTGATATGTCATCCTGTTTTGTAAGTAAGAAGGCGCGTATTGACGGGTCGGTGACCATCGGACCCTTTTCCGTGATCGAGGATGATGTCGTGATTGGCGCACACACAAAGATCGATAGTCACGTGATAATCCGAAACGGGACAGTGATCGGCAAAGGCAATGTCATATGCTCAGGCGCACAGATCGGCGTTGAACCACAAGACTATCATTTCAAGGGCGAACGGTCGCGTTGTGTTATTGGTGATAATAACATCATAAGAGAATATGCAACGATCTCACGAGCCACTGGTGAGGGTAATGAGACCGTCGTGGGGAATAGCAATTTTATTATGACCTATGTTCATGTCGCACACAATATAAGAATTGGCAATAACATAGTGATTTCGAGTATCGCACAGCTAGGCGGCCACGTTGAGATTGATGATTATGCAAGTATAGGTGGGCACGCAGGTATACATCAATTCTGCCGTGTGGGCAAGTATGCCATGCTCGGTGCAAAGTCCTATTTGAATAAAGACCTGCCGCCGTATCTGCTCGCGAGCGGGAACAAAGCAAGAGTATGTGGTCTCAACACCACCGGCCTAGTGCGCAACCTTTTTTCATGGGACGAGATCGAAGAGATTAAGGATACTGTGAGGTTGCTCTATCGATCCAACTACAATCTGACCGAATGCACGCAGCGGTTGGAGAAAAGACACTCATGTTACGCAAATGAGTTTCTGCATTTCTTGAAAAAATCAAAACGTGGTATCCTCCTTAAGGAAGATACCACGATACTACCGGGAATAATTTCCCTTTCCTAACGTTATCTTAACTTTTTCTTGTGGCGGTCTCGTTTTCGTCTTTTCTTTAGTTTGTGTTTCTTAATCTTTTTCCTCTTTCTCTTTCTTCCGCAAGGCATGTTGTGACCTCCTTGAATTCTGTTGTTGTATTATACGGTAATTCTCTGACATGTCAAGTGAAGGGTTATTGACAGGTAGATGAAATCTGCTAGAATCCGATATGTTACTGCTATTGCTAATATGTCAGATTATCAATAGCAACGAGCAATGCCTGTACGAATCGCTCAGTGGGGAGGACCGCTTAGAGTGTATGAGACGTTTCATGCAGACCCCCGAGATGATTTCCTACTATCAGATGGACTTGTCGGTGTCGGCACCAGTCGGGAACAGATCGAGTGACAATGGTGGGACTATATATGGTCAGGCAATTGGTAGCTGTGAACAAGACATATATGAAACAATCAGCAGGGATTGGCAATCCAAACCCGTTTCATGTTTCATGCGTGGCCTTAACGTGATATCATATCCGGCTTTGGATGTTTTATCGCCGATCGGTCTCTATCTTTGTGATAAAAAAGATGTTGCCCGTACCGGTATGGCCGGTTTCATTGGAGATTGTGCTACGGTGATCCCTTTGAAATTTCTGGTAAATCGGAAGCGACCCGAGCATGAGACCCGTCGGATACACTCATCTTTTCCCTCTGGTCATACTACATTCGTTTTCACACAAGCCGTGATTTATTCACGCTATTGTTCGAAGATAAGAATTCCTATGTACATATATGCAGCGACAGTGGGGTTTTCCAGAATATATTTAGGAAAACACTATCCGACAGATGTACTGGGGGGTGCGGTGCTGGGAGTAGTGGTCGGCTTGCTGGCGGTCACGCTATTTGAGTGAAGGTTTTCCAGGATCCCCTAGCCCATCCAAAAGCTCAAGCCCTTTTTGCCGCCAGGTTCGGCGACGATACCAAACTAGCATGACTAGGGTCTCGATACCGTACGCTATGAGCATTGACCACCATACTCCGACCACACCGAGCTTTAGCGTTCGGGAAAGTAGCATGGCGCACGAGTACAGCAAGGCAACCTTCATGAGTCCGGCAAACATGGGTGGCAGGGTGTAGCCGGCACCGCGAAATACGCCGACCAGGCTTGTGGTGATACCAACGAAAATCAAATAGCTAGCGACGATGTGCATAAACTGTATGCCGTGCTCGATTGATAAAGGGCTATTAGTGAATATTGCGATCAATGCCCGTGCGTTCAACAGAAAGAAAATATTAAATAAAATCATGATGATTGTGTTGACCGTGACCGATGTTTTGCCCACTTGTTCCGCACCCAGGGGATCGCGGGCACCCAATTTTTGTCCGACAAGGGTGGTGGTTGCGATACCAATGCCGACTACGGGCAGGCTGGCAAATTGGAATATGCGGACACCGATTCCCAGAGCGGCGAGCGCATACTTGCTAAAGGCAGCAACAATGCCGAATACGACCATGATGCTTGTTGCCATGAGGCCATACCAGATACCAACCGGAATGCCGACAACGAAGATTTTTCTTATGATATTCCACTCCAGGTGCCACGGCGGCTTAATAATCAGTTTTATACCTGATCGCCCTTTGACTAGAATAGCAAACCCCACCAAAAAACTGGCGGCCTTAGCGATAGCGGTCGCGATTGCTGCTCCTTGTACTTCGAGTCTGGGAAAGATTCCGATACCGAGAATGAGTAACGGATCGAGTATGAGGTTGATGGTCGTGGCGATGAGCATGATGACCATTGGGATTTTCATGTCACCCGCGCCTCGGAATGCGTAGTTTATGCTGAATGAGAGCAGCTGAAAAAAGAAACCCAAGAAGACAATCTTCAAATATGCCGTGCTTGACACGAGAACGTCACCACGGCCACCTAGAAAAAGCATGATCTGTTTTGTGAATAGAAATCCAAATACGCAGACCACGAATGCGATTATTGACGCCATGGATAAGGATTGCCGAACAACGCCATTCGCACGGTCGACCAATCCGGCACCGAAGGAGTGAGCAACGAGTGCCACGGTGCCCGAGCCCAGGATTTGTCCAACTGCAAGGATAACATAGAAGACGTTTCCGGCGAGCGATACCGCAGCAATTGCGGTCGCCCCCAGTTTGCCGACCCAGAAGAGATCAACTAGATGGTAACTCGTCTGCATCATGAAGGCGAGCACGATGGGCCAGGCAAGTGTGACTAGTTGTCTGAAAACAAGTTCACGGGATTTGATATAGGCTGGCATATTTATTGGTCGAGATTTATGGAGCGATGAAGCGAGAGCATCAGGCGTTTAGATTTGCCTGATGCCCAATAGGATTGTGTCTATAATCTTGAACGGTAACGGTCCTTGAGTTCGGCCTTCTTGCCCTTATTCCAACCCGATACCTTCGTAAAGTAGCCGGTGACCCTGGTAATATGGTCGACCTTCTTGCCGCCGCAATTGGGACATTGTTCCTTGAGTCCACGGGTCGTTTTGAAACAACTGTTGCACGTGGTGAATTCTGGGGAAAAGGCGATCTGTGCGTTACGTGACTTACGAAATGTCTTGACCACAAAATTGGCGATCGATTCCTTTGGTGGTTGCACCTCGCCGAGCCAGATATGGGTAAGGGCGCCGGCCTCGATTAGATCATGGAATTTGCCTTCCAACTGTACCCTGGTGATCGGGTCGAGCGACGTGCCGACGTTCAGGTAGGTTGAATTGGTGTAGTAGACAGCGTTATTTTCGTGGTTCCCCTTCACAATATCTGCTGCTTGATCAGGGAAATGCTCGAGATCAAGGCGCGCAAGACGATGGGCTGCAGACTCGGCCGGAGTCTGTTCCATGACTAGTCTGATATTGTATTTTTTCGACAATTCCTTTATGCGCAGATAGAGATATGATAACACCTTGAGTCCAAAACGCAAGGCGTCTTCGTCTTCGTGCATTTCCTTGCCTGTATGAAATTGTACGAGCTCGTTCAAACCGAGTAAGCCAACCAGATATGTAGCACGGTAGAGCCTAAGGTATGCTTCACCGTCACGCTCCATCGTCAAGAGAGCGAGCGGACCCTCTTCCTTCAGGGAAATCAGTTTCTCAATGAAGGTTTTCTTCTGTTCGTGTGCTTTGACGATTAGATCGAGTAATTCATCAAGTTTTTCGTACAACCGATCATCGCTGCCGTTAGCCAAGAACGCCGCACGCGGTAGATTCAGGGTGACATTTTGCATTGCGGTGTAGCGCATTTTCCAGGGCGTGTGCGCATCTTTCAAGTCGTGCTCGTCGAGTTTGAAGGACAACCGACAACACTCGGAGATCTTTGCCGTCTGACCACGGTCAAAAACATAGTAGGTGTTGCCGCGCTTGGATGACACATCAGCAATATGATTCAGGAATTCTTCCCAGCCCGGAGTCGTGAAGAAATCCTCGGTTATGTGTACCAGCGGCTTTGGGAAGAAGAAGGGGCGACCGGTTCCATCGCCATCCATGTAGACATCAAAAAGCGCCCAGGCAAAACGCTGCGCATCGGCGGCATAGTCACCATATTTTTTGCCGTCGTACTCGCCACCCGGGCCGATTGCCGGAACATCGCGGAAGTGTTTCGGAATTTCCCAATAAACATTCAGATCGGAGAATATCGCCTGTCCACCGCGCGCCACCGATTGCTGGGAGTATTCGAAAACCAACATCTGGGCCAGCTGATGGATGTCGCGGTCAGACATCCCCGTTAAGAAAGGAGCGAAGAAAATATTTATTGCGTCCCACCCAATTGCGCCCGCGAAGTGTCCCTGTAGCGCCGCCGAGAATTTGACCATATGTGCCAGCAGGGTGTCCGGATGGCGTGCAGGTCGGGCAATTGATAAGGCATTCGGCAGATTCAAACCGAATTTTTTAACGTATTCCAGCGATTGACCAGAACAATACGGACGGTCGCCAAAACCGAGGTCGTGTAAATGTATGTCACCCCGAATATGGGCATCGGCCACGTCGCGACTAAAAACCTCGGAAAGCATATACTGCTTTTTCACGGTTTCCGCCAGCGTCATATTTGTCGCTTCTGGATTGTGTGGTATGTTTGCGTTCTCTCGATTCGCAAAGAGAATGATTTTGTCAGCATCGTAGAGTGGTATGCCCAATCGGGTATGGCGTAGTCTCGAGTTCTCTAAGCCGTGCTCGATCAGTTTGACGTTGACAATTTCGCGAATGAGCGAAGAACTTACGAGATGAACATTGGAATTAAGGATCGTTTCTTCGGTTTCCAAAGAAATCTTCTCTGCGATTTCCTGTTCCAGCCCTGTTTCGTTCTTCAGGGCTTTGATTATTCGCCCGCGGTCCCAGGCCACGAAATCATCGTCAGAAGTGCGCACAAAAAGCGCGTAATCGGTTGTTTCTCTCTCTTCTGGTTTGCGCAACAGCAGCTGTTTCTTGCGCAGGATTTCGCGCTGCTTTCGGTAGAGAATGTAGGCCTTGGCGGTACGTGCATGGCCGTTTTCAATCAAGGTTTTCTCTACTGCGTCTTGAATTTCTTCTACTTCGGGAGTCTCGTGACCTTTCTTGGTGTACAAGTAAAGGACCACTTCATTGGCCAATTTGTCAGCTAATATGCTGTCATCACCACCCACGGCCTTCGCCGCCAGGTAGATTGCATTTGCAATTTTTGACTTGTCGAATATGACAATTTCGCCATCTCTTTTTTTGACGTGCTGGAAAATATTCTCGCGCGGAATCTCTTCAGAGATACCGATCCTTACCGTTGTTTTTTCCTCCATCTTCGCTCCTTTTTTATTGTTTTCAACTCGCTGGCAAACTTGTCGACGTTAGTGAATTTCCGATAGACTGAGGCGAAGCGAACATAACTGACTTCGTCAATATCCAGTAAACGATCCAGGACCATTCTGCCGATATCCGCCGATTTAATCTCAGTCTGATATCGGTCGGACAGAATGTCTTCGATGTCATTAACAATCAACTCGATTTTCGCCGCCGCAACCGGACGCTTGCGGCATGCGGTCGCGATTCCGTTTAATAACTTGGCACGGTCGTAAGGTTCTCTTGTCCTGTCGCGTTTGATGACCACGAGCGGAACGTGCTCGACCGTTTCGTATGTCGTGAATCGAAAGTGACATTTGCCGCATTCTCTTCTCCTCCGGACGACCGACCCTGCCTGAGAGGTCCTTGTTTCGAGGACGCGGTCTGAATCCTTACCGCATCTCGGACATTTCACTATTCGCTCCAAAAGAACACTATATGTAGAGTCATTAGACAATTATAACCACAATATGAATTTTGTCAAGGGGGAAGGAACGCAACATCCGTCGTCTCACTTTGGCGAGCGCTGTGAGGATGCGCCGACAATTGAAATAATCGTGATAGGCAGCAACAACTGCATCTCAAATTCGAAATTCTAAGCACGAAATCCTAAACAATATTGAAATACTAATATCAAAATCCAAAACCGTAAGAGAGTTTTGGCCATTTGCATTTTGAACTTTGAGATTGTTTAGAGTTTAGATGTTAGGATTTAGGGTTTGGGTTTCATTAGACCTGAAGGCTTTACTCCACGCCCCACCCCCTACGCTGTCTTAACAAGAAGTATATCAGATGATTAGGGTACCAGCGTGCAGGATATCAGACTACCAGCATATCAGGTTACAAAACGACCACTTATGCCTGTGGCGAATGACACAATAACAAGGTGACATAGTGACTATAATGTTGAGGTGTAATCTAATTGGGAAGCAATCTGATACTCTGATGATCTGATAGCGTACACACTGAATTTGTTGTTTGGACTTTTGGTCATTGGGATTTGTTTGTGATTTGATGTTTGGGGTTTAGAGTTTAATCTGGTGGTTTATTTCAGTTTTTTTCGTCGGGCGTACACGTAAGAGAGTTCGGCACCAAATAGAAATATGTATGCCGAATAGTATACCCACAAAAACAAAATGATAAGTGCCGATAATGAGCCATAGATTTTGGTGTAGTCAACAACATTGACAATATACACCGTGAACAGAATCTTTGCCAGTTCCCAGAAAACGCCGGTGAATAGCGCACCGAAGTAGGCTTCCTTCCACAACACGGGGCGATTCGGAAAGAATTTGTAGATGAGACCAAACAGTGCAATGCTGGCAACGAAGCTGATTTCAGGCAAGAAGCTTGCTAACCCTGTGCCGCCAGCTGCCGTGCCCCAGATGGTGAGGCCGAAAGATGCAAACAGCCCGATGAAGACAAGAAAAGCGGAGCCGATTGTGATCAAACTCTTGCGAAAGAAGGGGCGGTCCTTTTTTACCTTCCATATCACGTTCAGGGTTGATTCAATCGCTCTGAAGATGGTTGCCGCCGCCCAGGTAAATCCAACGAAGCCAATCACTGCGATAATTATCGACGTTTGCTTGACCGCCGTTATGTCTCTTATGAGCTTGTCGATGCCGACGGGAAAGACTTGTTGGAAGATGGGCATTAGTTTCTCTATGATGCCCTCAGAAGACCCGAGCACAAATACCGAAAGAGAGAGTAAGGCGATCAGCAGTGGGAAGAGGCTAAACACGGTAGCGTGTACCAGTGCTGATGCGAGGAGCGGACAGCGGTCGGTATTGAACTTCTTATATGCCTTTGAGAAAATCCAGGGCAGTTTTTTCATATTGCTAGACAACCGGTCATTTGTGTCGGTAGGCGAAGCGGCCGTTAACCATGACCGCTTCCACCTGAAGGCTATTCAAATTTTGTTCTTCGAGTGGGTTCTTGTTGAGTATCACGAGGTCGGCGAAGTGACCTGGTTCTATTCTACCTTTCTTTTTTTCGTCGAACGTGGCGTAAGGTCCGGCTTCGGTGTACAAGCGAAGGGCATCAGCGATATGGAGTCTTCCGCATTCTGAGGGATGTCCCACCGCTCCCTTAACGCCGTAAATTGGACCAAGGGGCATGCAGTCCGAGCCGAATACTACTTTGACGTGTGCGTTCAGCAGGGACTTAAAACAGTTCATTCTTAGATACCTATTACCAAGGATTCGGTGGTACATCCCTTCAGGATTTTGCCAACGGTGCACGAAATTGGGTTGCATAGAAGCGATTATTTTCAGGCCAGCAATGTCCGCAACCGATTCCGCTGCAAGTATTTCGAGATGTTCGATTCTGTGTCGCAGCGGATTGCCGGACTGAGTATGTTTTCTTAATACATCAAGAACCGTCGACGTTGCTCGGTCGCCAATCGAATGTATCATTAACTGAATACCATTGTTCTCGGCACTCTGTAGCAGCTTGGATAGTGCGTTCTTGGATACTAGAATGTTACCCCGTCGGCGGCTATTGGTAAAGGAGTGCCAGAGTGCGGCAGTGCGGGCACCCAGGGAACCATCGACATAGATCTTTGTACCTGCGAACTTAAGCCAATCGTCCCCATAACCGGTCCGCAATCCTGTTTCGATCACGCTCTTATGGTGCTTCTCAGGTAGGTACACGGCGAAGCGCACCCGGAGTTTATGCCTCAATTTTTGTAGTATCCTAAAACGTCTTGGTATTGATATTTCATGCACCGAAGTAATCCCCAACTGCAATGCTTTATTTGTTCCGAGTCTGACTGCCTTCGTCAGCATTTCGTCGGTCGGCATGAAGATGTCGTTCAAATTGAGGGCGACATCTTCATACAGCAGACCGTTCCGACGGTCAACAATTTTCCAATTTCTGGGAATACGCTGCAGGGCGCATGTGTTGACGACGGCGTAATGTCCGCAAATGCGCCGCATGATTATCGGTTTGCTCCTCGAAATCCTGTCGAGCGTACGGCGGTTTAATCGTGTGCTGTCGTCAAACCGCCACGAGTTTTCATCCCAGTTTGATGCGAACACGAGCTTTCTTTTTTTTGCTTGTGCACTGATTCTCTGGAGACAATCATCCAGCGAGCGGCAAGTACTCAGGTCGAGCCGCTGCATTTCGATTCCAGTAGCAACGAGGTGAGTGTGACAATCGGTGAACCCCGGTATGACATATTTCTTCTTGAGATCGAATCTCGGGATGCCTTTTGGTAAGCGTCTTGGGTCTGCGATTTTCGCCGTAATGTAACCTTTTTCAATCAGCAGGGCATAGCGATTTATTCTGCGCGCGGTGAAGTTAACGCAATTGACATTCTCCAATGTGAATGTTTCCATGCTCGGCTATTATGTTAAGTTTACCCGATCACGATTGCTTCTTCGGGGTATGAATATTCCAATGGATGCGGCTTGAGAATTGCACTACCCACCGTGATGGTTCCTACCCTGCCGGCAATCATCACGCAGATAATCACCGATTTACCGAATGCCGATAGATCGTAGGCAAAGCTGCAGAATGGATTCGTTGCTGAGCCTAACGACAGGCCTACGGTGCCAAATGCCGAGAAAACTTCAAACATGGTCTTAAGGGGTGCTTGATTCTCGGCAATCATGATAATGAAAAAAGCGACGATGATGGTGCCGCAAGATAATATGAAAATCAAGAAAGCTCGGTATGCCTGTTCAATGGGAATTCTTTTTTTCAGAGCGGTTATATCCTTGCCATGCCTACCTAACATTAAATCTTTTGCCCATCTGACCAGCAATACAAGAGTGGTTGTTTTTATACCACCACCGGTACCACCTGGTGAGGCTCCAATGAACATGAAAGCCATGAGAAGCATGAGTGTGATGGGTGAAAACACGGCGACCCGTATCGTATTGAAGCCAGCTGTTCTAGGCGTGACGGCCTGAAAAAAGGACAGCACGATTTTCTGAAGAAGTGATAAACCAACGAGACTGCGGTCATATTCGACAATCAAAATGAAGAGAGAACCGATGGCGATGAGAGCGATTGTTGTTCTCAGTACTAGCGTCGTGTGTAGGGCGAGTTTTTTCTTTTCTCGTTTTACGAGTGTTGTATACAAATCTGATATCACGACAAAACCAATACCACCTAATATGAACAGCGCGGCGACAACCAACGGGGCTGGTATTGAAGATGAAAAGAGCGTCATGTTTTCCGAGAACGTGGAGAACCCGGCGTTACAGAATGCGGATACAGCGTGAAAAAAAGCTTGACCGAGCGCGACGGGCGGGCTGAATCTAGATGCAAAGACAGAATACAGGATGACGGTTCCCAGTAATTCAACAAAGATGGTTATCCTGAATACCCGCCATGCAAAGCGTCGCAGGTTTGCGAAGGTGAGAAAATTTATTGATTCTTTGAACAACAACCGGTCACGCAGAGAGATCTTCCGTCCGATGAAGAAGAAAAATGTCGTTGACAGCGTCATGTAGCCGAGGCCGCCGATTTGAATGAGGGTGAGTATTATACACTTGCCGAAAAGGGTGAAGTCGAGAGCCGTGTTTTTAACGATAAGACCGGTTACACATAGAGACGAAGAGGCTGTGAATACCGCATCGATGAGGCTGATGCCGTTACGTGTAGCGTTCGGCAGAAGGAGCAGTACCGTTCCAATGGTGATAATGCCCAGGTAGCCAAAGATAAGCATCCTGGGTGCGTTTATTTCCCTCGAGCCTTTCATTATCTACAGGGCTAATTGTTTGAATGTTTTGTGTTTAACCTTTACTTTCTTTGATGCCCTTTGGGCTAAGCGGTTCGCTAATTTGTTTTCATCGCGTGGGACAAGGACAAAGGAGACATCGTCGACCCGTGCCCTGAGCGATTTGATTCTTTTCATGAGGAAGGTGATGTGTGGAGACTTCACTCGGTATGTGCCGTTTATCTGCTTATATACAAGTTCTGAGTCGAGTTTCAGAACGGCCCGCTTCGCTCCCGTGTGTATCATCCAACGAAGCGCGTGGATTACCGCTTCGTACTCGGCAACATTGTTGGTTGTTCTGCCAATGTATTTTGATATTTCCGCCGTCGCATCAGCGTTGTCCGGTTCGAATACGGCAATGCCGACCCCGGCTGGACCGGGATTGCCTCTTGATGAACCGTCGACAAAGATGCACAATTCTTTTTGGGTGCCGGGCATTGATTATTTGCTTGGAGGCGTATAAACGAGAATGCGACCGCAGTTGTCGCAGAGTAATATCTTGTTGCGTTTCTTGAGTTCGTTCAGAAATTGATGGGTTAAGTTAGCGTAGCACCCGGTGCACGTGTTGTCGGAAATGAGGCAGACGGCTTTGTCCCGGACTTTGGCGATTCTGTTATACAATTCTTTCAGATCGTCAGGCAGAGTCGCAAAGCTATTTTCAAAGTTGTTTTGTGCATTGGTCTGTTTCTCTAATGCAGACTCCCCTTCTTTCTTCAACTCGTTTATTTTTTCTTTCTTTTTTGTGATATATTCTTTCGCCGCATTGCGTATTGTACCAATCGAATTCTTTAGTTTTTCTTCTTCCTCGAGTAGGGCAAGCATGGAATCTTCTATTTCGCCATTTTTCTTTTTCAAGAAATCCACCTCATTAAGTATGGCGCGATATTCCTCATTTGTTTTGACGGCAAAGGTTTGGGCATTTAGTTTGTTCATCTTGTCTTCATTATCCGCGATTTCGATTTCCTTTAGCTTGTAGTCTTTTTTCAATTCCTGAATTCTCGTTTCTTGTTCTGTTAGTTCTTGTTCTTGCGCCTTTATTTGTTTCTCGAGTTTTTCTATCTCGTGTGGTATTTGTGCTAATCGTGCCCTGGTTTCCTCAACTTCATAATCAAAACCCTGGATCTTTACCAGGAGATCCAGTACGTTTTCCATAGAAGCCTTTCTTGGATCGGTTCGGGGATGTATAGATGTGTAGTGTTTTGGGAAATGGGCGGTACCCGACTTGAACGGGTGACCTCCTGCATGTCAAGCAGACGCTCTAACCAAGGCTGAGCTAACCGCCCGCAATTGGACATGGACAATTTTAGCTATAATTGTCATGAAGTCAAGGGGAACAGAGCAGCGTATCAGCATATCAGATTACAAATTGACGATCTATGTCTTTGAGACAAATGGTACGATTACACATTTAGCAAAATCCGAAATCCTAAGCACGAAATCCGAAACAATATCTAATGCCAAATTACCTAAACTCAAAACAGTGTTTAGAACATTGGAATTTGGACGTTTGGATTTGTTCAGGATTTAGAGATTAGTGCTTGCGCGTGGGACGTTTATGACTCTCCGCCCCAATGGCAGATTACAGAATGACAATTCTGTTCATAAATCCTTTGATAATCGGTTCCTTGCAGAAGGCGCAAGGCGTGCAGCGTCAAGCGTCGCGGTTGACTTTTCATTGAATGGCGCTATAATCTATGCTATGAAGGACAAGTTGAGACGAGAACTATATTCGTGGTCAATTGTGATAATTGTCGTCTTGATCCTGCGCGCGATTTTCGTCGAAGCTTACGTTATTCCAACCGCTTCTATGGAGAAGACTCTGCTCATCGGCGACGCGCTACTCGTGAACAGATTCATATATGGGGTGAAGATTCCCATACCTTTCTCGACCAAACAGATTCCGATTATTCCTGGTCGCATGCCGCGGCGCGGTGAGATTGTTGTCTTCAGGTATCCCTTTGAGAACAAGGATTTTGTGAAGCGATGCGTGGCGGTGCAAGGCGATACAGTGGAGATTATTAACAAGGTTCTCTACGTAAACGGAACAGAGGTTGTTGAGTCCTATGTTCGACATGCTAGCGGACAAACATTCCGCGGTGTCATCGCTGATAACCGTACCTATCAACAGAAATGGGAAAAGGCTCAACTGTTTGAACTGATCGGGGTACAAGTGCGCGATAACTTCGGGCCAGTGGTTGTTCCAAAAGACTGCATCTTTGCGATGGGCGATAATCGCGATAATTCGGCGGACTCTAGATTTTGGGGTCCCTTGCATAAGAGGTATTTGAAAGGCAAGCCTCTGTTCATTTACTTCTCTTTTGACCCGGGCGGTGAAGTCTCGAACTTCTTCGAGGTCTTCAAGGTCTGGCAATGGAAATCCGTACGCATAGGCAGAATAGGTGAGGTCATATAAAGATATTAAGCCTAACACATGTCCATCACTCGTTCTTGGATATTGTTGAACCGAATGACGTCTCTTTGAGGGGACGAATCTATGTTGACAAGTTTTGGCATGGGACTATAATATGATTAGATTTAAGTCTATGAGAGGAGTATGGATGAAGAAATCGTTGATTCTTCTGTTTTGTTTAATGGGTCTAATAGCGGCCCAGCAGCAGGTGGTGCGCGTCTATGTACGAAACTGGCATGAGTTGAAGAGGATTTCGGCTAAACAAGAGTTCGATATTGCGGGAGTGCGCACCGGTGTATACTACGATATCGTGGCTGATGACGCGATGTTAGACAAAATTAGAAGCTCGGGTCTTAGCTATGAGGTGGTCGTGCATGACCTGGCGTTGGCCAAAGAAGGCGTGCGTGCAGAATATCTGTCGTATGCACAAGTAGAGGACAGCCTGAGACAACTCGCGCAAGACTTTCCCATGATATGCAAGTTCGATTCACTACCCATTCCTACCTATGAAGGCAACTGGATCTATGGGCTGAAGATATCTGATAACCCGTACCTGGAGGAGGATGATGAACCGGGTTTCTTGATTGACGGCACACATCATTCACGTGAGTGGGCATGTGTTCCCGTAGTCATGTTCTTTGCCGATTCCATGCTCAGCGCCTATAATGTCGTACCGGAGATAACAGATATCATCAACAATACCGAGATGTATTGTTTTCCAGTGATCAATGTCGACGGATATCTATACGATTATCCAGGGGGTTATATGTGGCGCAAGAATCGTGAGCCCTTCGGCGGAGAAATCGGTACGGACCCGAATCGTAATTATGGCGGCTGTTCGCCAAATATCGAAGGTGATTGGGGTGCAGTGGATGAATATCAGGCAAGGCATCGACCGAGCAGCGCGACTTTCTGCGGCGCCTATGTGAATTCAGGTGATGAAACCAGGGCGCTCACGCTCTACGTGAAGGAGCGTATTATCAATGCATATATGAGCTATCATAGCTCCGGCGAATTGGTCATGTGGCCCTGGGGCTGGACCGGCGAGCCAGCACCGGATGCAGTACTCTATGATCAGGTCGGCAACCATATGGCAAATCAGGTGCAGTGTTTGAGTGGCGGTTATTACGACCGCGGTCCAATATATTCAGCCATTTATGCGGTGAGCGGGTCGAGTTGTGATTGGTTCTACAGTTGGTGTCATTGGGTAGGAGGTATGTCTAATCTCTCCTTTACCACAGAACTCGGTACCTGGTTTTATCAATCGGTGGGCGACCTTGACCATATCGTGCATCAGAACTTTAAAGCACTGAAATACTTGGCCGGGTTCTGTGATTCAGTCGTTCTGTTACTGGATGCAGTGGTGCCGCCGCCTATGGTCTATTCACTCGGTTCGGTAAGTGCAGATTATCCAGTGGCCTGGCATGCCAAGAACGTCGATGATAACCACCCAACACACTGGGAGTTGTTGGAGTTATCCAATCCCTCGATCGTCGAAGACGAATTAGAATCAGGCACTGACCGCTGGGTACTACAGGGCTTCACTTTATCAACGACCGAAGCACATTCGGGGAGCCACAGTCTTTACTCGGGTAGCAGCAATGATATGAATCACGCGGTGCGTACGGTTCACCCGTACCCGGTTGAATCCGGAGATTCGGTTACGTTCTGGTGCTGGTACGATCTGGAAACCAATTATGATGTCGCGGTCGTTGAGGTGTCTGAAAATACCAAGGAATGGTTTAATCTCGACACCACGCGTTTCAACGGCAATTCCGGCGGTTGGATTCGCAAGGCCTATTCACTCGAAGATTGGTTCGGCAAGTCCGTGTACATAAGGTTTCGGGCGATGACCGATGGTGCAGAGCTGAATAATGGTTTCTATGTCGATGATGTATATCCGGGCTGCTTGTTTGCAAATGTCGATACGGTTTCGTCGAACATTACTGATACACTCTATCAGTTCACCGGACATCCGAGCGGTGAGTTCTACTACATGGTGCGAGGTCATAACGTTGATTGGGGTTGGGGTGACTATTCGTATCTGGTGCGCGCCGATGTTCTGCTCGGTGTTGATGAGGGTGGGGTCGTTGCGCCTACAAAAATCGTTCCTTCGATATCTCTAATACCGACTCCTTGTGCTGATCGGTTGCGTATCGATTATGTCACGGGTAGTGCCGATCCACAGTCAGTTCAGTTACATATTTATGATGCTACTGGACGCTTGGTGAAAAACTTGTCCGATCAATTGTCCGTTGTTGGGCGTCCCTCGTCTACTGTTTGGGATGGTGCAGATGATTCGGGCGACATTGTTCCTAATGGTGTGTATTTCGTGCACTTCGTCAGTGATGATTTCAGACAGGTTAAGAAAGCCATTATCTTAAGATGAATTTAGACAGCTTTTTCTGTATTCAGAGCAAGAATGAGGAGGTAACATGAAGAGATTCTTGATGCTCTGGTTTTGTGCAATTCTACCGCTTGTTGCTGGTACGATAACCAGAACAATAAGCTTTTCACCACAGGATTTGGTGTTGAGCGAGGTGGATGATTATGATGTGGTTGAGATCAGGGGGCATTCGGTATTATTGAAGGCGGGTGCTCCGAGGGTGCCGCGTGTGATGGAGAAGTTAGTGATTCCGGCCGGTGC
>LJUJ01000041.1 GCA_001303785.1 Caldifarciminota bacterium SM23_42 | reverse complement strand
TTGTTTCACAACCTCAAACGGCACTTTTAGCAATCTACCGCATGTTTGTTGTCAATAACATCCCGGCGAGGTGGACTAGGATGGACTGCGGACTACTAAACCGCAGTCCATATCGGTATATATTCCTAAGAGCTAATAGTTAAACACATTACCGAATAGGGATGTTTAAATGACCATCTTTGTGCCAAATTTGTGACAAACATGTTATTGTTAAAAATAAAAAAAAACATATACATGACACTGCCAATATATTAGCTTTAATGTCAAGATATGCCGAAAATAACTATAAGATTATTTACTTTTCGAAGCCAACAAGAGATAAAGATGAAAAAATCAACTTACTACTATTGAAGGATATTAGAAAGCAAGATAGAAAGTGAGGAAATTATGGCAAGGATACGCTGGTATGACAATTCAGATTGCTATGTTTGGTTGTTCAATGTAGGTCGAGGGCTCTCTGCGTTCATAAAAACACCATTGAACCAGGGCATTATTGTCGATCTTGGAGCTTCTCGTGACTACTCACCTCAGGAATTTATTGCTAGGGAGATTCTGCCTCATTTGGATCTGTATAGGCAATTATATGATGACGGAGATTATAAGGACTTCAAAATCGCCCAAGTAATCATATCACACCCTCACGTGGACCATTTCAATAACATTGATATGCTTTTTCCTTTGGAATCAAGTAACCCATTTCAACCTGCACTTTTAACATGCCCACACAGCCATGGCGAAGCACCCGATGAAGCTTTGAATTGGGCACGTATAAAAAACTATCCTGAGAGCAAGGAGAAGGAACGATTATATCGCGAATCATACAAGAAAAGAAATCCTCCTCTTCAAACAATACAATTCCACGCGGGTTACACAGTACAAGATTTTGAATATGGTATTTATTATATACCTCCTCCAATCTGCGAGGAGATTTATCCAAATGATAACGACTCCGATAATGTCAAATATGGAAACGCCACAAGTTTGGTGCTGTTCTTGCGTTACGGAAAGAACACAATTTTGTTTCCTGGTGATATGCCCCCAGAGTCTATGTCATATCTTCTATCAGAAGGACGCGGTGTACAAAAGAGATATACGCGTTTTAACCCTAACTTCAAGGATAGCCACCCCAAATGGCACGAAGAAACATCAGACCAACCTTCGTTAAAGGCCTGCCTGGAGACCTACGGGCTATCCATCCTAATAGCTCCTCATCATGGTCTTGAATCTGGTTATTCATCGGAGTTATATCAATGTATTAAGACTGGCAAACCTATGTTAGTCCTTATTTCTGAGAAAAGACATAAGACCGATCACAATGGTTCGGTCGACGATAAGTATCGTTCTGGAGCTCATGGTTTGTCAATCGACGTTGAAGGGAAGACCGAACCGTATTGTAGCTTCTCAACGGCAAATAACAAGCATATTTTGGTCAAATTTAATGGTTACGACGCTCCGACCGTTTATGCTCGAGAAAAGGATATGAATCTACTTGACAAATAGGAGGAATTCTGTGAATGTATTGAAAAATAAAAGAAATGATAATAAAAATAACAGCTATGCCAAGCTAATGCATGATGATTTCTCACAATCGTTCTCCCAGTTACGACATTATGACACTGCATACACAAGTATGATGCGTTTTGCATTCACTGGTTATACAGCCGTCTTTGGGGCTGTCTTTACGATCTACGTCGACATGCATCAAGATCATTCTAATATTTCGATCTTTCTAGCCACCTTAATGGGGGTAGTAACGTTAATGGGGCTGTTAGTACTTGCAACGTTAGTGAGGAATAGAATCTACTATGTAACAATGGCACGGCATCTAAATGATTACAGAAAATTCATCATTGAGAAGAAACCTTATGGTTTTACACCTTGTGCGGAAATCTATGCGGATCCCAAAAAACCGGCTTTCTTCCATTTCACCAGTTCTCACATTGTCATACTACATTTCGTTGCTTTTCTCAATGCACTAGCGACATTCACATGCTTTTTCTTCCTGAAAGTAGAAACTAATTTTGCGCTCAACTACACGATTCCAGCTGTGGTATTTGCAGTTCAAATCATAGGTTATGTGTATGTTTTAGCACGGCGAGATAGGAAGGAGAAGAAGAATGGCACGTAGTCTGAAGGTAGTTGTATGGGATGTCCAACATGGACATGCGGTATATGTCAAAACCGAAAATCGAAATATTGTGTTTGACCTGGGCACTGGGTCGCATGCCTCATACGCTAGTGAGTTCAGTCCTCTTCTGCATTTGAAAAACAAGTACGGTATAGAGTATCTCGATGCTGTAGTAATAACTCACCCGCACAGTGATCATCTATACGACATTGGTAATTTTGACACTTTATCTCCCAGAGTGCTTCACCGACCTAAGCACTTAACAGAAGAGGAAATAAGAAAAGGTAATTCCGAATCAGACAGAGAGTACGTAGAACAGTACCTCGAGATAAACCAACGGTATAGCATACCTATTCAAGACAGTACGAATCCGTTTAGAGAAGCTAACAATGGAGGAGTCAAGTTCGATTTCTTCACTCCAAAGGAGTGTTCGTGCTCTAATCTGAATAACCACAGTATCGTGACTATAATAAGCCACGCCAACTCAAAGATTATTATTCCTGGAGATAATGAAGGTGCATCCTGGAATGAATTACTCAACAACGAAGCATTTATTGCCTCTATCAAAGGAACTGACATTCTTCTTGCTTCTCACCACGGGCGAGAATCTGGTTACTCCGAAGATTTATTCCAGTATATATCGCCCTACCTAACAATTGTATCAGATGGGGCAGAAACGGACACAAGTGCAACAGATCGATACACCAGGAAGTCTCGTGGTTGGCCAGTCCACAAGCGAGACGGAACTGATATTTCTCGTAAATGCCTGACGACTAGGAATGACGGGGTTATTACCGTTGACTTCGGAGTAAACCTGAACGGCAAATCCTATATTAGTGTCAACATCGACTAGGTACCCAAGAGCATTGACTGCTCCAAGAAGAGTTGTACCGTCGATGAAAGACAAGCGTAATCAACAAGAAGAAAGTGTGATGAACCTTTTCTGACAAGGTAAGCAACGGAAATCTTAAATCAGTTCCTTACACAATGTAAAGCTTTGGTACGATCACGGGGAACATTCTGTTTGTAACGTATCCTTTTCGACTTGACGCAAAAATATCGTCTATGCCATACTGACAATTTGGATAATTTCATGACAGGAGTAAAAGGGCCGACTTTCGCCGACCCTCAGATTGTGCCAGATTTGTGCCAAGTCTAGGCCAAAAGACACAGCACAATTCAGACTTCCCAGCAATGGCCAGAATTACGGAAAGCATTATCTGTACTACATCTGTGCAGTTTTCGATGTAATTACAGAAGTACTCGAAAAACCACAAAATCGGTTTCGTAAACCGCAGGGCAGTGTAGCTTGAACGTCTTGTGCAAAATAGTACCGCATTAGTAATAAACCAATTCATTTTAGCACTAATGTGGCACAAATCTACTTCGGGAAACAAAAGGTTCCGTAGATTATTGATAACACAACATTTGTCCGTTACCTCATCTCATATTCAACGGACTGCGAGTCCGCCTCGTCTGATCGAGCAGATGTTTCCTCATTTGCACTTCAATTTGTGCATGTAGCGGTTCATCATTTGGTTCAAAAACACCCCATTTGGTTCCGCAAAACATACTTTCCTCCACGAAAATTGCAAGACGTCGGCCAGTGATATACTTCCAGACGGGCCATTTGGTGCCGAGCGAAATTGGAAGTCTAACGCGCTGAAGATATTGCATGAGAACCAGTAGGAGCCTTTCATAGTTTTCGTTCTTGGTCATTGTGTGCACAAATCCCAGCAATATGACGGCTAGGCGGACGAAGGCTTAGACAGAGGTTGCTTTTTATGCCCGGAATGGTCATTACGTGAATCGACGGACTGGTGGTCCGTAGCTCCTATGTGCACTTAGGCGCTAACCAATACTCATAACGCATAAACGTAACCCAGAATCTTGACCGTCGGCATGTGCCAGATCTGTGCCAAGCAGAGTCGAGTGGGGAATTATTGACGAATACCGTAACACAAGGGCGTGAACCAACATATTGACGCCCGACTTTATTTGTAGTAATATTACTTACGAATGTATGTAGGTTCTTAGATATATCAAAAAGATGGCAGTATTGCATAGGTCGTTGTTTAAGATGGATATTGGAGATTTAGATGAGTGACAGCAACAATACGCTTATTGGCAATATTGTACAAGTATACCTGACCATAGTTTCGTTGGCTAACGACTTACCACTAGTAGAACATGAACTTCGGAGAGGAGGTGAAAATTAATGGCAACAGACAAAATGAAGAAACTCGAGAAAATATTGGAAAACCTTCGCGATAAACCTGATAAGGGAGCTTATGGTAGGCGCAAAGTTGACGTGTATAACAAAATGGCCTTCGAACTTTGTCTCTCTAGGCCGGACAAAGCACAAGCCATAGCAAACAAGGCTCTTGCTTGGGCCAAAATTCTCAATTATAAAAAAGGAATTTTCGACAGCTATATGAAACTAGGTATATCCTACAACACAAGCGGTGACATGGATGAAGCTCTGGCATGTTACTTCGAGGCGCTGAAATTGTGTGAAGAAATACGCGACAAGAAACGCGTTGGAGATGCTTACCATAACATTGGGTTTGCTTATCAACGCAAATCCGATTACACAAAGGCATTGGAATATTACTCAAGAGCCGTAGATCTCAGACGAAGGCACGGTCACAGAACTCAACTCGCAAAGGCTTACGACAATATGGGAAGCGTGTATGTCGAGCTATCCGATTTCACAAAGGCGCTGGATTATCACCTTAGAGCTCTGACCATTTTTAAACAAATCGGAAACACCGATCTTAAAGCTAACTGCTATGGAAATATTGGCCGTGTCTATGATTTGCAGGGCGAGTACGACAAGGCGCTTGAATATTTTCTGAAGACCTTAGGACACTACGAAAAGACAGGAAACGAGCAAAGACTAGCAGAGATATTGATCGAAGTTGGTATTGCTTATATGCACCAAGGTGAATATAAACAGGCTATGAATTTCTTTCGCAGAACTCTGCAGTTGGCAAAAAAAAGCGGATATGGGTTAGCTATTGCTTATGCTTATGGATTGAAGGGATGGGCTACTAAAGCAATGGGCAGATTAGACAAGTCATTGAAATACTACAAGAAGGCATACCTTCTTTCTGAAGAAGTTAGTAACAAGAAACTCTCTGCAGAAGTTCTTATTCATATTAGCGAGTCTCTTGTGGAAAAATGCGAATTTGAAGAAGCATTGGAGTATTGCTTGAAATCCATGCAGTTATCATCAGAAATCGGAAATGAAACCTTGCTTGTGAAGGCCTACCTACTCATGGGCGTTCTGTGCACGCATTCAGGACGCTATCATGCTGCGCTCTGTTATTTGCGAAAGAGCATAGAAGATGCCCAAAATAAGGGAATGAAACATGAAGAACTGGAGAGTTACTCATCGCTTACAATGATGTTTGAAGCACAACGCGATTTTGAGAACGCACTAATTTATCACAAGAAGTACGCGGAACTCAAAGGAAGCATTTTCAGTACAGAAAAAGAGAAATACATCAGTGATCTAAAAACAAAATATGAAACCGATAGTAAAGAAAGAGAAAAAGAAATCTACCGCCTTAAAAATATAGAATTACGAAAAGAAATTAGACGGCGCAAGAGAATCGAGAAGGAATTAAAAGATCATCGCGAACACCTTGAAGAATTGGTCGCCGAGCGAACATCAACACTCGAAACTGAGATCGTAAAGCGTAAGAAAGCCGAACAAACTCTCCTGAGTAATCAAAGGCAGCTCAGAGCATTGGCCCGTGAGATATCGTTGATTGAGGAAAAGCAGCGTCGTAAATTCGCTACGTTTCTTCATGATGATATCAGCCAGGCTTTGGCGCTCGCTACGTTTAAGCTAAGGTCGGTTCAAGAAACGAAACGTAACAAGAATGCCAATAAGAAACTGGCTGAAATTAAAGCAATCATTGATAAAACGGCGGAGCGTTTACGAACATTGGCATTTGAAATAAGCCCGCCAATTCTATATGAGCTAGGCCTTGAACCAGCTCTAGAGTGGCTCGTCAGACGATTCGGAGAGCAATATAGGATTGAATATAGATTCAAAGATGATGGCCTGCAGAAACCGCTGACCGATGATGCATCTGTTTTTCTGTTTCAGTCAGTGCGCGAATTGCTCTCAAACGTTGCCAAACATGCACATGCGAAGTGTGTGAAGGTGTCGGCGATAAGAGACGGAGGGTCAATACGGATTGCCGTTGAGGACGATGGTGTTGGCTTCAATCCTAAGAACCTAGAAAAGAAACCTAGAAAGAGCGAGGGTTTTGGGCTTTTCAATGTCAAGGAGCGACTGCGGCACTTGCATGGACGAATGGAGCTGCAATCAAAAAGAGGACAGGGAACCACCATGACCTTAATGGCACCATTGAAGCGTGCAGCAAGAACGAAGGCCAGAAAATGAGTGTGATATTGCGTTTGATATCTGGTAAGGCATTTAGTATTCCAGAATCAGGAATAACCCGATTACTTTTCTGCACAATGCATAGTATAATCAACTGATAGTGGTATGACGGGACTTGCAGGAATGACATTTAGCATAACGGGATGATGAGCATAAGAATACTATTGGCAGACGATCATGTAATATTCCGTGAAGGAATGCGTGGTTTGCTGGAAAAGGAAGCTACTATGGCTGTCATCGGCGAAGCATCCAATGGAAAAGATACCGTTAGGCTTGCGCAGGAACTTCATCCCGACGTGGTGGTCATGGATATCACAATGCCTGATTTAAATGGCATAGACGCAACGAGACAGGTGAAGAAAAAAGCCCCTCAGACAAAGGTGCTATGTCTATCAATGCATTCCGAACGGAATTTTGTGCTCGCGATGTTTAAAGCTGGAGCAGCTGGTTACCTGCTAAAGAACTGTGCTTTCGATGAGCTGACACGGGCCATCTACGCAGTATTTTCAAACAAAATGTATGTAAGCCCACAGATAACCCATCATGTTATCGATGACAGTTTGTCTCGATCATTGGAGACGAAAGTATTCAGCACGGTACTCACTCCAAGGGAACGCGAGGTGCTTCAACTGATTGCTGAGGGAAAGAGCACCAAGCAGATTGCCGATCTTCTTCACCGTGGCGTGAAGACAGTTGAAACGCACCGTAGGCGTATTATGCAAAAACTTGATATTCACAGCGTTGCAGAGCTGACCAAGTATGCAATAAGCGAGGGATTGACGTCCCTCGACACCTAATTAGTAAACGCAGAAACAGCAGAGAAGAGGCTATTTAGTCTAATACCTGCCATTAATCACAATAAGATATCAAGTACCACAAAGTAAGGGATTCCCCGATTACCATTTAGCCTATTTCTGTTATAATATATCGGTAGATTAGGCAGTCTGTGACCTAGAAGGGGGAAAAATGAAGTATTTTGGTCTGTTATGTATCATGACAACAGCAATGTTGGGGTATACACAATCCCCGGACACTCTGTGGACAAGAACATATGGCGGAGCCGCAGATGATGTTGGCAACTCCATAGGACAAACATCAGACGGCGGTTACATAATCGCTGGCTATACCGAATCGTTCGGTACTGGTCAGCAAGATGTATGGCTTCTAAAAATAGATGCCACTGGGGATACTGTTTGGACGAAAACGTATGGAGGTATTAATAATGACTGGGCAGTGGCTGTGCGGCCAACTTGCGATGGCGGTTATGTTATTCTCGCAAATACTGAATCTTTTGGCTCTGGTGGCAATGACATCTGGCTTATAAAAACTGATCATCTGGGCAATATCATTTGGGCTTCAATATATGACAGTGGATATCAATGTGATGCGGGGTTTGATGTTCAGCAGACTTCAGACGGCGGTTATATTGTTGCTGGAAGCACTTTTTCTGATAATTTTATATCCCCATATGCTGTTCTATTATTAAAGACAGATGCGGAGGGAGATTCAGTTTGGTGTCAAACTTATGATTCTGGAGCCTTAGACGCCGCAGGGTGTCATGTTTGTGAGACATTTGATGGCGGTTATGTCGTTGCAGGTTATCGTGCTGTGGCACCAGAAGCTAGTTCTGTGGCAAGAAAAGTTGATGTAAACGGTGACACATTATGGGTGCTGCAACCTTGGGCTGGTCGTTTCTACTGCGTCAAAGAGGATAACGATAGCGCATGTGTTGTGTGTGGTGTTCTGTGGATGGAATCCGGTATCGATGTATGGGCGTTACTATACACAGTGAAAGTGGACTCCCAAGGTGACATATTGTGGACAAGAACTTATGGGACGTTCACAAATCAAATGATAGGACATTCATTCGACATGACCAACGATAACGCTTACATACTTACAGGACAATGTGGTGATGTTTTCTTTAATCCTGATGTTTTTCTGTTTAAGATGAACGAAAACGGCAATTCGCTTTGGTGTTTGGTTTATGGCGGTGCCCAATCTGACTTAGGAAATGACGTGCTGCAGACAAATGATGGTGGTTATATCGTTGTCGGATACACAGAATCATATGGTGCAGGTGGCCGCGATGTCTATCTTATAAGAACGGAGCCAGATGTCGGCATAGAGGAAAATGAGCCTGCGGTCATCACTCAAAAAGGAATTATTACAACCATCTTCCGCGGCCCTCTGCAATTACCTGAGGGAAAGAAATGCAGAGTATTCGACATCACGGGTAGGGGCGTAGAACCAACTCGAATCACATGTGGCATCTATTACATAGAGGTGGACGGAGAGATCAGCCAAAAGGTAATTAAAATACGGTAAGTACTAAAAAAATCGGGAGGGAACATGGTGATATATATTCTGCTGCTATGTAGTGCTTGGACGGAAAGTTTTGAGACACAAAATTATTTTCCGCCAAATGATTGGATCATTGTCAATGAAGATTGCTTGGATGCAGTCTGGTACCGAGATGTGGTCGAGGGCCATACGGGTATTCATAGTGCAACGTGTTATGGGGATACACTATACAGTGGTCTTGATTTTACCAATCTGGATTATCTAATAACCCCTAGGGTACTACCACAAGGCCCTGATACACTGCTTTGTTTCTGGTATCGCGCATCAGGTAGTGCTGGCTGCAGTCTGGATGTACTGGTGTCAACATCCACTTTGCCGACAATGCCATCGTTCAGCCTGGTGCAGACTTTGTATGTAGCGGAAACATTGTGGATCCAGCAGATGATATCCTTGAATGCTTACAGTGGGGTACCAATATACATATCATTCCGGACCCGCCGCGTGCCTGTGAATCAACAACTATATCTCGATGACATCATGCTACCGGAGATGATAAGCCAGCCGTCGACGATTAATGGTTTTTTGCGGACAAAAGGACCTCCCACGCAGAAATACCTGCAGTTATGGGGCAGCCACTATGAAATGGGGTATGCGCATGGCTTTCTGCTGGCGGAAGAAATAATGGCGCAGTTTAACTATTATCTACTTGGACCTTCACTATGGTACATATTTACACCTACGGAATGGGAGAACACTATCCTACCCTACTGGCGAATACGATTCACTGTGCCCGTCAAATATCAGGAGGAAGCTCAAGGTATATATGATGGTCTAGTTGATAAAGATGTCAGTTTAATCCATTCAGGGTTGGGAAGAGAAATAACAGCTGAAGATATTTTGTGCTACAATACCCTCCCTGATTTATGCCACTTTATGGCAAAATCTGGGGAATGGTGTTCAAGCATATCCGGCTGGGGACAGTCGACTATAAATGACGATACTTTGCAGGGTGGAATGGTGTTGTGTCGGAATCTCGATCACTATAGTGGCGTAAATATGTCTTTCACAAATACGTCCTTAATCATTGCCTATTTCCCTGAGCTTGCGAATGAGCAGAAACATGTTTCGATCAGTTGCGCCGGTTGGTTTGGCTGTACTTCTGTCGTCAATCAGGACGGAGTTGGTATCTGTTTTAATACAGGTAACTACCCAGATACAAATTACATTGCACCTAACTCATTAATACCTGTTATGTTTTCATTAAGAGATGCTGTTGAAACCATTGATCCGGACAATAGCGGTGTGAATGACATTTATGATATTACTTACTCGCTTGACTATTCGACATCATTGTACTCTAATGCGATAAATCTTTTTTCTCCTTATGACATGTCACACCCGACACCCGCCGGAATTCTCGAAATCAATAATATTGCCGACTCTTTACGACTTGTCGCGGATAACAATATCCCACCATTGATTAACTCACAGTACAATCTTGGCGTGACAAACCATCATCGCGTGCTATATCCGCCGATATCTTGTTGGCGCTATCAAATAATTGCTGATTCACTGAATGCGGACTTTCATTTGTCGACCCAAAGGGCGATCGCAATCGAAAATGCGATTGCTAGAGAATATAGTGTACTGTGGTATGGGTGGTGTACTGCTCAGCAAATGGTCATTAGACCTAACGCCATAACCGAACATCCTGATTGGCCGTGCGTTGGCGTAGGTTATGCGCGTCGCAGGGTTGCTGCCCACCATTTTCCTAAATTCTGGTATTCGTGGAACGAGTTGTTCGAAGGCGTACCGGGCGTAGAAGAGGTGGTTGTTAGCGTGCCTATTAAGAATCACAATGTTATTAGTGCGACCATCGTCCGCGGTCGCCTGAAACTACCAGCAGGCAAAAAATGCAGACTCTTTGACATCACAGGAAGGGTAGTAGAACCAAGCAGAATACGACCAGGCATCTATTTCATTGAAGTTGATGGCGTGGTGACACAGAAGGTGGTAAAGGTTAGATAGAAATCAAAGTTGTAGCACAAGGGGAGTGATTTGAGCGGTAACTCTCCTCTTTTTTTTCGTATGACACATGTGTACCAAATTTATACCCGAACGTATGGTAATATCCAGAAAATCCCAAAACGGTCAGCGAGAAAATGGGGTCAAATCTTCACACTTCACTACATCGCTTTGTTTTCTATCTTTTTGTTGCGTCTTCCAATTACAATTATTGATTCTCTGGTGTAACAATTTAATGGACGTTTAACCGAGATGCCGTTTCCGCTATTGTGTTATTTGTGAAGTGTGAAGATTTGACCCCACAGACTATGTTTTGAGTCCAAGTACCTCGTA
>LJUJ01000059.1 GCA_001303785.1 Caldifarciminota bacterium SM23_42 | reverse complement strand
TATAATTGGACTGTTTGATTCGCCAGCTGCGAATCAAGTACTAAATTCTAAATCCTAAACCCTAAACAATCTCAAAGCACGAATACCAAAATTCAAAACAGCTGGTTTCTGTCATTCGGGTTTTGATATTAGAATTTGTGTACCCCGTGGAATGAAAATAGTGTATTCCACAGGGTGAAGGATTTCGATATTAGTATTTGGGCTGTGCCCTAAAGATATGCCGAGAGGTACGCAAAACAGCAGTGGCTGAACCACCTGTTTTTCCTAATAGCGTTTGCATAATGATAACGATGTTGGAGTTATAAGGCCGGGGGTAAGGGGGGAACCTTCCCCCCTTATGCCGAGAGGGGGAGTTTGACGCCGCAGGCGTCAAATCCGAAATCCTAAACTCTAAACAATCTCAAAGGGGAACCTTCCCCCCTTATGCCGAGAGGGGGAGTTGAACCCCCACGCGCCTTTCAGCACTGCGGATTTTGAGTCCGCCGCGTCTCCCAATTCCGCCATCTCGGCTTTGACTGATAACAGATAACCGATATCAGACAACAGTAATCGATTATCGGTGATAGTATATACACAAATTATCTGAAGTCAACGTACTAAACTGTCACAGATGCCGTTGTCATTCCCCGGCTTGACCTGTCCTCTGTTTTCTCCAGAGGGATCGGGGAATCCAGTCGCAGCAGTACCTTGGCTAACTCAATCTGATGTTATTGTTCGAGTGAGCGGAGCGAATCGAGAACTACATTGTTTTGGAAAACCTTTTGCTTAATGCTTCGAAACTACAATCAACTTGCCTGGGAACGGTTTGTTACTGGGCGGAAATGGGTGGGGGGTTTTACTAATCTTGACTGCTCTCCCGATCTGACCGCATGTTAATCACCTCAATAACGTCACTACTAGAAAACTCGCCACCTTGTATGAAATTCGACGAACCAATTTGCAGTATAATCATACCCATCGTCAGGTAATTGACTTTGCTCTCTTCTGAAATCACAACCGCCATCCAGGCCAACATCGATACCGTTCTCAATATAGTAGCTAAACTCAACTTCTGGCACGACTCCAATCGTGCTTTGCGAATTCGTATCTTGCGGTACTACATGATTATAGTATATAGAAACAGCGCCTTCTATCAAAATGAAATCCATGATACCATATCCGTATCTGGACTGAATATCTGCTTGGTGGATAACGGCATCATCACACCAGATAGCGATATATGATGAAGTAAATGTCAATTGCTTGCGTAGATCTATAGGTTTACCGTATTCGTATTTTACGCGTATCCCAGGCGTATAGTAATAGCGATCGAAAACGGGGAATTCTAATTTCCTGTATCGATACGCCGTGTAATCTTTGTTAATATTGTCAGCCATAAAGACTATACTGAACCTTGATCCAAAAATTCTCTACCAGTATCCATACTCAACTGGCCACCGGTAATGAGGGGCAGCTAGGAGTATCGAATACATTTTGAACCAAGTGAAAGCTGGTATTGGCTTGTTGCATGCTGGATCGGAACTGAGCACTTCTTCAATTTCTTGGAAGAAATACTTCAGATGCCTATCGTATTTGATCCGAAAGAAATCTTCCTTCGAAAGAGCCTGAGCTATTCGTAGAATTGTTTCTTTTGTCAAATCACTGTCTATCATTCTATCCTTTACTAGTATATCGTTAATGTGAAGAGCCATGGCTACGTGCTGGCCTTCTCTTAAATGTCCTAATCCACCGCCGATTTTAAAATCAGACACCAAATAAGCTTCCCAGTCAGGACTGCGTGTGGAAACCGACAAATCCCTGTGGTCGCCCCTCACGCCAAATAGAAGGTCAATTTCTGTTGTATCGCTGAGAAGCCGGAAATAGGGTCGAACATCCGCGTAGTAGCCTATATCCTCACCATAATAGTACCTATCCAATCCAGCCGAGAGCCACAGACCAAATATTTTTTGACTCGGTAAGCGAAAATCCTGTATTCTCATCCCGTCACTCTGTGTAGTCGCTAAAAGCATGGTGGAGTACAAAATTAAATACAACACAACTTTTCTTACCATCTTTCCTCCCCAGAATTGTAGTCTGCGATAGAATTGTGTCAATACTGATTAATAGATCTAAAGAAGAGGAGCCAGCCAAGAAGCCAGCTCCTCACTTTGTGCGGTATTTCCCTCAATGCTTCATCTCGATTCTCTCGATACTATAGCGTGCGGTGTATTTACCAACGTGTCCCGTTTCAGATAATTTGGTTCAAATAGAAAATCGGGGAACATAAGGTAATAGGCAGAAAATTGAAATGTGCGATACACATTGTTGATTACAGTGATGTACAAACAGACTGCGGTGATGATTTATTGAAGGAAGTCTTGTGTTTATCTGTGTAATCGATGAATCGAAGATTCACCAATTCCGCCATCTCGGCGTTACGAAGCAGAGCTTCGCAGCTTATGGCCGATAGCCAGTAGCTTATCGACGAGTATGACAAAAAAAATTGAGTTGTCAATAAAGCTACGCATTACAATAAATTGATTACACCTCATACTATTACCTGTATTATCTTGACACTTGGCTATATCTATATAGGCTTATTTATATTATCAATTAGATTCACGTATACTCAAAAATCTAGGGGGAGGTATTATGCTGAAGTCATTTATGTTAGTAACTATATTGGCTGGGATATTTGCGATACTTGGCGCAGATACCATTCCCGGCGGTGACGTTTCTGGCACCTGGTACGCGGTGAACTCGCCGTATTATATCAACGGCCATATTACGCTTCAAACGAACGATACGTTAACCATCGAACCGTCTGTAGAGGTGAATTTTCTGGGTAGTTACTACTTCATGGTGAACGGTCTCTTAAGCGCGGTCGGCACGGAAACAGATTCCATTGTTTTTACTGCAGGTACGAGTTGGTGGGGTCTGCATTTTCTTAATGCGCCAGACAGCAGCCACCTGCAATACTGTGTTCTGGAGGAAGCTTATGCTTTCATCTATTCGGTGGTTTTCTGTTACAACTCCAATCCAGTTATTTCACACTGCCGAATAAGCAACAGTATCGCCAGTCAAGAGGGCGGCGGCATTACGTTGTATAATTCCAATCCAGAAATAGCATACTGTGATATCACAGGAAATACAGGGCTTCGTGGTGGCGGAATACGGTGCCATGGTGGATCTACGCCGAGCGTTTCTCATTGTACTATTTCCGGTAACAGTGTCGGAGCAGGCCTTTATGGTGGAGGTATTACAATCGAAGGAGGAAGCCATCCGGTGATCGATAGTTGTATAATTATTGACAATCATGCAGTTCACGGTGGCGGCATTGCGGTTTTGGATGGGGGCAGTTGTACGATCACAAATTGTATAGTTAAGGCTAATAGTGCTCATGTTAGCAGTACGTGTAATGGTGGGGGCATTTATATAGATTCTCCTGGTGGATTCGTTACCGTCACAAGTGCGGTAATAGAAGATTGCTATAGTACGGACAATGGCGGCGGCATCTTTATTCAATCCGCCGACAGCGTTTTTCTAGTGAGGGGCATAATAGATAACAATTATAGTGGAGAGCTGGGCGGTGCAATTTATACGATCGATTGCAGTGATCTTTTCATTGATCATTGCGATGTGGTGAATAACAGAGGTGCATATAGCCCGACGGGCATCCTGCTCAATGGTCCTACGGCTCTGACACTGACAAACTGCATTTTTAGAAACCAGGACTGGTATGACATATACTTTGAGAATTATACTTCTGCCGTAGTCACGTACAGCGATTTTTACGAATGGGGCGGGGGTGGCGGACCTTTTGGTGGCAATCCTCCGGCTGGTCTGGGTACTCTGGTACAGACCAATTACAACGGCGATTCATGCGATGTATACTATAACATCCTTATGGATCCATTATTTGAGGATTTCCTAAATGGCGATTATCATTTAAGCGACAGTTCGTCCTGCATCGATGCGGGGGACCCGGCTTCGTCATACGACCCGGATTCAACGATTGCGGATATGGGTTGCTATTTCTTTGACCAGCGCATGCCGAGCATTGCGTTGTCAACCACCGCGTTGAATTTTGGTGGTGTGACCGTGGGCCAGTCAGTTGACCTTTCGTTTGTCATTTACAATCTTGGAGACGGAAATTTACGCGTCTCTGATATCTCCAATAATCTAGCGGTCTTCGTTCACAACTGGAATCCTCTGGACAGTATTGTCCCGCCCGGAGACAGCCTGGAGGTCATGGTAACCTTTACGCCCGACGACACGATCGCGTTTAATGACACATGCTGGATCGACAATAATGATACGTTATGCTGCGTGAACCTCACCGGGCAAGGATTGCCGACTGGTGTCACCGAAGGTGCATTAGCGGTCCCCACGGCATTCGCTTTGCGCCAACCGTTGCCTAACCCCTGCAAATCATTTACTAAGATCCAATTCGAGCTGCCCGAGGCGAGTGCCGTTGCGCTATCAGTCTATGATGTAAGCGGACGACTGGTTTCACAGTTGATCAATGGTTCGTATGACGCTGGATTTTACGAGGCAAGATTCGACGCCTTTAATGCTGTATCCCGCTGTCATTCGCCGACCCCCTGATCAAGTCAGAGGGCAAGCTTAGTCGGGGAATCCAGTCTCTCGACTATCATTGTAATCAGGGTTTTTGTATGTATAGGCGATGCCGCAAGGTAGTCATTGCGATCCGCCTTAGGCGGACGTGACAATCTCAACCTGAATTATCCTCACCCTTGAGGCTGTGTCCGCCTCAGGAGGAGGAGAGGGTTTGTCCTGTGGAATATGGCCAGCTATTCCACTGGGTAATGGTGAGGGTGATACACTATACGGATGGAACATTGTCCTGCAATAATCCATCGTCGGCTTGACATACCTACTAATACTCTATATGATTGACCATGCTCAGTAACTATACAGCAAATATACAAAAATTACATCTGGCTACATGGGACAGCTCATCGAATGGCCTGAGGTGGTGACAGAGGGCAAGACATTAGAAGATTGTAGAAATATGCTGCGAGATGCCTTACAAGAAATGATCAAGGCGTACAAACAGCAACATAAAGAGATCCCTGTGGGGAGAGCTCTCATAGAACAGATTCCTATTGAAGTTTGAATGTCTGTAAAACGCCGCGATTTGGTCAAATACCTGGAGAAAAATGGTTTTTACCTGTTACGTTAGGGCAAAAAGCATTCAATCTACACAAACGACATAAAGACGATCCCCGTAAAGAGACACAAAACAATTGATAGAATCACCGCAAATGAACTATGTAAACAGGCGGGGCTTAAGCCCAAATTTTGAGATCCAGCTCTTATTTTTAGTTTCTAGCCTGTACTGAGTGAAGCCGAAGTGAGAGATCGAGGGGGTCTGACCCCTTGCCCAATTGGGTCACGTCACCCATTATTTGCTTTCGCAACAAAATCGCGCCGGTCTTTTTTGCAAAGTATTTGTATCAATTGACGGCCTGATAGTGCTGCGATAATAGTGCCTGTAAAAGGGGCTGTCCATTGCCCCACCATATATAGATTATCCAGCGCGGGCAGCGTTCTTTTCAGTTCCCTGTTCATCATATTGTCCGTGGTGATATACCATCCGTCCGGGGATCCTTGCCAGTTGTCAGTATACCTTACATAGGTCATGGGCGTGGGTACGTCAACCACCTCTATCTTTGATTTGAAGCCAGGCCATCGTTTCTCAAGCGCGTCAGCCGTCTCTTCGGCGATTCGCTTTTTTTCATTGTCGTATTTGTCCCTATCCTTAATCAGACTTTCCCAGTATTTGTAGTCTGTTGCATACCAGACCTCGAGCGCCGACTTACCGGGCGGTGCTGTTGTCTTGTCAAAACAATGCATCATTACGGTCAGCCATCTGAATTCGTCGTTACCGACGGTGATTGGCTTGTCTGTTTCAAACACAAAGCGAGCCGGATCTTTTGAAAGGTCCATGTCCACTCCGAACATGACGTGGACCATGGACTTCACCGGGATCCATGTTTCGTACATGTTCCGGATCTTATCATCCATGTACTTGCAACCAAGTATGTCGAAAATCAGACGGTGACCGTCGCCCGCCCATACTACGATGTCTGCTTTGCGCTCGCTGCCATCCTCCAGGCGTGTACCCACTGCCTTGTCATTTTCGATGAGGACATCTGTGACTCGACTCTCGTAGTGTATTTCGCCACCCAGTTTCTTGTACATTTTTGCCATCTTAAGCATGATCTTCAGCGAACCACCCAACGGATATCCACTTTCGGTGACGCCTGAGCGCGCAAAACCCGCCATAGCGATCAGCGGATATTTCAGCATGGGCCAGCCCGGAGAATCCACTGAGTATCTGATTGCCCTCCCCAGAAACGGGTCCTTGAACCGCGCGGTGAATTCCTGCAATGATACCTTGCCGTATTTTTTGAATAATCCCAGAAGCGGTATCATGGAGAAGGCCATTTTGATCTTGCCGAATATCCCAGTCAATTCCGGTGGTTCAATGGATGCGAGTTCTGTTATGCCCCGGCCGAAAAAAAGACTGATAAATTCCTTGATCAGATCGGAATCGTCCGGGGATATGGCAAGCATCTGTTCTTCGAGACGCGAAGGGTCAACGCAGATATCAAGTTTTTTTCCACGCCCTTCAACGACTACCTTGTTGTCGTGATAGTGAAATTCCTGGCCAACTGTTACACCAAGTTCGTCCCACATCCTTTTGAATGGTCCTGTTTTTGAATTTGCCAGAATGTGCATGCTTAAGTCGAACGTATATCCTTTTCGTGTCCATGCAGTGCAGAGCCCACCGGGCATCTTGTGCAGTTCAAAAATGGAGGTCTTGAATCCGTTCATCTGCGCATAAAGACCCGTTGAAAGCCCGGAGATGCCCGCACCTACAATAATCATGCTTTTTTGCATAGCCTCCTCCTGCTTGATTTCTTCGATGACCTATATTGATTGCGCCAAGTGGCTGTATTGATCTTCAGTCAATATCCTGTCTATTTTTGCCGTGGTTTCTTGAACGGGATCAGCCGGTCCACCCTTGCCTTGTAATCTTCATACTCCTTGCCAAATGCCTTTGTGAGTTGCTGCTCCTCTTTGCCGATGAAGATCATAACACCGACATACAAAAAGACCGAAACCACGAAATAGACCCAGGTTAACGTCAACAGCGCGACGCCGGGCAGGATTAGGAACGTCGCACTGGAATAAATTGGATTACGGGCAACACCGTATGCGCCAGTGGTTAACAGCCTACCCTTGGAAAAGCCGGTGATCAGTTGGATAATCGCCGTCGCCCAGAGGATCACTCCCGGAATGAGGAGCAAGTACCCCAGTGGTCTGATCAAACTAATACTCTCGGGTAATGATGCGATTCGGGGCAAATAGGTATCGAACAGTATAGCGGCGATCAAGAACGGCAAAATAAAAAGGATGATCTTCCCACCCTGCCCGACAATATCCATGTCGTTTTGCTTTTTAAAGATGCTTGTCATGATTTATCTCCTTCACTAAATTGAAGATTCCTTCACTAAATTGAAGATTTCTTTGAATATATACCCATTAACTGAGCTTGCCCCAAGATATGTTTCGCCATTGCTTTTAGAAGTCTTCCTCGAGTCATTTTCAAATCTGTCTTGATCTCAGCATCCAGGGCGAATATTTTGAAATAGTAGCGGTGCGTTCCAAATGGGGGATTGGGGCCCATGTATGCGTTTCGCCTGAAGAAGTTTCTACCCTGGATTGTTCCATCAGAAAAGGACTCTTGCTGAGGAATTCCTTCCTGCAGTTCTCTACTTCCAGATGGAATATTGTATAAGATCCAATGCGTAATTATTCCGATCAGCGGAGCATCTACATCTTCGGCAATTATCGCGAAAGATTTTGTATGCTCGGGCGGATTCTCCCAGTGTAAAGGTGGAGAAGAATTTCTTCCTCGACGGGTATTGCTGTAAAGATCGGGGATGCGCTCCCCGTCTTTGAATGCTTTGCTGAGCATTCTAAATTCCATACTCTATACCTCCCGGTTAAGTATATATGCCAGAAGCCATACCACAATGGCCCATGTGATTCCGA
>LJUJ01000019.1 GCA_001303785.1 Caldifarciminota bacterium SM23_42 | reverse complement strand
GGGTCTTCGGGTTTCCCCATTACTCCTGGCGCCTACGACACAACTTATAACGGCGGTATCAGAGATGCCTTTGTGACCCGCCTGAATGCCGATGCAACAGGACTCGTCTATTCTACTTATCTCGGGGGCAGCAACAACGAAGGATGGCAATGTGAGCCCCCTTACCACTACATGAACGTGTGTGATATGGGTTTGATGCTTGACGGGTCTGGTGATGTGATTCTATCTGGAGAGACATGGTCGTCTGATTTTCCTACAACGCCTGGCGCTTACGACACAAGCTTCAATGGTGCCACTGATGTCTTCGTGACCCGGCTTAATGCGGATGGAAGTAGTCTCGTCTACTCAACGTTTCTTGGAGGCTCTTCCTATGACGGTACCTATGGTTTTGCTATAGACGAGTTCGGCACGCCAACTATGAGCGGTATTACAGAATCAAGCAATTTCCCAATCACACCAGGCGCATACGATACAGCACTCAGTGGCAACAGCGACGCATTTATGGTTCAGATGAATGTTACAGGAGATAGTCTTCTCTACTCGACGTTCCTCGGAAGTCCCTCTATCACTACGACTTTTTTTGAATGCGCTAATGCTTTGATACTGGATGATGCCGGTAAAGTCATTCTAACCGGTCAGGTTGGGCCCGGGTTTCCGACAACCCCCGGAGCTTTTGATACTACATTTGGTGGTGTGCTTCCTTACGAAGATGCTTTCTTAAGCCGCATAAGTCCTGGCGGAAACGGACAGGCAGACCTTCTCTATTCAACATACCTTGGAGGTTGGTCCTATGACTTGGGCATGGGTTTAGCTTTTGTCGCCGATTCAACGGTGATAGTAGCGGGCATAACTCGGTCTAACGATTTCCCGATCACACAGGGAGCATATGATACGACCTACGGTGGTCAAGCAGAAGGCGACGGATTCATATGCCGGTTTGGTGCCTATGTTGGTATTCAAGAAGAGACCTCGAGCAAGCCGCAGTCATCAATTATGTTCAGCCCGGTTTTCCCAAATCCGAGCCAAGACAAATTCAGCTTCACTATCAGTCTGCAAGAAGCGACAAACGTCCAGGTGAGCGTTTTTGATATTACTGGCCGTCTGATTGAGATTATAATCAATGAACATCTTTCTGCTGGTATTCATAGTTTTACATGGAATCCCAAGAGTAGTGAAAAGAAACTTGCGAGCGGTGTCTACTTCTTAAAATTGCAGGCATGTGATTTTAGCACTACAAATAAATTATTGCTAATAAGGTGAGAGAACTTCATGTGGCACGAGGTAGGCTCATCTTGACACCCGTCATGTCAAGGCTATAATATAGTGGTAGCTGAATTTAGGTGGTTCTTGAGATATCAGTGTAGTTTTGTGAGGAGGAAATAATGAGGCAATATAGTAATAGTATTTCCCTTTTGGGAATAGTGATGTCATTTTTCATCGCCACTACATTGGTATTTACCCAGGAACCAATTTCATCTTTGGAGAATTCGAAAGCGTTCTTTGATGTAACTCAAATCGTCGAACAGGTATCACATCATACTACCACGCCGCATTCCAATGAATCCAACCGATTTGAAAATACAATAGTAAATGAATGGCTAAGAGATAGTGAGTTTCTGATTGACACAAATGTCAATTATGGTCCATCCATAAATCACCAATGTTCTGTTTCGGTTGCCTTTGACGGTATAAACTACCTGGTTGTATGGAAAGATGATCGCAACGGCTCATGGGATATATATGGAACCCGGGTAGATCAAGATGGGACTATCCTTGACCCAGCCGGGATCGCCATCTCTAAAGCCGTAAATGAACAATCAACACCTGCAGTTGCCTTTGATGGCACCAATTTTCTAGTCGTATGGACAGATTGGCGTGCTGATTCATCTTCTGATATTTACGGAACCCGAGTAGCTCAGTCTGGTGTTGTCCTTGACCCGGTTGGGATCGCCATCTCGACAGCCGCAAACGACCAATTAACACCTTCAGTTGCTTTTGACGGCACCAACTATCTGGCCGTGTGGCAGGATAACCGAAATGACCCATATGAACCTGATATATGCGGTGCACGAGTGGATGCATCCGGGAGTGTCCTGGATTCAACCGCGATTACCGTTTCAACCGCTACATACTACCGGGCATGCCCTTCAATTGCCTTTGATGGGATAAACTTTCTGATAGTCTGGAGTCATGGTTCTTATATTTGTGGTGCCCGGGTGAACCAGTCAGGGAGTGTCCTTGATACAGCGGGAATCGTAGTCTCATCCCCACCCCCTCAATATTATGAATACTCTCCCTCAATTGCGTTTGATGGTTCCAACTATCTGGTCGTGTGGTCAAGAAAACATCCTCGTGCTTATTGGACTTCGGACGTTTATGGCGCGCGGGTAGATATAGCCGGCAATGTTCTTGACCCTCAAGGCATTGGCATCTGCACCATTGGAGAAAGTCAGTGGGTTGGTTCGGTTGCCTTTGACGGCACCAATTATCTGGTCGTGTGGCAGGACTGTGGAATATATTACCCCGCTAGTGTCTGGGGTGCGCGGGTCAATACATCCGGCACGGTTCTTGATACCACTGGCATTGTCATAAGAAGCGGCTGGCTTGGATATGGCGAGCCACGCTGTCCTTCAGTAGCCTTTGGCGCTACAACCTACCTGGTTTTGTGGGAGGATAGTCGCAATGATTATGACAATAAGGATATTTACGGCACCCGGGTAGGTCAATCTGGGGCTATCCTTGACTCCCTCAACATCAGCATGTCAACTGATATAAATGAACAAAGAAATCCCGCGGTTAGTTTTGATAGCACGAATTATCTGGTAGTATGGGAAGACACACGCAATGATCATTCTGATATATATGGCACCCGCGTGGGTCAATCTGGAAATATTCTTGACCCAACTGGAATCCCTGTCACAACTGATCCAAGCAAACAACGGTTTCCCGCAATTGCCTTCAATGGAAGTCGCTATCTTGCTGCATGGTCTGACAACCGCGGTGGAGATGCAGGGGGCATTCATGGTACGCGAATAGCCCCAAACGGCAATATCCTTGACACAGCAGAGATTGAAATCGACGAGGGGTGGATGTGCGATTGTCCCTCGGTTGCCTCAAGTGGCTTACACTACCTGATTGCATGGCATAAGGTTCCACCTTGGAGCAAGATTGAAGGTGCACGTGTGCATCAAGGCGGTTGGTCAATGGACCCAGGTGGATTTCTAATAGCGGATCCCTACAGCTTGTATCCCTCAGTTGCCTTTGACGGCACCAACTATCTGGTCGTGTTTCGAGGTAGTTACGGTGTTTCATATCGTGATATTTACGGGACCCGGGTGACACAAGCCGGAACTGTGCTTGATCCCGCTGGCTTCGTTATCTCAACCGCCGAAGAAGAGCAAGGGTATCCTTCAGTAGCCTTTGACGGCACAAACTATCTGGTTGTATGGCAGGATGGTCGCAGTGGATCAGATTCTGATATTTACGGTGCCCGGGTGGCTCCGTCCGGAAATGTCCTCGATCCAGACGGAATTCCCATCTCGACAGCGTCAAATGACCAAAGTTATCCAGCAGTTGCATTCGATGGCACAAACTACCTTGTTGTCTGGCAAGATGACCGCAACGGCTCGTGGGATATTTATGGCGCAAAACTAAACACTTCAGGCGTAATGATTGATACCTTCAGCGTGTCTCTTCGACCAGGTGACCAGATTGCACCAACCCTGGCACACGGTGCAGAGGATCAATTTCTTATTACCTATTCTGGATGGACCGGCGAGTATGGCGGCAAGATCTATAACACGACGCGCATTTGGGGGAAATTCTACCCTTCAGTGGGAGTGGAAGAAGACGCCCAATGCTTGACGCCTTACGCTCAACGCCTATTACAGATTTCCCCGAATCCATTCCGGCATAAAACAGATATCAGATTTCAGTGGGTAGATGCTAGTGATTACGAATTGAAAATCTATGATGCTACGGGCAGGTTGGTGAAAGATTTCAGCCCTGTGGCTAACGCTGTACTCCGTACGCAGATTAGTTGGGACGGCACAGACCAAGCTAATCGTAAACTGAGCAGCGGTATCTACTTCCTAAAACTCCAGGCGCGGGATTATAGCGCTACAGAGAAATTACTGCTGATTAGATAAGATAAATTTACACAGCACAAGGGGAGTGACCACACAAATCACTTCCCTCTTTCTGAGGGCACATTTGTGCCAAATCTCCCGTCTTTACATTTTATTCATAAATGTAACGGGACAGGTGTGCCACTTTTTGGCCAATTTATCCCGATTCGTTTGATATTGTTTTTAGATTAATACAGAATCGGGAAACATACGGTAATAGACAGAATTCTACCGCTGCGTCATTATCTATCTTGGCATGAAAGGAAGCGTGTATCTCAGCGGAGTCTCGTGGACTCTACGAAAGTCTACGGACCTTGTTAATTCCTTGCACTCACATGTGCAATAATTCACAGAACCACATGCTTTTCTGTCACCGGTCATCTTATATCTGTCAATAATGTCCGTTGATTTATCCAGCTTACCCGTGTGATGGAAAGGGCATATCCCAAAGAGTGAATCCCCTCTTATAGGGGGAGAGGAAAACCAGGCGGCACGTGCGAGTTGCCCCTTGACAAATCCGATTTTTTCATTATAATATAGCAGACTAGTTTGCAATGAAGACTAGTATGCAAAGAGGAGGATGATCATGGAGCAGCAAATCGACCTGAAACGGCTCGAACGCAAGGTCTGGACTTCTTTCTATGCCGATGGCTTATGGGATATATTCCTGGGTTGCATAATACTGATGTTTGCGCTGGCGCCGTTCCTTAATAGAATGGGCTTGGGAGATTTCTGGAGCTCGGCTGCGTTTGTTCCGTTTTGGGCTGTAATCTTCGCCTTAATTGTGCTGCTAAGGAGATATGTTGTGATTCCCCGGCTCGGGCTGGTAAGTTTTGGACAGACACGCAGAAAGCGGCTGGCAAAGTTCAATATTCTAATTTTTGTCGCATTATCAGTCAGCCTCATTTTGGGTATCACGTCTTTCAAGGGCAGCATGACACAATCATGGGTGCACAATCTTCGCTTCATAGCGGTTGTGCTTATATGCTTTGGGCTTGCCGGCTATTTCTTAGGGGTTATACGGTTGTACATCTACGGGCTGCTTATCGCTTTGTGCATACCGATTGGTGAATGGTTACATTTGAGTGCTGGAATACCTCACCACGGTTTTCCGGTTACTTTTGGTATCACCTCTAGTGTTATTATCTTAACTGGTGTTATTCTCTTTTTGCGTTTGCTGCGTGAGAACCCGCGGATGAAGAATACGTAGTTGTGGTCAATGAAAAAAGGAGATATTTTATGTTAATACAGAAGATACAAATATCGATTGCCTTTATCATCTTGGGGGCGTTTCTGGTGAATTCAGGAGCATCGGTAAATCTGCGAGGATTAGATTCAATTGGCAGGTTGCCAGAGATTAATGTGACAGCTCCCAGATATGAATATCAGGATGAGGCATGGTTAGGTATGATTGAGGGAGTAGTCGTCGAAGCACAGCGTCCTTTAAATACCAGAAGCAAAGATGCGATAGAGGAGAAGTCGGCTTTCGTATACTATGGGGATTCAGTTTATATGTTAGTTACATTTACGCTTTTACTTGTTACATTGTCGGTTTTATATATGTCATACGGTAGGTATCTTGCAGCCAAGGAGGTAAAGAATGGCAGAACAAAGCATTGACCTGAAACAACTTGAACGTAAGGTCTGGACGTCGTTTTTTGAGGACGGCCTTTGGGATATGTACCTGGGGTCGTTACTATTGGTGATGGGAGTCGGTGCATTGTTCTCCGATATCGGGATATCTCACGTTACGACCATGATTATCTATGTATTGTTAGTTGGGGCAGCATTTCTATTCCTTGTTATGGGGAAGCGCTTTATTACAAGACCACGGATTGGCCATGTGAATTTTGGTCCCACAGGGGTAGCAAGAAAGAAGAAAACCAGAGTTGTCTTCGCGGTATCAGTTCTTGTTGGCATGATAGCCTTTGTTATTGCGGTCCTCAGTGCTAAAGATCTTGTATCTCGGTCGATGTCGATGGATTTGTTGATACCAGCCATATGGGTAGGTAATATGATCATCGTGTTCAGCTTGGCTGCGTACTTCCTGCGTTTTAATAGGCTTTATCTGATCGGCGTGATGTTTGCCATATGTGTTCCACTGGATATCGTCTTGACAGCATTAACACATAAAGATCTGACTTTCGTCGCGTTTGGTATACCGGCGATCATTGTCCTGATTATGGGAGGTGTTGTACTAGCCCGCTTTCTACGCAAGTACTCAATCCGGAGTGAAGATGTATCTGGCAGCGAGGTGTAGGATGTCCCGATCCATTAATATCGAGGGAGTCAAACAGAAAGCATCCCGCGCCATGTCTCAGGATGGTTTAGAAAAAATTCTTGCTGGCATTGTACTTATTCTTTTCCCTCTGATATTGATTGATATGATTTTCTTGGCGGTGCTTTTGGCTATGGCCATTCTGAGTCTCATTTTGAAAGGGATATTAAGAAGAAAATTCATTTATAACCGCACAGGTTACGCGAAGTTCTCAATAAATTCTGATAGAAAAGAAGTCCTGTTTACTGGTCTTTATCTTCTAATATTTCTATCACTCTTTTTTGCCGTAAGCATTATAGAACTTAAGACATTCACGCCGCTTATCGTTGTCATCATTCCCACTGGTGCATTATTCACAATTGCCCACTGTCGCACAAAGATTAGAATTGATTATGCTATGTCTTTTTTTGTATTTGTAAGTGGAATCATTGGGCTTATCTTTACATCATCCGGGTACGATCCAAACACGGTTTCAGCTTTTCAATGGGGCGGATTAGGCGCAGTATTCTTGGTTGTCGGTATTGTTCAATTGAGAAGCTTCTTGCACAGATATCCTTTGCCAGATGGAAAGACATGTGATGCAAGTAGCAAATGAGATGTACCCTGCCGCGAAAGGAGCAATCAATGAACCCATCGGTCGACATCGGAAATATAGAACGTAAGACCCGGCATTTGAATTTTCAGGATGGACTAATGGACATTCTCTTGGGGGTGCATCTTTTGCTAACATACTTTGTGATTGAGTACCGTCTTTTGCTCAATATACCCTGGATAGTGATCGGTCCAGTGCTCATTGAAACGGTCAGAAAGCGGACGACATATCCGCGTATCGGTTATGCGCGCATGGCCAGGCGGGGCGCTACAGCGACAAGGATATTATTAGTATGCATTATAGGAATTGCGCTTCTCACTTTGGTAACGGCTCTGATTTTCTTATTACTCGGGTTCTCAGTTCAGGAAAATTGGCAGAATGTCATTAAGATAGCAGCGGTTCTCTTTATCCCTGTCATATTTGGATTGCTTGCACATGAGCACAAAGTATATCGCTGGCTTGTGTACGGAGTGGTTATTGGGCTGGGTGGATTGGTTGTCATGTCGGTGGCGCCGCGCAGCATTGAGTATTATTTCGTTATTCTTGGTGCTGTTATTTCGATAATCGGCTTTAAGATATTCCTCGATTTCTTAAAGAGAAATCCACGGCAGGCTGAGGAGGCTTCGGATGCCGGTTAGCAGGAAAGGGGCGCACGGACTCCAGAAGATTGTTGACATTGACCGGGTTGTCCACGAGCCTGCGCGACTATTGATTCTATCTTACCTTTACGTCGTCGAGAGCGCTGATTTTCTGTTCCTCTTGAGACAGACAAATCTGACCAAAGGTAATCTTTCATCCCATTTGATGAAATTAGAAAAAGCTGGGTATGTGAATATTGACAAGAAGTTCGTTAAGAAAATACCCCGCACACTACTCAGTCTTACTAAAGAGGGGAGAAAGGCATTTCACGAATACAGCCAAAGGATGAAGAAGATATTTAAGGAGCTACCCGGGTAACACCCCTTCGATGACTCCGTATGTTTGACAACTTACGGGGCACGCCGTCATATCTGATGATACGTCTCGATGCGTTCGCCACAGGTAATGGCGGATTTATTCGAATAATAAGTTAGAACCGGAAATTATCTCTCTTAATTCAGCTATCAGCGACCTCGGTATTGCGCTAATTGGCTAGTTAGCTAAATGTGTAATTGTGATTTGCTGGAATATTGGATGCGTTATGAATCCCGCTGTACAATCTCAACGGATTTCATATAGCCTTTTCTGAGTAAGATTTCTTTTACCAAATTTGACATCATGAACATCATCTTGAAGCGCTCAGCAGTTGTGAGTGTGCTTTGGAATTGAAGTTCAAATTCGAGTGCGCTATCTTCGTCATCGTGGTCTTGCTGGTAGATATACGTTTTGCGCTTTTTAGGTATGCACGATTATACACTTAATGAGGGCAAAATCAAGGTCACGGTACAGTGCAACGTCGATTACCCTGTGCATTTGAGATCTTACGGGACAGGCGGCGATGAAAAGATATGATTACCCGACAATGAGATTCCCTCGACTACGCTCGGGACTTTTTCTCGTTGTACTCGAAACCTCCGGACCCTCCGGACAGCGGGACACTGATTCTTGTTGCTAAATCACAGATTGCCCTAAATCAAGAAACCGGGACGCTCAAATTTCTCCTCAAATCAAAATTTGAAGAAATTTGGCGTAGACAGAAAACGTTACAGTGATATTACAACACTTAGATTATTGCGCGGTTTCATATTTCGGTATTTAGCTAATTGGCGTAATACCGAAATACCTCGGTGAGGTATAATTGTTCTCCCGCGGATGCGGAATTCTCGTTTTCTGCAATCAAATCAGAGATTTGAGCAAAAACGGAATCGATAGGCTCGAACCATAAAGTTTACTGAAATTATGGCATCGTGAGTGAATTGGCGGTATGACTTGTATTCATAAAATGACTGTGCGGCGTCTTCTCGGTGAGTATGCCTTTCGACCCGCCTGAGCAGGCGAGGGATTTACCCCGTGGAATAACACATTGCAACAGCTTCGAAAGGAATATTGAAGTCCGGGGCCACATCAATGATGTGATATAGCCTACGGTTGGTGGTATTCCACGGGGTAAACCCGCATCCTACCTTCCCACAAATTGGGGTGGGATTTAGCAGTAGGATGCGGGGATTATTTCACTTTATTTGGATTCCTTCTTGGCTTTGCCGCCGGACTTGTTCTTTCTGCGTTCGAAGATTGTATACAGAACTGGAATGAAGACTAGGGTCAAGAATGTCGAAAGCATCAGTCCGCCGATTACGCTACGTGCCATTGGTGCACGGAGCTCATTACCGGCGCCGATGCCCAATGCCATCGGAACGAGCCCGAAACTCGTCGTAAACGCGGTCATCAATATCGGCCGGAGGCGAACTCTGCCCGCTTCGATAACTGCGTCAATACAGGCCATATTCTGCTGACGGCGCAGCTGATTCGTGTACGTGATATAGACGATCGCGTTGTTCACTACAATACCGCCGAGAAGCAGCACGCCCAACAGGCTCTGCATGTTGATGGTTGTGCCGGTGAAGAACAGCATCCACAAGACACCGATGATTGCCAATGGAATCGTGAACATGATGATGAACGGTTCCCTGAAAGATTCGAATTGTCCGACCATGATCATGTACACGAGAATAATGGCCAGAATGATGACGAAAAATAGATCGCGGAAGGTTTCCACCTGTTGCTCAAACCCACCGCCCATTTCAAGCGTGAAATCAGCTGGTATTTGCGTCGCGCTGATAATTCCTTGCACATCAGCACCGGCGCTTCCCGCGTCCCGGCCTTCAACATCGGCAGTGATCGTTACCAGACGTTTGGTATCTTCGTGTTCAATCTCTACGGGGCCCACGGCGATTGTGTCTTTGACGAAATTCTGGATTGGTACATCGCCAACGGGAGTGGTGATCGTCATCGCTGTTATTTTCTTCAACTCATCTCGATACTCTTCGTCGAGCATGATTCTGATGTTGTATTCGTCACCTTCTTTGCGATACTGACTGGCAATGATGCCTTCGACGCGTGAACGAAGCACGTTTCCGATATCATACGGCGTTAAACCAAAGTTCGCTGCTTTCCGCCGATCGATAATTAGACGAAGCTCAGGTTTACCTTCGCTTAGACTGGATTCAAGGTCGACGAGTCCCTTGACACCCTGCATTTTTTCCACGAGCTCTTCAGAGATTTCGCGGGCTTTCTCACGGTCGTAACCGATGATCTTTACCTCGATCGCCGAACCACCACCAAACATTTCAAATTCGTTTCCGCCGAATGTTACCTTGAGTCCTGGAATGATGTTCATCACTTTTGGTCGCAGGTCTTCCTGAATCTTTTTCACCGACCGGCTTCTTTCCTCGCGATTGACCAATTCGAGCCATAGTTGCGCTGCATGTGGACCCGAGGTGGCCGCGAAAAGGCTGGTAAAGCCACCCTCACCGGCGCCGATTGAAGTAGAGAGTATTTCTATCTCAGGAACTTCCTCGACGATTATTTGTTCCAGTTTCTTCACTACCGAATCAGTCACCCAGAGATTGGTGCCGACCGGCATTTCGGCATTAACAATAATCTCGCCCTGGTCGATGTCAGGGCTCAATTCAGTGCCGATGAAGGGGATGAGAATGAGACTTGCGAAAAACACAGCGACGGTTCCGATAATGACCGTTTTCCTGTGACCCAGTGCCCAGCGAATGAGCCGGGTGTATGTTCCCTCAACTCTTTCATAAAAAGCACCCAGGTTCTTGCTGAAACCCCTTCGGTCATCGCGTCGCTTAACTGCCCCGAAACGCACGGTTAGCATAGGGATAATAGTTAGTGCTACAACGAGAGATGAGATAAGGGCGAAGGTCACGGTTAGGGCGAGTGGTCTGAAAAATATCGAGGCGAAGCCGCTAACCAGAAGGAGGGGCAAGAAGACGGCAACGGTGGTCAGTGTCGAGGCAGTGATTGCTGGTCCCACTTCTGCTGTACCTTGGCAGGCAGCCTGCACTGGCTCTATGCCTTGTTCCTTCTTTCTGAATATTGATTCAAATACGACAATCGCGGAATCGAGCACCATACCGATCGCAACAGTGAGACCGCCGAGCGAAATGATGTTGAGACTCATGTTAAAGAAATACATGAAGAAAAGTGCAAAGAAGACGGCGACTGGTATCGCGACGGCCATGTATATGGTGGACCGGAAGCTACCCAGGAACAGAAAGAGGACGATGACTGCAAGAATCGCCCCCATGATTAGGGTTTGAGCAGTACTGCGTACGGAGCGTATGATGAAGTCGGCTTGGTTGAATATTACGTCTATTTGTACACCTGGGGGGAGGTCTTTCCTTATTTCTTCAAGTTCGGTAGCTACGCTATTTCCAACATTTGCCGCGTTGGCATCTGTCCGTTTCTGCGCCATGCCCCATATCGATGGAACTCCATTCGTTCGTGAGATCGACGTTTGTTCGGATGCCTGGAATTTGACGTCAGCAACTTGAGAAAGGTATATCGGGACTCCATTACTGCTACCAACAACAGTATTGCGTATTTCGTCGAGGTCCTCATATTGTCCAATGGTTCGAAGAATGTAGGTTTTCGTGCCGGTGACTATGTTGCCCAGAGGATAATTTACGTTCTGCGCCTGTAAAGCACCGATGATTTGGTCGGGTGTAAGACCTGTACCCTTCAGTCTTAAGGGGTTCAGGATTATTTGTATTTCGCGGAACGTGCCACTCAATGCATATGATGCAGCAACACCACCGACACGTTGGATTCTGTCAGCAACGTCATCGGCAATTTCATCAAGTTCCAGCGGATCGATATCACCACCTATCGTGTACATCACGACCGGTTGCTGCGATATGTCAAACTTGAAAATCATCGGATAGTCTGCATCATCCGGTAAGTAGGGGATCAAGATTCCGAGGCGGTCACGGACGTCATTAGATGCTGCATCGAGGTCTGTTCCCCAATCGAACTGCAATATGATGGTCGAGATGTTTTCCGATGTGGTTGAGGTTATCTTTTCCAGGTTGTTTACTGTACCTAAGGTTTGCTCAAGAGGATCGGTTATGTTCGTCTCGATTTCCTCGGGGCCAGCCCCGGAATAACCCGTTAGAACGATCATCATAGGAAAGGAAACGTCGGGGTAAAGTGCAACAGGCAAGTTCGTAACCGAGATGAAACCAAAGAGGATTATACCCAGGAACACCATGGCGACCGAAAGCGGTCTTCTGATTGAAACTTCAGTTATCTTCATTACTCACCCCTGGCTATGGGATTGACTTTTTCACCGCCAGCAAGTCTTTGTTGACCAACTACGATCACTTTCTCTCCATCCGTTAAGCCTTCGAGTATTTCTACGTAAGCGTCACCAATTAATCCCACCTCTACATCACGACGTTTCGCAGTGCTATCTGTGACCACGAATAGATAGCTGTCCAGCAAGGCGTCTTTTGGAATACGAAGTGCACCACTCTTTTCGCCGAGATTTACTTGTACTCGCGCCGTCATTCCAGGTTGTAATAATTTCTTAGGGTTTGAAGTAACTGCCTTGACCGCTGCCGTACGTGTCATCGCATCGATTACCGGGCTGATTTCCGAAACACGTGCTGTGAAATTCTCGCCGATTCCGTCAACGACAATATTCACCTTTTGATTCATCTGTACACATCCGACATTGACCTCGGCGACGTGGAATTCGATTTTCACACGATAATAGTCAACGATTAGCGCAACAGGAGCTTGAGGTGAGACCATGGATCCGACGTCAACCATTAATTCACCAACGTAACCACTGATCGGGGATTTTATGAAACCTTCTTCATATTCGAAACCGACCGTTTCGTTACGCGTTGCCATTATGTTGGCATCTTTCTTCACATACGCGCCTTCCTTGACCAGCAGGCGCATGACGCGACCCATCGCTTCCGGAAACACCTGAGCCGTCTTGTCTGCGACAATCGTTCCCAACACCTCACAAGTACTTACTACATCTCCTTTGGTCGCAGTTACTATCTCGACGGGGATAACTTGTGTAACTTCTTCTTTCTGTCCTTTACGCTGACTTGCGCCCACGCGTAACATGATTGCAGCGGTCAGAACCACAATGACAATTATGATAATCAACCACTTGCGCATTTATTCCTCCTTACCAATTGCCTTATAAATTTCGGCCAATGATGTGTTGTAATTCTTGACCTCCTGAAGATAGTTCACCTGTGCTTGCATCATGGCAAGCTGGGCATCCAGGACCTCAAGATTTGTTGCTAACCCGTTCTTGTATCTCGTTGCAATGATTTCTACTGACTTCTCGGCTTGTTCGACATTGTCCTCGGCAGCGCCAATTGCTTCTTTCGCCGCCAGGAAGCTTAAATAAGCTTGCTTAACCTCGACCACAATAGCTCTTTCCAAATTCTCGAGGGCCAGACGTGCTTCCTTGATCATAAGAGAAGCTTCTCGGCTTTTGTGTAGATTACCGAAGCCGCTGAAAATCGGCCACTCGAAGCCCAGATTAAAGGTCATGGTTGAGCCCCACTCGTCACCGGTGAAGCTGAAGGGCTTTCTACGCTCGTATGACGCTCCGCCAACGAGGCTCGGCAGATTCGCACGGCGCGCAATAGCTTGATTCAGTTGGGCAATTCTTTCTGCCTTCTTCAGATTCTTGATTTCAGCGCGATTCTGAAGGGCGCTGGTAGTTAGTTGGTCGAGGGAGAACTCCTCTTCGACCGCTCTCAGTTCACCGGATAATACGTACTCTGTCTGCAAGTCCATCCCCAACAGTAGTCTGAAACCTTCGCGCGCTAGGTTGAGCGTATTTTCTGTGTTGATGACTGTTGGTTTTAGATTTTCCGCTTGCACCCGGGCACGTAGCAGATCAAATTGAGAGACCAGTCCTGCCTTGTATCGGGTCTCGACGACAGCCGTGTACCGCTGGAGTTGCGCGAGGTTCTCCCGTGCTTGATTGAGATATTCTTCGAGCACCAACAATGTGTAGAAAGCGTCAGCCACCGAATAACGTACTTCCTGTCGCTTCCTCAATAGATTCAATTCGGCGATGTCGCTGGCGAGATCTGATATCTTATAAGCGTTGTACAATTTTCCCCAGGCAAAGATAACCTGCTGCAGTGATAGTTGTACATTGTAGTTTTCATGGGCGCCAAATGGTATGGGGATGCTATCAAACTCAATTACCGCCACATCAGTGACGTAGGCGTAGTAACCATTCGCAGAAATGCTGGGGTAGAAGGCTGAGATTGTCTGGCCAACTTGTTCCTCTGATTTTTGAAGTTCGATCGATAATTGCTCGATCTCAGGGTTGTTCTGCAAAGCATAGTCGATTGCCTCGTCCACGGTAAAATATAGTGTGTCGCCCGCTGATATACTGAGAACTAAGGCCATGATTAATGCCATCGTTACCTCCTAAATTGATGAGACTTCCAAAGGTTTAGTAATACTGTAAGCATCAAGGTTAGCTAGGGGATAATGAACTTCACACCAACGCCATTTTCCCATATCTTATCATCCTTATCATAGAAACCATATTTATAAATCTCCGCACTAGCCATATAATTGTAACGCATCACGTATTCAATGCCCAGGTATTTGACGGGTCTGACTTGAAGGGTGAAACCGCCAACAAAACCAATATCCCATTCCTCAGCTTTTTCACCGTTGGGCAGCTCAATTACCTCGCTATCATATAGCCCACGCCAGTAGTAGATGCCCAAACCAGTCTCTACAGATACCCGGAGCCACGGCACCTTGAGAAATGGCAAGATGTTGAAACTGGTGCAAAGACTCAGTGGAGTATTTCAAGCCGATATTTGGTATAACATTATCCACACCTATCTCGCCACCAATATTCCATTTCCCTTTCGCCTCTAAAGTATCTTGAAACAGAAGGTATGAAGAATAGTTGAGGCCAAGTGAGAATTCAACGTTTTCACTAGCCTGAAACAGAGAAGCGATGATGAGTATCCCAGATAGTAACATGCTGACTACCTCCTTTTGTTTAAACCTTCAAAAAAGAGCTTAAGTACAGTGTCTGTCTGAAAGGATGCTTCTGATACATATAAATTGCTTAGAAAAATCGCTCGTATCATACTGAGAAAATAAAATGCTGTAATTCTAGGGTCGACTTTGCGAAACTGCTTGTTCGCAACGCCGTCTTCTATGATGTCGCTGATCAGGTCAATCATTTCCTGAATCTTGGGTTCGATTATTGAGTGGATATTTTTGAGTGTTTTGCCTTTCAAATTGATGTTCTCAAATGTGAATAACATATAACTGGTTTTCAAATGCCTGATATAGTTGATGACGCTGATAGCGATTTCCTGCATCTTTTCCCTTGGTGTGATGCTCTTGGCATTGATTCCAGCAAGAGTGTCGAGAGCACGAGTGAAATGCTCATCAATGGTCGCAACATAAAGGTCCTGTTTGTCCTTGAAGTAGAGGTAAACAGTACCCTTGGCCAGACCCGTGGCCTGGGCAATATCATCGACCGTGGTTCTGAAATAGCCCTTTCTGGCAAAAATCTTGAGGGCATTTTTAATGATTTTATCTCTTGTCTTTGTTTCCTTTTTTCTCATATTATCGATAACCATTCATTAGACCACAATTATGGAGGGGTGGTTTATAATGACTGACTAGTCAGTCATTATACGTAGAAACAACGAGCTGTCAAGTATATTTGAAGCCACGCTGAACGCTTTATTCACAAGAAGCATATCAGAAGATCAGGCTACCAGCAAGCAGGATGTCAATATACCAGGATATCAGACTGGAAAAAGACGATTTATGCCCTCACGACGCTCGACACAATGGCATATTGACATAATGACTATAACGTATCATGGTAATCTGATGTCTACTGCCTGATGTTCTGATAGTCTGATAACCTGCTTACTGATTTTATGATATCCTGGTGAGCTTTGCAGAGGGCGAGCCTAAGGGCTCCCCTCGTCCCCGAACCGCTGGGAAACTTGGGACACTGAATTTCGCAGTCCCCCGCTCCATCACTGCGAGCCCCGCGCAGCGGGGCGTGGCAACTTATGTAGTGAAATCCCGCACTTTCTATCGAAAATGCGGGATGCTGAATTTTAATGTCGCACCAAAAGACAGGTGCGAGTAAAATTCGCATTGACTCGCCGAACTGGCGCTCGGGATGCTCATTTTCACAACCAAATCTGAGATTTGGGTGAAAATGGCATTGACTTTTTGGGGTTTTTCGATAAAATATTGAGTAAGGAGGAAAAATGGTGGAAGGCATGGAAAAGCAGCTCCAGCCGGGTGAAGTTCTATTTAATGAAGGCGATCGAGGCGAAATCATGTATCTGATCCGCGAAGGAAAAATCAAGATCACCAAGGGAAAAGGCGATGAGGAAAAGACTCTGGCAGTATTGAAGGAAGGCGACTTTTTCGGCGAGATGGCAATTATCGATGGTTCACCACGCTCAGCAGGAGCAGTTGCTGTAACACCTGTTTCGCTTTTGGTTATTGATAAAGAGTCATTCAAAGAAAAACTTCGTGCGAATCCGCTCATCGAATATGTTCTGGAAACTCTTACCCGTAGACTGAGAACAGCAGATGAACAGATAAGATTGCTCACAATAAAAAGCGAGGAGCGGAGAGTTCTTGCACATATCATAACCAAGGCCAAGGAGGTTGGGAAAGAAACTGAGGGGGGCATTGAAGTTTCACCGTTTTCATTTGAATATCTCGCTAATATAACCGGCATTAGCGAGGTCAAAGTGAAAGATTATGTGAACAAGCTTGTTCAGGTTAATCTTGTTACACTGAATGAAAATAGTCTAGTAATAAGAGGCATTACCGATTTGGACGACTATCTCAGATACATTGCGTTGAAAGAGAAGTTTGAAAAGATATAACACAATTTAGCCCTTAACCACATAACATGGCTATACAGACCGAAGAAAGAAGAGCAAAAGAATTGAGACTTGAAGAATTGCGGAGAATGCTTGCGTCGGCAGAGGTGTTGAAAGACCCCAAGAATTACGCAAACTTGTCCCGCGAATACAAGAAGCTTGAGCAAATTGTACAGAAGTATGAGGAGTATGATAAGATATTGAGAGAGATTGATGGTGTCGACGAAGTGCTTGCCAGCGATGATCAAGAGCTGAGGACTGTTGCAGAACATGAACGTGAGGTCCTGGAAGGGAGGCTCGAGAGAATCAAGAATGAAATTGAAGATATGTCCAATCCGAACTACGAGGAGTTTCAGAAAAACTGCATCGTAGAAATAAGAGCTGGCGCAGGCGGCGATGAGGCTTCACTTTTCGGTGCCGATTTGTTCAGAATGTACCAGAAATTTGTTGAGAACCATGGTTTTAAATCTGAACTACTTTCTTCGCATCCGAGTGAGATCGGTGGTTTCAAGGAAGTAATCTTTCTTGTATCGGGGGAAAATGCTTACCGGCTCTTGCGATTTGAGAAAGGCGTGCACCGAGTACAACGCATACCCAAGACAGAAGCCGGAGGCAGGATTCATACTTCAACCGCGACCGTTGCTGTGCTTCCAGAGATTGAAGAAACCCAGCTTGCCATTGACCCAAACGACCTACGTGTTGATACTTTCCGGGCAGGCGGCCATGGTGGGCAGAACGTCAACAAGGTTTCGTCGGCAGTGCGGCTGACTCACTTGCCGACTGGCATGGTTGTGGTTTGTCAGGACGAGCGTTCCCAACATAAAAATCGGGAAAAGGCCATGAAAATCCTGAGGGCCCGGTTAGCAGAGGCTGAGCGCCAGAGGAGGGATGCTGAGATACACCAGCAGCGTCAGCAGCAGGTAGGAACTGGTGACCGGAGTGAAAAGATCCGGACCTATAATTTTCCTCAAAATCGTATCACGGATCACCGGATTGGACTAACATTGTACAATCTGGAAAATGTTTTGGATGGTGACTTAGATGATGTCATTGCAAAACTTGAGCAGCACGAGAGAACTGATCAGGGCAGCAAGTAAGGAATTGGGCATCGGTCGCAGCGAGGCCGAGCTCGTTATCGCAACCCTTATGAACCGGCCGCGTTTGGAGATCTATTTGAAAGATACGGTCAATGAGGAGGATGGATTCATACTTTGGTCGCGAATACAACAGCTGAAGAATGGTATTCCGATCGAATATGTAACTAAACGGGTACAGTTCCGCGATTACACGTTGAGTGTGCAGCCGGGTGTTTTCATTCCAAGAATAGAGACAGAGAGTTTCGTTGAGCTCTTGCCGAAAATTTTACCGCGAAGTCCTGAAAGAGTGCTGGAAATCGGAACTGGTTGTGGGGCAATCAGCATTGCTCTTGCTCAACTCTACCCCGATGCCGACATCATAGCCACCGACATATCTGAACCGGCTATTGCTAATGCTGTTCAGAATATAAAATCGTTTGATTTCGAATCTCGGATCCATCTGTTGCGCTGTGATATGTTAGAAGGGATTACGGGAAAATTCGATCTCATCGTCTCGAATCCGCCCTACGTGCCGCGTAGTCGTATGAAGCTTTTACCTAAAAGTGTTAGAGAATTTGAGCCGCTTAAGGCTATCGATGGTGGCGAACACGGTGTTCAGTTTATCGAGAAGCTGGTAAAGAAGGGAATGGATTATCTGACCGGCGCTGGCGTTATGGCACTGGAGATTGATGAGGATTCGGTGAAGAAACTAAAGACATTTATGGCTGATCGTCATATTGGATCTTTTGTGTTCAAAAGAGATTTGTTCAATAAATATCGGTTTCTATTCATTGGAGTTGGTAATGAAAAAAGCTAAAATCATCGTTAATACAAAGAAACCCCAAGCCGAGCGGAATCTGGAACTCGCAGAGCAGACGTTACGCGAAAAGGGATTTGCGATTTCGAATGCGCCCGATTTTGTCGTCGCGCTGGGTGGCGATGGTACATTGCTGTCTGTCGCGAACTCATACGGGAAGAAGGGTATACCTATTCTCGGCGTGAACATCGGTGGACTTGGTTTTCTGACGAATGTGACTTTTGACGAATTAGCGGGGACTCTGGATGAAATAGTCGAGAAAAAGTTCAAGATTGAGAAACGCATGGTGCTGACGGCAGCATTCGACCGTAAGAAGTTCTATGCTTTGAATGATTTTACCATTAGCACACGGATACCGGGGCGCGTCGTAGAATTCTCGGCGGTGGTCAACAACGAATATGTTTGTAGATTTATTGCCGACGGAATCATCGTTGCTACTCCGACAGGCTCTACCGCCTATTCACTTGCGACGGGTGGTCCAATTCTGTTGCCCGATACGGAAGCGATAATAGTAACGCCGATTGCACCACATACGCTGTCGGTGCGTCCAATTGTGTTACCGCCGACGAGTAAGATTGAAATTCAGATCGGCAAGAAAGGAAGTGCGGTATTAGTCGCCGATGGACAGAGGTGTAAATTGATAAGAAAGAAACATGCTATTACGTTCTCCAAGGCAGACTATCAGGTAAAGCTGATTAAGCCGTTGCATACCACGTTCTTCACAACGCTCAGGGAAAAGATGCAATGGGGTGGGAGAGAGGATGCTTAAGCTTTTGAGGGTGAAGAATTTTGCCCTCATGGAAGACGTCACACTCGAATTAGAAGATGGTCTTACTGTAGTCACTGGCGAGACCGGGGCCGGGAAATCGATGATTGTCAGTGCCATCGCCTCGCTCTGTGGTGCAAAGATGGATGATGACGCAATTCGTACCGGTAAGACATCTGCCGAAATAACTGGCGTATTTGATGTTAAACCTTCAATCAGGAAGCGCCTCACGGAATCGGGAATCGATTTGGAAAGCGAAATGATTGTCCGGAGGAATATTGAAAGAGGCAAACGCCAGAACTCCTATATCAATGACCGAATCGTGAGTCTCAATTTCCTGCGTGAGATTGCCCAGGATATGGTCGATCTTATTGGGCAGTACGAGAATCAGTCGCTATTCGAAAAGAAGAATCATCTATCGCTGTTGGATGCATATGGCGGGTTAGATGAAATGAAAATAGCTTATCAGAATGGTTACAACGAATACAGAAATCTGCAAAGCAAATTGAAGATGCTACTGGAGCAAATGGAAGCCAGGGATGAGAGGATCGATTACCTGCAATTTCAAATCGAAGAGATTGAGAAGGAAAACCTACAGCCCGAAGAGGAAGAAAAGATGCTTTCTGAGAAGAACTTGCTCGTCACCAGCGAGAAGCGGTCGTTGCTAGCCGACGAATTGGTAAACGGGCTGTACGAAGAAGACGGTTCGGTGATTGAGAAGTTGTCGAGTATCAAGAAGGCTTTTGATGAACTGGCGGCATTGGATGCGCAACTGGCTGAGAGTAACGATAGGATGGATGAAATAGTCTCGACCGTGGATGACATGTATCGCGCAATGAGTAGTTACAAGGATAAGATCGAATTTTCCCAGGAGCGGCTGGATTTTGTTTTGGGTAGATTGGAGACAATAAATAAGATGAAGAAAAAATACGGAAAATCAGTCCAGGAAATAAATGGCTACTTGAAGAGGATGAAAGATGAACTGACAATGATTGAGACTCGAGACGAGGAGATCGAAAAAACAAAGGACAAAATTGTTGAAACAGAAAAAAATGTTATGGATCAGGCTGGCGAATTATCATCACAGAGACATAAAGCTGCTGTTGACCTGAGGAGAAAAATACTTAAGCTATTACATCAATTGGGTATGCAAAGGGCGGATTTTGAAATTAGGTTCAGTGAAACTGACATTGGTGCCACGGGCAAGGATGATGTTGAATTCTATATTTCTACAAATCCAGGTGAGGTGTTGAAGCCCTTACGAAAGGTTGCGTCGGGCGGAGAAATATCACGAATAACTCTATGTCTGAAGACAATACTGTCTGACGTTGATAAAATCCCGACGGTAATATTCGATGAGGTGGATATTGGTATCGGCGGGAGAATTGCCGAATCAGTTGGTGACCTGTTATCGAGAGTGAGCAATAGTCATCAGATTATTTGCATTACACATCTACCACAGATTCCGGTTTCCGCAGATAATCACCTGCTTGTTAAAAAAGAAATAAGGGGAGAGGAAACCTTCACACAGGTTATGAAATTAGACGAACACAAACGAAAATTGGAAATTGCGCGCATGCTGGGTGGCAGAAAGATTACTTCCAAAACCGTAGAGCACGCCAAGGAAATGATGCAAAAGAGAAAAGCTAAATGATCATAGTCCTATGAAAGAACATCGCATGACAGTATCAAATATCATTACGATTTCGCGTCTCGCACTCTTGCCCTTTATTGTCCACTTTTTGCTCACCGACCAGCGTGTTATCGCGTTTGCCATAATGCTGATATCCCTATTATCCGACGGTTTGGACGGATATTTGGCGAGAAGGTTGCATCAAGAATCGAGACTCGGCAAGTTTCTTGATCCGCTATGCGATAAGATTTTTCTGGCCGTTATTCTCATCACTCTTTTGTATATAAGAATAGTACCTTTATGGGTAGTCGTTCTAATCGTATCGCGCGATTTTCTCATATTGCTCGGTAGTTACGTTCTTTTAAAAAACAAATCTATTGTCCAAGTGTCGAATGTATTCGGTAAAATTACAGGGTTTATTTTTGGAGCAATGATTCTTGCGTTCACGATTAATTTAACATTGATCGGAACTATTTTGATGTATACGAGTATTGTAGTTATGACAGTAGCATTCATAACTTATTCAAGGAACTATTTAAGAATAATGAAAGGAGTAGAATGAAACCAATATTCTTTACCAAAATGGAAGGAACAGGCAACAATTTTCTGATAATAGACAATCGTAATGGCTACCTCACGGTGAATGTCCTGGATCAAACGATTAGTGATTTTGCGAAAAATATCGCCAATTTCCAATTGGGTGCAGGCTCGGATGGCGTGATACTGCTAGAACAATCTGCTGAATATCCATTTGAAATGCGCTACTTCAATCGTGATGGAAGTGAAGCGGTAGCATGCCTGAATGGTGCCCGATGTGTTGCTAGTTACGCCTACCGGCTTGGTCTCGTAAAGGATAAAGGCAAGTTCGCCTCGGCCTCAGGTCCTATTGGATTCTATTACAAGAACGGTGATGTCAGTATTGAGGTTGCGCCGCCGGTGGATGTGAGATTGAACTTCAGTTTCACGGTAAACCGTAAGAAATATAATGCCAACTTCTTGCGTATCGGTGTTCCGCATTGCATAATCTTCGTCGATGATTATCGAAAAGTTGATGTGAAAGCACTTGGCCAGGCTATTCGCAATCATAAGACATTCAAACCCGAGGGTACAAATGTGGACTTTGTAAAGGTCGAGAAGGATGGTATTCAAGCGAGAACCTATGAGCGCGGTGTAGAAGATGAAACCCTGTCGTGCGGCAGCGGCGCTCTGGCCTCGGCTTACATAGCGACAAAGCTCTTCATGGCACAGTCTCCCGTGACCTGTAAGACCAGGGGCGGCGATTTGGTTGTTACAATCAAGGACAAGTTGTACTTAGAGGGTCCGGCTAGCTACATTTATGATGGGGTATATTATGTAGAATAACTACTCTACTTTAGAATTACTTCAGCCGCACAAAAATACCTGCCGTCATATAGAAAACATAACCTTTTATAGATTCCAATTCTTGGCTGGTGAGTAATAGTGAAAAAGGTGGTTTGACAAGCACACTGCATTCCGCCCGAATAATATGTTTCTCCGTTAAGGAATATTCATAACCGGCAAGAGCACCAAGGGCGGCGGGAGAGTTACGAGCGCCGAGTCAGTAAATATGTTTTGATCGGCCTTCGTTGTGTAACAACATGCTAAACTGATAGAAGGTGAGTTTGTTTAGATCGCCTCCGGCAGCCCACTCGCCACCGGCTACTCCAGCGGCGACACTGAAGGGCGAGAGGTTCAATCGCAGTGTGAAATGGGTGTTGTTGTATTGAAGCCCAAGATAGGGCTTAAAGAGAAACACAAAACCGTCTGCTCCGGAAACGAGCCACGTTGTAGGGAAAGAGACTAATTCAATACCGCCGATGCCGCCTATCGCTCCCTGTGCATAATAGGCGTTATGAAAGAAACTGAAGCTAGTGGTCGGATACGTCTTGATGTAAACCGTATCCTCGTGCTCATCGACGCTCCACAGATTCAGAGCGGGTGCTGCTTCTATTTCATGTACTTCGCCGATTCGATTGTAGGGAGCGGTCATTTCATTTTGCGCATGCGGGGAGTACACTATGGGTGCGCAACTTCCGGCTAAGATAGATAATAGTAGCAAGTAGCTGCCGAGCGGATATCTTCTGGAGTTCTTCACGTCTCCTCCTCCATTGTACGGCAAACGTCAAGCAACAATACGTTAGGCTTTTAGATTTACGTATTGAAAACTTGTTTAATCTTGTCTAACGCCCACTCCAGTTCTTCCTTTTTGATGATCAACGGCGGTGCGAAACGAACGACCATATCATGCGTTTCCTTGGCAAGAATGCCCAGATCCATGAGTTTCTCGCAATATGGTCTTGCCTTTTCGGTCAACTCGATACCGATCAGCAATCCCTTCCCTCTTACTTCCTTGAATTTTGGGTTTTGGATTTTCCGCAATTCGTCCGTGAACCAGTTGCCCAGTTCGTATGCACGTTGGGCAAGTTTTTCTTCGATAATAACGTCGAGTGCGGCAATCCCGATGGCTGATGCAAGAGGGTTGCCTCCAAATGTAGAACCGTGGTCACCCGGTTTTATGACTTCCATAATACTGTTGTCACAGGCAATTGCTGAGACCGGATAGAACCCACCGCTCAGAGCTTTGCCTATAACCAGGATATCAGGTCTTGCGTTCTCATATTCATATGCGAACAGTCTACCGGTCCTCCCCAATCCAGTCTGTATTTCATCATCGATGAGCAGTACGTTATTCTTTCTGCATATCTCTTGGCATTTCCTCAAATAACCATCCGCGGGAACGTTGACACCACCTTCCCCCTGGATGGGTTCGATCAAGAATCCAACAGTACTTTCACTAATCGCATTGTCGAGTGCCGATAGGTCATCGTAGGGGATCATCTTGAAGCCAGGCGCAAAAGGTCCAAAGCCGTCGCGGTACTGTACTTCTGATGAGAAGCCGACGATGGTCGTGGTACGCCCATGGAAGTTGTTTTCACAGATGATTATTTCGGCACAGTCATCCTTCACTTTTTTCTTGTAATATCCCCACTTTCGCGCGACCTTTATTGCCGTCTCTACGGCTTCGGCGCCGGAGTTCATGGGCAAGGCTTTTTCATAACCGGCTAGCGTACAGATTTTTTCAAGGAAGTCGCCCATCTTGTCATTGTGAAAAGCCCTGGAGGTGAGACTCAGTTCGTCGGCTTGTTTCTTCAAGGCACCCGCGATTCTTGGATGACAGTGTCCTTGATTAAGCGCTGAATAGCCACTGAGCATATCGAGATATTTTTTGCCCTCGACGTCCCATACCCAGATGCCTCGACCACGGGTGAGGACTACAGGTAAGGGGTGATAATTGTTTGCACTAAATTTTTCGGTGAATTCAATATAGTCTTTATTTGATTTCATGTAACCTCCGTGTCGGTTGATATTATATCCAGAATAACCGAATTTTCAAGAGTATGGTGTTCTGTGTTCTCCCACTATTAAAAGCGTCCAATCCTGCTGTCGCATCCAAAGATTAGTGTAAGATTGACATTGACAGGCCATTTTTTTACAATATAATGTGGCAGTGTTTTTGATGCTAATTCTACTGGCTGAAGCCGATTCGACAGACGTTGATACTCTGAAAACATACGAAGTTCCGGAAATTGTCAGTTTTTACGATGGAGTGTACATAATCGGAGAAACGGTCCCAGCGTATTATGAACAGTCCATTACCGATATGCTTAGTCGCTTCCCGATTGCGCGATATTCGTGCGGTGAGGGAATCAGCACGGTAGCGACCAGGGGGCGGAAGCCGTCGTACACGTACGTGTATTTGAACGGGCGTCGACAACTTACCGATCCAACTGGTTACTTCAACCTTGCTCAACTACCGCTTCACTTTTTTGACCGACTATCGTATGGGCACAGTCTCACGGGGGCCGGGTTGAGTTGTTACAATTTCGAGTCTAAGTTGAACCGATACGACAAACCATATTCTTATGCCCGCTTCATGTTTGGTAGTTTTCAGAGCAATATTTACGAAATGGACTTGACCAGAGCTATCACCGATGAGTTGGGGCTTTATTTGAGCGGCTCCTACTACAAGACTGGTGGTTATCGGGAGAATGCAGATGGTCAGCAATTGTCATTATATTCACATATTTATTACAATCGGTTCTTGCCTCTGCGGTTAGATATTTTCTATTACGAGAACGATTACGGTTTCCCGGGCTCCACGCTGACAGCAGTTCAAGGTCGTCATGAAGACGAGTTTCTTGATATCAACGGCATGTTCGCTCAGGGGAATTCGACCGTGAACATATTCTATAATGTGAAAAATATGTACTACATCGATAGCCTTAATGATAGATCCGTCGTAAGTGAGATCAAACGGTTGGGATGCGATGTTGAGTATCATCATGACCTGCTCGGTGCTACGTTAGATTATGGTGTGGCTGGTTATTTCACCTCCGTTGATGGAGATGTGACGTCATACAAAGACTATCCGCTTGATCTGTGGGTTAGATTGAATAAATCTATCCATCGCTTTGCATTGCTGGCGTCGGGTTATGTTGGGATCGCCGGTGACCATGAAACTTTCTATTTCCCGAGACTGGAAGTTGGCTATGATATCGTAGAGCCCGTAAGAATCTATGGTGCGCTATCCAAAGACGCACGAGTGCCTTCGGATCTAGAATCAAATGCTGTGTTCGATACACTCAATCCCTATGCTTGCATCGGCGGGAACAGTGACCTTGTTCCGGAGTATTGCTGGGCAGAGGAAATTGGTGTGCGTAGTAGTTTTTTCTCGGTTGCTTTTTACAGATTTGAATTTGATGATTTCATTACGGTCGCCATGGAGAGCACGAATCAGTATGTATATGTGAATCTTGATTCCTGGCGCATCAATGGATGTGAAGGATATTTCAATATTCCGTTGTTTTTACATCATCCAGATACCAGTGTTACAACCAAGATCGTGATCGGTGGTAATGGCAATTTTCTACTGAGTGGTGATTCGATAATCTACACACCACAATATCACGGAGGTGCTCGTTTGTCTATCATAAGAGAAACCAGCCGGTTCAGTTTTGGCATTACGGTCCGTGGTGAGTTGTATGGGAGGCAGTTAGATAAATCAGGTGAGGAGGTTTCAGGATTTAGCGTCGTCTCGCTCGCAGGATTAGTCAAATTCATGAGCCTTTCTTGTATTGCGCGGCTAGATAATGTATTTGACAAGAAATATGCTTATGTGCCTCATTATCCGATGGCGTCGAGGAACTTTGATTTTTCGATCAAGTGGGAGTTTTGGGACTGAATGTTGATCTTGAGAGTTGATGATCGTTTGATACACGGCCAGGTTATTGCCGGTTGGGTCAGGCCTTTGGGTATTCATTGCATTGTTCTGGCGTCGGATAGAATAAGTCGCGATGAATGGACTTGCAGCGCTTACCGTCTCGCAATTCCCGACGGGATTGAGTTCTCTTGTTATACACTTAACGAATGCGTCAAACATATACCCGCGGAGAATAAGCAGAGGATAATGATCCTCGTTGAATCAGTAAGTGAGGCTTCTGAATTGATCAAGAAGGGGTTACTTGTCCCGGAGATTAACGTAGGCGGGTTAGGTTATCGTGAAGGAACAAGAGAGGTTGCCCCTTACATATATCTTTCGACATCGGATATCAAATCGGTCGTTCATTTACACAGTCTTGGGATTAAGATCACTGGCAAACAGCTGCCGAACTCGGTGGCGGTGGATGTGGTCAAGAAATTGGCAGGAATAAAGTGATAATAGGTCTTAGGGGAGAGGTGGAACAACATATCACGCCATGAATGCGATAATCTTGAGTTTGTTGGGTGCGGCGATAATTCTGGACAAGTACGCATTAGGGGAATTTGGTATTTCACAGCCGATTATCACCGGTACCATCATCGGGGCAATCTTTGGAGATGTCTGGTTCGGTATTTTCCTGGGTGCGATGGTTCAGCTAGTGTTCTTGGGTGGCTTGCCCATCGGCCGTGATATTCCGCCTGATGGCCAATCAGCTGGCATCATCACGGTCGGTAGTTATTTTTTGTTAAGGAATTTCAACTCGTTTGGACACTCGCTGTTCTTAGCTGTGGTGCTCGGTTTGGTTGGCAGTATCATCGGTGGTATTTTGGAGATTTACGTCCGTAAATTCAATGAAAAACTGTATCATCGCTTCGTACATCACGAGGAGTGTCTGTATATATGCCACACGATGGGTCTGTTGACCGCGTTCATCAGGGGACTGTGTCTTTTCCTACCGTTGTTTGTTTTTTCTCAATTGATCGGGGTGCCGGACGTATTCCCCCAGATAACAAAAGAAACCCTGATGATTATCGGTATCAGTATAGGATTGGCGAATAGCTTTTATCTTTTTGTGAAGATAAAAACGGTGGTCTATTTGCTCATTGGAGGTATATGCGGCTTAGCTTTGGTCGTCTTCTAAAGATATTCTGGCATAGTTTGTTCATTCAAACCTCGTGGTCGTTCCCGTCCATGCAAAGCATGGGGTTTCTTTCTGACCTCGTCGCCGGTGTGGGTGAAGATAAAAAATCAGAAATATTGAAGACCCAGAGGGGATTATTCAATACTCATCCCTACATGGTTTCTTACATTGTGGGCGCAACTGTCAGAGCATACGATGAAGGACGAGCCTCGGCTGAGGAGATAGGGAAATTTCTTGCCGTTGCGCAAACCAGTTTTGCGTCCGCGGGCGATTTGCTTTTCTGGCGTACCCTTCGTCCTGCTTTACTCTTATTGGCAGTCATTTTAGGTATACACTTTGGCATTGTCGGGCCGATTACCTTCCTTGTCATCTACAATATTTTTCATCTGTTCCATCGTATCAAGGGAATCAACGATGGTTATAACTTGGGCTGGGATGTTATTTATCTTCTGAAAGATAGACGGTTCAAGATGGTGAGAGAGATCTTTGAAGCGGCTGGTGCAGTACTCAGTGGACTATTGTTTTCACTGGCCGCGTTTGGCGTTAGCTACCTTTTGGTGATTCCGCTGACGGCACTATTTATGATAATGCTCGTAAGAAGGTATTCCGCAGTTTTGATCATAATATCGGTTTTGCTTTTGGTCTTGATAATCGGGATGGTTTAGAGTATGATTAGAGAGAAAATAACGATACTCAACGAAAACGGTTTGCATGCTTTGCCAGCATCTCGTTTTGTGAGACTCGCCGAGAAGTTCAAGAGCGATGTTACGATAGCGAAAGATGATGTGGAAGTCAGCGGCAAGAGCATCATGGGTATCCTGACTCTTGCTTGTGAAAAAGGCAGCAAGGTTGTACTGACCACTAGTGGTGACGATGAAGAAAAGGCTATGAACGCTTTAAGGAAAATATTGGAAGGACAGGACTAATGGCAAAGGAGAGAATACTAAAAGGGATTGCAGTGTCAAAGGGTATTTCTCAGGGCACTGTTTTCGTATATGAAACAAAGGAAATCAAGGTTGTGCAGACACCAGTTCCCTCGATGTATCTAAAAGGGGAAATCGAACGGTTCCTGGATGCGTTGGAAAAAACCAAACAGGAATTGACAAATATAAAGGAACGTATCAACAAAGAAATAGGTGCCGATTTCGCACAATTTCTTGATGCTCAGATTTTGATGCTCAGAGACCGTGAAATAATCGAAACAGTGAAGAAAAGAATCAAGTCCGAGGAGATGAATGCCGAGTATGTCTATCATCGAGTTCTCGACGAATATGCTAGGAAACTTGGGGCCAGCAAGGATCAGTATCTAAGAGAACGTGTCGCCGATATCTGGGATGTTGGTACGAGGGTATTGAGGAACCTCTTGGATATGACTCACGCCTCCGTGATTGACGTGCCGAAGGGTTCGGTTCTCGTCGCTCACGATATATCACCTTCGGTAGCCGCCTTGATAAATCCTGATAATGTTTTGGGAATTGCGATTGAAGTAGGCGGTCGGACTTCCCATACCGCAATCACGGCGCGAGCCTTGGAAATACCGGCGGTTGTCGGTGTGGAAGGTTTGCTTGCAAGAATAGAAAACGGCGAGAGGGTGATTCTTGACGGTAACCGTGGTATTCTCATCAAGAACCCGACGCCCGGCCGAAATCAGTTTTATAAGGGTGAAATACGAAAAGAAGTCGAGTATCAGAAGATGCTTTCGCCTTTTTGTGAATTGCCGGCAAAAACGCGTGATGGACGTCAGCTCGATATATCGGCAAATATCGAGTTTTTTGTCGAATATACGCATGCTAAGAAATACGGGGCCATGGGCATCGGATTGTTTCGTACCGAATTTCTCTATCTGACACGTCGAGGTAATCCATCTGAAGAAGAGCAATTCCGTGTGTACAATGAGTTGGCGAAGAAGATGGAACCGGATCCAGTAATCATCAGGACTTACGATCTCGGCGGCGATAAGATATTTTCTGATTATCACGAGGCGAATCCGTTTCTCGGTTGGCGGGCAATGCGGGTCAGCCTTGACGATTTGGATTTTTTCAAAATACAGTTACGGGCCATTCTGCGGGCGTCGGTGAACAGAAACATAAGGATTATGTACCCTATGATCTCGACGTTTGAGGAAATCAAGAAGGCCAAGATAATCTTCAATGAAGTGAAGAAAGAATTGAAAAAAGAGAAGGTCGACTTTGATGATCACATACAGGTGGGTATCATGGTGGAAACTCCGTCCGCGGCGCTAATGAGTTCGCATTTCGCCGCACATGTCGATTTCTTCAGTATCGGGTCTAATGATCTAACTCAATATGTTTTGGCTGTGGATCGCGGCAACGAGCGCGTTAGCCATTTGTTTGACCATTTCCACCCTGCGGTATTGCGGTTGATCAAACAAGTAATTGACGCCGGTCACAAAGCACACATATGGGTGGGCTTGTGTGGTGAGCTCGCAGCCGATCCCTTGGCTATTCCGCTCCTCATAGGATTCGGCATCGATGAGTTGTCGATGAGCCCGGTTGCGATACCAAAGGCGAAGATGGTCTTACGGGCACTCACGGTGCAGGAATGCGAAGAGATTGCTGCGAAAGCACTGAAGTTTCGCGGGGCAGTTGAGGTTAAGAAGTTCTTGCGGCGAGCGATTCGAAAAAAATTCCCAGGTATTGAAGGGATAAAATGATGCGTGAGATAATTTATTCACTACCTGACCAAATAGTAGAGGCAGTCAGTTCCGTACCGGATTTTTCTTTCAGCAAGCGGTACGAAAGAGTATTAATCTGTGGCATGGGCGGTTCCGGTATCAGTGGCGAAATACTCTCGGCAGCGTATCCTGGGATTCAGATTGTGTCCAACAAAGACTATGATATTCCTGCATTTGTCGACAAGAATACACTAGCCATTCTGGTGAGCTATTCGGGTAATACGGAAGAAACCTTGAGCAACTATCGACAGTTATCCAAGCGCAAAATCGACACGGTGGTTATATCATCGGATGGTAAACTTTACGCGAAGAAATCACGATATAAGATCCACGTGCCTCAAGGACTACCGCCGCGTGGCGCCTTGGGATACCTTTTCGCACCTTTACCCATCGTCTTGTATCATGCACACTTGTTGGGAGATGATCCAAGGAAGGGACTCGTTGACCTATCCACTTTCTTGTGTCAACAAAGGGACGGTATTGAAAAGAAGGCAAGAAGACTGGCAAAGAAGTTAGTCGGTAAGCTGCTGATTCTGTACGCTGATTCTTCAACTTTTGTACCTGTTGCGAATCGCTGGCGGTGTCAGCTGAATGAAAATGCGGAGGTCCTTGTTCACTGTAATGTTATACCCGAGATGAATCACAACGAGATTGTGGGTCTTGGCAGACCGAAGAAATTCAACGCCGATATCATGCTGCTGTTCCTCAATGATCCAGGGGCGCATCCTAGGAACAAACTTCGGCGCCGGTTGCTGAAGATGTTGGTCAAGAATGAATTGCGTTGCATGATGGACATCGATTCGCAGGGCAGAAACAAGATGCAGCGCGTCTTCTGGGCAATAATGTTGGGTGACTTTGTCAGCTACTATTTGGCACTAGCGACCGGCGTTAACCCGATGCGAGTAGATAGGATTGAAAGCTTGAAAAGAGAACTTTCGAAGATGAAGTGATAAACACCTCCCACAATAGACTCATGTAGCAACACTATTATCGTCTACATTCGATTCAAACCTTGACAACAGCAATATAAATGGTAGAATGGTTCGTCGATGTATGGATGCAGAATATCTCTCAAGCAAATTAGTTGATTTCGTCTGCTACCTCGAGAAGGAGAAGAACTACTCTAAGCACACAATAAGAGCTTACCGTAAGGATATCGAGGTATTCCTCGATTTTTTACATGACAAAGAGATTTCACAAGTAGATGGTAACGTTGTATCGTACTATATTGCGTTTCTTCTCAAGTATGGTCTCGATACATCAACGGTGGCAAGAAAACTCTCCAGCCTGAAGTCGTTTTTCAAAACACTGAAGAAGATTGGATTGATATCTGATAATCCAGCAGATGTGATCAAAACGCCCAAGAAGAAAAAGCACCTTCCCGGGTTTCTCACATATGAACAGATTGAGGAAAGTTTGAAAATTAAAGACCCAAGAGATTGCGCGATCATGGAACTACTGTATTCCTGTGGATTGCGCGCGAGCGAGCTCACCGGTTTAGATGTCAGCGATATTGATTTTCACAAAGAAGAGGTCAGGGTCATGGGTAAAGGTGGGAAAGAGAGGATTCTTCCTCTCGGCAGAAGAGCCGGGGAGGCGATTCTCAGATACCTTCGTTCACGTAAGTCACGGCAGGGAGATCAGAGGACACTTACTGCTCTTTTTCTCAATTATCGTGGCGGCCGCCTTACCTCCAGATCTTTGCAGCGTATTGTACGCAAGCATTTGATTAGTGTTGCCCGGGCTTCGGGTACCAATCCCCATATTCTCAGACATAGTTTTGCTACGCATTTGCTTGAGCGAGGAGCGGATTTGAGAGCAGTACAGGAGCTCTTAGGACATTCTTCCCTCTCTACGGTACAGATATATACGCATCTCACAACCAAGCGTTTAAAGGAAATTTACAAAAAAGCACATCCCAGAGCGGAGGAGTAATCATGCAAAGACTCTTTGCTATTTCGTTAGTTGTTTTAGTCATTTTCCCCTTCTTGTCGTGCAGGAAGCACGATGCGTTAAGTAACATACGGCGCGGTGATTTCAGTATTGTTTGCAAGGATACTTACCGTGGTCAGTTGAGATTCTTGGGGGAGGGCAAGGAGCATAAGGGGTTCGTCGATGCTCTGCGCAGGGAAATAGAGAGGAATTCTAATGTGCTGGATTTAATAAGTGAGAGATTCTACACAATCCCCTATAATGCATATCGGTTTAAATTCGCTGCTCTCGATGAGAGAAAGAATCTTATGGTGCTACGATACTTCGCCAGAATCATTGAACACCCGGTGTATGCCGGATATCAGATACAGTTCCTATTCGATCTTGAGTCACAAAAACTCCTGATGGTGTATACTTCCGAGGTTCCTCTTGAGTGACCTATTGATAATTCTCATTGCATTAATCACTCATCCGGTAACCGAAAAGACAGAAGACATCGACAGGTTTCACGAAATCACGGTCGCTACGGATCCGAGCTATGATAACTGTTATCGGGCTGGAATATCTCGGCTTGCAAGAGGTGATTTGGAGGGGAGCATTACGCTATTCGAGCGGGTGAAACAAGTAATCCCTACGGCACATTTTTATCTCGGTGTTGCCCACTACCGGTTGGACGATTTTGGACGGGCGGTTCACCACTTTGAATCATTCTACCAGATAAGGAGTGATGTTTGGCAGTCGTGTTACTACCTAAGCTTGATTTATCTGAGGCAAAACAATATTGGTGATGCATTGGATTTTTTACAATACGTACCAGATATCGACGGTAAACAGAGATTGGCCAATTTCGTTTCAGGTTACGAAAAATTGGATGAAGCACAGCGGAGGTATGCCGAAACGCAATATGAGGAAGCGATTGAGTTGTATCAGCAGGTAGATGGGTTTTTTGGCTATCGAGAAATGGGGCTTGCTCTGGCTTATGCAAAATTGGGAGAGCATGAGAAAAGCCTCGCCCTGTTGGATACGATCATAAGTCATAGTCCTGACGATACACTAATGCTTTGGGGGTTATTCGAGGCGAGTAAAGAACTTATCCTCTTGAAAAACCAGCACAAAGCAAAGCAATATTTACGAGAATATCTATCACTCGTTCCCGACGACAACGCAAGATTTCTAATGGGTAAGTTATTGAGTGACGAGGCAAAATTCGATTCGGCAAGGATCTACTTAAGGGATCTACCCGATTCAGTGGATGAATTCCTCTTCTTTAAGGGGAGGACAGAGTATTTTCTGGGTCTATGGGCGAAATCAGAGGTGTGCTTGTTGCGGCACCGGGAGTTGTTTCCTAAGTCATCATATGCGGATCGAGCGTTGTATATTCTGGCTTCGATCAACTACAAGCGTAAAGAATATCATAACGCCCTTGATTTCTGGCGACAACTCGTAGATTTTTTCCCGAAATCATCATATGTAGCATCGGCTCTGCAGGGAATTGGAAATTCCTATTTCAACATGGGTGAATATAGCAACGCTCTGAGTGTCTATTATAGTGTAGCTCAGTTTTATCCTTCCCCGGAAATCTCGGATGAAGTCGCTTTGCGAATATACGAGACAAAATATCACTTGAAAGAATATCCGTCGCTGGTTGATGCTCTGAGGAGATATGTTAGGGAAAACCCAGATTCAAGGTTGATTTCCAAGACAAGTTTGAGAATTGCTAAGATTCTCTATGACATGAACAGATATTACCAGAGTATGAGTGAGCTGGATAGAATTATCGAGGATAGACCGAGCACGACGATAATGGTCGAGGCATTAATTCTCAGAGTCCAGGTCAGTCAGGCCATCAACAGCAGGCATGAGGTGTTGAATTCCTTGCGATCATTGTTGATGAATGAAGAAACAGGTGAGTATCGCCTTTATGCTGCTAATGAACTTGGGGCACTATGGTTTGAAGAATTGAGGTATGATTCAGCATTGTACTACTACAATCTTCTTTTAGACTCGAATAGGTATCGTGAAAATGCGATAATTAAAATCGCGAGTATCTACGCTGATTTGGAGCAGAACAAGGAATCAGTGGCAATGGTTGAACGGCTGATATTCGAATATCCAAAATCCACCTATCTGGCCGACGCGTATCTACTAAAGTCTAGAGCTTTGAGGAGTCAAGGCGACTATAACACGGCAACAAGCATTCTTCTAGACTTGGTTGAGAAGGTCAGCGACAGAGCAGATGTCTATATGGAGATCGGCGATTTGTATTTTGAGACGGAAGAATTCTTGTCGGCTAGGGAGAATTACCTGAAAGCCTGTGAGGTGTTCAAACAAAATAGAGAAGATGCAGCATTAGCCTTGATACTCGCCGGTGATGCATCCGTGGCGATTGGAGACAGCCCCAGCGGCAGAGAATACTATTTACAGGCAAATTTGATTGCCGAGTCTCATGTTTTGAAAAATAGAGCAATGCAGAAATTGTCAGCACTTACAGAAGAGTGAATTAAGACATTCAAAAGCTAGTGTTGTGTCTAGTGATTGAATACCCGACAGATTATTACTATCTCAATATATGTGATATCTTTTTCAACTCTTCCTTTAACTCTCGCAGAAATTTGTTTCTGTTCTTTAAAGGAAGAGACAACTGCTCAGGCCCCTCAATTATCTGTATGATTCTCTTTTTCCCACCGGCGATTGTGTAACCCTGTTCGTACAGTATGTTCTTGATCATACGCACGATGTCGATATCTTTCTTTGTGTAGTATCGACGTCCGACTCTATTTCGCTTAGGTCGCAGTATTGAAAATTCCTTTTCCCAATAACGTAATATGTAAGGTTTTAATTCCAACATGTCAGCCACTTCTTTTATTGAAAAGAATTCCTTTTCAACCATGTTCCCTCCCTAACAAACGTGTTGGTTATTCATACCTTAATGGTCTGCTCATTAAGTTGCGAATTGCTTTTATTGGTGTTTCTCCTTCATAGATGATGTCGTACACTGCGTTGCATATAGGCATTTCGATTCTGTGGCGATCGGCTAATATCTTGACTGCCTTGGCCGTGGGTGCACCCTCGGCAACCATGACCATTTCCCGACTGGCTTGTTCTAGATTCGTACCGGCACCTATTTTCTTTCCCAGTTTGTGATTTCTTGATTCCTCGCTGAACGAAGTTGTTACCAGGTCGCCAAAACCCGATAGTCCCCGAAAAGTTCTTGCCTGGGCTCCCAGCTTGACGCCCAATCGCTGCATTTCAACAATTCCCCTGGTAATGAGGGCGCCCTTGGCATTATTCCCGAAACCGAGGCCATCGCTGATACCACAACCAATGGCGATGACGTTCTTGATTGCTGCCCCCAGCTCGACACCCATGATATCGTCGCCCTGATACACTCGAAAGGTTTCAGTCGAGAGTTGATGTTGTAGTTCTTTAGTGCCGGTTTGATCCTGACCAACGAGGACAACCGCGGTTGGTTCATTCCTGATGATCTCGTTGGCAATGCAAGGACCGGACAGCACAAATACTCGATTCTCTGCATCGCGCAATTCACCGATGATCTCGGATGGGCGGCGTAGTGTTTTGATTTCTATGCCCTTGGTTAGACTTAGGTAGTACTTGCTGCTTAACTTCTTCTTTTTCAGCGTTTCGATGACACCACTCAACACTTGTGAAGGAACAGCGAAGACTAGCAGATCGACATCACATAGAGTGTTTTCGATATTCCAGTCGATTTGAATTTCAGCCGGTAGCTCGTGGCCAATCAGGAATGGTTCATTGTTCCTCGTATCCTTTACACATTGGGCACGCTCTTGATCGTATTCCCAGATTTTCACCTGGTGGCCGTTACGGTGCTGCATAATCCCAAATACTGACCCCCAATTGCCACACCCCAGGATGCCTATTTTCATCTGGGTCTCCAGAGAATTGTCTTTGGTTCCTTGTTATTGAGCAATCTTGTTATATTTGAACGGTGTGAAAATATGACGATGACCGCAATTATGATGAAAAGTATTCTATCACCAGGAACCCCCTCTTGTAGGATGATCGCGAGTAAGGGTAACGCCACTGCAAAACATATGGAAGCAAGCGACACAAGATAAGTTGATAGGTAGACAAGAATCCAAATTCCAAGAGCAAGAGCGAAGGATTTTATCATGAGCGCGACGGCAACACCGATCGCCGTGGCAACGCCCTTGCCACCACGAAACCTGAAGATGGGATTGAAGATGTGCCCCAGTATTGCACCGGCACCAGCAAATGTGCCAATACCGTAAAGGGAGTTGGTGAGTAGTACTGGAATTAGTCCTTTTAGAGCATCGAGCAGAAAGCCGCCGGCGAAGAATGGAAAACCTAGAGCGCGACCGAGGTTAGTTGCACCGATGTTACCGCTGCCAACTTTTCTTAGGTCGACCCCGCGTATTAAACCAAGCATGTAAGAAAAAGGGATCATTCCAAAAACAAAGCCAATTATGAAAGAAATAATATGCGCCATTTGTCCTTCACCTGGTAACGTACCTTCGCAATATGCGTGTCTTGATGAGAATCGGTATACCAGAAAATCCAAAATAGTTTCTAATCGAGTTACGCAAATACTTCATATAGCTTTCTTTGACAGATATAGAAAGGGTTGCCCTGAAAACAGGTGGTCGGTGCCCTATTTGTTTCAGGTCGATGATTTCGCCATTAGGCGGAGATTTCAGTGATTTGGCCATATCGCTTAGCACGCGCTTATCTACCATTTTAGCACTTTCTCGATAAATTTCTATAACTTTCTGCATTATCCTTTCGATATTAATGTATGTCTTTGCTGATATTGGAATGATCGGAACGAAGTCAAGAAAACGCAAGGATTGCAGGGTCGAATTCACAATTCTCTGTCTTTCCTTCTGTTCGATCAAGTCAATTTTGTTGGGAGCTACGATCAGGCCCTTTGCCTTTGACAAAACAAGTGACGCGATACGTTGATCTTGTTCTACGATGCCGGTTGTTGTGTCAAAAATGAGAATAACAATATCACATCTGTCTATCGTCCTAATCGCCCTCATTACTGAATAGAATTCGATGGGTTTCTTGATGCGCGATCGCTTCCTCATACCGGCCGTATCGATCACTTCTATTGATTTTCCGCTGTATTTGAATCTTGCGTTTACTAAATCTCTTGTTGTACCTGGCCGTGCGTCGACAATCGCTCTCTCTTCCTTAATGATTGCATTTAAGAGAGTAGATTTACCTGAATTTGGACGACCAAGGATGAGCAGTTTGATAAAAGCTGAATCCTTGGTCGCTTTTGCAACCGGTAGTGTTTCTAAGGTGGCGTCCAAGACGTCACCAAACCCAATACCTGATTCGGCCGACACTTGAAATACTTTTTCATGACCAAGTTTGTGGAACTCTGGAGCATTGAGTGCTGCACTTTTGTTGTCGATTTTGTTTACCAGCAAGAAAATTTTCTTGTTTGTTTTTCGAAGTTCCCTGCTGATTGCCTCATCGGTAGGTTTAAGCCCTGTGCGTCCATCCACAACGAAAAAGATGAGGTCCGCTTCCTGCAGCGCAGTTTCTATCTGTCTCTTGATGCTCTGTGCCAGGGGAAATTCCTCGTCGGGGAAGAAACCACCTGTATCAATGAGACCAAAGGACCTACCACACCATTGGACCTCGTTGTAAACGCGATCGCGTGTGACGCCGGGTTCTTTGTAGACGATACTCAGTTTCATGCCAGTTAGACGATTGAATATGGTAGATTTACCTACGTTCTTGCGTCCCACAATTGCTACCGTAGGCATCGTATTAACTCCTTTACAGTCTTTGGTGCGATCAATACGTGTTTGTCCGTGACTCTCACATTATCAAGGAATTGTCTGGCGTCATTCACGCAATTCGGCGGTAGAATAATACGGTCGTATTTGTTGCTCCATTGTTTGATCGTTCGATTTATGTCCTGGCCACTGATTAGTCCGGAAACAGTTACTGTCTTGCCGAAGAACTCATTTGCTACAGCCTTGATGTCAACAGAAACATTCGGCTCGAGGCGCCTCTTAAGAATCTGCAGGAAAGGATAAGCTAAATAGCCAGTTAGAATAAGAAATCTGCCTTTCGAGCTTTTGACTTTGCCGATCACATTGATCTCGTCGAGAAGTGAGCGAACCATACCGATGCCGTTTTCGTATTGCGGAAAATCATCGTAGTATTCCTTGGGTGGTATCGGATTTCCTGTTTTGATATATAATTCGTCGGCGAGGTACACGAATCCCCGGTTGTGCCTTTTCCGAAAACGCTCATGGAAGCGTCGGCCAGTATCGATCACTGACTGCGCAAGTCTTTTCGATACAGAAGGTATTGCTTCAACGTATTTCGTTTTGCCAACTGGCACGATTCCGATTGAATCAACGGCCGGATACAGTCTGCCAAGATCTTTTATTGTCGTGACGAGATGTCGTCCGCTATTCACACCGGGGATTACGACAATCTGACAATGCATTTTGATATCATTGTCGGCTAGTGCCCGTAAGGTTTGAAGAATCAATCCTGCTTTTTCATTCTTGAAGAGCTTAACACGTAGTCTGGAATTCGTGGTGTGTACCGAGATATATAGCGGGGAGAGTCTTAATCTCCCGATCCTGGATATGTCTTGTTTGTCGAGATTAGTCAGACTCAGGAAATTACCGAAAAGAAAAGACAACCGGTAATCATCATCACGGAAGTAGAGTTCCTTTCTCAAATTTCTGGGTAGACCATTGATGAAGCAGAAATCGCAGCCGTTTGTGCACTGACGATAGCGCGGTGATTCAAGGGTGACTGCAATTCTCGCGCGTGGTTTAAAGACAACTCGCTTTGACGAACCATTCAGCTCGACTACGAGTTGTCGGGTTTTCGAATCGTCGTTGTAGAATTCAAATTCGAGCAAGTCATCGATCTTCTGATTATTTATTGCGCTGAGCTTGGCACCTACGGGTATTCTCTTATCCTTGCTGGCAATTACTCGAACCATGCGATATTATAAACCAAATGATTGTGAATTCAAGTATCTCTTTAACATTACACACGGTATTTATTGACAAGGCACGTTTAATATGTATGATATTTCTTGGTTTATGCACTGCATTGCCGGGGTGGTGGAATTGGCAGACACATACGTTTGAGGGGCGTAGGCCTTCGGGCATGGGGGTTCAAATCCCCCCTCCGGCATCCCTCTAAGGACAGCAAACTCCTAAAGGCCTGAATTATCATTCAAATCCGAATATCTAAATCCGACTTTCGAAACGAATTCAAATACCAAAGCACTAAACTGGCTTGTTTAGAACATCTGAATTTCGGTAATTTTGATTTGTTTCGAATTTAGTGCTTCGAATTTAGGATTTTATGGGTGGAGTAGGAGCGGAGAGCGAGGGATTCGAACCCCCATGGGATTGCTCCCGGCGGATTTCAAGTCCGCTGCCTTACCAGTTAGGACTAGCTCTCCACTTGCTTTATTATATTGATTTTCGTCTACGTGTCAACGCAATCTCCTTGACGATGCTGCTAAGCTAAGTATAATGAGTGAGTTTGGTATTTGTGATTTGGCGTTTGAGATTTTTCTGAGCTCCACTCGAAATGGGGGATCGTTCAATGGTAGGACGGTTGACTCTGGATCAACTAATCGGGGTTCGACTCCCTGTCCCCCAGATTTAGGAAATAGGAAACAGGAGGGACAACAGGAGACACTAATAACTAAGAAGGTTACAAAGGAATGAGGAATAAGATTGTTGATTATAAAGACTCGAAGGTGTGGCAGAAGGCCCTTGAGGTTATTTGTGATGTAATCGAATTGGTCGATATGCTGCCCACGGGTCCTGCCAGCACGATAATTGGCAGTCAGATACTAGGGTCTTCAACCTCAGTTTGTGCTAATATTGCTGAGGGGCACAGCAGCGGAACTGCGAGGGAATATCATCGGATATTAAGAATTGCTTGCCGTGAGTCTAAAGAAACGGATAACTGGCTGCAGGTGATTAAACGAAGTAAGAAGTTTGCCAAACCGGAAATAGTCATTCGTGCACAAGAGATCGAAGTGAAGAATGTTGAAGTGATGAAGATGCTGAGTACTCTGAAAAAGAGACTCAAAGAATACTTCACTTAATGCTTCTAATGCTTATTTCCTGTACCCTGTATTCTAATTGTGGAGAGGTGGCCGAGCGGTCGAAGGCACCCGCTTGCTAAGCGGTTTCTCGTCGAAAGACGGGACGGGAGTTCGAATCTCCCCCTCTCCGTTCCGCCCTCGGCGGAGATGATGACAGTGATGAAAACATACGATTGCAGCGATATCGTTGAATGATTACGGCGATATATTAGCTGGCGCGTGCCTTGGCGCCAAGAGTATGTGTATGAGGTAGAAAATGAAGAGTGAAATAAGAGTTAGGATAGCACCGAGTCCCACAGGATTTTTCCACGTTGGTAGTGCACGTACCGCGCTGTACAACTGGCTTTTCGCGCGCCATAACAAGGGAAAGTTCATTCTCCGGGTCGAAGATACTGATTTAGCGCGTTCCTCCGAGGGAATGATTCAGGTAATTCTGGATGGCCTGAAATGGCTCGGCATTGATTGGGATGAGGGTCCTTTCTATCAATCAAAGAGAATAGATTTGTATCAGAAGTACGTTCAGAAATTGTTAAATGATGGTCGGGCGTACTACTGCTACTGCAATCCTGAGGACTTGGCGCGAGAAAAGAAGGCAGCATATGAGCGTAAGCAGGATTGGCGGTACGATCGACGATGTCTGAACATTTCGCCGCAGGAACGCGCCAAGAGGGAAAGGCTGAAGACACCAAAGGTTGTCCGCTTTCTAGTTCCTGATACGCCTGTCTCTTACCATGATTTGATACATAAAGAAATTGTACGTGAAGCAAAAGATGTCGAGGATTTGGTTATTTTACGTTCCAATGGTATCCCGACCTATAATCTGGCGTGTGTGGTCGATGATTTTGAGATGGGGATAAGCCATGTGATCCGCGCGGTTGATCACATCACGAACACGCCGAAACAGCTTCTGCTGTTCAGGGCTTTAGAACTACCCGTGCCAGAGTATGCGCATCTTCCCCTTATTCTTGGCGAAGACAAAAGTAAGTTGTCAAAGCGTCACGGCGCACTATCACTGATGACTTATAAGGAGCAAGGATATCTTCCTGAGGCAATGCTGAATTACCTTTCATTGCTTGGTTGGTCACCGGGGGATGATCGGGAAGTCATGAGTACGCGGGAGATCATGGAAACCTTTGATCTGAGCCGGATAAACCCGTCGAATGCCGTTTTCGATGAACAGAAACTCGAGTGGATGAATGGACAATATATATACGCAATGTCAGATGAAGAATTACTCGAACAGCTTAGTCCTTTTCTGGTGACGTTTGGCCTCATACATGAGACGGATATTGCCGCAAAAAAAGACTGGATCCTGAAGGTTTGTGGACTTGTCAAACTGAGGCTAAAGACATTAGCTGATGTCAACGAAGTGGCTAGGTATTTATTTGTAGATGATTTCGAATATGATAAGGAAGGATTGCAAAAGCATTTTAATGCAGACACCATAAAAGTTCTACAAGAGTTTTTGTCTAAATTCGAAGATACTGAAGAATATAATGCTCAGTCGATAGAAAATTGCGTGAGGACCTATGCCGAAGCCAAAAGACTAAAAGCACGCGTAATCATCCATCCGCTGCGTTTGTTTGTGACCGGCAAACAGGGCGGACCGGGTCTATTTGAGATTATGGAGTTAGTGGGCAAGGACAAATGTGTGAAAAGAATAAGAAGAAAGATAAATGAATTCAAGGAGCAGCATGAAAGATAAACGAAAAAGCAAAGAGACAATCGACCAACCGGTGGTTGCATTCTTGAGTTTTCCGGCGTTCCTGACCATTGTTTCTTCATCGGTTGAGGTTTTTCGTAAAGAAACGATTGGTTATCTAGTGGGCGTTAAAGGTGAAAATAAATTCATGGTTGAGTATGCGATACCATATCAAACCGCGGAGAGTGGTTACGTCCACGCGACAGTCGACACCGATAGGGTGGGTAGGATTAATGAAATTCTGAGTAAGGTGTCTCAGGGACAGGGGCTCGAATTTGTTGGTGATTTTCATTCACATACGGTGTTCGGTAAAAGCCCAGCAACAGTTGTGCCGTCAAATACGGATCTCATGTCCACAATTCCTGGTGAGTTGAATATAATATGTGCAGTCAACATGAAAAAACGAGCTGTACGCTGGTATGAAAGCAAACGTGGAATATTGACCGGCACTATTGGCGAGTATCGTATTGAAATCGGCGGTTACTATGTCGAGCAGGCAGGAGTCGGACGGCAGTACGAGCGTGTAGACATTAAGTGTCCGGCAGTGACGGGTATCGTGGAAAAGAAAGAGTAGTATGTCGATAATTGGCGTTGGTATCGATCTCGTGGATGTTAGAAGAATTAAGGATGCGGTGAGAAAAAGAAAGAATTTCTTGGAGCGCATCTATACCCAAGAAGAGATAAAGACAAATCCACGAGGCGAATTTCGCTTTCATGAGTTGGCGGGTAGGTTTGCAGTGAAAGAAGCATTCTTCAAGGCCATAAAGAGCGGCTGGCGGCGAGGCGTTACCTTTAGCGATGTGATTGTGTTAAACGAACCGTCGGGGGCACCTTACATAAAGCTGACGGGCAAGGCAAAAGAAATCGCCGAATCTTTGGGTGTTGGCAATGTTTTCGTCAGCATAAGTCATACTGATGATTTGGCCACGGGTCTAGTCATTATCACCAAGTGACAGAACAGGAGGGTGCATGAAGGATATTGTTTTTTTGTTTGACGGGCAGGGTGCTTTTCGACCAGGAATAGGTAAGGATCTCTGTAACAAGTATCCCAAAGCCAGAAAGATCGTTTACATGAGTGGCGAAATATTGGGGTATGACTTGACTGAATATTTGTGGGGTAACAAAGCAGGCGGTACGGTTGATCAGACTAGTATTGCCCAGCCAGCAATAAGTACAGTTTCTCTCGCTTATGCGGAAGTACTGAGTGAACTCGGTGTCACGGCGACCGTTTCCTTTGGTCATAGCCTGGGTGAGGTAACCGCTATGGTTTACTGTGGGGTCGTGTCGTTCAGTGACGGTATCAAGATGATTCAAAAACGCGGTGAGGTTATGGAAGCGGGCGGTGGGCAAGGAACCATGATGGCGGTTCTGAATATCGAGCGGCCTCAGCTGGAAAAAATATGTGAGGAAGTTACAGAGGATACTTCCGACTCAGTGGTTGTTGCAAATATCAATGCACCCGATCAAATCGTCGTTTCAGGATCGAAAGAAAACGTCAAGCGAGTGGCACAATTCGTTGCCGAAAAAAAGGGACGTGGCATTCCCCTTCAGATAGGTGGTGCATGGCACAGCCCGTATCTTAAAAACGCCGCAGATGATTTCGCCAAATTCCTGGACGGCATTGAATTCAAGAAACCTAAGAGGCGATTCTATTCCGTTGTAGAACAAGCGATGTTGGAAAGTCCTGCGGCAATCAAAGATTCGCTAAAGAATCAGATGTTGTCGCAAGTCAATTGGGTTAAAGCAATGGAAAATGTGAGAGACAAGGGCTATTCGACATTTCTGGAAATTGGACCAAGCAAGATACTGAAAAACTTAGCAGCGAAGATAGACCCAGCGGTAAGGGTAGATTCGACCGCACTGTATACCGATCTAGATAAACTCATCGAGGTGTTGTGATTTCTAGGAGGCGTGAATTCAAAAAGATGAATAAGGCAGGCAGAATCAAGAAAATACCCATCAAAGATGTTGATTCATTCATCGATATTGTCGCGAACGCCTATCCTGGGTTTAAGATCGTCAGTCCCGAAGAAAAGAGGAAGACGCGAAGGCGTTTTAGGAAGTTGCTGCGAGATCAAACAATATGTCATTATGGGCTATACCGGGATGGAAAGCTCCTAGGAGGCATGCGGACCTACGATTTTACGATGAATCTCTTCTCCTTAAGAATACTTGTCGGTGGTGTTGGCCTGGTTGCGGTTGATCTGCTGCATAAGAAGGAAAAAGTGTGTAAAGATTTAATATCCGCCTTTATCGCACTGCACAAGAAGAAGACGCCGCTGGTGGCCTTATATCCTTTCAGGCCAGATTTCTACCGAAAGATGGGTTTCGGTTACGGGACAAAGCTTAACGAATACCGGATAAGACCCAGCGATTTGCCACGCGGCAATTCGAAGCAGCACGTCCGCTTCCTCCTCAAGCGAGACCGAAAAGCATTTAAAGAATGCTGTCATCGTTACTTCCTGATGCACCATGGCATGTTTGATATAAAGGAACACGAATTGGATTACTTCTTCTTACATCCCGAGGCAAAGACCGTAGTATACAAGAAGAATAAAAGAGTTTCAGGATATCTTTGCTTCGTTTTCAAGAAGGCAAAAGATGAAAACTTTCTGCGCAACAATATAGAAATCAAAGAATTAATTTATGAAAACCGTGATGTATTAATGGAACTGCTTACATTTATGTATACCCAACTGGATCAGATAGACCGGATTATTTGGCCGACCCAAGATGAGAATGTCCACTTCTTGCCCCTTGATCCACGTGATGGCTCAGAAAACCTCATCCCGATCCTAGCCCACCAAACTAATACTCAAGGGGTCGGTATAATGTATAGGGTAATTGATGTCAGAGGCATGTTCAAATTGCTTAAGAACCACATATTTGGTCATCAAAATTGCCGGTTGAGACTCAACGTAAAGGATAGTTTCCTTAAGGAGAACGAAGGGTCGGTAATAGTCCACTTCAAAGACGGTAGATCATCGGTGAAAAATCGTGGCGATTTTGATGTTGAGGTGTACATCGACATTTCAGATTTTTCTTCGCTCATTCTGGGTGCTGTAAATTACAAGAGCCTCTTTGAGTATGGACTCTCGGATATATCGAGTGAGCGCTACCTTGATGTGGTGCATAATATTTTTGCAGTGGACAAGAAGCCGATATGCCACACCATATTTTAATCGAGCCAGCATTTTAGAAGACATTCAATGTAGCATCGACAAATAAAATACTGCTACAACGCGTTCATGCACAGATTGTTGACATATATGTATTTTTGTGCTATCATAATCGGTGAATATCATAATCCCTGTTGCCGGTGAAGGCACGCGTCTGAGACCCCATACTCATGCAGTCCCCAAGAGTTTGCTTTGTGTTGCGGGCAAGCCTATACTCGGTCATATTCTAGACCACCTCGAAGGCTTGGATATCTCGACACTGTCAGTCGTGCTCGGCGAAAAAGGCGATTCGGTAATTGATTTCTGTAAGAAATACCCCTACAAGTTCAAATATGTGATTCAGGAAGAGAGGCTCGGACTAGGACATGCCATACATCTGGGTGCGCAAGGGTTGACAGGCGCGACCATGGTCCTGTTAGGTGATGCGATTATCGATGTCGACTATCGAAGTTTCTGCAGCAGTGATGCGAATGTCCTGGCTGTGAAAGAGGTTGCAGATCCACAGCGTTTCGGCATTGTTGAAGCGAAAGGCGACGATGTCGTTTATGTTGAGGAGAAGCCAAAGCAACCACGATCTAATCTGGCGATCGTTGGTTTATATTACTTCCAGAGTGTTGAAAAAATCTCAGAGGCCATAAACTACATCATGCAGAAAGACATCAGGACTAAGAATGAATATCAACTCACCGATGCGTTGAGGCACTTGTTGGATACCGGCGAGAAATTTAGGATAGCCAAAATAGAACAGTGGTACGATTGCGGTACTGCAGCGTCGTTACTCGACACGAACCGACATTTATTGAAAAAAACACAGCACTATACGAAAAGAGGAAACAGCATTATCATACCGCCGGTCTACATTGCTGATTCTGCTCGTATTACAGAAGCGGTCATAGGTCCTAACGTTTCGATTGGTGAAGACGTTGTGATAAATAGTTCCATCGTGAAAGATTCAATCATCAACAACGGCGCGAAAGTGGAAAATGCGCTTCTCGTGGAATCGATTATCGGGGTGAAGGCATCGGTGAAGAGTGGCTATAAGAGATTGAGCGTAAGTGATTCTTCGGTTGTTGAGTTTCCATGATTCTAGCGCTTTTTTTGTGTACCACAGTAGACCTGAACCCACCTGAGGTGGAGCAACTGATAAAGTCGGGTCTTGAGTATGCCTACGTTGAGCAGTTCGATAGTGCGAAGTACTATTTCGCTGAAATAGAACGATTATATCCTGAAAATCCGGCAGGTTATTTTTTAAGCGGTGCGCTTCTGCAATTAAAGATGATGGACGAATGTCAGTTTAGTGCCGAAGAAGAGTATTTGCATCTTATGCGACAGACTGTATTAAATGCCGAGAAAATACTTGCCGATGAGAACAATCTGTGGGCAAAATTCTATTTGGCAAATACCTATGCCTATCGGGCTGTTTATGAAGGATTTCGCAAGAACTATTTTGAGACATTCAAATTAGGTGTTAAGGGCGGTCGAATGATGCAGGGTTTGATGAAAGAAGATTCAACATTTTATGAGGCTTATCTCGCGGTTGGCACATATGAATACTTCTGGGCGAGAGCCTCGCGCTATCTACCGTTTCTAAACCTGGGGGGAGGAGATGTTGATGGCGCAATAGCGAAATTGCATATTGCGGCAGAGAAGAGTCTTTATTCGGGGCCGACAGCGAGAAATTCGCTGGCATTTATTTATAGTGAGGAGGGCGAATATGAGAAGGCAGAGTCGATGATTGATAGCCTCTTGGCCGAGTATCCGACATCGAGGACTTTTTTGTGGAACAAGACAGAAATGGAATTCAAAAGAAAGAATTATCGACTGGCTGCAGATCTGTTTCAAGAGCTCTTCAACCGCTATAATAGTCACAACAAGAAAAATTATGCGAATCTGGCACAGTGCCGGCTCTACGTGGGAAAATGTTTTGCCGAACTCGGTGAGAAAGACAGGGCAAGGGAATATCTGAAGGGAGTGATAGAATATAAAGAACACTCGGATGAGTATCCGCAAATCAAGGGGTACTGTCGCGAGGCTTATGTCTTGCTCAATCGTATTCTATAACGCACAGACCGCACTCTCTCAAGTTGAGAACTTAATATTTTACGAGGTACATTATTAAGAAGTTACTACTCATTACTTATTATTGGCCACCGCTGGGCGGGCCCGGTTCTTTAAGGCCAGTGAAGTTCACGAAATACTTGCCGCGGTTCGATATCGAGCCGATAATCCTAACGCGCAGAGACATTTCCTATCATAGTTATGACAAAGAGTTGGTGAACGAATTAGATGATGTTGAAGTCATTAGAACTGAATCGTTAGACCCAGCCCGTGTCCTCTATCGGATAGGCATGAAACAGTATGCTGCCAAAAGGTGGCATGGTCCAATAAAACAAACGATCAATTTCCCGGATAATAAAATACCATGGGTTCCATTTGCCTATTCGACGGGTAGGAATGTAAGTTTTGATTTTGTCTTTGTTACTGCCCCGCCATTCAGTGCATTTATCACTGGTTACTATCTGGCCAAAAGTACTAGTAAACCTTTGATTTTGGATTTCCGCGATGCCTGGTTGGAATTCCCATTCATGCCCTATAAGGGCGCGTTACAGAAAAGAAATGTACGTTATTGGGAGGAAAAAGTTGTTGAGCATGCTGATTTGATAACTGTTGTCGACAATAACATCAAGCATTCGCTAACAGACCGATATCCTGAGATTTCAAATAGAATACATGTCATTCCCAACGGTTATGACCCTGATGATTTTGTTCAACTCGAAATGCCTGCGAAGTTCACAATCGCATACATAGGTACAATCAGGCGGGAGCGGGATCCGACTAACTTGATGCGAGCAGTTGAGAAATCACGTACCGAGCAGGGGATCGCGACAACCGACATTATGGTTAAATTCATTGGTCACATTGAGGAAGAATACCTGCGTAGTATTAGTGAACGCAGTTTTACCCTAGTCACAGGGCATTTACCTTATAAAGAGGCAATCAGAGAATTCTGTGCATCCCATGTCGCGGTGCTTGTTACGACCGGCAGTGAGTATTTCTTCCCGAGTCGGCAGAATGAGTATCTCGCTTCCGGACTGCCAATTGTGGTGTGCGGTAAATCAAAGGGGCTTCATCTTTTTGAAAATGCTTTCAAAAAGGGCTATCCAGGGTGGATCTATGATTACGATGATATTGAGGGTATGAGCAGGCAGTTCAAAAAGCTGTATCGAAATTATAAGAGCGGTAAAACCGTTAGGGGAGTAACACCATACAAAGAATACACACGTGAGAACCTAACGAGAAGACTAGCTGGGCTTATACACACATTGTAGAAATTCCTTCGAAGCATGGACATTTCCGAGAATTATTAGATTCGTGATGTATCAAAGATTGGTTGCGCTGAATGTTGACCGGTGCGAATTCTTGACTTTCGTGTGTTTTTTTATATTATTAGAGGCGTGCTAGAATACGTAGTGCCGGGATAGCTCAGTGGTAGAGCAGGGGTTTTGTAAACCTCAGGTCGGGGGTTCGAATCCCTTTCCCGGCTTTTGTGGAAAAGTTAGCCGTATTGGTCATAAAGAATAGCCGCCAACGATTTGTTAGGGCAGGTACCCAAGTGGACAACGGGGGCAGACTGTAAATCTGCTGGCGAAGGCCTTCGGAGGTTCGAATCCTTCCCTGCCCATGCGAAATTTACTCGCATCTGTCTTTTGATGCGACCGTAAATTTCAGCATCCCGCACCTTTGTGAATGTATACTCCCAGGGCATAAAATCACCGAAGCTGCACAGTGAGCATGTATTTGACAAGATTGAGGCAGTTTGAAAAAAGGTGCGGGGAGCGAATTTTCCGTAAACTTATTATTCGCCCCACTCTTTCAGAGTGGGATTCTCGCAAATTCAGTCTCCCATACTGTAGGACAATTTGCGGAAGTTGCCAAAGTGAGCATCCCGAGCGCCAGCGAGGGGTGCATTCATCGCATGTTGTGATGCGACCGTAAATTTCTGCATCCCGGGCTCTAGCGAAGGGTGCGGATTTTCCGAAAATTTTGTACCGCCGATTTCAGTATCCCGCACCTTTTATTACAAATACTTCTCGAACATGGAATCGCTCAAACGACATAGTGCGTCTGTATTGCATAAGATAAAGGTAATCTTAAAAAAATGTGGGTGAAAATGGTAAAGGTCAGGAAGTTAGATACAGATTGTTTGAGGGTCAGGGTTTGAGATGTTTGATTCCAGCATCCCACCCCCAACCCTTCAACTATTATTTAAGTAGAACCGTCTTCTGCATAGACTGATAGTTATCCGCGGCAAACTTCACAAAGTAAACACCCGCCGGGACCTGACGACCAACATCATCTCGACCGTCCCAATTGACCGTGTAATAACCAGGCTC
>LJUJ01000040.1 GCA_001303785.1 Caldifarciminota bacterium SM23_42 | reverse complement strand
TCTAAATCAAACGCTCGATGAAACGAAATCCAGCAGTCATTGCAATAGCGATATTGCCCCTGTAATTTCTTTGTCCTGTCGCAATTCCATATTTCATCTAACGTGTTATCGTAGAGATTACCCAGAATGATATTTTTTTTCGAACAAAGAGGGATATCACCATTGGGAAACACAACGATTCGATTGACAATGCTCAGACACGGGAGTCTCGTTTCACCTTCTACCCAATTCTTGTAGAAATCTAAGTAATAATCCTGAAATCCGAACGTATCATTCTCGGTCAGGAAATTCTTTCTGACGATCTTCTCGCCTATATCAAATAGAAAAAAATCGTCGTAAATAGTATACGTGAACCGAACATTATACTTCTCGCAAAGCTCTTTTACATGAAAGAAATCATCAAGTGTATTCCAAGGGCTTATTGTAAAAACAACACTTATCTTTGTACTTTCGTTGAGTTCCTTAATAATTCTAACCACGCTGTCGTAATTGTCAGTACCTCTTATGTTTTTGTGGGTCGTTCTCTCACCATCCAAAGACAAATGAATATGCGGCACATTATATTCCTTGACGACCTCAATGAGTCTATCATCCAGAACACCATTCGATAGAAGAATATAGTTACGGCCGGATAGCATCCTTATGATCTCCCGAAATCGAGGGTGCAGGATAAACTCTCCGCCTTCGAGCCCGAAATTTGTAATCGAAGAGACAGAATTTGAGTTCAGAACGCCTTCCATGAGGTCCAAGGAAAGATCCATCTTGGGCCAGCTCTTCCAAATGTGACATGTTTTACAGTGAGAATTGCATCGGTTGGTGGTGTAGAACATAAAGGTTAGAATTCTCCTTTTTCTCCTCATATAACTTACAAAAACAGAATTCGTCAAGTAAAACAGATAAGTATTTTTCCTTATTACATCTCTCACGTTTCTGCTGATTTTGGAGGTCAGCATATTAATCGCCTGATACTCTAATTAGTATGAACCTCATGAAAACCATCTAAGTCCAAATAGGAAATTAGGTGATTTCATCGACTATGAAAGTACTTGAGGAAATAGACATTGAACAATGACTTAAATTTGTCATAATAGAGCTTGGAATACCTTCTTGGGTCACGGAATAGAAGCTTAAGACCTACAAACAGAGTATCAAATGAAAGCGACACGTCTTTAAGGTCGTTCTTAAGGACGGCCTCATCCAGTTTGGGTTTTATCATACTCCATAACCTGTCTCTGGGAATAGTATCACAAACATAGACTTTCTTCGGAAATGTCTTTTCATTGAGTTCCAAACTTAACCTACTCCAATCCATATCTTCAGAAACCAAACCCTTTCTCGTAGCATATTGCCAAAGTGTAGTCCCTGGCAAGGGTGTTAGTAAGCATATCTGGTACCTTATACCCGGGATCTCCGTGAAATCTAATGTTTTTTTCACTTCTTCAATAGTCTCGTCTGGTGACCCTACAATCAGCTGGGCTAAAACATTGATACCCGCTTCATGGGAGATTCTCAACGCTTCCCAATTCTGCTCAACCGTGCACCTCTTCTTTACTGTATTTTTTAGGTAATCAAGAATTCTTTGCGTACCGGATTCAATTCCAAACTCCAATTCTGTGAAATTAAGTTCCCTAAATAAATCACACAGTTCCTCATCAATAATGTTCGCCCTGCATTGTGCGTGAAATTCGATTCTTCCTAACATTCCGTTATCCCTAAGCAAATCTTTTATCTCCCTCCAACGTTTCCTGTTCACGGTTCCAAGATCATCGTCAACTTGGAAAACAGTGACATCGTATTCTTTGTGTAGGTACATGATCTCATTGAATACGTATTCTGCCGATGCAAATCTAATCTTATTCGACCAGTGCTTTGTGGTACTACAAAAAACGCAATTATAGGGACACCCTCTAGAGGTAATTATATTCCCCACAACTTTGTTCTTCCACTTGATTTTGGGTATGAAATGCTTGCTGGTGAAATAAGCCCTGGCAGGAAATGGAATCAAATCAATATCTTTGATCCTTTCGCGTGGTTTGTTGATAACAATCTGTCCCTCTTTACCATGAAAACATATGCCGTCTATTCCGATCAACTTATCTTCAGGAAAACCGCCACATTTAACAAATAGCTCAAGTAGTTGTTGAAAAGTAATCTCACCCTCGCCCAATACACCTACTACAGTAGAATGCGGTAGTTTATAGGGAAGAGCAGAGATATGATGGCCGCCAAGTATTACCGGGATATTTTTGCTTTTCAAATGATCTGAAATAGTCAGTATCTCGCTATAATCCTGCGTGATGGTCGAGATACCCACAATATCGTATTCCTCGAGTTCTTTACATATTTTCTCGATTGGTTTTATAAATGTGGATACTGCCTTGGGCGCTTCGACAATACTGAACTCAACATCGTTCCTAAATTCAGAGTATTTCTTGAACCACGATATCAAATAACCCAAGCCCAAAGCTGGGGAGCTGCTCTGAAGCGTCAGTAATGCAACCCTAATCATCATTTAGAATACCTATCTTTCAAGGACCTGTCGGATTAGTACTTTGATCAATCATTGTCGCCACTTTTTCGCTTCGGCGTCTCCTCTCTTTGAGTCTCCTTTTCAGTATCGTCCTTTGTCTCTTTGTCGGTAACCTGTTGATCTTAAGCAAACGGTTGACTTGAGGTATGCTTTTAGATGATCCATCTTCTATGTTCAAAAGAGCTTCAACAACCATCTTTTTTCCCAACTCATCTAGTTTATATTGAAGGCTGTCCAATGAATCTTCCGGCACGATTTCGATTTCCTTTTGCAGAATCACGTCTCCTGTGTCTAGCTTTTCATCAATAAAATGTATTGTCACTCCAATTGTCTTTTCACCGTTGAAAAGCTCCCAAAAAGCTGGAGGGCCGCCCCTATATTCCGGCACTTTACCTTGGTGTAGATTAATGGTGCCTTGCTTTGGAATCTTAAAAACCTTCGGTTTCAAAATACCTGTTCCCACGACAACGCCAATATCTGGTTCCATTTTCCTTATCAGACTAACAGTTTCTTGATCGTGCATATTCTGCACGACATGCAGGTCAAAATCATATATTGTCCTTAGATCTTCAAATGTAGCATACCTGTCCGAACATCCGATACCAAACGAATGCAGTGTCTTATTCCATACAAGCAAAATCACTTGATGCATGACGCCCCAAAATCCATAAGACTTAGTCTGCCTCAGGAATCTCTTCTTAAGGAATGAAACCGATTTACCCCTCAGCGTCTCCTCGGCAATCACACCCTTTACATTCAGCTTCTGCTCCTTGAGTATTTCACTCAATACTTTGACGGCAACCGGTCTATTGGTTCTGGTCAAAAATACAATATCCATCTTGGCTCAACGGCGTATAACAAGCAGCTCGTTCATCCTCGGAAAATGTGAAGAAAATCAAAGTAACCCTCTAGATACTTTCTGAAAACAAAAAAGGTCCAGTAATCATTAATTCCCTGCCTCTTTAGATCATAAATAGTAGATTCTACAGAATTGGCCCCACCGTAGGCAGAGCAACAGCAAATATAGCCAGCATCCCTTATCTCTTCTATAATGGGTTGCGAAACATTTACCCTTCTTCCGAACGGATACGAGAAGAACTTCACTTCCTCGTTGATTTCTTTTGTTATCTTCTCTTTGGAACTTCTAATCTCAAATCTTGCTGAGCTGAGAGAAATTTCCCCTAAATCACTGTGATTAACCGTGTGAGCGCCGATGTCGTACCCAAGTTCCTTTATTTTCCGCAAATCGTCCCACGTCATCTTTGGGCACTCCAGGTCTAAGTCATCATCCCACCTGAAGCTTTTATCAGTTCCGATAAAATCACTGGTAACAAAAAAACATGCAGGCAAGTCATACTTTCGAAGAATTGGCAGTGCATTCTCGAAATTGTCCTTATAACCGTCATCAAACGTGATAACAACAATGTCCTCTGGTATCTCTTTTACAGCAAAGTAATCTGTTAATTCCCCGAGACTTACCACCCTGCAATTTTTCTTCAGGTATGAAATCTGCCTGTCGAATTTTTCTATGCTCACTGTCAAATACCTGGATGAATTGTTGACCTTGTGATAAAGCAGTATTCTTGCGGAATGGCCTCTTCTCCTTCGGACATACTTCTTTATGATATAATATATTCCTGTATATTGAAGCAGAAAAGCGAATATTGTCATAACAGCCACAACGCCATATTCTTTCATATGCATCCACAATCTTCTCATTTTGATATATTTTTTACTAACTCGACGAAGCGCTCTGCTGCGAATCTCGCGTCATAATTATATCTCGCCATCTTATAATTCAATTCACCCATAACCCTCGCATAATCCTTTTCTGAAAGTAGCTTTTTTATCGCCTTTGCCAGTCCATCGACATCCCCCTCAGGAACCATCAGGCAATTTATGCCGTGTTTAATTTTCTCATATCGCGCGGGAAAGTCCACCGAGATTATCGGCAATCCACAGGCCATCGATTCAATAATAGTGTTAGGTGCAGGGTCATATCCCTCAGAAAATATTATCGACATATCAGCAGCACGGTAATACTCGGGTTTCTGTCGTTCCGAAACATCATTAATAATCCTAATATGACTATCTAATCTGCTATTGAAGATGCGCTTCGCCAATTCTTTCTGGTACCCTGGCGAATCAACGACCCCGACTATGAGAAAAATCGAATTTGGGAAATCCCTTATGACACTCGGAGCAGCCTCAATAATGTTATGAACCCCTTTATGAGGATGTAGCCTTCCCAGAAAAAGAATGACATTCTTGCCATCGAGCTTGTACTTAGCTCTTATTCCACCGGCGTCAACCTGGGTATTGAATCTGCTAAGATCAACACCATTATGAATTAACGCCAGTTTGTCTTGTTTGATCTTAAAGTGTTCTGCAATTTTCATAACATCGTCTTTAGCTACACCCAATATCTTATCACATTTTCTAAAAGTGTGCTTGGCAGCTGGGATACTCAAGAACCGCATTGCCATCTTGTTCAGCAAATCCCTCGCACTCATGGAAAGATTCTTCGCATACATCCCAATCACCCCTTGAGAGATGTAAACTATTGGCAAATGTTTGCGTTTTGCTACAAAGCTCTCGAAAACAATAGGTGTCTGAGCATTGATAACATCAAACTCATACCTTTCCACAAGCTTTATGAACAACACCAACCGATGCAGGCTCAAGCTCATCGATTGACGAGTGCCGCCGATGTGAGAATAAGAATGATACCTATGTACATCAACACCATCTAATTTCTGGTGTTTTTCGTCCCCCTTTCTACCGCGACAAATCACATGAACTTCATGCCCTAAAGACGCCAAAGCTCTTGATAGAAAAAAAGGACCGTATTGTCCACCGCACCTCAGTGGTTCTTCCAACGACATAGGATAGGGATATCCTGAAAATATCGCAATCCTCATTGACTAGTTCTCACGTAACATTTCTTCACATACCCTCTGATATTCACTAATTCTTGATGCCCAACACCATTTCTCAAGGATATCCTGACGGGCTCTCACACCTATGCGGTCAAGTAATGAGTCATTTTTCAATACCTTATCAGCGCAGTGCGTTATCTTCCTGATATCGCCAACGCCCGCAATAAACCCATTATACCCGTTCTTTATGACTTTTCCCATTGCACCGGCGCTGGTGGTTATCACACACTTTCCACAAGCCATTGCTTCCAGAACAACTTGGGATACGCCTCCGATTTTGGTGAAGGGGTATATGCATAAATCTGCAAACCTTAATACGGCCGGTATCAATTCATGTTTAACCGAACCAGCAAATATCACTTTATTCCGTATGCTTTTTGCCTTTTCTTCAAGTTCTTTTTTAAGATGCCCGTCGCCAATAATTAATCCGATTACTCCGCTCGCAAGATTGTCTACGACCTCAAGAAAATCAAATGGGCCGTTTGCATTTACCAAACGCCCACAAAACATAACTATTTTCCGGCCTTTGGGAATTGAAACATTTTTCCCGCTGAAATATTCCTCGATTGCTCTTGTATTAACGTCTGGCCGGAATAATGTCTCGTCGACCCCAATGTAAATGATTCTTATCTTTTCGAAAGGAATGCCATGAGATACCAACTCTGACGCTATATCTTCACCATTAACGATTATCTTATCTGCTATTGATAGAGCTATTTTAGCACCAATCGTGTAAACGAGCCCCTTATATCTGTGATATTTGTCTTCTCCTTTACCACTAAATTCTTCGTTTCTGAATATATTTCCGCCAAAGTATATGAGCATACGCTTCTTTTTCATTTTCTTTATAATACTTCCCAGTATTCCAGAAGCATACAAATCTGTGTGTATTATGCTACACCTGCCGATCTGTTCCATTCTCAACAATCCCTTGAGTGTCTTATTGATTTCTCTTGCAATCGAATGAAGGTTAAACTGTCCGTAATTCTCAGGGAAGAATTGTGTTATACATATGGGTTGAACCGGGTAGGAGAAATCACCATAATCGACCCGAGCATCGCCCAACAGAGGGAAAACCCTTACCGTATTTCCGGCTTTGTGCAAAAATCTAGCCATTTCCTGGTTTTGGATTGACATACCCCCGATCTTAGGGTAGAAATTGTCGAGAATTAACGATAATTCCATACCGAATGTTCTACACAACCTGTTAGGTAAGTAGCCACCTACTTGATTGCCCTATCGATGACTTCCTTAAATTTCTTAGCAGTCTCACTCCAATCATATTTTCTTGCGGTCAAAACCGCATTCGCACCCACAGTCTCCAAGTCAGCACTTCGCAAAACTTCCTCGATCTTATTAGATAGTTCTAGTGGGTCTCTTTCCTTAATAAGCCATCCGTTATACCCTTCCACAATCACATCAGGGATCCCACTGACTCGAGATGCAATGACAGGTCTTCCTGATGCCAGTGCTTCCTGAATAACTACAGGCATTCCCTCTGTCTCTCCCCTTGCGTCCACTATAGAAGGGACAATCACAACATCTGACAAACCGTAGTATTCAGGTAATTTATCATTATCAACCCATCCAAGAAATTTCACGTACTGACTGACACCAATACTGGTTGCTTGCTCTGTCAAAGCTTCCCTTAAAGGCCCTCCACCGATTACAATCAACTCAACGTCTTTGTTTTTTCTGGTTACGTATTGCATTGCTTCTGTCAAATACGTTAAACCTTTTTTGGGTACTAATTTACCTACGAACAGAAGAACATATTTTGATTTTATCCCATGTCTTTTCCTCAGTGAGGTCTTATCCTTGTTTGCGGTGAATTTCTGTGTGTTTACGCCCATTGGCAAAATAGTCGCATGCGTATCGTAACCAACCAGATCATCAATACGTGCCTTTATATATGAACTTACAGCAACAATATCGTCTGTTCTGCTCACAATGAATTTACCTATAGGCCTGCCTAATGGAAATCTCATCAAAGCAAATATTCCTGCTGCGTGGACTGTCATTAAATGGGGAACCTTAAAGAGTCTTCGGGTGACCGCACCCAGGAAGCCTTGAGGTATCATCCAATGTGTATTAATCAAATCGATGTCTCTTCTGCCTATGAGTAAGACCAATGTAATGGTTTCAGAAATCAAAAATGGCAGCACCTGCAATTTAGGGAATAATCCCCTCCGTAAATTCGCGGTCATTCCTTCGCCTTTGCTTACTTGTTCGAACCTAGATGGATAAAAATATCGGAATCTGAAGACTTCCATGTTTTCGATCGTTTCATGCACCTTGGCACCTGAAGTGTGGGGACATAAGACATAAATGTTAAAATACTTCGTTAGGCCAGCCGCCAAATCATACACAAACCTTGCCGTGACAGGGTCACCCTTCCATCGGGGGAACGTCGAGGTGAGCACCAATATATTTTTCTTTCGCTTCATTCGCTCGGCAATATCAGGCAACCTGCGGCGTTCGCGACATAACTGAGTATGTTCTTATAGGCATGCCGATCGTCTCGCACTCCGTATTGTCGAAAATCAACGGCAGTTCCTCGGGAAAAACCTCACAGCGCGTGTTCAATCAATTCAATCTTATCCCAGTCACTATTGCCTAATCCGTACTTCTTATCAGCAACAAAAACGTGCTTGGCAGGCGGGTTAATAGGCCACTCCCTGCCCCTGAATTCGTTCCGCTTATCCTGAAGCATCCTCAGACAGACTGTGTCCACAGCCACTGGATCAGTACTCATTAATAACGCATTGTTATGCCAGAGATACCTGGGGTCAACTTGAGGCCCACCGTGGAAGAGAGGTCGCAGAGCATCCACCACGACCAAACGACATTTATCTCTTATGACGGGAATCGCATTGATCGAGCAAACTTCGGCGCAGCTGTCCTTGTGAATAGGAAAGGAAACATACAAATCTTCTGCATTGATATTACTGACAGCACCCACCCAATTCTTTAACGCAATACCAATCCCTGCCAGCCAATGTACCCTGGTTCCCGGCACATTAATCAAAGCCGTGCAGTGGTCAGTGATTATTCTGCTAATATTGTTTCTGTATCCAAAACGTGGGGCCTTTTTCTCTGAAAATATATAGGAAAATATCTTGGTAATGAGTTTGTTACCAGCACCTACATCACGTCGCTTTTTTTCAAGGGCTTCCAACCCTTCATATCCGATACTTGCTTTATTCCTATCCCAGATTATTATCCTATGATCTTTGACGCCAATTGAGTGTAAGTTCTTTACAATGGCCTTCACGACTTCCACGTGCGTTGCCATCCGCGACATATTCGTTTTGATGCCCACCGTATCAGAAGGTTTGATGTAATTTTTCCATGCCACAATCGGATCATTCTCGCCACTCATACTTGAGATGGCCCTATGTAGCATTTTATCGACAATGGCCTGATCTGGGGTATGTCTATCATCCAGGACATTTCCGTGTCTTACTAGAACGACTCTACTCCTGCCTACCATAGTGTTCGTTCTGATCGAAGGAACAAGTTCAGGAGACGCTCGCTCGCAGCCGACCGTATCGAGCCCTACAGATAAGCCTGCTATTGCGAAAGCCGTTCCTTTGATGAAATCTCTTCTTGTGACTAGCTTATTCAGTATGCCAGGCTTTTTCAGTTGATCCTTCTTTATAGCCCACCGCCTTCAGTTTGCCAAATTGCTGCCTTGTACTTCAAGAGTTCACAATTTTTCGGTCTGTAAATCCAACAACTCCTTACACGAATTTTCGTTTCCCGCTTCAAAAACAACAATTACGTAACTTTTACACAACCTGATGCACGTGTGTTTTGCCTCTTCCACTTCTTCTATATGATCAGAAATATTAAATCGCTCAGATTTCTCGATCGATGTGTCGCGAAAATAGTCTTCGTTAAAGGCAAAAAAGGCGTCTTTAGCTTGTTCGGGAGTAGGATACTGGATTAGAACCACCCGCATTATCTGATCAGTTGTTTGATATTCATAAGTCACAGCTTCGGTTTCATTCCCCAGCTTGAGAATATTCTCGTCGGATACATAATAGAAGTTGTTCAAACAGACGTTCTTGTGAAAATAATGCAAACTGCCTGGAACAATGTTATCCTTCGGCACCCGTGATAGAATAAGTGGCCTAATACTTTCGTTCTGTATTTTATCGGATATCTTCCCACCTAAAACCAGGAGCTCATCGCGCATATTGTCACTATCATCACTGGCGAAAATTCTGATAAAAAAACGGCCTTTCCAAAATCTGAGCAGGCCGTTTCCGTAGGTTGCATCTTGGCCTATTCCAACACTCTCTCCGTAAGTGTCAAAAGAGTATACACCATAAGCATTCTCAGATTTGTCCATCTCATATATCTCTACAGTCAGAGTTGAGCCAAGCTCATTACGAAATTGCTTTACACATGCCTCTTTGAAGTTGTAAGCAAAATACAACTCAGCACCGCCGTTGATATAATCAATCAAATCCCCTCCAGAATAAACTTGCAATGGAGCAAGCTCTAAAAACCCATCAATTTTCTTGATGTTTGAGATCAAATCAATAGATTTAGCAGCCGTTATTTCTCCGTTTGCGCTCAATAAGTTGAAAACGACATAGATAAACAGAAACCCGAAGGCAGAAAATTCCTCCTGCCGTGTAACTATGGTCAATCTATTCCCCTTTTTGTGACGTCAACGGCTCAGAGGAATAGTCACCATTTCCGAGCAATGTCGAATAAATAGTCATTTGAATTTTGACAATATTTCACCTACGTAACAGTCAATATTGGTCAACCAGATATGGAGCGTAACAAATTACGTCCTTAGGTGTCGTCGTAATTAGGTCTACAAATGAAAAATGGTCACGTCGTTTATCCTTGCTTTCTGTGATACTGTATAAGTTTCTCTATCAGCTTCCTGTTATCCGAAATCAAATCGGCAATGATCCCTAACATAAAAAGAATGAATGAAATAATTATCAAAACTGCGGCGAATATTAGCGATTGAACATGCCCTGTCGCCTTACCGGGTTCAAAAATAAAGAAATAAACAAATCGGGCGCCTATGAGTAAACCCGGCAATAGAAATAATAGACCGAAATAAGTGAATACTTTTAGTGCCTTATACATTGCATAAGATCTGATAATCGTCCTCAATTGACTTGATACAAAGTGCGTGGTTCCTCTGTGCAGCTTTGATTTTCTCAACGTTTCATTGGTGTTTATGGGAACAGATTGTATTTTGAATTTATCATTACCCAATTGAATTAGATTTTCAACCGTGTACGAAAATTCTGTCAGAATGTTTATGTGCATCGCCGCTTCCCTAGAATAGGCCCTGAAACCACTAACCGTATCAATGATTCTCGCATTAGACAATCTCCGGACCAATGTGCTGCCTATTTTCTGCAACATTTTTTTGATCGGAGAAAAGCTCGCTATCTTATCTGTCTGCCTATCTCCCACAATTATATCTGCCTCACCTTCCAATATTGGCTTAACGAGTTTAGGAATATCGTTTCCACTATACTGATTATCTGCATCCGTATTAACAATAATATCCGCACTAAGCTCCAAACACTTTTCTATTCCTGCAGCAAAAGCGCGTGCTAAGCCACGGTTGTGTTTGAAAGATAAAATGTGAGTGACCGCATTCTTGCGGGCGACTTCGACGGTCTTGTCTGAGCTACCGTCGTCGATTACCAATGTCTCAATGGTATCGATGCCTTCTATCTCTTTGGGCAAAGCCCTTAGAGTTATTGGCAGCAACTCCTCTTCATTATAACAAGGTATTTGAATTATTAGCTTCATTTCATCTTTAGTTACTTTTCAACTGACAATTCTGCAATGAACCTACCATACCAATGCACTTACAATAGCAACAAGTCAGATGTGTGAATTATGCTATTTGCTCTACCTTTTTATCCACCTTTTTGTAGCTACGCGAACACTTAGAACACCTCGCGCCGCCGTTCCTAAACTTCAGCTTATTTCCACACTCACACATCCACCCTATGATCTCAGCGGGAACACCCACAACTACGGCGTAGTCAGGTACATCTTCACGAACTACTGCTCCGGCGCCGATAAACGCCCAACGCCCAATCGTAATGCCGCAGATGATGGTTGCATTTGCACCGATTGACGCACCCTCCCTAACAAGAATTGGTAACCATTTACCATATTTTGGATAAAGTGGATTGAGGTCGTTGGTGAATACTGCTGAAGGACCGACGAAAACATGGGTTTCGAGCGTTATTAAGTCCCAAACATCAATGTTTGATTCAAGCTTCACTCCGTTTCCAACGCGCGCCCTCGAATCCACAAAGCAATTATGGCCAATAACGCAGTTCTCGCCGATTTGCGCTCCCGGCTGTATCTGAGAATTATTCCAAATTTTGGTACCTTTTCCGATCTTCGCATTCTCAGCAACAATCGCGGTTGAATGTATGAACACACCTTCTCTTTTGACCTTGCCGCTCTTGTGCTTGTCAAAGGTCACTTTAAGGCCAGCATTATTCAGCGAATTTTGCGCAGAATAAAGTATGCTTAGGACATTCAAGCCCTCGTAGCCATCGGTGTAGGGAGTCCAACCATTCTCTACACACTCGATGAAATGCTTGCATTCCTGGCGTAGGGGTTCCTCCATATTTACCGGCACTACCTGTGCATCTGCCTTTCGCGCAATGGGTGCACGATTCTGCCACTCGATTTTATGCGGGTACAGAAACAGCTTTTCGGCGGTCAAATCGTCAAATACAGCCATTTTCTGGTCCCCGACAACCACGAGTTTTTGTTCTTTGTAAGGATGAAGCCATGACACAAATATGTGACACTGCACGCCGCTAGGGAAATCCATTGTGGTTAGAGTCACATCTGCAATGTCTCTCTGAACATAGTTGCCGCCTATAGCTGAAAGTGAGTTCGGCTGTTCGTTTAGAAGATATAGAATCACTGATATATCATGGGGCGCGAAACT
>LJUJ01000039.1 GCA_001303785.1 Caldifarciminota bacterium SM23_42 | reverse complement strand
TGAGGTGGAGCCCAGTGTAGCACAACGAGTTCTCCGAATTCGCTCGTCGTTGTTACCAAATTCCCACTTCTCGCCAAATCACCGCCAAAGTGAACGATAAACGTAATCTCACCCGGCCCATATGCTTGCCCCTGAGCAAGCAACACATCATATTTGCCCCCCAAATCATTAATGGCGAGATCGTACGTTTTGCCGTATTCATCTACCGCATATGAGTTTTCATGATTGAAATAGGGCACGACCGAAACGCCCTGCAGGTAGAAACCGTGCATGGCGCCTGAAAGAATATCATATCTCACCCTGTAAACGAAATCAGCCCGTCCGTCCTGCCATAAAGAGACATCAACTTCTACCCAACGCAGGTCAGCGGAAAGGGAAATCAGTGTGGCCAAGAGTATACTAATCATTGTCGTGTGCTAGCTACGTATTGAGGTCACAGACTGCGTGCCCGTTCTATTCTTTTGAAGCCTCGACCCTCGCTCTCAGAAGGTCAGCCTGTGCAGTGATGAATGCTGCATAGGACTCCTTTGCATCGGACCAGCATGTCTCATCAGGAAATGAGGCAACTATCCCCTGCCAGACGACTTTGTAAACCTTCTCCAGCGTATCCTTTGCCGAACCTTTACTCACGTATTCAAATTGCGCGATCACGGGCACCGGTTGAAAGACCGGGGTTGGACCTGCGACGATATCGGTTTGTGCGCCGAGAAACGTAACACCCATATTCTCTATCACATCGATATGAATCTTGATTGCATTCAACACCGAAGCGATGGAAAAATCAGCAGTAGAGAATTTCATGATCAACATGTTGTCTTTTATCTCGCCATATGGTAATTTCATCAATCCTCCTTTTTTTTCATTGTATACAAATTGTGATGCATGTCAATTTATTACGAAAGCAGATCGCTGTTATGCGCTGTGAGGACCTACACCCCTGATTGATAGTTATTGTGTAATTATGACATTATGTAATTGAAAATAACGAGGCCTTCACGAGAATGCCTCTCGATAGGCTCGAAGCATAAGGAACGACTACCGTTCCTCTCGCTATGCTCGAGACAAGCGAGCGGAATCGAGAACGAAATGTTAGATTCCTTCTCGACTCGCCCGCCTTCCGGCGGACACGCTCAAAGAATAACCTATCCCGGCTTTTCGAACGATATAGAAAGCGCAACATGTAGTAGATTTCAGCAATATCGTACAGGATGCCATCGTTCGTTAAAAAAAAGGGGCAGGACGAACCTGCCCCTTTACGTAATAAGGAGGTATTAGAAGCTAATGTAGGTAAAGAGCCAGCCGGCGAGCATTGCATCTTCATAGTCGGCACCGTAGAAATCTGTCTGCCAGTCACCAGGCATCCAGTAGCCAGCAGTCGCTCCGACCGTGATCGTCTTTCTGTACGTATAGGTCGCGAGCACAGAAATTTCCATACCCATATCATCGCTGATACCATCCGGAACCCAACTTCTGGTATACTTGAAGAAATCACCTCTCAGCATGAAGGGTCCCTGGTGGAAGCCGATGTTACCATTAATCACGGTAAGATTCGTCGCATACATATCGAACGGCGCAAGCAGGTTGAAGCCATAGGCAGTTTTATGCAGATGTGCTGGTCCAAAAGCCGGCCACCAATTAAAGAAGTCATTCGTGTATGGACCCCAAATCGGCGACTCGTACAACTCGTTCTCGTCGCCGGTAAAGCCCAATGTGTCGTACTCATCACCCGTGAAGGCATAATACCCACCGCCCAACATCACGGGCAGCGTGGGTGGAGCATAAGATAGTTTACCCATGTAATGCATACCGGCGTAATCCAATGCCATAGTATCTACCTCATAACTCCCCATCATCATTGTGAATTCGCCAGACAAACTAAGTCCGGCAAGGGGACCAACATCGAGTCTGCCGCCTAGCCACATCGGATCATCCTTCGTCTCATACATGAGTGTGTCAATTTCGGTCGTACCTGATATGGTCCTCCAGAACCAGTATGGCGATAGTCTCACACCACCTTCCATGAACTTGGCCGTGAAATAGGCAGCAAAGAGATCGAGGTCATCTTCGACTGGTCCCATCCCGGCACACCAGCATCCGCCGTTTTCAATCAGCCGATACCATGCCAGATCGTAATCAATCATATCCGTGCTACCGTAGAACTTTGCACCCATTGCTCCATCTTCGCCACCGTCAAAAACCTGGCCAGGATACAGCACGTGCATTTTACCAGCGCGGAATGACAGCGGACTATCAAAGAGATTGGCAAAGTCAATATATGCTTCTCGTACCGCCACATTCTCACCCGGCGTTCCTCCCTGATCACCTTCTGCGGTTATTGGGTGCACACCAAATGTACCCCAACCACCGACTGTGACCTGGGTGGAAACACCAGCGCCGAAGTCGGCGTGAATGCCGATGTCAGCATGCATATAGAAGAACTGGTCACCTTCGGCCTGATCAGGAAAATCAGGGATATCAGCGTTAAAATCGCCATTCTGCCAGAAGAAGCTGTAGATGTAGAACATGCCATTGTTTGTTATTTCCGGCTTTCCGGCAAAAGCCAGAGAGCCCACACATATGGCTAATAATACGCAGATTAGCTTATTATGCATCTTTCCTCCTTAGTTTTTACGGTTTAGTTGGTCTCATTACACCATGTTCATCCCTCTTGAGAGGGTATGGTTGCTTAGGCAAAGGTGCTCCGGGCATTTCGTCAACAGAAACACCGTATTTCCAGTCGGGCGGGCAAATTGCAATGTAACGTGCATAACCGCCGGTACCACCGAGTGGCTTTGCGAAACCGATGGCGATGAGTGCACCCGCTTCTGGCACCATATCAAGATATGCTACACCTTCTGCCTGACAAAAGTGAGCATGCATCAACCAATACTCACCTTCTAATGACGGTGTCGTATCGGTATCCAATGCTTCATGTCCATGAAACAGGATGTTGCGCTCGTTGTGTAAGAATTTGATTGCGTCCAGGTTTACTCCAGGGAATGGTTTTGTGTTGAACTTCTCATTCGTCTTCCATCCCTTGTACCAATCAGACCGTGCCATCACCACCGAGCCTTCTGGGATCTTACCATACTTCTTCTCCCAGGCCTTAATATCTTCCACACCAAGATGATATCCTGGGTTTTTTGCCACCTTGTCGCTGATGTTGATTACCACCAGCGGTCTTATGCAGTACGTAGGAGGCAAGTCACTTATCGTAGCACCATACTCGTCCCAATGGGACGGTGGATCTAATTGTGTACCATACTGATCGGTTGGAATCCAATAAGAAGTAGCAACGAAACCGTGAGCCCCGTAGGTATAGACATCACCTATCGACGCGTAATCACCGAGATCCGCACCCGCCTTAGTTGCCTCAAACCTCGCATGACCAAATCCTGGCCAGACAGGAATGGTAGGACTGAATGCGTGGGTGAGATCAACGTACTTGCAGTTCTTCAGGTACTTATTGTACACATCCCACATGTTCATCTCTTCCGCCTTAAGCCCGCCTAAGGTCATGAATATGAACACACCCAGCAGTATAAGGCCCATCCTTTGTTTCATTTGTCACCTCCTCTTAGACTACGAGTACTTGTCACTTTCTCTATCAATCACCTCCTCCCAAGTTTTGTTCTTTTTTCTTGATGGTTTTTGAAAGGCAATAGGCTAGCCCGCCATACAATACAGCACAGCCAACCACTAGCATGATTATTGCCGATATTGGCATTTGTTCCTCCCATCCATTTTTAGCAATTATATAAAAATCCCCTAAAAAGTCAAGGGGTTTATACGCCTGCGGCTAATCGGTCTCAGATGCCTCCATTTTCATTGTCTTGCCCCTTAACGACATGAGGACAAAAGACATAACAACTATGCCAATCGTTATAACGACACCAATGATCGTTGCCCATGCAGGATAGCCCCCATATCCCTTACGGATAAGCGTCACTATGCTCAATATGAATGAAATACCGAGGATAACCGGCGTTATGATCTTAATACAGATATCCCACCATTTCCCGATGCTGAATTCAGAGACATCATTCACGTACTCACGCATCTTGCTGGCCTTATATATATATCCGATGACTATGCACTCTAATAGTCCGACCATGGTCAAGCCAAAGGTATTAGCGAAATAATCCACAATATCAAGCCAGTAGTAGCCACCTCTTGTCGTAAACACGATACCAATGAGGAATCCAAGAATACAGACCAATGGCAATACCCGCTTCCTGTTGAATTTCCATTTATCCGTGAAACCGGCGACAAAAGGCTCGATCTGAGAAAACGCCGAATCAATGCCCAAGGTCAAGAGCAGGAGAAAGAAGAGAATGCCGAAGAAAGCCGGAATGAACGGCAGTAATCGTATTGCCGTTGGGTACGTAATAAAAGCGAGACCAAAGCCTGACTTTGTCACTTCTGGCACGCCGACTCCCATCGCTTGTGCCAGATAACCGAGAATCGAAAAAACCGCAAATCCAGCAAAGAAACTAGTACCACAATTGGCCAGCGAGACGATGAATGAATTATTCGCGATGTCGCTCTTACGGGGTAGATAACTGGAATAGACGATCATGGTTCCCATCGCCAAGGACAGCGTGAAGAATATCTGTCCGTAAGCAGCCAGCCAAACACGTGGATTAAGTAAAACCGAGAAGTTTGGTGTAAGGTAGAATTTCAAGCCTTCGATTGCCCCTGGTAGTGTGAGCCCTCGGATAACCATGATTACCAAAATCACCCATGGAATGATCACTGTATAAAAAACAATCTTGCTGAGCGCTTTTAATCCCTTAAACAGACAAAGATATATCGCGAGCCAGACAACAGCAAGACCGATGACAATTGGCCATCTTATGCCGGCTAATGCACCGGGCCCACCGCTCAGTTGTAGAAAGTCTCTCTCGAAGAAAGTTCTCGCATCGGCGCCCCAACCTAGATTGAACGCATATGTTACGTAGTCAACGCACCAAGCCATGATCACGGGATAATAGAGAAAAATGAGCATCACTACCATGAGCGAAAGCCATCCAACCCATTCGGCGCCCTTGCGTACCATGGCAAATGCAGTGGGTGCACCCGCCTGCATCTTTCGACCCAATCCGTATTCCAGAATCATCAAAGGAATACCTGCGGTTAGCAAAGCAATGAAATACGGAATTAGAAACGCACCTCCACCGTTTTCATAGCATATGTACGGAAACCGCCAGACATTACCGAGTCCTATGGCTGCACCAACAGACGCGATGATGAAACTCGACCTCGACGTCCATCTTTCTCTCGCTTCATTCATTTTACCTCCCTTTCTTACAGACTAATTTAAATCACCGAAACACAGCATTCAACATATGCAACAGGTACATCATTTAGAAGCGATATGGATGTTCACTAAATCAACCAACAACGAGAAACCGGTTTCCCTTTTACCAGCACCTGGTCCGACAATCGTAACTTTACCTAAGACATCGGTTGAGAAAGTCAATGCATTTGTAACACCCGTAACATGATAGAGGAAATCATCTGTGGCGACGAGCTCTGGCGAGACCTTAGCCTTAATGTTGCCGCCTTCTTTCCATGCCCGCCCGATTAGTTTGTATCGCTTACCGCTCTTCTTTGCTTGCTCAATATTGTCCAGACTTATTTCGGTTATTCCCTGTGTAGGCACATCAGTAGGCTTCAGGTTTGCGCCCATTAAGACATTAGCAAGAATTACAATCTTGGCCTGGGCATCCCATCCCTTCACATCAGCATCCGGCTTCGTCTCGGCGTAACCAAGCCTTTGTGCTTCCTTGAGAACCACATCATAGCTCTGCCCTTCAGCCATCTTGGTCAATATGTAATTCGTGGTGCCGTTCATTATTCCCTTGACTTCCTGAACATCGGCCCCAGCAAGTGTATCAAGCGACAGATTGATCGCTGGTGTCCCACTCAACACGGTACCCTCGAACTTCAACGCCACATTGTTCTTCTGTGCCAGATCAGCGAGTTCTCGATAGAACAACGCAATTGGACCTTTATTGGTTGTAATGACATGCTTTTTGCAATTCAGTGCGGTTCTTATATGTGTAATGCCCGGTTCACCATTTTCAATGTTGGTCGGGCTTACCTCAACGATCACATCAACGTTGCTATCAGTTATTGTCTTTGCGCTATCCCAACCTTTGATGCCCTTTTCATAGTTGTTTATATGACCGTCTTTGTCAACGAGTGCCAAAATCCTTTCCAGATCAAGACCTTCTTCTTGGTAAACGCACCCCTTTACCGGATCGGAAATGGCGGCCACGATATACTCGAGCCCGAAGTTATTTTCAAGAGAGTCTCGTTTTTCCCTGAGTAGCATTGCAAGACCTTGTCCCACAACCCCAAAGCCAATGAATGCAATTCTATAACTCATTCATCCTCCTTAATGTCACTTAGTCTAACCCAAGATAGATCTATATCAATAACTAATCGATAGCTACTTCTCTTATCCCCTCATTGCTCGCCTGAGTGATGATTATTTCATTCTTGATGCTCTCGTGAGCAAGAGCACTCTGCATGACTTCTGCGATATCGTGTGTCCGACTCTTATCACAGACTGCAAATATCGATAGACCACCGCCGCTCACATTACAGCCATAAGCACCGCCATCAAGTAATTTCTGTTTAATACTGTTATACCCCGGTATCGAGCGCGACCGGACAGGTTCAGATATCAAATCCTTGTTTATTGCTCTACCAAATGCCTCGATATCCCTGCTCATTATTGCATGAACAACGCCAGCGCAGAGTGCCAGCTGCTCCTTGACCATATCCAACCTCATGGTATCGGGGATCAAGGACCGGGTTGTACGCTGGGTCTTCCTTATTATTCCAACCACAATCGGAATTTCTGGTACCTCGATCTTGAGTACATCGATGGGTTTGTAATTCTTCACAATCACAAAGCCACCCAGCATTGCCCCGGCAACATTATCTGCGTGTGCCACACTGCCAGACGCTATCTCTCCGTGGCGCGCAATCTCGATCATTTGGTTGGCGTTGAGGTCCAATCCGAGAAGCCTATTCAACCCGTACACAGAAGCCGATGCACATGCACCTGACGAACCTAACCCTGCGCCCACACTGATCGTCTTTCTCGGTTCAATAGTCACACCGATACTTGTGTCTATTTTCTTAAGCAATTCGATGATCGCCAATCCCGCACAATTTTCGTTTGGATCCTCCGGCATTTCCTCACGACACCCGTCTGTCTTTATTGATATCCTCTTCGTATCATTCAGCTGCATATGCAATTCGACATAGGGATGCTTCAAAGCTAAGGAGAAGATGTCAAATCCTGGCCCAAGATTTGCAATTGTGCTCGGCGCTCTTAATGTTATTGCCCTCAAATCAAGTTCCTGTCTCTTAAAACCTTCTTCAATTTCTCCTTTTTCGCCTCGCTCAATTCGGTAAGGGGTGGCCTCAGCCTTCCACCAGGTAAACCCATAAGATTGAGTGTTTGTTTCACGGCAATAGGGTTTGTCTCGGCTCTAAGCATTTCGAACAATGTGTAGTATTTGTAATGGAGGTCCCGCGCCTTGTCTTTAGCTCCATTTTCATAATTCCTGAATATATCTCTCATGACATCAGGCACAACGTTGCCGGAAACAGCACAATTACCGTGGCCACCAAAACAGAGTAAGGGGTAAAGCGTAGTATCCTTGCCGGTAAGTACGCTGAAGTCTTCATCTTTGGTTAGATACAGAATTTTGGCAATGTGGTCTAAGCCCTTGAATCCTTCTTTAATACCTACGATATTGGAATGTCGAGCAAGTCGTGCCGTGCCCTCAGGCGAGAGATTCACAACCACCCTGCCTGGTGAGTTGTGAATTAGGATGGGGACTTTTGATGCATCGGCGATCGTCTCATAGAACAAGATGATACCATCCTCTTTTGGTAACACAAGATACGGGACATAGACGGATACGTAGTCACAACCAATCTTCTGATAAAGTCCTATTCTCTCAAGCGTCGCTTCCACCCCACTGGTGCAGGTGTCAGGGATAACCTTACATTTCCCATTTACTTCTTCAACTATGATCTCCATCACCCTGGCTATTTCCCTCTCTGACAGTAGCGAATTCTCGCCAGTCACACCCAAAGGCGCAATACCATCTACCCCGGCCTCCACCTGTCTCTTGACGAGCACTCTTAGGCCATTTTCGTCTAGAGCCAAATTATCCTTAAAGGGGGTGATAAGCAGTGTGTATGAGCCTTTCAACATAGCCATATCCTCCTCGTCTTATTACGTATCGAGATTATAACAACCCTAAATGTCTAGTCAATAGCCATCAGTAAAAACGCACTTTCACAAATCGCCACCGCGTTATCGCGAACTTATGCCATCTACAGGTTAAAGCAAACCACCTTGGGTTCAGTTTGCTCGAGCAATGAGAACTTAATACCTTCCCTGCCGAGTCCGCTATTCTTCACTCCACCAAAGGGCATCTCGTCCAAGCGATAATCAGTTGAATCATTCACGATCACGCTACCAAAATCTAATTCGTATACTGCCTTGAATGCCTTATTCACGTCTTGAGTGAATACCGCGGCGTGTAAACCATAATTCACGCTATTCGACCTTTTGATTGCATCATCAAGATCATTATATTTATACATCAATACTACAGGACCAAAAACCTCTTCAACTGCGAGTTTCGCACTCTCGGGCACATCCGTCATTACCGTGGGGTCATAGAAGTTACCATTTCTCTTTCCTCCAGTAAGAATTTTGCCACCCTGTTCTACTGCATCATTCACCCACTCTTCGACGCGCTTCGCTTCTCTCTCGTTGATCATCGCACCCATATCTGTGGATTCATCGAGTTGATTACCGACCTTCATTGTTTTGGTTTTATCCACGAATTTCTTCACGTAGTCATCGAATACATTTTCATGTATAAACATTCTCTGCACACCGATGCAATTCTGGCCAACCGCCCAGAAGGCGCCTGACACAGACAGGTCAATCGCTTTACTCATATCCGCATCCTCGCAGACAATCACCGGGCAGTTAGAACCAAGTTCCATGGAGATTTTCTTCAACCCTGACTGCTTTAGAATCTGCACTCCAGCGTCGACACCACCGGTCAAGGTGATCATTCGCACTGCAGGGTGCGAAACCAGCACATCACCAATCTCCGAGCCGCGACCAGTGACGATGTTCAAAACCTTGGGTGGCAAGCCGGCAGCCAGAAACGCTTCACCCAGTTTTATTGCGGAAAGTGGCGTATCGGTCGCCGGTTTAAGTACTACAGAATTACCAGCCGCTATTGCCGGGCCAAGTTTGTGGGCCACTAGATTGAGCGGGTCGTTGAATGGTGTGATCGCAACAATCACACCAATCGGAAATCTATAGTAGTATCCAACGCGATTCTCGCCGCCCGGGAAACTATCAAAGGGGATGGTCTCGCCAAGAATCCTGCGTGCCTCTTCGGCAGATACGCTAATTGTATTAATGCAGCGCGCGGTCTCTTTTCTTGCCTCTCTGATCGTCTTGCTGCCTTCAGACGCAATCATCCTCGCAAAATCCTCAAAGTTTTTCCTGATGTAGTCGACAACGCCCCATAGAATCTCCATTCTCTTGTGCACGGGCATCTTCTTACTGATTTGGAATCCTTCCACAGCCGATTCTATTGCCTTCAAAACATCATCCTTTGTACCCGAAGGTATGTGGTCGATGACTTCACCGTCGAATGGCCTATATACTGGTATCTTATCCTGCTTGTCGATCCATTGGCCACCGATTAACATCTTCATATTTTCCTCCTTAAATTGAGCAGTTGTGCCGATATCATTAAATCGTTATGATAATGAGTTAGTTATGTTATGACTAAGTTACGACATCATAGTATATGTAGCTAATAATCAATGTCAAGTTTACGCCTCATTCAATCAGAAGATTTGAGTCTAATCTGCCCTCTTAGCGTGAAATTCAGAAGTCCTGAAGATGTGTTTTCGAGACTTGCAGCTGGCGTAAAATGAGAATTATAGTAACGAAGACGATAATGGCAATCAGTGCAAGATGTCTCCGCCAATGGACCAGAAGGAAATAGAAAACAGCGAACCCTACGAAGGCACCAGTGTTGATTCTTGAGCTAAACCAGCCCCGCAACGCAAAATACTTAGCAAGAAACCCCCCGATGACTGCCGCCGTAAGCGCGTAGGCAAACTCCATCGGTGCAAGTACCACAAAAACACCCATTGCCGTCATCATACCTTCTCCGCCGTCGAATTTCATATAAATAGGCCAGCAGTGTCCGGCTACGGCAAGAATACCAGATAAACCGGCCACCCAAAATGGAAAGCCCAATGATCTTGCAAGGATTACAGGCAGCAAACCCTTTCCGAAATCTAGTAACACGACTAATGCACCAACTCCCTTTCCTGCTTGTATGATTACATTGGCCGCACCTGGATTGCGCGAACCCACCGCCCGGATATCCACGCCTCTTAGCCAATTAGTAAACAGATAGGCAAAAGGTATGGAACCCAGTAGATAGGACCCAACCAATAATATGGCTAACATGGTATCAGAGTACATGCACAGGTATTATTAGCAGTGGCATTATAACAGAAACCAGTGTGTATAGTCAAGAACAGCAACCGGGAACAGGATTGCACTTCACGATTGACAAAATTCACAAACAACGTACTATGAATTTATGAAGGCAATAATGGTAATGCTTGAAATCAAAGAGCATGGGGTTTTACAGACCTATGAAATGCCACATGAAATGGGCCTTCAGTTTATAAAAAGTAGCAGAATAAAAAGGAGATGAAAAAACATGAAAAAATTTCTAAAAGAAATATTCTCAGGTACAGAATTAATCGGTACCATCAATTTGATCTCAGGATTAATTATGGCTCTCCTCTGGTCATATTTTTCCTCCCGCTGGTGGTCTGCCGCATTCGGATTCCTTGCAGTATTTTTCTTAGTAGAAGCAGTATGGCACTACATACTCACTGATTATTTACGACATATTCATAAACATCGTCAAGAGTAACGATATGTGTTCCATCAAATAATCGGAGAAATCAGAGGGGAGAGAACTGAATATGAAAGAATGGAGAAAATATGTATTGTCATGCATCTGGGTTCCCCTGCTGGTAGTGCAAATCATATTGGTTCTTATATGTGGAATATCCAATGAAGCTGGGCTCGAAGTAGTATTGTACCTGGGGTGGGTGATCTGGGCGATTTCTGTTGTCCTTGGCTGGATGCCGATTTTTGTTCTTAAAAAAAGGGGCGGAGTAAAAAAAGGAAAAAGTTATGTTCATACTACGACACTTGTTAAAACGGGCATCTATTCTATCGTCCGACATCCGCAATACACGGCAGGGATATTGTTCAGTCTTGCCCTGATTCTCATTTCACAAAGCATGTTAATCGCGGCCATTGGTGCCATTGTGATACCACTGTTGTACATAGACATTCTAATGGCGGACAAGCATGAAGTCGAGAAATTTGGTGATGAGTATAGACACTACATGAGAAAGGTTCCAAGAACTAATTTCATACTGGGAATTGTTAGATTGTTGAGGCGCAGAAGGGAACAAACAAAATAGCAGTTACAAAACTTTATAATCTATTAGTGAGCCGGGAACATGCTCACATTTCTCTGATATATTAGTAGTAATGGAGAAATCGGTATGAAGAATCCGTTTGGTCTGAAGGCATTTTTCTATGAAACTGAGAAAAACGAACTCGTCGCTATTTTCAATACATGTGAAGAACATCAGAGTTATCCAGGCGTACTTCATGGCGGTATTGCTACGGCGATTCTGGACGAAACGATCGGCCGGGCGATTCTCATGCATCATGAAGAGGAGATATGGGGTGTTACGGTTGAACTCAAAATGCGTTTCAAAAAGCCGATACCGCTGGGCCAAGAGCTCAAAGTAGTTGGCCGTATTACAAAAGAAAGCAATCGCCTGTTCGAAGGAACCGGGGAGCTAATTCTCCAGAATGGCGAAATCGCTGCCACCTGTGATGGTAAATATCTTAAACTGCCGTTGGACGATATCGCGGATTTTGACCGGGAGGAAAATGAATGGCGCGTCATTCCTTCAGACCGCGACCCTGATATTATTGAAACGTAAACAGAAGAAACGGCTTCGCACAAGGTAGACAATTGACAAATGTGCCGCAATACGTATAATAACAAAATTCCTCGGTAGCTCAATGGTAGAGCATCCGGCTGTTAACCGGAGGGTTGCAAGTTCGAGTCTTGCCCGAGGAGGTCACACAATGCGTTTTTTAGTTTATGTACTACAATCTCAATCAACACGTAAGATCTATATTGGCCAAACTGTGGATTTGAGAA
>LJUJ01000001.1 GCA_001303785.1 Caldifarciminota bacterium SM23_42 | reverse complement strand
AGGAGAGCCCTCCTTCTCGAATATTTCACGGTCGGTTACAACCTAGCTGAGGCATTTTTATCGATATTGTTTGGTCAAATGGCAAATAGCATCGCACTGATCGGCTTTGGCCTCGATAGTATCGTTGAATCACTTTCTGGAATGGTCTTAGTATGGCGCTTGCGCAAGCACGGTAAGGTGTCACCGGAGTATGAAGAAAGGGTCGAGAAGAAAGCGCAGCAATTTGTCGCTGTCACATTCTTTTTACTGGGTGCATACGTCTTGTATGAATCAATTGATAAACTTTTAGGACAAGAGATACCAGAACCTACCCTGCCGGGAATAATCATTGCTGTTGTGTCGCTTGTTGTCATGCCCATATTGATGCTACAGAAGTATCGTCTTGGGCAGAAAATCAAGAGCAAAGCATTGATTGCCGACTCAAAAGAAACCCTGGCGTGCGCTTTTCTTTCTGTCGCTTTGCTGATTGGTTTAGGTTCAAATTATCTATTCGGTTTCTGGCAAGCCGACCCTATCGCCGGCATAATCATTATGCTATTTCTTGTCAGGGAAGGCATCGAGAATTGGCGGGAATCCAAGGAGTAACGAGCAAACACTACTGGTCGATAATTTTACTATTCGACAATTCTAAAATTGTCAAATTATCGAAGACCGGTATAATGACGCACGTTGGTGCTTACATTGACATGGGACGTATGTTCACTATACTTGAGGAATGAAAATACTTGTTATTGGTGGCACGAGATTTCTTGGGCGTACTTTAGTGGAGATGGCGCTCAAGCAAGGACATGAATTGACACTTTTTAACCGCGGCAAGACAAACCCGGAACTATTTCATGAAATCGAAAAATTGATAGGAGACCGGGATGGCGATCTTACACCCTTAAAGGGACGCACATGGGATATTGTGGTCGATACCTGCGGCTATGTGCCACGCATCGTGGCAAAGTCCGCAGAATTACTTGCTGGGTCAGTCGAACTGTATGTTTTCATATCAACGATCAATGTCTACGCAGACTACAGCAAACCGGGTCTTAATGAAGATTCTCCATTGGCTACAATCGCGGATGAATCGGTTGAGGAGGTGACCGGCGAGACGTATGGACCGCTGAAAGTACTTTGTGAACGCACGGTTAGGAAGAGTTTCCCGAAAGACTCACTCATACCACGCTGTGGACTAATAGTTGGCCCTCACGACCCGACTGACCGCTTCACGTATTGGCCGGTGCGTATTAAGAAGGGTGGTGAAGTGTTCGCGCCCTCTCCCCCACACATGCAGGTTCAATTTATCGATGTGCGTGACCTGGTCAACTTCCTGCTACTGCTCGCCGAAAATAGGATTAGCGGAATATTCAACACTACAGGCCCGGCAGACAAGCTGACCATGGAGGATTTCCTGGCTAAGTGTAGCGCGGAGTTCGGCAACCAGGCATCGTTAACCTGGGTGAGTGAAGAATTCATAACGAGCAATGACGTCGGCCACATACCGATGTGGACACCTGAAAATTGGCGGGGCATATTCCAGGCAGATTGTAGTAAAGCAATTAACGTTGGCCTATCGTTCAGACCATTGACGGAAACAATAAATGATACACTCGCCTGGCACGCTACACGACCGAGTGACTACGATCTTAAGGTTGGTTTAAAGCCCGGAAAAGAAAAAGAACTGCTTAAGAAATGGCACGACAGCGTACAAGGCTAAAGCTGTCCAAAGACAAGGCACGCCGTTTTTCTCTGAAGCGTCAATTGTTGGCAGATTCCGAACCTGCTAAGGGCAAACTCGGTGCGCTGCGTATCATCGAAAAACTCGGCTACATACAAATTGACACCATAAACGTGATCGAGCGGGCGCATCACGTGGTTCTACGTACGCGGTTACCTGATTACAAACAGGAATATCTACACCAATTGTTAGCAAGGGATAAAAAGATATTCGAATATTGGGCACACGCAGCATCTTTCATCCCGATGCGAGATTACCGTTTCTACCTACCTACGATTCGAAGGAAGCCAAAACCGGGCTCATGGTCTGATGAGTGGACAAAGAAGAGCCGTCGATTGATCAAGGATGTTCTCAAAAGGATCGAAAAAGAAGGCCCTTTAACGCCCAGCGACTTTGGTGATGTGAAGAATAGAAAACGTGGTACCTGGTGGGATTGGAAACCCGCCAAAGCAGCCCTCGAAGTTCTTTTCTGGCGAGGTGAGTTGATGATCAAGGAACGGCGTAATTTTCAGCGCGTTTATGACCTGGCCGAGAGAGTACTGCCCAAGAATGTTAACAGGGCTTTACCAAACGAAGAGGAAGAAAAGACTTTCTTCATAAAAAGAGCATTGGGTGCTTTTGGTATTGCGACTGTTCAAAACGCAAACCGTTACATCGGGGTCAGCGGTCGGTTAGACAAGTGGTTTGACATCATGAAGGATACGGGAGAAGTTTCTGAAGTCGCAATAGAAGGTTTATCGAGACCTTACTATGTATTGAAAAATGATTTGCAGAGTTTGCTGAATCATAAGCCACGGGTCGACAACCGAGTCTACCTCCTCTCACCTTTTGACAATTCGATCATACTGAGGGACCGCACCAAAGCACTATTTGATTTCGAGTACAGTCTCGAATGCTATGTACCAAGGGACCAAAGGAAGTACGGATATTTCAGTCTGCCCATTCTCTGGCGTGGGCGGCTGGTCGGCCGCGTCGACCCAAAAGCAGACCGTCAAGGAAAGGTCTTAATAATAAATAATTTGCACTTGGAGAAAACATTAGGTGAGTACAACGCTTTCATTACGGCTCTGGCTGTCGCATTGAACAATTTTGCCCGCTTCAATGCTTGCGGTCACGTAGCCTTGAGCAAACAAATTCCTTTGAGGATTGCCCGCAAACTTTCGTCGCTTCTATCATAATTAGAGTGAGCCCCGAACTCGGCGAGAGGTTAATCGAGAACTCTCCGATGCGCTTCGCTCACTCGAAGCATAGGACCTGTCAATATCTTCATCAGTCGGCTCGGGATTATCACAGAGACGGCGGTGTCGATTATTGAGATATCTACGTTTGTACAATTGCGCAGTCGCACAATTGTACATGTATCGAATCATGGTTTTTTGGACCGATAGTCTTCCTGAATGAGCGAGTTGAATTATCGATGTTAACAGATACAGTCTTGTTTTTTATTGCCGTGTTTGCATACTGTATTTAAAGCTGATATACCTAGAAAGGTCCTTTGAGGGTACCTTTTTCGAGTTGTTCAAAATAGAGGTCGAGGTTATCGATTCGCTTTCTGATTGCCGCGATCAGTAGACTAATCTCGTCGCCTGCGTCCAGCATGTCCTGTGACATCACGCCGACTATAAGATTAACGTAGATGTCTTCGAGCTGGGCTAATTCATAATTATCAGATGCACCCACGTTCTTTATCCGTTCCTGAATATTCAGCAGAAGCAAATCTATCTTGTCGTCTGGTGATAACGCACATTCGTTCATCACTCCAGCAATCACATTCTCCGCACGATCTAATTTTTCGCACAGGATGTTCTTGGCTTTTTCACGCGGTGTAGTCATGCCATCGTGCTGTGGTTTTTTATGATGTTACTTACCTGTTGAACATGTGCTACAACTCGAAGAGCTGCACGTTGTACAACTCGAGCTACCTTTGCCGCCCATTATTTGTACCGCTGTGAAGATCTGGGAAACCGAGGTACTCTTGCACTTCGGACACTTTACCTTACTCCTGCCCGAAATGGTTGTGAATATCTCAAATAGTTTTCCACACTTCTTACACTTGAATTCGTAAGTCGGCATATGGCATTATAACACGAAAACCGCGAAAGTCAAGAAAGAATCCAACAGGCTTCTCTCAGAGCCATTTCTTACTCTTGAAGTAAAAGAGCATAGAAATACCTATCGCGGCCATGACTGTCAGAACCCCGAAGTAACCCCATTTCCAGCCGAGTTCAGGCATATACGAAAAGTTCATGCCATAAATACCAGCGACAAATGTCAGGGGAATAAAGATAGCGGCGAAGATCGTTAATACTTTCATGACCTCATTCATTCGGTTGCTGATACTCGATAGATAAGTGTCAAGCATACCAGAAACCATATCCCGATAGGTTTCTATTGTATCGATTACCTGAATCGTATGATCATACACGTCTCTCAGGTATATCTCTGTAGATTCTTTGATCAGAGTTGATTCTTTTCTGGACATGCCGCTGATCACTTCACGTAAAGGCCAAACCGAGCGGCGCAGAAAAATCATCTCACGCTTCAGATTGTGAATAGCCTGTAGTATTTTCGTATCGGGATGAGAAATAAGATTTTCCTCCAAATCTTCGATCTGATCGCCGGTCTTTTCCAGAATAAGAAAGTAGCCATCCACGACTGCATCCAGCAGTGAATATGCAAGGTAGTCAGCACCCATTCTCCTTATCCGGCCCTTTGCACGCCGAATACGATCTCTCACTGGCTCAAACACATCGCCTTCCCTTTCCTGAAATGAAAGTACATAATTTGGACCGACAACCAGACTAACTTGTTCAATCTGTATTTCGTGTTGTTTTTCGTCAAATGATAGCATCTTCAGTACCAGGAAAAGGTAATCTTCGAAATCCTCTATCTTTGGCCTTTGAACCGTATTCACGATATCCTCAAGCAGCAATGGATGTATTCCATAATTCTTGCCGATTTTTTCAATAACGTCGATATCGTGAATGCCGTCGATATTGATCCATGTGACAGTCGGCTTTTCCTTGAACGGGTAGCACTCATCGATTTTCACGACTTCTTTTTCTTGAAGATCCGACTCGGCGTAATCGATAATTGTGATCTTCACTTTGGTTGTCTTATGTTCGCCTACGTGTATCAGTGTACCGGGTGGCAGTCCTGCTTTTCTTGATTTTCTCCGAAGTGATTTAGGCATACTCACCTCCTATGTGATAATTACTCTCTGCCAAAAAGAATTGTTCGAATAATACAGTATCGTTTGCCATCTGAGAACCTGTTTTTCAACTTTCTATACGCAAGAAAGTCAATTTTAATTATATGCGTCATAACAGTAAAATCAACATTTTCGTACTCATAAATCATTCATTGACAGTGAACAGCTATGAAATATACTTGAGCACATGAAATGGTGGCTTGCCCTCAGAACACTGAAAACTGGAACAAGGCAACCGGATTGGGTAGATACCTATAAGAAGGTTGTCTATGGTCTCACGTTTCTTGCTCTTTTTCTAATCATCATCGAATCTGGCTTGCGATGGCGTCTTCCGGCCGTTCTGGCTGTTATGTCTTCAATCCTGGACTACGTGGTTTTCCTCGCCTACCTATTAGATGCGGTACTTAACTTCTACTACACCTTTCCCAAGAGGCACTATATACGTAAGAACTGGCTTGACCTTCTGGTGTTTGTACCGTTCCTATTGAGTATTGTGACCGCGCGCGGTGGCGTGGGTATTATCGCGGTGAGAAATGTTGCTATTCTTCTTAAGACATTTACGCGAACGAGAAAATTCGCGAGCCTCTTGCATGGCGTACGGCTCAGGACACCCCAAGTTATCGCTTTGAGTTTCGGTGGCACGATCCTGATTGGCACGCTGTTGCTTACGTTCCCCTCTGCTACCGCGGACGGCAGAGGTACAAGTTTCATAGACGCGCTTTTCACTGCTACTTCGGCGACGTGCGTGACAGGATTAATCGTACAGGATACGCCGGTCTATTTCTCCACCCTCGGCCAAGTGGTTATCCTGGTGCTCATTCAATTAGGCGGTATCGGTATCATGTCATACTCTGCCTTTCTTGCGCTGTTATTTGGTCGGTTCACGCTTGGCCAGCGTGGCATGTTGCAGGAAATGATGGAGGAGGAAAGAAATGTTTTAAGTATGATTCTCTACGTATTTAAAATGACCTTTGTGATCGAAATCATCGGGGCCATTATTCTTTTCTTCCGCTGGATATCCATTTTCCGAGACCCAATACAAACGCTTTATCTGAGCATCTTCCATTCCGTATCCGCTTTCTGTAATGCTGGGTTCTCGCTTTTCTCGAATTCACTGGAGAATTATATTGCTGATCCAGTTGTGAATGTGGTCATTATGGCTCTGATCATCTTGGGGGGTATCGGTTTCATCGTTGTTTACGAGGTTACCAGGAATTTGAGCGGCGCAAAACGATTATTGTCCATTCACACGAAGCTGGTGTTAGTGACATCGGCCGTGCTTGTAATAGTCGGATTCCTGCTAATTTTCTTCATTGAATTTGATAGCGCCTTCCTCGATTACTCACTCACCGGGAAGCTCTGGGGTGCAGTGTTCCAGTCGGTTACTCCGAGAACGGCGGGTTTCAACACCGTGCCGATCGCATCTCTGTCGACGATAACATTGACTATCATCATAATACTCATGTTCATTGGTGCTTCTCCGGGTTCAACCGGCGGGGGCATAAAGACTTCTACTTTCGCAATACTGCTTCTTTCCTTAGGGAATATTCTGCGCGGTAAAGAAGACATTGAGGTCTTTAAACGCAAAATACCGAGTACCATTGTCTATAAAGCAATGGCAATCGTCGTTGGCACGCTGCTGCTACTTGTCTCGATTTTCTTGCTTTTACTCGCTTTTGAAAAACAACCGTTCCTGCCCCTTCTGTTTGAGTCGGTCAGCGCGTTCGGAACCGTAGGCCTATCAATGGGTATTACGCCAGATTTGACAATCATAGGTAAGTTGCTTATAATTATACTGATGTACGGTGGAAGAATTGGACCCCTTACGCTTGGTTTCGCACTGACTCGCACACTACGCAGGGGTAAAGTTGAATACCCCGTTGCAAAGATCATGATTGGCTAAAGGAGGGAAAATGCCGCAGTTTGCTGTTATCGGTTTAGGTGCATTTGGTAGGAAGGTTGCCTTCACTCTTTCAGAAAAAGGTGCTAGCGTCATTGCAATAGATAAAAATCGGGAGAGTATTGAGGAAATCAAAGAGCGGGTATCCGCCGCGCTAGTTCTTGACTCGACCGACGAAGATGCGATGAAAGCCGCCGGCATCAAGGATGTGGATGCGGCAGTCGTGGCGCTTGGTGACAACCAGGAGGAGGCTATACTAATCACGGCGATATTGAAAAAAATGGGCGTTTCAAAAATTGTCGCCCGCGCAATTAATCAACTATATGCACATGTCTTGAAATCAGTCGGGGCCGACAACGTTATCGTAATCGAAGAACAGATGGGCGAAGACCTGGCAAAAAGACTTCTCTCACCCGAGATTTATCAGCATGTCGTTCTTACTACAGGCCATAGTCTGGTCGAAATTGAAGCCCGTCCCGAATTCATCGGCAAAAGCCTGCGCCAATTGGATTTCCGTAGGACGTTCGGTGTAAATGTCATAGCCATTCAGAAAAGGACTCCGACCGTCAATGACGAGGGCAAGGTAGCGTATACAATAGAGGTCAACGATGTTCCAGGACCAGACGATAGACTTGAAAAGGGTGATGTTCTCGTTGTTGTTGGTGCCGATGATAATATAGAAAACATGAGCATTGCCAAGAAGGGGAAAACGTAATTGGTTTCAAGCAAGGGGAAAATCAGATTAGTCCTCGTGATCGCCGTATCCCTATCCTTGATCACTGCCCTTGTTTCTTTGTTGTACATGAATTCTATGATCGAGCGGATCAGACAGATCACGCTGCGTGATGCAAAACTGGTGGACCTGGGCAGAGATATTTCAATAAAAGTATTGGATGCGCGGCGTGAAGAAAAGAACTTTATTATTTACTTGGATTCAACATACATCGACCAGACGCTTTCTATCATTAGCGAGATCGAATCTAACGTAGAACAAGCAAGGGGAATAGCGCCTGAACAAATTGGAACACTCGATTCGATAAGCAATCTTATTCTCAATTACAAAAGCGATATAACAATTCTCAGGAAGACATTTATGGAAGATCCGCGAGCGCTATCCTCTCTGCAAAGACAACTCGTGGATTATGAAGAACGGCTGAAGAAGACCGTAGCAAGAAACCAGCAGCAAGAAGATTCGTTACCGACTTGGCTTTCAGATCTTAACGTCCTGGCGGTTGCTGCGACCGCTAAATTGTCTACGGAAAAAGCACGATTGCTCGGCAATCTTAGAGAAACCACGACTTCTATTCTTGCCTTAGCCGGCGGCATCGTTACGCAAGCCCAAAGCGATCTGGCCAGGCACAGCGAGGAAGGAGTACGCTACGGATTCAAAGCACAAAGAAACACCGTGACAATATTCATAATTACAATTCTGCTCCTTACTTATTTGATCATCTACTTCCCCAGGTTGGTGTTGTTGCCCTTCCAGCGGATCACGAAAACACTCAAAGCAATTAGCAAGGGCGAAACTGCCTTCAGAATAGACGATTTGGAGAAGGGCGGTGAATTCCTTGATCTCTATCGTTCATTCCATGATGCGATCTACAATTTGAAATTGCACAATGATTTGAAGACTGAGAAAATTGCCGAACTCCAGAAGCAGTATCGGAGTGCCCTGGAAGAAATAAAGGAGCCCTGTCTTGTACTATCTGATGGCCTCAACGTTTCTTACCTCAACAAGGCAGCCATGGATCTATTTTCCATTGACGACAGTGTAATAGGTAAAAGCATTACGGGAATTTCGGCTTTATGGAAATGTTTAGAAGAACCACTCAGGACCAGCGAAAATGAAAGGCGGATAGAAATTAGCACAAGAATCAAGCGTTCTGATATCCGAAAGAGATGCGTGATTGTACTCTCATCACTCAGCAAATCAGGCGCACCGCCCAGTAGATTGATTATCATCAAGTAGCTGAATCAGTACGCCCAATACCATCCCAACAGATCAACAGCCCAGAATCTAGGTCAGTAGAGTAGTACTTATTTCTTATTTGCCTCGGATAACAACAACAAGAGCGTATTTTTGTAGATCTTACGGGCTTCCTCATCATAGAGCACAAAACGGACACGCTTGACATATCGTAAATTAGGCAAGACTTCCATGACCGCCTTCAAAGCCACTTCTGCAGCTGCCTCAATCGGGTAACCAAAAATACCGGTCGATATTGCTGGAAAGCCTACAGAATCTATTTTGCTCTGCTCGGCGAGTCGCAGTGCGTTCCGATAACAATTAGCCAAAATTTCAGCAGCCGGTTCATCAACTCCATAAACTGGGCCGAGACAATGTATGACAAAACGGTTAGCCAGCTTGTGTCCACCCGTGATCACAGCCTCACCAGGTTTAATCGGTGCTAACGACCGGCACTCTTCTTCTAATGCTGGCCCTGCCGCCCGGTGAATTGCTCCGGCCACGCCTGCCCCGCTCATCAGCTCCGCATTGGCCGCATTCACCACGGCAGTGATATCTCTTTGTGCGGCAATATTGCCTCGGACGCATTCGATAACAATGCCTGAAACGATTTCTTTCATTGCCTCCTCCTCTTCACAGGTGCCTCATTCATGTCTATACAAGATTGATATGGTCGTGGATGCGCCATCCAACATCGATGAAGACTGCATAGATAATTTTATCCACGGTGAATTCCAAGGGCTCTATCTGCTTTTGTACGGTCTTGCGGGCTCTATGCAGTTCCTGAACTGACTTGAAGAAACCCAAGGTCAGGTGTGGCACATAGGCCAGCGATGAGGCAGGCGTATATGCCGAGAATATACTTTGCATTTTTGCACGAATTTTCAAGAGATTATTCCCATCTTCTGGTTTTAACCACAGTACGGACTCATCGTGGATAAAGGTACCCAATTCTCGTAATTTGACGTTGAAGGGATGCGTGCTGCGGAGGGTGTCAACGGTGGCTCGGCGTGACGCTTCCCATATTTTTTGAGGTACAAACGGGTACACGATCGTTATGTGTGGCGTCAATGACCCCTCGTATGCCTTGAAAATGCGCCGCCACATATCCACCTCAGTTCTCACCTCAGGGGGCGGCAGTATGATCAGCCCTGTTTCACCAGGAACCGGAGCCTTCAAATACTCTTCTCCTTGCGTTCATATATCACTTGAAATATTTGACATAATAATCAGTTTCGCGTTGTTTGTTGTCGGTTCATCAAGCAAATTATTAATTCTACTAAGATTAGTATACTGTGAAAGAAACACGATCAACGTACTCCTTGCCTGTACCACTTGCATATACTGCCAAGTCATGCTCTCCGCGTGTGGGATGCCAGAAACGTTCGAATGGATACTTCTCACTACCAATTACCTTGCCGTCTAGACGCAGAGTGACCTCTTCTACTCCCTCACACACCTGGATTACGAACCGTATACCCTGGGAATGCGGTGAGGCGTGAGGATCGATCTTGAATACATCGCCATTCGTGGGATTGAGGATTTGCAGCTGTGCCGTAGGTCCTTTCAGAATGTGATGCCGGTCAGAGTCTGTCCTATCAGCCTTGGTTACGTTGTTGTGTACCCAGCAGGTATCTCGTGGCTCAGTTCCTGAGATGAAAAGCTCTTCAATGGTCTTGGCGCAACCACGGCTCGCAATCTGCCCAGAACCGGCACAGATTCGTCTACTTACGAGTGTTGTGGGTTGTTCGAAGCCCTCAGGAGGGTCTTGGTTGTGTAATTCGAGCATCACGTCACGAAAAAGCGGCGCCGCCCCAGAAATCCCTGATACACCCTGCATCGACGCCCCGCTGAAGTTGCCAACCCATGTTCCCACCATGTATTTGGTGGTGTATCCAACGCACCAGTTGTCACGGAAGTCCTTAGAGGTGCCCGTCTTCACGGCACACGCGAAAGGCATGTGTAATGGGTTGTCGACACCGAATGCCTTGATACGGCTAGCATTATCCGAAAGAATATCGGTGATCAAGTAGGCGACTTCTACTGGTATGACTTGTTCTGAATATTCCCTAAGCCATTGCATCTTCTCTCCCCGATGGTCATAGATACTGGTAATTGTGCACGCATCTTCTATGACACCCTTCCTGGCAAATACTCGATAGGCATTTACTAATTCCATCAGCGATACTTCACCGGCGCCAAGACTCAATGACAGCCCATAGTGATGCGCGCTTCTGTTTAGACTCCTGAACCCCAAATTCCTTAACAAATCATGAAATCTCTGAACGCCAAGCCTTTCGATTAGAAATACAGCGGGTACATTGAATGACGAGGCGAGTGCCTCGCGCAAGCGTGTCGGGCCATGATATTGACGGCCATAATTATGCGGTACAAAGTGCGTTCCGTCACGCAGAGGAAATTCGACGACGGTGTCAGGCAGCACCTCGGATAAACTCATACCCGAGGTCAGCGCTAATGCGTAGAGAAAGGGTTTGATACTGGAACCTGGTTGTCTAAGGGACAAGCAACCATTAACCTGCCCTTCTTTAGCGTCAAAATAATCTTTTGACCCCACCATCGCAAGAACCTCACCGGTTTCAACGCTCATAACGAGTATCGCACCTTGATTGACATTATAATCCTTTAGCGACTCAAGAGTGGTGAATAATAGCTTCTCGAGCTCATCCTGGAGCAAGCGGTCAATAGTTGTCTTCACGCGCGCGATACCAAGAATATCTTCCCTCCCCAAAAGTGCTAAGATATGGTCAACGAAATGCGGCGCCTCGAAATTAAGGTCTTTGTTTACTAATTGTAGCGGCTCCATGGATGCCATTTCATATGATGTCGCATCTACGTAATAATGTCTGCTTAATTTGTCCAACAGTCTGCTCTTGACCTCTGGTAGTGTCTGGCCACTCGCATACGGATTCAGTAATGTAGGTGCTCTGGGGATAACCGCGAGCATACATGACTCGCCCAATGACAACTGATCGGCACTTTTCCTAAAATAGAATCTCGTGGCGGCTTCGATTCCATAGGTTTGATTGCCGTATGGTGCGCGGTTCATGTAGATCTCAAGAATCTGTTTTTTTGTCAGATGCAGTTCGATCTTTAGGGCATACAACATCTGGAGTATTTTACTGATGACACTACGGCTTCTGAGATTCAACGCCATCTTTGCCACCTGCATTGTGATCGTTGAACCGCCCGAAAGGATTTTGCCATGTTTCATGTTATTGAACATGGCTCGGGTCAAGGCGAAAAAATCGACCCCTGTGTGAAAGAGAAACCGCTTATCCTCTTGTATTATGGTTGCCATTATCATCGAAGGGGATACTGCCTCGAGTGGCACCCAAACACTAGTCTTATGATCGAATGACAATACCTCGCGCAGCAGCTGGCCATTTCGATCGCATATTTGCACGGAACCGAAGCAAACTGGGTATAGTCTTTCCTGCGAGACTGGGATCGCAAAGAATATCGCAATTGCCATTAGTGTGGCAAGGAGTACGTACTTCATGCCTTTCAGTCTATTGTTATGTATCGCTGAATTGAGGAGCCGAAAACTTCAGGCGCATACATCTCCTCGGCTTTGGTTATCGGGTTCAGGAATCTTCCCGGGCTCGCGGCGCGTACGAAGTAAACCTTTGTATGCTCGCCGGGAAAGAGTTGTTGGGCAAAAAGTAATATCCTATCATCGTAGTATTCTTCATGGTCGAAACTTCCCCACCAGTGGCCTCGTTCTTCCCCGCGGGCTGTTCGATGATGCTCTCTGATTTCTCTCGACTCGGTCGCAAAGGATGTTTGTATTGGGACAAAACCGGCTGGGAGTGGGTCATCGACGACCGCAAAGAACCTCGTTTCCGGAGTGACGACATGCACGACGACTTTGTAGACCTCTCCCCTCTTGAACTTCTTTGCGGGTTTGCCATCAAGGGTAAAGATATCCTTCCATACATAGAAGCCTCGGTCGAATGGGTAGGGCTTTTCCATCAGCGCGTAAGACATGCGCAAGGTGTAGTAGACACGTCCCGTCCCCTGTTTTTTGATCGTGACTGGGAGTAGTGTATCCCTTGCTATCTGATCAAAGGCGATATGGAGTTTTTCCGGTTTTGCATTAGTTCGACCCTTAAACGGTTTTCTCAATAGTTCTTCGCCGCCGAGCAATACGGTGGCAACAAAGTCCGGTTCTTTACCCTCGTATCTGTTGTAGTAGGTTACGAACGCATCGAAGACAAAGGCATTCTCATGGGTGGTTGGCTTTGTTTTCTTACTTCTTTCCTGAACCAACCAGCGTGCGGTTTGGTCTGCAAATGGAAAGTGGATATCCAATTCGATCAGTGTCTGCGCTACAAACGCTGTAACCTTTGCCGGGGATGGGAAAGTCCAGCCCCCGCCCACGTTTTCCTCGAAATGGGCACTGGTCGGAGAAACTTTTATCTTGTTCATGAGGTCGGCTCTTAATGTACTTTCAAAAGTATTTCCAAGCCCGATCAGACGACCCGCTTTCAGGAGCAGTGTTTTACCGAAGATCGAGAGCTGGTCACGGCGCTCGAACAGACGCGCTGTATATGCGTGTTCATACTCCCCCCAGAGCGCGAGCGAATAAAGACAGAAGGCTTTGGTGGTTAATCTTGCATAATCATCATAGGGGTACGTCCAGTCAACATCCTGCCAACGCAGGACACGTTGCAGGTAACCAATGCCATTCTTGATTGTTTCTTTGTCGATATTGTAGCCCGCTTTTTTAGCGCGATACTGAACGTACATTGTGTATGCAGAAAGGTAGGCACATGGGTAGTCGGATTCTTTGAAGTAGACATATCCACCGGCCGATTTCTGGTATTCAGAAGCATTGTTCAGTATGGACTGCACGGTGTCGCGTAACGCTTTACCGGTAACCTGGGCCAATCCAAACTGGTTTATAAGTTCTTCGCCAACAATCAGCGGAAGGATCTTTGACATTTGCTGCTCGAGACAGAGGTAAGGATAATCCCATAGAAACTCAACACCCCGCTCCATACCCGCAAGTACAGTGGACGATAGAGCAACATCGAAACCACCCATACTCTCGTGGATTTCGGAAGGAACAACGAGCGCCTCCACTGATGAATCCTCGGTGGACGAGAAAGTAGCCACCGCTTCAAAGAGAGGAGGTTGTACTACTGAAATTCGCAATCTTAACGCGTCGGTTTCCTTGCCCATTCGTGACTTGAATTCTAATGCAACCTCACCTTGTTTTTCTGCATTAAAACGGTACATCACCTCCTTGCTACTGTTCGCCGGCAGCACGACTTCCTTATTTGCCTCATCGAATCGCTCCATCCCGGTTACCGAACACTGCACATAAGCCCTCTCTTTTCTGTCAGTACGATTGTGTAGTACGACGCCGGCGTTGAATTCATCTCCGACACGAGCGAACCTTGGTGTCGAGGGAGTCATGAGGAAAGGCAGGTTGACGGCCAGCGTGGATTCAGCCTTACCAAATTGGGACATCTTGGTCTGAGCGACCGCCATGATCTTGAATTTCGTAAGGTTATCGGGAAGTTCGAATATCACCTTACCCCTACCCTGTTTGTTTGTGACAATGTCGGCCCTGTAAAAGGCAGTGGCAATGAATTTCTCTCGGTAGGAAACACCCTCGCTGAATGCACCGCCCCCTCCGCGTTCCTCGCCTTTCTCACCGTAACTGCGCTCCCCAAGAATATTCACACGCGATTCTATTGTTCTTACCGAGAGCGGTCGACTGCCATAGAAGTGTCGAAATGGATCGGGTGTTCGAAAATCAATGAGGTTAAGAACGCCCAAATCAACGACGAACAGCGTAACCTCACTATTGGCGACGCCCCGGTTCTTATGGTCGCTCACTTCAAGACTGATCGTGACACTGTCTCTCGGCCGGTATTCCAATCTATCGGGACTGGCCTTGACTCTTAAGCGTTTCTCATCGGCATTAATGTTCAGGTTCAAGTACCCGATCTTGAATTGAGGTTTGCCCATATCCTGCTTTGCGTTATCATCCCACGTCAATCCCTTAACCCGTCCACGCAACAGGGTGACGCAAACATAGATATTGGGTAAATAGATCGATTTTATTGGCACTTCCAAGTAGTCGGCATTACCCTGCAGCTGCTTCGTGAATTTTCCCATGACGAGTTCTCTTTCCAGGGTGACGAGACATTGTGCTGAGTCATATGGGGATTTCACCAGGATGCGCGCCGTGTCGCCTACATCGTAGTTGTCTTTATCGGCAACCAATTCAATGATATCATCGTCCCTCATTTCCCAGCCGGCGTAGCCGTGGCCGGCAACATAGAAATACGTTCTGGTCGCAGTTTTTCTTCGCCTGTTGTCCATGCCATGAGCGCGGACGTAATAATAACCAGGAGATTCAGGCGCAATCCGCACGATGGTTGAGCCTTGGCGGCTCTTGAGATTCTGTTCACTGACCTTCGTCTCTACCCTTTCACTAATCCATTCGTACCTGCCGCCCAGACGTGCTTTCTTGATAGATTTCCACTCGGTCTTGAAGACTTCGATTTTCATCTGTTTGTTATCGATCACGTTTCCCGCAGGATTGACCGTAATAGCATTCAAATCAACCGTGTCACCTAACACATATAAGTACTTGGATGTTTTTAACCCAATCAAGTAGTTGGCGTTCAAGACTAGCCAGTTTTGCTCCTTTGCTACGGTTGTCATGTTGGGTGCAGTCACAATACCTTCGAAGTGAATTAACGACGGCGCGTAAATATCATCCTTTGAGAGCCTTACCGAAACCGGGTACTCGCCGTTTTGGTTCAGTTTACCCCTTCCAGAACTGAGAAGTTCGCCTTCACTCCCCTCAATGTACTCACCGAATCGGTAGCCTGCATGCCTGTGGAAACTCAGATAATGATAGCTACGCCTCAAACTCCACGTGACTCCAGCGTCTTTCATGGGCATACCAAAGAGATAGCGTCCTTCGATAAGCCCCTTGAAGGTCTCTTCGGCAATGAAGGTATCCTTTTGGGCCGAAACCTTGACCTCGAATTCTGCAGGACGATAGGCTTCTACGCGGAACGTCTCATAAAAGGTACGGGCCTTACCCAACAAAGTTGCGTTTATTGAATACACGCCGGTAGGTGCATCACTATCTAACGGGATATTCTGATGAAAAGCACCGTACGTGTTGATTCTTAGTGTATCAACCAAAATCACCTCGCCACGTGAGTTGCGGACCGTGAAATACACATACCGGACATCGGGTAGTTCCCATTGCCCTTTTTTCTTCTCTCTTAAGAGGCCCTTCACGCGAACGGTCTCTCCTGAGCGGTAAAGACCCTTTTCGGTAAAGATGTAGGCCTCATATTCTTCAGGCGTCACATACCAGTTGTAGGCGATATTGAATCTCCACGGGTCAATACCGAAACTCCATTGGTTCGAGAGGATCGCCTGATCGTTATCCGTCCGTATTGTCAACCACAAATCCGGTTCATCATATGCCTCGTATTCATACATTTCGTATTCATCTTCGTACTCATAGGTTGTCTTTGTTCGAACCCCTCCCAATTCGGCCCAGCCGGGTGATTCGCAAAATCCAGCGGCATCGGTTCGTCCTTCCCAGAATATGCGATTGTTTTTGTTCCGAATTTGGACTTTGGCATTCTTAATCGGTTTTGCATCATTTAGCGACGTGGTCCATATCAAGTTATTTTCTGGAGAGTACTTCCAGGTTACCCCGATGTCTCCGACATCCAAAAATGCTTTCAGGTAACGATAATCACGACTATGCCGTGTTTGCCCCAAGTGATCGAGCTGAATGAACACGAGGCCCGTTTGCTCGGTACCCAAGATATCCTTGAGTTCAATCGGGACGAGTGTCTGTTGATTGCGTAACGTGCTGAACGTGTTGATATGAAAATAACGATGAACCCCGAAAAATTGTGCACTGGATGGATTGTATTTCCTTTGTGAGTAGAAAAGATCGCGGGTGTTAAGAAAAGGCACCGCCTCATCGATATTTAACCTAGCTAATTGCAGATACACACTGTCTACATTCACCGCGTTTACAGGAAATCTCAGGTCGCTTTTGGATTCTACTATGGATATTCCCGTCGGCATATCAACGTGGGGCGTGTAGTCGCCTACTTCCAGTACAAAGCGATAATCTTGATCCAGCGGGCTTCCGTATATATCCCTGAGACTTTTACTTATGCGAACATCATATTTCTTGTTTGGTTCGAAGGGTAAGTAGAGATGTACATCACTCGTGCTCCATTCATCTTCCATGTATTCCAATGGTATCTCCACACCGGGCTCAATACTGATTTTGCCCATCAGTTCCTTCATGACAACGTCATTGGAAAAACAAAGCCGAAGTGCTTGCTCCCCAGGTATCTGCGAGCTGTGACTCAGCAGTGCGAAATTGTTGTAGGTATTGAATCGCAACGCTTCTTCTTGATCGAACCCTAAGTTGCCCTGCCGCGCGAGCAGCCCAGGATAGAGAAAGACCTCAATTTGTGATTCTACCGGTAACCTGTTTTTTGGTGTAAGTACCAGGGTTTTGTTGTTTTCCCAGTCTTTGAGCGGATAATCACTCTTTTCCTCATCACGCAGGTGACGTGCGCTAAACCTAATTTCACCCCGGAAACGAGGCGACTTTGATCGCACCGTACCGCACCATACTTTTGAAGGCATGCCTTCGGTATAGTATATTTTTATCTTGTCACCGATTCGCTCCGGGGACATTTCAATATTGAAACGTAAGTATATTCGCGATTTCAGATCAATGAATTGTGCTCCTTGGTAAGGCAGCGATGACACTAACCTTGGTCGGACACTCTCGAATGTCCAGGTTGTATCCGCGTGTAAGATCATTCCGGTGAGTGACCTTATTCTTTTCTTAAACAACTTAACCTCGAATACAGTACCCGGCTGAATTGTATCACTTGGTATAAAGGCTAGGGTACGAGTGCCCAACCACTGGTAAGTGCCGTCTATTGTGGGTTTGATCATCAAAGGCCCGCTGCTTACCGCTCGTCGGATTTCCTGCAGTGGCACCATCGGTTGGTTAAAACCAATGAGTATTTTGAATGTTTCCTGATAACCCTCGGTCTTGCCGATCGGTGAAATATGTGTTATCTCAAGGGGGATCGTGTCTTGTGTTGCTAGCATTCTTTCAGTTATAATGTCAACTTTTGCTTCTTTTCTGCCGCAAAAAGCACAAAGCAAGGCCATACAAACGAAAATTGCCTTGATGATTGATTTATTCACCAATACCTCCTGGTTGGTAAACCCATGCGTAGCAATACAAGAATTGGGCAAACTGAAAATGCTATAAAGAAAGTTGAATGCATTATCGAAATGATTCGGTTGTTGTCGCTAGGAAATTATAGACCAAATAACGGTCAAGTCAACATCAAGCTTGCTCAGAAACGCTGTAAACGACCGAGTAGCCTCTGGTCCACCGCACGCTGTGTTTTCTTGTGTAACCAGTAGGACAATCTCCATGGTCTGTTGGTCGTGTTCTTGCCCTTGATATTGTAAGTACCAATGACGCGCACAATTCTCGGCAAATCATACATGCTATCGATGTTGCAGTTATGCTTTTCCATTTCTGTTTTGAAATTACTTCTAACCCAGCGCTCGAAATTTACTATCCTTTTAGTCATCCTTAACCGATTTCCATCGTTAATCCTCTTGCTAGGCAAGAAGAAATACAGGCAACAACCGTTGCCCGTCACCGCAATCCATGGTCTGACATAGCCGGTTTCTTCAAACCAGCCAGCGATCGTTTCAGAAAGACGAATTGCTGCGTCTAATTCATTTTTCGTGGAAGGAGTGTCGGGTTCTCTTACCGGGTCTATGTCCAAGGCTACTGCTTGTATGGCTATGATATCTTCGGTACGACCACAAGACCGAAGCGTGGCTCTTCGGTCTCTCAATCCAACGTACACATTTCTCTTGCCGTTCCACTGACGGCACACGGCAACAAATTTGTCTACATTGCTAACGATTTTGCATGCCGGAAACATTCCCCTTCTGATGAGCCTCAACTCAGTTAGATGCTTGTGGTTGAGTAGACGATAATGGATGCGCACGTCATGCTCATTGAAATGTTGTATATGGTTCATATAAAGGTTCGTGTTTTGTCAAAACTACATAGTATCCCTCATACGGCACTGATCGATATTCTTTACAACACAAAGGGCATGGCCGTACTATGTTCACATAAGTTTGATTATTTCTTCTATGTTATCTGGTTGAATCGTATTGCCAGCTGCTTTATTGCTTCGCGTTGTACCGCACCTCTGACACCGGTGGATAATCTGATAACCTTTCTTTCGATTGCGTTTAATCCCTACCGGTTGCATCAATCCATGGCATGAGCACAATCTGTCTCCATTTGCAGAGTCGACATGTCTTGAATAAAGACAGAACGGACAATGGTTCCGGTAGCTTCCATTCGTAAGCGGCAACACCAACTCGCCGCAATGTGCACATACAAATCCCGTATTTTCATGTTTTCTACCCATGCCTGACCTCCTTGTCCTATGCAATCTGACAAGAGGTCAGGGTTCCGTTCGCTCTCCTTGCTTAAGGCTCCAGGCTTGAAAGAACCAGTGACCAATTCACCGTTTGTTTTCATAGCACGATTACTTCCAGTTCCAGCTTCATCAGAGTACTTTCTCTGATTCCGAACCATGGCTATTTTTATTCAATTGTAACAGCCACTGTAAGGCGGTGGAACCACCTTCCACTGGTAGGTGTATGTTCGATCTCACTGGCAGCGGCGTCGTCCCCTGTCAACAAACATGAGTAGAAGGATAACAGATACGATCCTGCATAGCTATCCTCCTTCGCTGCACGACCATGCCCAATCGTCAAAAACACGTTTTCAAAGACCAATGCCTTTCAACTACAAATAATAACAAATGAGACGTCAAATGTCAACGGAGAAGGCGATTATTGTCCTGGCTATCGCCTCTTGTATTCTCTCTTCAGTAAACCAAGCGATAATATGTTGTAGTATTTGTCATCTACGTAAACAGATTCACGAATGATGCCTTCGTGTTTGAAACCAAGCTTCTCGAAGAAACGGATAGCGCGCTTATTTGTTTCGTAAGTTTCGAGGCTGATACGATGCACATTCTGTTCATAAAAGAGCCATTCGAGAACACGCCTAAGAGCATCTTCAGCAAGATTCCTACCGCGCGCCTTCACATCACCGATTATCATGCGTAACCACATGTTCTTGCTGACGTTATCAATGTAATTTAGCCGAATGAAACCAATCGGTTTGTCTGTCGTTTTCTTCACGATCATTAAATAGATTTCTTCCCCCGACTTCTTAGATACGTTTATGTCATATTCTTCTTTCGCGTACGTGACGGGGAGTTCACCTAATCGTGCACTCTTTCTAATGTCGGGATCGTTATGCCATTTCTGAATCAACAACGCGTCAGATATTTCAACGGTACGAAGATATGTGGCTTTACCAATCAGAAAAGCATTCTTCATATCGTTCGCTTCTCCATACGAAATCAGAACGGCAACGGTAATGCGTTAATATTGAAGATAGGTATCACGAGAAAATAGACAACCAGCGTGATGATTATTGCTCCAATAATATTGAGGAAGAATCCCACGCGTGCCATGTCTGGGATTCGCAAGTACCCACTACCGAAGATTATCGCATTGGGTGGCGTTGCTACCGGCAACATGAAAGCACATGAAGCGGACATGGCCGCCGGAATCATCAACAGGAACGGGTGTATGCAGGTAGCAGCTGCCAATGACCCCAAGACAGGCATCATCATGGTCGTCGTTGCTGTATTCGATGTTACCTCCGTCAGGAAAGTCAATAGCAGGCATATGGAAAGTATCATCACAATCACTGGCACGCCACAGAGAAATGACAGTCTCTCCCCTATCCATTGTGCAAGACCCGATTGCTGAAACCCTGCGGCTAAGGCGAAACCTCCACCAAAGAGCAGGATAATACCCCATGGTATACGCAGGGCCCATTCCCAGTTGAGCACGAATATTCTTTTTCTGAAATTGATGGGAATCAAAAACAGTAGTATCGCGCCGAATATGGCCACGGTCGAGTCGTGAACATACTTGTCAATGCCAAGTATGTTGGACCAACCCGGAATCACGAATGAACCCAAATCGATACTACGCCTGAAAATCCATGCGAGGGCGACAAACACGAAAACAAAGAGTGTGAGTTTCTCGCCGGTCTTCATTCTTCCTAGCTTTCTTAAATCGTTTTCAATGACATCCTTGCCCCCGGGTATTCGCCTGATTTTCGGAGGAACCGCAATATGCGTAAGATAAAACCACGTTATGGGCAAGAAAATTACTACCAAGGGCAATCCTATTTTGAACCAATCTAGAAAACCGATCTCTGGAGCTCTTGGAAACATGGATTTGACAATGCCCGCGAACACGATGTTGGGTGGGGTACCGACGAGTGTCGCGATGCCACCAATACTTGCCGAGTAGGCTATGCCCAACATGAGCGCGAGTCCGAAGTTGAAACGGCCTGCTGTGGTATTGACGTCAAGCTTCTCTTTTTCAATCATGTTCGCGGCATGGAGGATTACCGCAAGCCCAATCGGGAACATCATCATGGTCGTGGCTGTATTTGAGATCCACATGGAAAGAAATGCGGTAGCGACCATGAAACCGAGCACGATCCTTTTGGGCGAGGTGCCGAGAAGTCGGACGATGTAAAGCGCGATGCGCTTGTGCAAATCCCAGCGTTGCATTGCCATGGCGATGAAGAATCCGCCCATGAAGAGGAAAATATTCTGATCGGCATAGCGCACCGACACATCTTTGGCGGGCATGATGCCGAGAAGTGGAAAGAGAATCAACGGTAAGAGTGCCGTTGCTGGGATTGGAATGGCCTCGGTGATCCACCAGGTTGCCATGAGTACGGCAACTGCGGCCACGTTTTTCGCTTGTATACTGAGTCCAACAATACCAGGTGAAATAACAACCAGTGCAAACAGCAGAAGGCCCAGGAAAAGCCCGATTTTGTGTCTCATACTTACGTTATTGTACTCGAAATTCAGAGGAGTTCAAGCATGTCCTCTAAGTGTTTTCTCTCTTGGCAAGAAAATAGATGCCGCCAACGAGAAAAAGAATTCCAACGAATTGTATCGTTGTTATGTATTCTTTCAAAACGACAAAACCCAATATCGTGGCGAAGAACGGTGTCGAGAGCTCGAGGGCAGAGACCTGAGCCGCTTTGATAAGCCTTATTCCCTCATAGTAGAGGATCGTCCCTATGCCGATGATTACACCCAACATAATCTGATAAACATTCGCCACTTCAAGACCTCTCGAGAATATCATATAGATTATGAATACTACTGTTGCAAAGAAGAATCGATAGAACGCTATGACTGCTGCGTGTAAGCCCTTCAAGTACTTGCGGGCGACAATTGCCGTCGTGGCCCAGGCCGTTGTCGCCAATAGCACATACAGGTCCCCTATTGTACCGATCTTTAGACGCATTAGATTATCCATGGTCCTGCTCGCTACCAATAATCCGGCGACAATCATGAACAGTATGCCAAGATAGTCGAACCTGGTGATTTTATCTGTCTTGAGGTATAGGAAGCCTAGCACAATGACAAAAATGGGCTGCATGTGTCCAATCAACACCGCGTTTATTACAGGAACCGTGGTTAAGGCATATACATACATGAGATCAGCAAACAAAGTAGCAGCGAGTGAAACGTAGATCAGTTTTGGTAAGTGTTTCTTCTCAACCTTGATATGTTTGAGGCCAGTGAGCAATAGATACGCTCCTATTGTTACCAGCGCAAAGATCGATCTTGTAGCAAAGGTGTTAAGGAAATCTGTTGTCTGATACGACAACTTTGCCATTATGGGTTCTATTGCCCACATAACGCTCGCACCGAGCGTTACAGCTACACCGATTGTTTTTCTGGATAGCACTTGTTGCCCCTTGAACATCAATATTCTAATCGAATCGCTAAGCAAATCAACAATGTTCTGTTGACCATGAAACTCATGCATGTATAATACTTGCATATGGTTAAATGTACTCGTTCAGTCACACTCTTAGGTTTCTGTATAGTAGCCAACTGTCTCTTTGCGCGCGACCTATTAGATTATAGGGGTAGAGAGAATTTGGATAAAGATACGTCAACCTACGAATTTGCGTTCACGCTTTCAGAAAATGGCAGTAGTATGGTCATGGATCTGAAAAGCGAGTTGGAATGGGGAGAATTGGATGTTTGGTTTGGCGGCGCGGGTTTTCAGGTAATTGGGAATTACACGGGTGAACAGGCTTTTGCTTATGAGAAGGCAGTCTTCGGGCCCTTCAACAGCCAGGAGCCGATTACCGTAAGGATAAGCGCTCGCCATGCCTCGGGTAGATGGCGGATTCGCTTCAGCGAAATATCGAGGCAATCGCTGCAGAGCACGCTCCTCGTTTCTGGCTTGCTTGTAGTGTTGATCACGATATTCATCGTTCTCTGGTGGAAAAAAAGTCTGCAAACTTCGTGGAAGTGGCTGCTCATCGGCGCCGGTGTATGGTTTGTCGGTGTCTTGTTCAAGTTTGTGCTGGCCTATCTCGCTAACGCCCCGGTTTTTGCATTCATCAAATCATCACTCGGCCACACCGGTTATCTAATATTGGGTAGTACATATATAGGCTTACTCACCGGCATTTTCGAGATCGGAATGACCCTTGTATTTGCTCTGCTCATCAGAGGCATCTATGATAATCCACGACGCGCGCTCAGTGTTGGACTCGGTGCCGGGGTCGTTGAAGCACTGTTAATAGGCTTGTCTTCGCTGGGAAGCTACGTCACAGCATTAACCGGAGCGGTAAACAGTGCTGCAATGATGAGTGCTTTAAGCCAGGCCATGGTAGTTACACCCTTCTTGTGGCTGATTGGTTCCGTGGAAAGAATCATTGCTATCCTGTGTCATACCTCCTCTCGCGCGCTCGTGCTATTCGCTGTCGCACAGCACAAAGCCCGCTATTTCTGGGCTGGTTTCTTTATCCTTACCGCAATTGATGCTGTAGCCGGTTATGTCCATCTTGCCGGTTTAATCAATAAAGTATCGACTTGGTGGATTGAACTACTCTTGTTACCGTTTGCCGTGGGTAGTGTTTTTATAATCAAATGGTGCTACGAAAATTGGATAATGGTGCGTAAATCGGGAACTCAGGGTATTACGGTGAGCGAGAACTGATGGACGATCGAGAGATGCCCATAGATGATTGAATACCCTATGGCATAGTCCTCGATGTCGATTATCAGACCACCAGTAAGGGCGAAATCATTGATGCTAACATTGAGACGTGAGGCGCTAGCCAGATTATCTGCTTGGCGGTAGCGGCTACCGGCGAGCAACCTCAGGTTCTTGTAGGAGTAGATGATGCCTGAGTTAATCTCGATTCTCGGTCCCTTTGCTTCCGCGATCACGTCTATTTCCTGAGCTATATTGTACTTTAACCCAATAGAAAGAAATGTTGGTATTGTAGTATTTTTTGATATTTCTTTACCTAAATTTTCAAGCTTCATACCTATGCATAATTGTTTGTAAGTCATATGCAGCGCTGCGGTACCGCATAGCCCATAATATGTATGTTCGGCGATTTTCTCCACGAATCCTTTGAGTGCTAGTCCAGCCGGGCCGAATCGTCTACCCAGCGCGACACAAAGATTGTAGGGCGTGAAAACGCTGGTCGGGTTGCCTGAGGCATCATATCCTTGTATGCGGCCGTAGTTCAAGTAGGATATACCGAATGAATAGTCACTATGCGTAGCACCCAACGTAAGATAATTCGTCGAATAAAACCATCGAGACAGGGTGACATTCAATTGCGCGTCCTGTACATATGCCGGGTTGTGAAAGACAGAGAGCCCTTCGTTAATCGTGACCGATGACCCACCCAGTCCGCCAGACATGACGCCTGGTGACAATTGAAGAAAATAACTGGATTCTACTGCGAGAAGGAATATAACGATCATCAGTTCACGATTGCGATACTTGTGTGATACTTGTGTGTGCCGTAACGCGTTTCGATCAGGATATGGATAAAATAGACGCCAATTGGAAGATTCCCTCGATCGATTCTGCATCCTAAAGGATCCATAGTTTCGCTTTCGTGTACTCGTTGGCCAAGAATATTCGTCAGCGTGAAACGTCCCTTGACGAACCCTTCGTGCCAAGGAAACGTTATCTGTGCCCAATCCTGCATTGGGTTGGGGTAAACCTTGACCACGGGTTTCTCGACCAGAGGCTCGGTCTCATCGCTGATATCGACAAAAATGGGTAGGTGATCAGATGCATAATACAGCGCATTTGCAACATGGGAAGGTACTGCACCGTTGTAACCGTAGTTTATCGAGAGATTGAAATGCTCACCGTCATTGCCATAAACCGTGTATGAATCGGTGAGTAGTAACAGCCCAGTGCTATCGAAAAGGTCTTCCGAGCAAAGTATCAAATCAAACCTGTCATCCAATCCGCCCCCGGCTCCACCGTCGGGCATTTGTTCGAGTCTCGTTGATTGCGAATGCACGGATGCATAGTTGATGTTCTCATGCCAGCTGCCTAACACGTTCAACGGATCGAACAGACGTCCTCTGTTGTTGCCGAGGCTATCGATCATTTTCTGAAATGCCGGTTCATCGCTACTATAGATGTTGAAGTCTCCTAATACCATGAACTCGGTACCCGGTGCAAATGTGTCTAAGCGGTTTCGCAACACAGTGGCTTCCTGTAGACGTATCGCCTCATTGCTTGCTCCTTGAGACGCCTTGAAATGGACTGAAAAAACATACAACTCTTGCTGTGTTTCGACGAACATTAGACGGTATTCGGCGATATCGCGGTTGGATGTCGCAAGGTACTGAGAGCTTAGATAGTCGACTCTATCTTCTCTGTAGTATAATGCATTGTCGGTACCCGGGCCATCGTGAAATGGTGTATTTGCGAACGCACTATTCACTTGAAGCATAACAGAATCGCAAAACAAATCTACCCCCGACTGACTTTGCATTTCCTGTATCACGATTATATCTGGATCGATATAACTGATGGCGGTGCGTAAGTCATCTAATCTCTGGGAACCTAAGGCATCCGGGAAATTGAGTACATTGTATGTCGCAAGACGATAGGATTCAGCGACACAGATTCCTACATGTAGCAATACTGTAACTAAAAACAGAAGCTTTAAGGGAAAAAGATACACCCCCGGCTGTCGGATGGTAGTGTCATCGTTCATCGTATGTTTTTTATGCGGAAAGTTCTGCAAGATGTTTATTTGCGGGCGATATTGATGATTCTGCCCTCGATGCTTTTTTCCATCGGTGAGTGTTTCTTCAAATATTCTGCGATGATGTTTCTCAAATAATGGAATGAATCCTGCACGTTCTCCCCTTGTTTGAAGATTGCGTATTCACCACCGCCGGCGGCAAGAAAGGAATTTGTAACCAGCGAATAGGTTTTCAGCGTATCAATAGGGGTACCATCACTCAGGACAACTTCCAAAACCCTTGACCCAATTGGATTTCTATTATCATAAGTCATCTTCAGTCCCGAAATCTGGAAGATAGCATGATGACCATTAACACCTATCTCCAGGGCGTCGAAAATTTGTTTGCCGGTCATCTCAATCAGAACCGCCGTGTTGGACAGAGCGTCGATGTTGTAGCAATGCCGATATGTGACATTCCCTTTTGGCATATTTGCTCTTATGCCGCCTGAATTGTGTATCGCGACGTCAACATCAAAGAACTCACGCATCGCATCGGTTATCAGGTTACCGATGGTAGACTCCTCAAACCCCGTACGCACCAGTTCTTCATTCGAATATCCGATCACCTCGTCGAAGCCCTTTTGCGTGATGTCTTCCCACCTGTTGACGATCGCTAGCATCACCGTATCATCATCGATTTGTTCACTGAGCAAATCAACCAATTCCCCACGATATCCGGCAATACGTTTCGTCTTCTTGTCGATCCACAAATCAAGAAAACCGATACTACTAAGATGGCCGTATGCCTGGCAAATAATAGTATGACTTAGGGAATCCTCGTATGGCTGTTCCAGGGCAGTAGCGCTGTGGGAACCAAAAATAACGTCGATACCGGCTCCCGAACTGGCTACACGCTTATCGTGGCGCAGCCCGATACCGGTGAGAGCAAAGATAAGGTCGACACTCTTGGATCTCAATGTATCCAAGAACCTGGAGGCCGTTTCCATTTCACTCAACACATCGTGGTTCTCGAACCTTTCCGGAGTGGTCATTCCCGCCATGTTTTCGGTGAGCAGACTGAAAAGACCAATACGTAATCCTACTTGTTCAACTATCGTGTATGGTTCTAAGTAACCAACGACCTGTTCGGTTTCCTTGTATACGATATTAGAACCAAGGAACGTCGCGTCAACGCTTGCTACAAATTCCCTGAACACATCCACACCCTGGTCATAGTCATGATTCCCCGGTGCTACAACATCGTAGCCGCAATAGTTGAAATATTCAGCAACTGCTTGACCCTTGGAGAATTCACCAATGGGCGAACCGACGAACATGTCGCCGCTGTCAAGGAGCAGAAATCCGTACCCGAGACTGTCTGCCTCCATTCGTTTTTCTTTAATGAATGTGGCCGCGGCCGCAGCGTTTCCAATCGGTGGCGGAAAGTATGGATTCATCCACCACGCGGTGCTGGGTGATAGAGCACCCTCGATGTCATTTGTGTGTAATATATAAATGTGGTCAAAGGAAGGCTGCCCTAATGTTAGCAGAAAAGCGATCAGGCTAAGCAAGTTGTTTCAGAACCGAAGACCTATCGATATTAAGAGCTGATGGGTAGTTTCATCAAATTTATAGTTAGTACCTACGTCAAATGAATAGAAATCTGAATTTAGAAAATCCCTCTTGCCATAGCCGTAGCCCAAGTCCAGGGAAAACGTGCCCGTATTCAAGCCGAATCCAAGGGTCAGGGTCGTCGTCCAAATCGCCGGTTCCATATAATCCGGGAAGATACAAAATCCGTAGCGCAACGCGTATCTCCCGAGAATCATATGCTCGACACCGATTTTATATACAAAGATAGGTCTATCATCGACGGCGAAACCCAATATCACCGGACCCCACGTCTCCAGGTCAATCTGGCCGACAAATTTGGTTGGAATCCTTCCCGGCGGTTGATACATTATCCCCAGGGAGTGAGTTGTCGGAAAGGAAAAACCAAGATCCACCAGTTCGTACTCGTGTTGATAGGTGTAAGCAAATCGAAAGCTCAGGTCGGGTGCGAGAACGAATCCAACTCTGACCTTATTCCCGCTGAAATCTGTTTCTTGTGCCTCAATCGAGTCGGCAGTTTGCGGGACTATGATTTTTTCTTCTTTACTCCAATTTCCTAAAAGGAAGCCATACTCTACACCGATATTGATGAAATTGTATTTGAAACTGAACATGGGTGAAATCGAATGGGTATAGCCCCGATAAGAATGTTCATCGATGCGTACGATCTGGTAAAAATCATCGCGCTGTTCATAGCGATAATAATAATCATAATCCCAGACTGGAGCATAACGTAGACCAAAGCGCAACGCCCTGAAGGGGAATACAATGCCACTGGGGCCGACACTTGGATAAGTAGCTGTATTATTGGTCACCGTCGATATGCCAATATTGTTGCCGTACGAATCATAAACGCGGAGCCCGCGCCGCTCGTTCTGTACTACAAACCAACCCGACACAAATACCCTTTTCTCATTCATCAGCCCCATCGATGCCGGATTATCTGGCATCCCCAGGACGATCGATACCCCACCCAATGATAGCGACCGTGCATCATGATAGAAAATACGGTCGCCTTGACTGGAGATACCTGGTAGCGTCAGGCTTGCCAAGAACAGCAGTAACACTTAATCTCTAGGGCATGAGAACCGCAGCGGCGATCACGGTTGTCCAAAGGCCATACTTATCCCCTATCGCGGTCTGGGTTGTGTTCATCGTTTTCACAATCTTGGTGGAGATTTTCCAAATCTCCTTTCTCTCATCATAGCTGATATCCGGATCAAAGGGCACGCCTAAAGTCGTGGCCAGCATCTGAGCGGCAAGGTCCTCGGCCTTGTCGCCTGCCCTGACCTCGGTTTCCCCATAGGAATGATATTCCGACAAGTAACCATACTGACTGCGATCACTGGGTACCGCAACGCCAATCGCTGCAGCAATGAGCCTATGCGGTTCATTGGTGCTTGATTCGGCCATCACCGCATGAACGACTTCTCCGGGTGACAGCCGCGCTATGCCTTTGGTCTTGGAGAGTATTCTCGCGCCGGGTGGCAAGATACTCGAGACGCGAACGATATTGAACGGAGCAATCCCAGCATTCCTGAGCGCAGCCTCAAAACTGGTCAACTTTTCCTTGTGTTTTCCTACACCTTTGGTTAGAAACAGTCTTTGTGGTATCATCTCATTGATTCATGGAGCAGACCAGAGTCGAACTGGCGACCTTCTCGCTGCGAACGAGACGCTCTCCCAACTGAGCTACTGCCCCTCATTCAAGCGTTTGATTATATCAAAATACCCATTTGTGTCAACAACAAAGTGTGTAATCAATTTGCTCCTAGCTCATTTTCAATGACTTGTAGTATTTCTTTTACTGTCACACCAAGGTTTTTGTTCTCAATGACATACTTGTAATCACTCTTGTATGCTAATTCTTCGAGAGCCTTTGACAGACGGCTTTTTATGACTTCGTCATGGTCAGTATCCCGTTTTTTGAGTCTCTGCTCGAGTTCTGCAAGGTCAGGAGGTATGATGAAAAAGTAAATCCCGTCCGGGTAGATTTTCATCAAAGACCTCGCGCCTTGTACATCAACGTCCATCAAGACGTTCAGACCCCTGTCTAGTGTCTCTTCCAAAGATTTCTTGGGGGTGCCGTAGAAGTTGCCATATACCTCAGCGTGTTCAACAAAAAAGTCGTTGTCAATCCAACGCCTGAATTCCTCTCGAGAAAGAAAAATGTACTCACGGCCACTCTTTTCGACCTTCCTTTTGGGCCGTGATGTCGCGGACACAGAATAACGTAGGTCGGAACGGCTGTTTAGCAGTCGTTCACAGATCGTTGTCTTACCCACACCCGATGGCCCTGATAAGACAATAATTCTGCCCCTACTCAAGGTTCTGCACCTGTTCGCGTATTTTTTCTATCTCCTCTTTGATCTGAACGACCGTTTTGCTGATATGAAGATAATTCGACTTCACACTCAATGTATTTGCTTCTCGCTGTAGTTCTTGAAGTAGGAAATTCAACCTCCGCCCAGGATGATCATCATTCACTAATGAATCCTTGAACAATGATAAATGACTGTGTAGCCGCTTACATTCTTCTGTCACATCTGTGCGTTCTGCATTATAGAGTAGTTCCTGGTACAAACGGTCCTCGCTCAATTCTTTTTGCACACCCTTCACGAGTGAAAAAAGATGTTTTTTGTAGTAGGCATTGCGCTCGGGAATGACCCGTTCGATGTCCTGTAGGTATTCACCGATCTTCTTGACGGATTTCTTGATATCGCGCACTATGTTTATGCCTTCCTTTTTTTTCATCTGTAGCATGCTCTTTATCGATTTCCTGAGGATCGGCAGGAATGCCTTATAGATGTCTTCTGATTCGACCTGGGGTTGGCTGAACCTGATGAGTCCTGGAATCGCCAGCAGCGTATTAATGTCAATATTACCACTAATGTGGTAATTATCGCGGAGTTCTTCGGCTAGCTTCAGATATGATGCAAGTAAGGGTTTATCGACCTCTATCTTAGTGGGCATGATTTCACGATCCTGTTGTATCACGACAACGATATGCCCGCGTGTTACCTTAGATTGAACCTCGCGCCTTATTTCGTTCTCGAAAGGTTGCAGACAACTGGGGCATTTCGTCGATATGTCAAGAAACCGGTGATTGTATGACCTTATTTCTACATCAAACTTTATCAGCGGATCCTTGACATCACCGCTTGCCCGACCTATGCCGGTCATGCTGTACGCCATCTACTCCTCCACAATGATCGTCACTGGACCATTATTATCAAGGGACACGAGCATGCGCTCGCCGAACACCCCGGTTTTTGTTCGAATACCACATGCAGTGAGCTTCTGTACGAAGAAATTATATAGTTCCTCTGATTTGTCAGGCTCTTCGGCATCGGAAAACGATGGCCGACGTCCGCGCGACGTGTCCGCGAGAAGGGTGAATTGTGATACGACAAGAGCCTCGCCGCCAACGTCTTTAAGTGAAAGATTAAATTTGCCGCTTACATCTTCGAATATTCGCATATGAGCACAGCGTTCGGCAAGCCGTGTCGCCTTGTCTTTGTCATCTCCTTTTTTGATACCAACTAGTACCAACATGCCTTCACCGATTTCTGATATGGTTCGCGTGTTCACGCTGACCTTAGCTTTAGTCACCCTCTGTATCACAGTGATCATCGTTCAATTCCACACAGCAGCACCCTATTTGCCAAGCACGTCCATTATTGTCTCGGCAAAATCGGGGGCCGCATTAGGTCCCGAACAGGTAATTACATTGCCGCTGACCTCGATATTTGAATCTGTGCAACGTGCACATGATTTCCCGATAGCATCTCTCACGGATGCATGTGCGGTCACGATTCTATCTGCGAGTACACCGGCGCGGGCAAGTACCATCGGTGCAATACATATCGCGGCGACTGTCTTGCCTTGAGCATTAAAGTTCTGAACGATTTTATGTAGTATTTCGTTATCCCACAGCTGTGCACAGCCAGTACCGCCAACGACAACCAATGCATCAAACTCATCTGTGTTTACTTGTTCAAACACAATGTCCGGTATCACGATCATACCCAGCATTCCTTTTGCAGGCGTGGTGTCGGTCGAAGCGATTACAACCTCGATGCCCGATCTGGTGAACAGATCGTAAGGTTCCTTAAACTCTTCATCACGAAAGTCTTTTGGCGCTATCACCATCAAAATCGATTTTGCGATGGTAGCCTCCTGTGATTGCGACGAGACTTCTGTGGGCTTCTCTCCCCCGCCACCACAAAAAATTGCTAGGAGAATTCCTGCAACAAGCATTTTCTTCACCAAAACCTCCTCACATTGAAAGTGCAAGGCAGGCGCGACTCACCATACGCGACCTGCTATTCCGCATTCTACCTGCCAGCGCGCAACAGAGCGGGGGACGGGATTTGAACCCGCAACCAACGGCTTGGAAGGCCGTGACTCTACCATTGAGCTACCCCCGCACGGGCAATTATATCATGCTCTTACCGAAAGTCAACATTAGAGTGACTAGGTGTATTGTAGTTGACAACAAAAGCGAATTCAATAGAATAGGGATAGGGAAACAAAAATGTTACTGAACCCTATCTCACCAGGATTCTTACACGCGGATGCTAATCTAGATGCTACACCTTTCAAAGCCGAAATCGTGTTGTGTGCTTACGATGTGTTTTGGAATAATTTAAAAGATGTGTATGGGAGGAGCGATGCTAGAACGATTGTTTAAACTAAAGGAACACGGTACGACGATATCCCAAGAAATGATTGGCGGCTTGACGACTTTCATGACCATGGCATATATTATTTTTGTACAACCCGCCGTGTTAGAGGCGGCAGGCATGGATTTCGGTGCCGTGATGGTTGCAACATGCGTCTCCAGTGCAGTGGCGATTTTCCTGATGGCATTTCTTGCCAACTATCCAATAGCACTTGCCCCAGCCATGGGTCATAACTTCTTTTTCGTTTATACGGTATGCCTGGCGATGGGCATACCGTGGCAGACCGCCCTCGGTGCCAATTTCATTTCTGGCGCGATCTTTATTATTCTATCGTTCTTTGGCTTCCGTGAAGCATTGGTCAATTCGATACCAAATTCGCTTAAGCAAGCGATCGCGGTCGGAATTGGTCTGTTCATCGCTTTGATTGGTTTTCAGTGGGCGGGGATTGTCACTTACACACCAGGCACGATTGTGGGTCTGGGCAACTTACACAGTACGCCGGTTTTGCTTGCGATTATTGGCCTTGTGCTTATCACAATCCTCTACACACTAAAGGTGAGGGGCGCCATCGTCTTGGGAATTATAATCACTGCACTCATAGGTATTCCTTTGGGCATAGTGAAATACTACGGAGTCGTGAGTATCCCACCTTCAGTTGCGCCAACATTCTTTAAACTCGATGTCGGTGCTGCCCTAACACTTTCTCTGCTGCCTACCATTTTTATCCTATTCTTCCTAGACCTTTTTGACACTGTAGGCACGCTCATCGGGGTCAGCGAACAAGCTGGGTTTGTTAAAGACGGCAAGCTGCCAAAAGCCAGGCAAGCGCTCTTATCCGATGCTATTGGTACTGTCACCGGAACATTAATGGGTACTTCAACAGTAACTAGCTATATTGAGAGCTCAACCGGTGTCGCCAGTGGTTCACGGACAGGATTGTCCAACATTACCACCGGTATCCTCTTTCTCGTTGCTCTGCTTTTCTATCCTTTGGTAAAAATGATTGGCGGTGGATTCGCCATCGAGACCGGGGTTCTTTATCCGGTGACTGCCCCTGCATTGATCATTGTTGGCACATTGATGATGTCTGGTGTCGCAAAGATAGATTGGCGCGATTTCACTGAAGCGATCCCGGCTTTTCTGACGATTGTCATTATGCCTTACGCTTATTCTATCACCGAAGGCATAGCCGTAGGTTTCATATTTTATACATTACTCAAACTCGTGACTGGGAACATTAGAGATGTCCACCCGATTCTCATCGTTTTTTCGATATTGTTCGTCTTGAGATACATTTTCTTGATGGGATGAAATGCAATCTTCGAGGGAGTGCTGCACCTAATTGATTTATGATAAACGCTCGTTTCGTCCTATTTACGGCAGTGCTCGTACAGCCATATAATAACCTGGAGGTAGAATGATTATTTTGGTGATACTCGGATTTGTTGCCAACCCCTTATATGATATTAATTTCACTCCTTTACCGATCCGTTCAACGAGCGTATTCTCGAATCCTGCTGGTTTGGGTATAGAAACTGGTGCCGAGGCATTTTTGACTTACCATCCAGAGTCCAAGACTATAACCTCAGGCGCATCGGCGGGCAATTTCGGTTTTGGTATGATAAGGATGGATACCGATACCGTGGAGACTGTTGAAATTTACGAAATAGGTCTAGGCTACAGGCTGCCCGGGGCTTTTTCCGTGGGTTATGCTTATCAATTTGGTGACACATCGAGTCACGTTCTGGGAATTCAGTGCCGTCCGACTCAGAAGTGGGCTCTGGGATACACAGTCACCTTGGGTGACAAGAAATATATGTACGGTGGTGTGGCTGTTAAGCCTTACGAGGATTATCTGGTCCTGAACTTTGAGGTGGAGTATGAGGGCATTGACAGCATATTCACATACTACTATGGCGCACGCGTGCAGCCGTATAAGGGAATTGGCATCTCTTTTCTCGCGGATGAGGAATTCGATTGGAATGTCGGTGTCGATGTATCCTTGGGTTATGTAAAAATCGCTGGTCTCTATTCCTCAAAAGATGAGAAGTTTAGTGGGGGCTTGGTCATCTCCGCCCAGAAGTATCAAACATTCTTTCATCAGCGTAGGTTGCTTAACAGTATTCCGCGCTGATATTTACATTAATAAACAACGTTAGTAATACCTGTTATCCTCCCTTAAATAGCGGAATTTACGCTATTGCTAACCTGTGTTCTCAACACGCCTTTCTGCGTTATTTTTGACCGAGTTCCGAGACTACTTAATGACGACGATCTTGGCGCAACCCCGCGCCACGTTATTGAATTTGACAAAGTAGACACCGGTCGGCAGGGCCAGCCTGTTCTCCGGCTGGGAGATTTCAGTAATGGCTTGGCCCATCGTGTTGTAGACTATCAGCGGGTAATACCCGACGTCATTGATTAAAGCGCCATATGCCGACCCAGCACGTAGAGGATTTGTGAGTATTGGCATGGGCATTTTCTTTGCAACGGTTGCGTGTTCATAGATGCCAACTGGGGGGTTGGGCTCGCCTGGGGTCAAAGTTTCGTAGTCATTGAAATCGACCTCATTGTTGTCAGTATCATCCCCGTCAGGATACCGTCCTAGACTGTGTCCGAAATCAACGTCGACTGCCGGCAGCCATTCACCAGTGAACACCCAACTGTCTAGCTCACCATAACCCAAAGCATCAATGGTGATGTCGTTGAATCTCAATTCCAAGTTGTCAGGTCCATTTTGCAGGTTTGCCCCGGGATCGACAAGGTCAACGTTCGGTACTGTGGCGTAATCGCCAACAACAAAGAACCCGTCTCCTGGTATCGAACCGCCGCTGAGATCAATGGTCTCGTACTCCACACCCCCAGTGCCATTAACGCCAACAAGGCTGAATCCATCGAGACTTGTTCCACTTGGGCCATATAGCTCGATGAAACATCCAGAATCGGCGCTATATGTATCATAGCATACCTCGTTAACGTAGATATCCAGAGCCCCAACGTAATAGGCATGCGTGTCGGAGAATGTTTCCAACGAATCATTGTCAATAAACCTCAAGTAATAGAACACTGTATCACCCGCAGCTTGACCTGGTATCTGATAGATGAAAGTGTCAGTGTTTACAGCTGTGTGCGATGTGGCAATTGGACTCGAGAGGCCGTTCACTCCGTAGTATAAGGTATCATGCTCAATGTATCCATCATCGGTAGCCTTGGCATACACACTGCCCGTGACCCCGGCGCCAGGATTGGTTGGCGTATGCCAGGACCTAACAATTACTGGAGGTTGAATCGATGGAGCTTGAAAATATGCGTCGTCAAGATAAAATACTGCACCACCGTCCCAGTTTGCCAAAATATCATAAGCTCTCACTAATACTAAGGCGGATTCTGCATCAGCAGGAGATGTTAGAGTATATGATAGTTCTTGCCAGCCTGACATGTCAGCTGAGTATTCGGTCGACCATAAATAACCTGTGGGCCACCAATAAACACCTTGTCTAACCCTGCCGGCTTGGTCATCATCCCATACCCAAATCGAATAAGTGTATTGTGTATTTGCTGTTACAGGAAATCTTCCCTGGAAGAAATCAGCATAGGATTGGCATGTGTCGATTAGGCTATCCTTGACACTAAAGTCGCCCGAATGTACAACGACGTCCTCTTGGAATACGAGAATGGTATCGTCCTTCTGCCAATAATCAGGCAAACCACCGGTCCACGATTCAAAGCCTGGATTCTGTAGAAGGTTCTGGGCTAAGCAAAAAACACACGGTATGACAATCAATACGATAATATGTTTTTTCATTAAGCCTCCTCGGCTTTTCATATTACTCAATGGATTGGTACAAAAGGTAGGTCAGATGTCATTGTCCTCAAATAATGTTGGTTGTCAAGAGGCACACGGCTAAGCTCAAGCCGTAAGCAATTTTATTTGCCGTAGTGTTGACATAATCATGATTATATATAAGATAGGTAAAAAGGAGCTATTAATGAGAATACCAATTCTGGCAGCTTTACTGATCTGCTCACAAGTGCTCGCGCTTGAGGCTAACGAAGTATTGGACCGAACCATCGAGAAATACAAGAGCATGAATAGCTTTTACACAGAGTTCGAGCAAGTATATTGTGACGAAGAAGCCGGTATCTGTCAGCGTTACGAAGGCAGAACCTACTACATGAGACCCAATTTCTTCAGGATGGAAATCGATGACCCTGAGCAGATATACGTTGGCGATAGTGCGTCACTCTGGATTTATATCCCGGATGAGAATCGCGCGATCAGGCAAAGGCTTGAACAGATGCCGTTTCAGATCAATCCTGATGCCCTTTTCGCCAATTATAAGGAAGAATATAACGCAGAGCTGATTTCAGAAACCGATGAGTCTTACGAAATCAAACTGGAACCAAAGGATGAGACCGACATTTATCGGAAGTTAATCGTTGAGATCAAAGACAAGACTTTTGAGATAATTGGTATCACAGTGATTAACGAAGCAGGCACCGAAAGCAAGTTCCAATTCACGAAGGTGGAAATCAACAAGAAGATCTCGAGGAAGATGTTTGAGTTTAGCCCACCCAAAGGGGTTCAAATAGATGAGTTCTGAATTCCTGATGGATGAATCCTGCTTCGCTTGTGGTACGAGAAATGATAATGGCTTGAAGCTTGACATAGCCGAACAAAAGGATGGCGTCAGGGCAAAAATCAACCCTCCTGAATGGACGCAGGGTTACAACAGAGTTGTGCATGGTGGCATAATCGCAACAATACTCGACGAGTTGGCGGTTTGGGCCGCATTCAAGAAGGGGCATAAATCAGTAACTGCTGAATTATCAATGCGTATTAGAAAAGCTATGAGGGTCGATAGCACTTATACTGCAAGCGCCAGGGTCGTGAAGACAAAGCATCGGCTGATTGAAGCAGAATCCGAGATTGTCGATGAGAATGGAGAGTTGATCGCCTCGGCCGTTGTCAGATTACTTAAGGTTGTGTAGACATCGAGATGCCCAAAAGAGTCAATCTCATATCCCTCGGCTGTCCGAAGAATCTGGTTGATTCAGAAAAAATGCTGGGTACGCTCGGCGCGGCAGGTAACATTGTGTGTGCAAGACCACAGGACAGCGATATCATTATCATAAATACGTGCGGGTTTGTCACTCCAGCGCTCGAAGAGACTGAAGAGACCATTGCACAAGTACTAAAGGATGCGAATAATGGCACAAAGGTATATGTGGTCGGTTGTGCGGTCAATAGATACGCAGACACATTGAAGACCAAGTTTCCTGCAGTATCAGGCTGGTTCACATTGGAAGACGAAGCAAAGCTAATCGCGTCTATTGAAACCAAGGCCGCGGGTATGGATTCACGGCTGCCAACAACACATGGCTACGCTTACCTCAAGATCTCGGACGGCTGCTCTAATGATTGCTCGTATTGTACGATACCATCAATAAAAGGCCCCCACCACAGTACTGATTTCAATGAAATCATTAAGGAAGCATTTGAACTGGTCGAACTAGGCATAAGAGAGTTAATAGTCATCGGCCAGGACACGACGAGGTATGGTTCTGATCTATACGGAAGACCGAGACTGCGAGAGTTGCTCCGTGAACTATCACAGATACCAAAAGTAGAATGGTTAAGGATTATGTATGCACATCCTAAGACCATCGATCAGGGCATCATCGAAGAAATCGCACTGAATAAGAAGATATGTAAGTATATCGACTTGCCAATTCAACACATAAACGACCGCCTTCTGAGTGTAATGAACCGTAAGACCAGCCGCGATGATATTGAAAACATTTTAGCAAGACTCAAAACGATAGACGACATGTCAATAAGAACAACAATCATTGTTGGCTTTCCGACCGAGACAGACGACGAATTCAATGAGCTCATGGATTTCTTAGGTGAAGGTCATTTCGACTGGGTGGGCATTTTTCCTTATTATCGTGAACAAGGCACGCCTGCTGCAGAATTAAGGCAAATACCCAAGGAAGTAATAGAGCGGCGCTACGCCGAGGCAGTTAGCTTGCAGCAACGAATAATCAACAAAAAGAACCAGAGTCGAATCGGTAGCCGCCTCGAGGTTTTAGTCAGCAGCCGTGAACAAGTCTTCATAGGTCATGCGAAATGCACGGCACCTGAGATCGATAGCCAGATTTTAATAACCGGTGAGGGGCTAAAACTGGGAGGCATCTACGAGGTGCAAATAACCGGTACCAAAGACTATGATATGCTGGGTGAGCAAGTCTTGAACAAAGCAAAGGAGCAGTAATATGTTTTGTAAATCTCACGATTTCACGAGAAGTGCAGCTCTCAACCTTCTCATCTTGCTGATTCTCCCCTCTTCACTACTCATCTCACTGGAGATCCCCCTCGAATTTCATGGGGGTGGATTGTTCGGCAAATATCTCAATAGTGATACAAGCAGATACAGCGTAGATGCTTCTGTCGAATTGTACTGCACCGTGATCAAAGGTAATAATCTCAGGATGTTCGTTCTCTACCGCGATGACCTCGACATGGCAGAACAGAAGCACGGGGTCAGGTTAGATCCGCGCTATGCACATTACTATATTGTTGGGGGTCTTGACTATTTCGTCAAGGACTATGTTGTGACTGGTTACTACGTACATGACTGCTTTCACGACATCGATCACTACTCAGAAGACACACCAGTATTCAATCGCTTTAGGCTGAAGTTTGCGCCAAGTGACTTTCACTATTCGACGCGCCTGAAAACTCCGAAGCGATTTCTATGGTCGATAGACTTGGGTTATTATCCTCACGTGGACTATTCTGGTTGGGATATCAACTCTGGTGCAGACTACCAATACGATGCGATACTGGAACTCATGCTGAATGTTTTCAGAAACAATGACTTCGGTGTGGACGCCAAACCGAGTTTCACAATAAGCAAGGGAGATTCGACGTATTATCACCGACACTTACTGCGTTTTATGGGTTATTACAAGAAGGCATCACGACGGATCGGGCTGGGCTTTGATTACAATCTCTATAATACCGATCCAATAAAAGATCCTGACAAATTATGGCTGTTATATATATATTTAGAGTTTTAGCCCTATCACTAATTCTATTTAGCAGTGAGAGTGCGTTAGAATTGTTCAGCATCGGCAGTCAATTGGAATTCGAAGGTAAAATCTCTGAAGCCATAGATTATTACAAAAGAGCACGAGAAAAGGCACCCGAAGCAATTGAGATTTACGTATCACTCGCAAGTGCACTGTACATGCTGCAACGATTCGACGAAGGTATAGTCTATGCTCAGGAAGCTTTGACTATCGAACCCGATGACGCTCGCTTGTGCCAGATTATTGCTCTTGGATATGTCGGTAAGCGCGATTTCAAGAATGCAATTGAATACTACGAAAGAACGCTGGAAATAGAACCCAATGTACCGGAGATAAATATGGCAATATCAACCTTGTTGGAAGCGAGTGGAGAGATAGCCAACGCCATAAACGTGCTTGAACGCATGCCAAGCGAAGTGAGAACCGTGGATGTCTACCTCAGACTTGCTGCTCTATCAGGAAAAATCAATGACCATGTTGCGGCAATCGACTATTACCGGCAGGGACACGCGCTCGATACCTCAAACGTCGCTACGATTATCGGCATCGGTACGGGTTTTGACATGATAGGAATGAAAGACTCAGCAATTTACTATTACGAGCAAGTCAATGCTGACACATTCATTCCGCATGTCGCGCAGAGGCTTGTTGACATTTATATTGATACTGACACGTATGATAGAGTTCCAAAAATCGCCGGTGCAATATTAGAGTATGAACCGGACAATAACCACGTGAGACGAAGCCTCGGCTTTGCATATTACAAACAAGAAATGTTCGAATCGGCCGCAAACGAATTTTATGTTGCCCTGAGGTATGATCCTGGAGACACTTACTCAGCCTTTTATCTGTCAAGAATATATTTTGAGCAGGCTGAGTATGACAAGGCGATGATCGAACTCAACAACGCGCTCAATATCAACCCTGATTTTATCGAACTATGGATCTACTCAGGCTTCGTGGCACTCGAAAAAGAACAATTCGATGTGGCGCAACATGCCTTCACTGAGGCGGCGTATCGCGGCGGTGATCTTGCGCAGATATACTACTTATTGGGCGCGATTGCGGAAACGCAAGAGAATGATGTCGAAGCCTACTCCTATTACAAAAAGGCGCTGGTGGAAAACCGAAGCAATCTTTCAGCACTCCAGGCATTAGCCAACCTCACATCACGGTTGGGTCGAGACAGAGAAGCATTCAAAATCTTCCAGCAGATTCTTGACGTCGATACCGCGAATGCGGTCGCGCTTAATTACGTCGGCTATACCTATGCCGAGCGGAACGATAGTCTCGAGTACGCCCTAGAGCTGGTCAATAAAGCATTAGATATCGATGTGGATAACGGTTATTACATCGATTCCCGGGGTTGGATATTCTATATGATGGGTAGGTATGAAGACGCATTACAGGAACTCAAAAGGGCATCTGAAATTGTGGAAGATGCGGTAATCTTGGAGCATTTAGGAGATGTTTACATTAAACTAGATGACCTGGGTCGAGCAAGGGATGCATACGACAGAGCGCTTGAATTTGAACCGGATAACAGAGAGTTAAGAAGGAAAGTGCAGCAATTGAAATAAATGCACGAACCATATCGCATAAAGGTAGTTGAACCTCTCCCCCGAGTCGCGCGGCGAAAGAGGAAGGATGTTCTGCGCGCGGTCGCCTACAACCCGTTTCATATTCCCGCCAAGTATGTCACAATCGATCTTGTCTCTGACTCGGGAACCGGCGCCATGACAGCACGCCAATGGGCGGCGATGATAGAAGCTAGGGAGGATTTTGCCGGGCAGAAATCCTTTGAAGCATTCGTCGAAAGAACACAAAGGCTCACCGGCTTTCCCTTCATTCAACCAGTGCATCAAGGAAGAAGTGCTGAGAACATACTCTTCAAGCTGTTACTCAAGCCCGGAGATATTGTTCTTGCAAATGCTCATTTCGAGACGACGCGTGGGAATATCGAGGCATTGCACTGCCGCGCGGTCGATCTACCCTCTGAGCATCCTCCCTTCTTGGGGAACATAGATATTGATAAACTTAACGAAAAAATGCGTGAGCTCAAACGTGTCAAGCTAGTAATACTAACACTCACCAACAACATCAAGGGTGGTCAACCCGTATCCCTGAAAAACATCGCGCAAACACGAAGCATCGCACGAAAATACAATATTAACTTGGTCCTCGATGCCAGTCGCTTCGCCGATAATGCGTATTTGATCAAAGAAATTGAAAAATCACGTATGAGTGTTGCAGCAATCTGTAAACGTATGTTCAGATCTGCAGATATCTTATATTTCAGTAATAAGAAGGACGGACTGGTGAATATCGGCGGGTGTATCGGCGTACGTAGCAGACAACTATATGACCGATTGACTTATGAGGTACTCAGGCAAGAAGCATACCCAACCTCGGGTGGCCTGGCGGCGCGTGACGTGGCAGCAATGACCCTGGGAATGGAAGATGCTATGAATGAAAACTTCCTGCGGACACATATCGGTGGCATCAGGTATCTAGCCGCTATACTAAAGGAAAATCGTGTTGAGGTCTTTGAGCCAGTGGGAGGTCACGCGGTTGCGGTGATCCCCAAAAGCGGACACCGATATTTTTCCTTCGCGCTCGCCAGTCAGGTCTTCCTCGAGACCGGGATTCGCGGTGGAGTGTTTGAAGAATATTATAGATTGGCCGTTCCACGAAGAGTGTACACGAGAGAACAACTCAGGCATGTCGGTGAGTCGGTGAGCAAGGCATACTCGAGCGACTTACCGAGGTTACGCTTGATCAACCGCCCCCGTGAGTTCTTTAATTTCTTTGCACGTTTTACCACAGTCTGAGTTGCCTTATCGGGGCACCCCCAACGTAATTGCTGCCCATATCATCCAATCCTATGATTTTTCGTTAAACTCATTCCCTGCCTGTATTGTCTAAATAGTTGACAAATACGCAATTTTGATTAGAATGAGGTTAAGAAGGAGGATGCTTTGCAGGAAAGATTCACCGAAAGGGTTAGAAAGATACTGCATCTTGCCCATGATGAAGCTCTAAGATTCAAAAATAATTTCATTGGTACTGAACACCTACTCCTGGCGATGATCAAGGAAGGAGAAGGCGTCGGTGCAATGGTTCTTATCAATTTGGGTATAGAACTCAACGAACTGCGTAAGAACATCGAGAATTCTATACAGAGTGGCCCGGGCGGCAAAATCGACGTTCCATTTAGCAATGAAGCTCGCGTCTGCCTTAATTACGCCATGGAAGAGGCCAAGAATTTCGGTCATTCCTACGTCGGTACTGAACACCTCCTATTGGGTGTCATTCGGACACCAGAAAGCCTAGGCGCACAAGTCCTCGAATCGATCGGGGTCGACTACGAGACTGTGAAGAATGAGATCATACAGCTACTCAGGCCCGAGGGCGTGGTTACGAGCAAAACACGCGGTAAACAGCGAGGATCGGCGCTCGATTTGTTCTCAAGGGATTTGACTCAATTGGCAAGGGAAGAGAAACTGGATCCAATCATCGGACGGGAGAATGAAATAGAAAGGGTAATTCAAGTGCTGTCGCGCCGCAAGAAGAATAACCCGGTACTCGTCGGTGAGGCCGGCGTTGGGAAAACAGCGATTGTCGAAGGGCTTGCGCAAGATATCATAGCCGGCAATATACCGGATTCTCTGAAGAACAAGAGGGTGGTCGCACTCGATATGGCCTCGATTGTCGCCGGCACCAAGTACCGGGGACAATTTGAGGAAAGACTCAAGGCGGTCATAAACGAAGTGACTCGTAATAAGGATGTGGTGCTGTTCATCGATGAACTACACACGATTGTCGGTGCGGGTGCTGCTGAAGGCGCAATCGATGCCTCAAGCATACTTAAACCGGCCTTGGCGCGAGGTGAGATTCAATGTGTCGGTGCGACTACGCTTGAAGACTATCGGCGCTACATCGAGAAGAACGGCGCACTCGAACGCCGGTTCCAGCCGATCATGGTGAATCCTCCAACCGTACAAGAAACAATTAATATACTACAGGGGTTGCGTAAGAGGTACGAAGATCACCATCTGATAGCATATACTGACGAAGCACTCGAGGCCGCTGCTCGGCTCTCAAACCGTTATATCACCGACCGGTTTCTGCCTGATAAGGCAATCGACGTAATCGATGAATCAGGTGCTAAGGTGAAGCTGTCAAAGATCGTCAAGGATGATGCTACTACGGAACTGGAGCTAAAAATCGGCGATATTAAGGTGAAAAAGGAAAAACTCGTAGCCGAACAGAAATTCGAGGAAGCCGCACAACTGCGTGACGAGCAGAGAAAGCTAGCCGACCAGCTACAGCAAAAGAGTAAGGTAAGCACGGTAACGAGACCTACGGTCAACGAAGAGGACATTGCTTTTGTAGTCTCGCGTTGGACTGGCATACCGGTTTCGCGTATTGAGGAAGGTGAGTCGAAAAGACTGCTGAAGATGGAAGAAGAATTGAAGAAAAAGATTGTTAGCCAGGATGAGGCCATTACGGCAATCGCAAAAGCGGTAAGGCGTAGCCGCGCCGGTGTGAAAGATCCTAGAAGACCCATCGGCAGCTTTGTATTCCTGGGACCCACGGGTGTGGGCAAGACAGAGCTTGCTCGGCGCCTTGCTGAATTTCTGTTCGGCGATATCAACTCGCTGATAAGCCTTGATATGTCCGAGTACATGGAGAAGTTCAACGTCTCCCGGCTTATCGGTGCCCCGCCTGGTTATGTTGGTTACGAGGAAGGCGGGCAACTTACCGAAAAAGTAAGGCGCAAGCCTTACTCGGTTGTTCTTTTCGACGAGATCGAGAAAGCACATCCCGATGTTTTTAACATTCTGCTTCAGATCCTCGAGGATGGCCAACTCACGGACTCATACGGTCGCCGTGTGGATTTCAAGAATACCGTTATAATCATGACGTCAAATATCGGTACCGCGGAAATACGCAGAAGCGATGGTATTGGCTTCATGAAGTTGGACGACGCGGTTTCTTACGACAAGATGAAGACGCGACTGATGGAGGAAGTCAAGAAGCTCTTCTCGCCGGAATTCTTGAACCGGATAGACGAGATCATCGTTTTCAAGAAGCTAAAGCGCGATGATATGAAAAAGATAATCGACATTCTCATAGAAGAAGTTGAGGAAAGGTTGCACGAGAAGAACATGAAGATCGAGATTGACGAGTCGAGCAAAGAATTGCTGGTGGAAACTGGTTTTGATGCCGAATTCGGCGCCAGGCCCCTTAAGAGAACGATAAGAAAACTAATCGAAGACCCACTTTCAGAGGAAATCCTGAAAGGTAATATCAAAGAAGGTAAACGCATTAAACTCGTTAGGGCAGGAGAAAAAATCGAGTTCACACAGAAATGATGTTATTGTTTTTTCTCCTGAGTTACACGATAGTTGACGTCGAAGTCGACGCTAAATGGACTGACCCTCAGCTGGTCATTCAATCAAGTGGCATCGAGTCTGGGAAAACATTCAATAATTCACTGATAATAGATGCGATCGAGAATCTTGCGAAGTTGAAGCTCTTTAACTTCATCGCCATCGACACCTCTATCGTTGGCGATGGCATGTTCGTTAAGATTATTGTCGAAGAGGCACCGTTCTTAAAGGGTCTACCGCAATTCATAGGCAATGAGAAAATAAAGGATCGCGATATCAATAAAGAAATCGGGTTCCGAGCAGGACAAGTACTCAGCGATAAGGCAATATTCGACGCGCGTACTAAGATCTCAGGACTCTATACCAAAAAGCACTTCTACCAGACTGAAGTCTACGACAGTGTGGTCGTTGATAGCCTAAACAAAGCCAAGATATTTTTTATCATTAATGAAGGTATTCAACCACGCATTGGTAAAATTATCATCAACGGTAATAATTCGCTCTCGGACAGCAAAATCAAGCGCAAAATGGCAACTAAGCAAAAAGGATTCCTGCGTTCAGGGAAACTGACTGAGGAAGACCTAGAAGAGGATATCGACAAGATCACCGCTTTCTATAAGGAAAACGGATTTCTTGATGTTGTTGTGCAAGCCCCAGATATCGAGGTGAGTGGTGACCGATTTATAATCACCATAGACGTAGAAGAAAATCAGAGATATTATGTAGGTGATATCACATTAGAAGGTAACACCGTTTTGGGGGATGCCGAGATAACCGGCGTGATGACACTGCAAAGTGGTGACGTGTACAACCTGGCAAAAGCCGAGGAGAGCATACAGAACATGTATGGCATCTACGCCGACGAAGGATATATCTACAACTCCATAGTACCGCTCGAGAATGTACGGGATAGCATGATTGATATTCAATACAACATTACGGAATCCGACCCGGCAAACGTAGCACGTGTTTTGATTACTGGTAACACCAACACAAGAGAGAAAGTCATAAGAAGAGAGATCGTCACCATTCCTGGACAACGATATCGGCGGCGGGATGTCATACGGAGCCAACGAGAAATATTCAATCTAGGGTTCTTTGATGACATCCAGATACTACCCGGCGCGCCTGATGATAGTGGAAATATTGATATTATATACAACGTACAGGAAAAAGAAGGTATCGGTACGGTCGGTGCAGGCATTTCATATTCAGCACAGGATCGATTCACGGGATACGTGGAATTTTCCCACCCAAATCTGTTCGGACGGGGGCAGCGTCTTTACACGAAGTTTGAGTTAGGTGGAAGATTAACCAATTTCCAGATCGGTTTCACTGAACCATGGTTCCTTGACACGAGAACGTCAGCCGGGGCTGACATTTACTATGTTAATCGTAATTGGGATTACTATAACAAACGTGACCTCGGTCTTTCGACCCGATTCTCTTTTCCATTCTATCTCGACTATACTCGATTAGCTTACAGCTTCAGGGTCGAGCGAACACAAGTGCTCGATATCTCCAGAACATACACACCCCCTGCAACAGGATATAGTCTGTATGATGATACGATTCCAAAATGGACGCTCGCCAATGCTTTCACCCTCACACGAGACGCGCGCGACTACATATTCAATGCGTCGAGCGGTTCATACATGTCGCTTAACGCCGAATTTGCAAATAAGATTTTGTTCGCCAATGTCGACTATAGCCGTTACACGGCCGAGGCGAGAGCCTACTTCCCCCTCTTCTGGAAAGTTGTGCTGATGGCCCGCGCCAAAGCGGGAATGGTCACGAGTCGCGATGGTGACGACCAGGTTCCACTGTACAAACGTTTCTATGCAGGTGGCGTTGGCCCCGATGGTGTGAGAGGATATTCTGACCGTTCACTCTCACCCCGAGATGAAAGCGGACGAGCCATTGGAGGTAACGCGATTCTCATAAACAACCTGGAGCTGAAAGTGAAGTTTTCGCAGAGTCTCGCTTTTCTTGTTTTCTATGATATGGGCAATACGTTTCCTTCATATCGGGAAATGAACTTGCACAGCCTATCTCGCGGCCTAGGCGCTGGTATTCGTGTGGAAGTACCGCTGATGGGGGTGCTCGGTCTTGACTTGGGTTATGGATTTGACCGTGAGAATCCAGGGTTTACACCCCACTTTCAGATAAACCCGTTTGGTATGTTCTAGATGTAACACGGAGTCCATTTTGTATGGAGGATAGATGAAAAAGTGTCTGTTGCCGATAATCTTGATTTTCAGTCTCGGCTCTGCCAAGGAGGCGAACATTGGTTTTGTAGACGCCAATCGCGTCATGAAGGACTACCAGGCTACTGCCGCGGCCAGCGCAGAATTCAATGAATTTGTCAGCACTTACCGTGATTCGGCTGCGACACTCAAGAGGCAGATAGAGCAACTGCAATCAGAGAGCGAAACACAAGAACTTCTCCTTTCCGAAGAGGCAAGATTAAGGAAACAAGCGGAAATCAATGCTCTGACCGCTTCGTACAACAAGTTTCTGCAGGATGTTTTTGGTGCCGGCGGAAAGATTGAGCAGAAGAATGACGAATTGATGGCACCGCTGCTTCAGAAAATCGACAACGCCATTGCTAAAATCGCAGAGCAAGAGGGTTTTCAAGTCGTGTTGGAGTTATCTGAAGGCGTCTACTACGCGTCAAGCGATTTAGACGTCACCGATCTGGTGATCAACGAATTGAACCTCGAATACGGACCCACCACGATTGTCACTGGTGAGATAAAGAAAGCGATCGTAATTTTCCCCTTCCGTGAAGAGAACCCTGAAGCGGTGAGTGCCGGATTGGGGCAGACTATTCAAGATGAGTTGTATAGCGTTATTAGAGGTTTCAGTACTAGATTCACGATAACTAGCAAGACAACCATCAACATGGAAATTGTTAGGAGAGGACTGGGCGTCAACGTAATCGACGAGAATCAAGCATATGAAATCGGCACGGCTTTACTCTGTGATTACATTATTACAGGACGCACATCGAAAATCACCACGAAGGTTGAATATACGGTCGTACTAAAACATGTGAAGGAAAGAAGGGAGATTGCAAGAAGGACGAGTAGTGTGACCGAAGTCGTTAAACTCTCAGAAACGCTCAACAATGATTTGAGAGCGTTAATCGACAAGATCGAACAGTAGAAAATCAGAGAAAAAACCGAGCGTGGCTATTTAGGCTGTCGCTTTCTTACCTGTTTTATCATCTGTCTGATTTCACGCTCAAATTCATCCTGAAACAACAGATATTTCGCTTGCTGGTTAGGTGTAAGCATCTCGCGGATCTCGCGGAGTTTGTTTATCTGACGTTCTACGCGATCTCGAAAAATGCTTTCATACCTACTGAGTGATTCCAATATCTCTTTTTCCCGGGAATCACTTTCTATCAAGACTTCTAATTCCTTTAATATCTCTTGCTGCTCCGCGCGAAATTCCTGGTCGATCTTCTGTAGTTCGTTCAATTTGGGAAAGAACTCATATGCCTGTTCAGTTGTCAGATCTAACTCTTTGGTAAGGCGATAAATTCTTATCTTTTCGATAATCGCTCTGGGATCATTGGTTTCATTCTCTTGAGCGAAGGATATCACGAACATCAAACAAATAAAAACGAGGAGTCTTTTCATCTTACCTCCTGATTGCAGCACCCGGAACTGCTTTTAAGTACCAATTCGATACTTATCATGAAGCGAGTTGACGAATTCCTTCTTTTCGTCAGCCGTGAGCTCTTCGATCACATCATCATTATCAACTAATAAGTAATCCTCGATGGCAAGAATCTCTCTAGCAATTTCCTCATCGATTATACCTTCTATGGCAATCTCGGCAATCTCTTCATCCTGAATAAGATTGGCCACTGGTATACTATATTCTATGGTCTTGCTTGGTGGTCTGAGAACGACCATGAGAATGGCGGCAGCAGTGAATGTCGGTATCAGGACCTTCAGAATTACTTTGAGTGGTAAGCGTTTCGGACGCAGCCCCTGCTTGCTAACGACCGCCTTTATTGTTTCAAAATACTCTTGTGGCGGCAACGTCACATCGTCCTTATCCATAATTCCGTACAGGTTTTCAAGTCTTCGGTATTCTTTCCTGCAGTCAGCGCATTTTTCTATGTGGGTCATTAATCGGGCCCGATCTTCAGCGCTTAGTTGTTTCTCCAGGCAATCAACCATATATCTGGTAAACTCTTCGCATATCTTCATAGCCAGCCCTTAAGATAGTTACGTAACTTCCTTACCGCTTGGTAATGATTTGCTTTTGCCGCCCCAGTCGTAATACCCATAATATCACCGATTTCGTCAAACGTATAACCCTGATAGTGCCGCAGGATAAAAGCCATCCTTTGCCTATCGGGTAACCTCCTCAATGCATCATCAATCGCCACTTTCAATCTCACCCTCTGCCCGACGGGATCACGTCTCGGTTCCGCTTCGAGGAAGGGTGGCAACGCACGGTTACGTCGTTTGAATGAGATACAGGTGTTGACAGTAATCCTGTAAACCCAGGTGAAAAACTTCGACCGTTCGTTGAACTTTCGCAGATTTCGGTGGACCTTGATGAAGACGTCCTGTGTGAGCTCTCGTGCATCAGCATCGTTCCTTGTGAATCTGTAGCATATGCTATAGATCGGCACGTGATACTTCTCAAAGATTCGGTCGAATGCTTCTTCGTCTCCATTCTTGAAAGCTCTAACCAGGTCTGCATCTTCTTGACCATTCACTTTATTTGACGCTTATGGCGGATGGGTGGTTTAAACGCCAATTTTTGACCAAATTCGGCTGTGGGATATGCGTTGCAAACCAGGATAAATCGGCAGTACTACTCTTCTTCCTCGGTATATGGTTCAAACTGGTCTTTTTCCGCACCGCACTCCGGGCAAACCCAATCGTCAGGCAAATCTTCAAATGATGTTCCCGCTTGAATATCATTATCAGGATCGCCGAATTCTGGGTCATATATGTAGCCACATACTGTACATTGCCACTTAACGATCATATGCCTCCCCTTTTTCAGCTTGCAATTCTACAAAATAAAAGATAACTGTCAAGGGCTCACGATACTGTTGTAAAGCTGTTGATACTTTTTCGCCGACTCTGTCCAAGAATAGTTGTAGCGCATGCAATTCTCGGAAAGCCGCCTAAATACTTCAGCCTTGCCAAATGTTTCATAAGCGCGCTCCGTCGCAGCGGTGAGCGCCTTGCCGGTATATTCGCTAAACAAGAATCCGTTACCGGTCAGAGAACCGGGAGCAAATTCGATGACCGTATCGGCGAGCCCGCCTGTTTTGCGCACTATTGGCACGGTGCCATAACGGAGGCTAATTAACTGACCCAAACCGCAGGGCTCATACAGCGAAGGCATCAGGAAAAAGTCCGCGCCTGCATATATACGGTGTGCCAGTTTGTTGTCAAACTTGATGTTCACCGATAATCGTCCGTGGTAGATATTCTCAAGCTTTCGCAGCTTCTCATGAAATGCTTCTTCACCGAGACCGAGGATGAGCATGTTGAACCCGGTTTTCATTATCTCATCAATTGCGCAAACAAGAATGTCAAAACCCTTCTGGCCGGCAATGCGAGTAACCATGCCGATGAGCGGTCTCTGTGTATCGAGGCAGTGATCCCTGCAGAGGAGTACCTTGTTCTTCTGTTTACCGTCAAAATCTGCGTATTTTACGTAAATGAACTCATCAATCTCAGGATTCCATTGATTGTAGTCAATGCCATTAATGATACCGCGCAATCTATCCGCACGTGTTCGCAATATCCCATCGAGCCCAAAACCCAACTCGGGCGATTGAATCTCCTGCGCATAGTTCTCGGATACGGTGGTAATCATATCACTGTACACAATGCCTGCCTTCAGAAAATTCACGTCGCCGTGGAATTCTAATCCTTCAGCGGTGAAATACTTTTCGCTGATACCCAGAAGTTTGAACTTGTCACGCGGGAATTTGCCTTGATACCCAAGATTGTGAATAGTAAAAACGCTCTTGGCTCTATGAGAGGCGAGTTTCATATAAAGGGGCACCAAGCCAGACTGCCAGTCATGACAGTGTACAATATCATAGTGACCCTCTAAGAGCAATTTGGTCGCAACCTTACAGAAAAGGGTAAACCGCTCGCAGTTGTCTTCGTAATCGCCCTTCGTATTACCGTAAAGACCATCGCGCACAAAAAAATCAGGATAGTCGACAAAGAGAAAATTGTCTCGCTTGAAGACATTTACCTGATGGAGACCTTGCATTTCGACTCGGATCCTCTTTCCAGGGGTACTCTTGATACCCTTGTACCTTGGCATTATGATAACTGTTTTCACTGCCATATCAGTCAGGTATTGGGGTAGCGTACCGACCACATCGGCAAGGCCACCACTTTTGGCATGGGGCACGGCTTCCGAGGCAACAAAAGCGACTCTCATCTCATCCGTGGGAAAAACTGCTTAGGCTGTTTGTTGAATCGAGCATAGCCAGGGGTCATAATATGTTTTTAAGAAATGCAGCCGAATCTTCAGGCCCCGTCGGATTAATGTAGAAACCTGTCCCCCACTCGAATCCGGCAATGTGCGTAAGTACCGGGATTATTTCCAGATGATAGTGGTAGAACTCGATGCCTCGGACCGTGATCGGCGCGGTATGGATGATATAGTTGTAGGGTGGCGTGTTGAGTGCCTTCTCTAGCCGCATCAGGCAGTCCTTGAGAATCGAGGCGAGATCTTTCAGTTCTTCAGCACTCGCATCCTCAAAGTTTGATGAGTGATTGCGTGGCAAGATCCAGCACTCGAATGGAAACCTCGGTGCGAACGGACAGATTAGCAGAAATGAGTTGTTCTCACTTATAAGACGCTTCCTGGTTTTCGTCTCTTGCACAACGATATCGCAGAAAATGCACCTCTCCCGATATTCGAAGTACCGCTTGGCACCGTCCATTTCTTCCATTACCCGCTTGGGAACGACCGGAGTCGCGATCAACTGGGAATGGCTGTGTTCCAGTGAGGCGCCGGCCGCGGCGCCGAAGTTCTTGAATATCATCACGTAGCGTAAACGCTCGTCTTTCCTTAAATCCAGTATGCGCTGCTGGTAAGCGCGCACCACGTTTGTGAAGCTGTTCGGCTCCATATCGGCTAGGTCTTGTGCGTGCTCTGGAGTCTCGATGATAACCTCATGGGCGCCGATGCCGTTCATGCGGTCATATATGCCTTCGCCGCGTCGGTCGATTTCGCCTTCGATACGCAGGGCGGGAAATTTGTTCGGAATGACCCGTAAGGTCCAGCCAGGCGTATTCGGCTTTGAGCTGTCTGGTCGGATCGAAAAAATCTCGGGCGGCGTAGCGACTTCATTGCCCGTGCAGAACGGGCATTCCTTGGGAGTTATTTTCTTTTTTTCTGGTGTTGATTTGAAGTCCTTGGGCCGCTTTGCCCGCTCGGTCGAGATTATGACCCAACGGCCTAATACAGGGTCTTTCCTTAATTCAGGCATTCGCCTATTGCTTGTCTCCGCCTTCGGTTTCCTGCTCAGGTATCTCTTCGACCTCTGGCAAGAATATCTGGATGTTTGCCTCTTCTTTTATCTTGGTGATAAATTCACTGGCCAGCTTACTCCGCAGCTCATTGCCAAGACGTGACTCTATGCTGTACCGGATTTCCTCCAAGCCTCTATAACGTTCCTGGTTATGTTCAATCATTTCAACGATCTGCCATTTTTCGCCATCGACACTAAAGACCCTACTGATTTCGCCCGTGTTCAGACTGAACACGACCTCATCGTACTCAGGCTGCATCATTCCCTTTCTTATGATACCCAAATTGCCACCCCGCTTACCGGTTGCCGCGGTCGAATACTCAATAGCGAGCGAGTCAAAGGCGTCGCGGTCAGCGATTATCTCCCTGTGGATGCTTTCGGCAAGTTCTCTCGAATCGACTACGATCTCCTTGAGGCGTGCCGATTCGGGTATCTTGAAATCCTCAGTGTGTTCTTCATAGAATTTCTCGATCTCAAGCGAATCAACTGTCGCCATGTCCAATACTACCTTTTTGTACAGCCCCTGGTCCATGATTCTCATAAACGCACCGTGCACTTGCACGAAATAGCCGTCATGCAGGAAATGTTTCTTACGCCACCCGAGCTCCAGCCGCAGCTCTTCTTCGATCATTGTGTTCACCAGTTCCTCAACCCTACTTGGATTCGTCAGATCGAGTTCACTCTTTTGCGGCGCTTGTGGTGCCTGCGGTGCCGTGGCTTGCTCTCTTTGCATCACGTCGCCCCACGTTATCGGCCTGCCGTTCACCTCGGCAAGAACTATACCGTTACTTTGCTCTGTAGTGTCGTTCAAAACGGCAATAATAGAGTCATCATGAATCTTTATCTTTGCCTCTTTCCTGAGTTTTTTAGCAAGTTCTTCCTCTCTCTTTCTTATGTTTTCTGTCTTCACCTGTGCTTCGATTCCGCTGCTGACTTCGTCAAATTCTCGATACCGCTCGGGCTTATACGATGTCACGTAGTAGATGCCGTATTTGTCATCCCATGTGATGACATCGGTCAAGCTGTTGGGTTCGCTTTCAAAGATGACTTTTTCTACGGATTCAGGTTTGCGACCCCTATAGACGACACCCATGTTTCCACCGTTTCGTGCCGTCCCTTCTACGGAATATGATTTCGCCAGTGTATCGAAACTCGCAACGTCTTTTTTCAGGGAGTCGAGAAGGACACGCGCTAAACTGTCAGATTCAACAACAATTTCCTTACCGGTAACTTGCTCCTGCAATTTATAATCTTCCTTATGCTCCTTGTAATACCTTTTCATCTGTTTTTCGGTCGGTGTTGCCTTGAGCATTACTTCGTATGCGCGTATTTCATCCAGCAATAGCCGACGACTAGCTATTCTGTAGTTATCCTTAAAGAAATCGGTTTCCTTGATGCCGTGAGCAACCGCACTCGCGTGGATTAGTCGCTCCGTGATCATCTGTTCGAGTACGGCACTGTCGCCTTGGGGTGCGAAGGGACTAGTTTGACTGGTTCTTTCATCTAATTCGAGACGAGTAAAGTTATACCCATCAATCGTGGCAACGTAGTCCTGATAGTTCTTCTTGAAGCAACGCTCAACGCCAGTCAATGCAAAAGAATCAAGTGGGAATTTCCGAAAACGCGTAGCCACCACCTCGTACATCTTGGCGGAATTCAAGAAATCTTCTTTCACCTCAAGGACTTGAGCAAGACGGTAGTATGCCCAGCCTTGGTCTTTCTTGTAATTTTCAACGACATCTTGGTACACCTCGGCGGCTTTATCAAACTCCAGTAACTTGTTATAGTGAATATCTCCCTTCTCTAGCTTCCACAGAAAAGGGTCTTTGTTTTTTTGTATCATGCCTTCGCAATACTCTAGTGCCTCCTCAAATCGTTCCTCCATAATGAGGTTAACATACTGTTGTGGTAGAGCGAGACAAATCGCCAATATCAATAACATCTGACCTCCTTTGAGAACATCTATTTTATACAAATAAGGAGCGCTGTCAAGGCACGGTTTAAGCTCTCCAACTGCAAGATGCAAACGCTGGCTAATAGTGCCGGTGTTGGCGGCGTAACTAATGCTTTACAAATCTCTGATTCCGTATATATTTAGTGCAATGCAACTCGCCATAGAGCTCCGCGACGTAGACCGAAGCTTTAAGAATCATTTTTGGCAGAGAAAAAAGCAAGTTCTCAGAAACATCTCTTTGGAAATTTATGAAGACGAGGTGTTTGGCTTCCTGGGTCCTAATGGCGCTGGTAAGACAACAACGATCAAGATCCTCACTGGTTTGATCAGACCCGATTCAGGCGATGTGTCTATTTTCGCTCACCCCCCTAATTCCCTCGACGCGAAAAGGAAAATCGGTTTCCTGCCGGAATCTCCCTACTTTTATGAACATTTAACCGGCCGTGAATTTCTGAAACTACACGCCCTGCTTCATGACCTGAAGCATTACCGAAAGCGCGTTGACTACCTCCTAGACCGCGTCGGTCTGGTTGAAGCGGCAGGGTTTCAATTGAGGCAATATTCACGGGGCATGCTGCAGCGGATCGGTATCGCTCAAGCCCTGATCGGCTCTCCTGACCTCCTGATTCTCGACGAACCACTAACTGGATTGGATCCAATGGGACGCAAGGAAATCAAGGATCTGATTCTCGAGGAGAAGCAAAAAGGAACAACTATATTTTTCTCCTCTCATATCCTGCCAGACGCCGAAGCTGTATGTGACCGTATCGCTATCATCATCGAGGGTGAAATAAGAGAAGTCGGAGACCTCTCTGCACTGCTCAAGAAGGGCACCAAGACTGACGAAATATCGCTTGAGCAATGGTTTGTCAAACAGGTTGAAAAACCGAGACAAGGGTCATAAACAATGCTATCAACGTGTTTTAACAATGCCATCTTTAACTTGAAATTGAAGGAATAAATGCACAGGATTATAGCAATAGTTGAGAATACGTTTAAGGAGAGTTTGCGACAACGGATTCTCCTGCTATTAATCGTCTTCAGTGTGCTCTTGATTGTCATATCACTTTTTCTCGAGCCATTTGCCTTAGGTGAAGCTCCAAAGATCATGCGCGATTTTGGACTTGCTGCGGCATCACTCTTCGGTGTTCTCACGGTGATAATTCTTGGTTCCGCACTCATCCATAGAGATGTCGAGAAACGAACAATATATACTGTTTTGTCAAAACCTGTGAAGAGGAGTGAAGTACTGCTTGGCAAGTTCCTTGGCCTGAGTGCTCTCATCGCACTACTTGAACTAGGTATGTTTTTGATTCACCAACTCGTCATTTTCGCGTATGAAGGTGCATTTGCGCCTTCTCTTTTCATTGCCCTCCCCTTTACAATCATTGAGGTAATGGTCCTGCTCGGCGTGTTATTGCTGTTTTCATCTTTCTCCTCGACAACTCTTACGTCGATAATGGGAGTGATATTTTTTGTAGTCGGACATGCAATGCCTGATTTAAAGCTATTCGCAGATCAAACAAGATTCGCAACGCTCAAAGTTATTGCACACGGTTTCTACTACATATTGCCTAACCTGGAGAACTTCAATCTGCGAATTGATCTAGCCTACGGAATCGGGCTTCATGCCGACCAGATTGTCTTTGCCCTATGCTATGGCGTCATCTACATCGTTTTCCTGCTTTACCTCACCAAAATCATATTTGACCGCCGTGAATTTAAATAGTGAAGTGATAGGGAAACAGAATAAGGGTACCGTGCTCCGGTTCTCCGTTTCTCCGGCTCTCATAATAGCGCCATGCTCTTTGCACTTTGCGCCACATTGGAGTAGGGCGTTCACGCCCGCCCCGTACGAACCTGAAGGCTCTACTCCAGACTGTGTTTTGATACAATGATGAAAAAATTCCTGGTAATATTGCTGTTTTTGCTGCTTATCGCCGGTTTCTCCTACCTTGTTGACACAACAAAATCGCCGCACGAACTCATCGGTGAGTTAATGTATTTCCCGTCCGGAATCGCATTACGTGCAGGTTCGATGGGCTATTATGCCCCATTGGCAGACCTAGTCTGGCTGCGCTTCATCCAATACTATGGTGAACACCGTCTGACTGATACCCAGTTTGAGTTGATGTACCATATCCTCGCGATACTGACCACGCTCGATTCAGGATTCATTTATGCATACACTCTGGGGGGACTAATGCTGACCCACGATGCACAAAGACCAGACCAGGCACACGCGCTCCTGAAAAAAGGAATGTATGAAAATCCTGAAGAGTGGCGGATTCCGTTCATGTATGCATTTGTGAACTATGTATTCTTGCAGGAGTATCGCGTTGCTAGGACCTACTTAAGCATCGCTGCTCAGAAGCCAGACGCACCAGATATGGTGAGAAGATGGCATGCTTTCGTGACCTACAGCAAACTCGGCGATTTGAAGACAGGCCTTGCGTTGTGGATAGATTTTTATAACGACACAAAGAATCCGGAGGAAAAATCAATCGCGCGTTATTATATCGAGAAAATAAAGATGCGATTGGACATCGAGTATTTGACAAAAAAGGTGGAAGAATTTGAGAAAAAGCACGGCCGGCAACCACACGCGTTGTCTGAACTGGTGATAAATGCGATTATTGATTCCATTCCGAGCGAACCCCATGGAGGTAGATACTACCTTGATAATGACAGCGTGCGTTCGACGTGGGAAAATGACGTGAAACAGCATAAAGATGGAGACTGAAGTGTAGCTAGTCTGAAGCCAACAGCCTTATTTTTCCTCTGTATTCTGTAATCGCTTCTTGATCCCTTGGACCATTCGATTGAAACTATCAGCGATGTCGTGAATTGTGTCGTGTTTTCGAAACTTCAGCGTAGCTGAGAAATCACCATTTTCGACCTTCTCCATGTACTGCTTCAGTCGATACAATGGCCCAGCTATTTGATGCGATAGGAAAATCACGAGTGCTGATAGAATAACAAAAACAACTGGCAATATGATGACCAGGGGTCTGACTGAGACTATAAGCAGTTCGTTCCCAGTAGGCGGCCTTCCGTATTCCATAGTGAAACTGACGATCGATGATAACATGAAGTAATGGTTGACTAGTGTTGATATGAGAGTCGCCAGGAGCACAAGCAATAGCAGTATGGCAAGCATCCTGAATTGAAATTTCTTGTGCGTAACATAACGTCTTCTCTGTAATTTCATGAAATCCTCTCTACGGAATTGTTATGGGAATCGGTCTCGTGGCACCGAAACCGGTAATGGCGAATGCAGAAGCAGGTTGTCCGTGTGCACTGGGTGTGATAAGGTCTGCTTGAAATGATGAATAGTATATGCACCCTCTAGGGGCGGCTGGCGGACCAGGCGGCACTATGGGCCGCGGAACCAAGAGATTGCCGACCACGTTGTCTAGTCTGTTGAAAGGATTCTTAAAGCCGGGATGCGGTCTCAATAGAGCAGTATTGGGAAAAGGCGGCACCCGCACGCCCGCGGCCATGGACATATTGCCCACTGCACCGACTACTGCCGGATTGACCTGATTGACCCGAGTGTCTATGTCTCCCGCGTAGATACCATCAGTCAATACGTTAAATTCCTCAGCTGCCGCTTGCATCGAATGCATGTTTGATTTGACACTGGCCTCATAAGCACGGTTTCTCAAGGCAATGTAATTGGGGATCGCAATCGCGGTCAATATCGCTATTATGACCACAACTGATATCAATTCAATTATCGTGAACCCCTTACGGAATGAGTACTTGGTGCTTTGCATGGTGAAAGAGCAGGGGCAACCGTATATGGTTGCCCCTGTAGATCTGACCTTATTGTCCAGAAGTAAGCGTAAGCGCCATGGGAGCATCAACACCATTGCCGCTTATAATGTAGCGAACCGCAGTACCTGGAGCTGCCGGTGTAACATTGGCTGCATCAAAGGACTCATAAAAAACGACCCCCGCATCTACAGCACCGCCATAGACTGCCGGGCCTACATCACCCTCACGATTTGCCGCGGCAACAGGATTCTTGAAGCTTGTCGGCAGCAAAATCAGAGCCGGAAGCGGCGCTGGAGGCCAGTTCCATGTTACAGCATTAGCAATGCTGCGAAGATCTGCCGGGTCACCCGTGATCGTACCAACCTGCTCAGCACAGTCGCAGGCATAAATGCCTTCGGTCAGTGTTGAGAAGTCCTCTGCGGCCAGTTGTAATGTATGCATGTTGTTCTTCACCGATGCTTCTTTGGCTCTTTTCTGCATACTGATGAAGTTGGGTATAGCAATAGCCGCCAAGATACCAATGATAACCACAACCACCATGAGTTCGATTAGGGTAAATCCTTTATTCTTCATGCTTTTTCCTCCTTAACGAAGAATGGCACAACTATAGAGAAAAATGTGTCCCCTAACATTGAATGGTTACACAATAACCCGGCTTAACCTCGAGGCTTTAGGACACAATCCGTGCGAATGTTGAGGCTCTCGCCCCATCCCGACACAAGAAAGCCACACCCATCTTAGACGAAACCTGATAACTTGCGAAAGAGCAATTTGTTTATATAAATAGCAATAAGTGTGCCAGCTTCTCAATACAGAAAAGCCGTGATATTTCGTTGATTTCAGAAATTGATACTGTCTCGCATATTGACCACTGTCTCAATTTTATACACTTAAGTCTAACGAAATAATAGTCTTTTTATGCATTACCTATCTCTACCTATCTCTCTGTTTGGCTACTTCTTCCTCTTGTTGGTCTGCTTGAGTCTTCTATACAGGGTGGCGCGCGCTACGCCGAGTATTTTTGCCGCCCTGGTTATGTTGCCGTCGCACTCCTTGACCACTCGTCTTATTTCGTCTTCCTGTAACTCGGTCAAGCTTTTCGCCTTAATCTTAGGCAATCCCAGATGTTCTGTTTTTATGTGATAGGAATCACTAAGGATGGCTGCCCGCTCGATGACATGGCGCAACTCACGGACGTTACCGGGCCAGTCATATCGTTGTAACATATCCATCGAGTCTTTCAGCAATTTGCGCTCACCGAGATCCTCTCTCTCACATATCTGTCGCAGGAAGAATTCGGCTAGAGCCGGGACATCGTCGCGTCGCTGTCTCAGCGGAGGCAAAACAACGGGTATCACGTTCAGGCGGTAATACAGGTCCTCTCTGAAACGTCCCCGTTTCAATTCCTCGGCAAGGTCCTTATTCGTCGCCGCGATCAACCGAACGTCTACCCTTGACGGTTTTGTGGAACCCAAGGGGACGATCTCCCGTTCTTCTAAGAGCCTAAGTATTTTGACCTGGATCGCCAAAGGTGCATCGCCTATTTCATCCAAAAAGAAAGTACCTCGGTCCGCAACCTTAAACAGACCATCTTTGTCACCGCTGGCACCCGTGAAAGCACCCTTCTTATAGCCAAAGAGTTCACTTTCAAGTAATGTCTCGGGAAGCGCCGCACACGAAAGTGTCACGAAATTACATTTAGCGCGCTTTGAGCGATGGTGGATTTCGCGCGCGAACAGCTCCTTGCCCGTCCCCGATTCACCCAGCAGCAGAACCGTGCTATCAGTGACGGCGATCTTGTCGAGCATGTTGAGCACCACCTTCATGCACCTACTGGTTCCGATAATCTTTACCGGTCCTTGTTCTGGCCGGCTGATATTTGCTCGAACACGAACATCCAGTTCATCGATTGAGAACGGCTTCAATATATAATCACTGGCACGGTCACGTAGTGCGTTGATCGCGGAATCCATCGAACCATAAGCGGTAATGAATATGAATGGAATTCGTGGCTGTATCGCCCTCACCGTTTTTAAAAATTCAAACCCATCGATTCCCGGCATCCTCACATCACTGATGATCAGGTCAAATCTCTCTTTCTTTATTTCAGCGATTGCATCCTTGGTGTCGGTCGTTGCGAATACGCTATAACCTTTCTGTTCCAGCGCATAGCTCAACCATTTGATGAGACTGGCTTCATCATCGAGCAACAGGATTTTTTGTTTCATGCTTTGCTGCAAATCCTTCAGTGCCGCGATGTGACAAGCGTGTCACTTACGCCGGCGCGTAAATATCTCATACAACACAAGATGCACTGACGGGACAATCTGGAATTCACGTAGGTCTTCCCTATTTCGGTATCTCAGGTATAAACCCAGAGAAGCAGAACCAACACCCCTCAAGCGTAGTGAAGCATCAATATTCAATCCATGTTCATGGACACCATCTATATACCATGGGTTGAATCGATATGCAAAACCGTAGACTCCTCTTCGCACACCTACCATGAACCGGTTTGGCGAAACTGCATCCTCACTTCCAAAAGAATGTTCGTACATGAATTCTGCGTGCCACGGTCCGATCTGCGGTGTTATGCCCAGAGATAACCGCTCGGGCAGGTCAAACGTCGTGTCGTTGTCAACATCTGCCTGTGTCGCTTCCACCGTCCCGAAGCCCTCGTACGCGACCGAAAACAATTTGTGTCGGAAACCTGCACTGAAGACACGACCCTCATATTTATACGTGAATGTATCGACTAAGGAATGGTTTGCCATATTGTAGGTCCATATCTCCCAAGAATTCCCAAAAAGATACGAACCGCTCACAGCGAGTTCACCAATGCCGAAATTCTTACTTAGCAGCAGATAGATGTCCTCGATACCGCCCTCGCCGAAGAAATGCACTTGGAGTAGACTATCCTCAGAATAAATGTCAAAGGCTTGATTGAAACGCTCACAGTTGCCGACCATCAATGTGAAACCTCTGGTAACGGGGACCGATATTGAAAAGTTGAGAGGATTTGACCAGAACATACCGCGATAATCTCCGTCTGAGTAAAGGACATTGAATTCTGGATAGAACGAGAACTTGATCCTTGTTAGCTCATCGCTGGCTACAAACGGAGTGCGAAAAACACTCAAGTCCTCACCGATTCCGTTGACCGAGAACATCGAGGCGCCAATGAGCAGTAACAACAGTATATTCATGCTTCTATAATATGCCTACCAACGAGGATCTGGTGGCTCAACATAGCCTACGATTAAACGATGTGAGCCGGGGATGAGTTCGACGCGTGATATATCATATGTCTCGGGTGATAAACCGATATAGATGCCGAAGTTTGAGTCAGGATGCTCAATTATACGTTGTACATGCTTCACGATGTCAATCGTGGCAACTGTATCTCCTACGCCGATTTTGGTAAGGGCAATAAGCGGGCCGGTAGGCGTATCAAAGGTCGAAAACGGTTCGGTAAGTTCACGTACGCCAATATGAATTGAATCCCGTACGCTAAAATACTCCGAACACTCAAAGGTGAGTTCACCATATATTGCCTGGGTATTATCCAGCAAAGAGTCGTAGTTGAACTTGACAAAATTCCGGTAAGCCCATCCTGAGCCTACCCACTGATCAAACAATGCCGGTTCCGGTCCTAAGACAATATGACAGTCCGCCTCAGCAAAGACAGAAACCGTTGCGTCATTCTTAACGAGAAGAAGTTTGGGTCCATCACCGCCCTCTTTGGACTCGAAGTGAACAAAACCAGTATCATGAGTAATTATGATGATACCTTCCGATAGGAGTATCTCTTCCAGTTCCACGTAGTTGAAGTACAAAACAATTGAATCACCCTCGACAATGCCGGCACGTAGTGAATCGGTCTCGAAATCACCACCAGGAGTTTGCCACGTATCGTTGAAGTTACGTCGACTCCAGTTCGCTTCGGATTCGACGAAACCATCATTGAGTATATGAATACTGAAGGCTAATGTGTCGTTTTCAAACTCGTCGTTCAGTCTCATCATGAGTTTGATCTCGTCCAAACCTGTGTACGATGTGTCGCCATATTGAAATTTGATGAGCGCACGTGATTCATACCCATCCCCCATGCCGAAGATCAGATTGGCGGAGCTGCCGAGAGGCACATTTTTATCCTCCGTGAATGTAGTAAAGGTTGAAAGCTCAAGAACTCGGGGAGTTAGTTCGCCGCGTATATCTCCAATCGGCCGCTCGTTGCAGCCAAGAAAAATAATCAGGAGGAGTGGTACATACTTATGCATAAGCTAAATCATAGCCATATTCCGAGAGAAGTCAAGTTCGTATGTGCCGGTCGTGATACGCCGTATGAAATTTAAACACCAACACCCTTCTTTCCGATCCACATTGATAATTCGCGCAGGTCAGTAACACACTCGGACGCACCATTACGATAACCGATCACGGTACATCCCGCTGCCTCACCGGCTATCAAATCCGTTTCCGTATCGCCGACAAATACCGCCTCTCGTGGCATGACGTCCAGTCTTCGGCATATCTTCACTAGCATGTCGGGTGCCGGTTTGGGTCTTGCCACATCATCCGCAGTCACTACCGCATCAAAGAATTCGCCCAATTTTAGATGGGTCATGATACTCTGCACTATTACACGGTGCGAATTTGTAACACAACCAAGGCGTAGCCCGAGTGTCCTGAGTTCACGCAGGACATCACGCGCGTGCGGTGCAGTTTTCAGAAACGGCATGTATTCTTCATAATGGTCTTGGAAGTATTGACGCACTTCACTGACTCTGACCCCAGGCATGAAGGTGTGTACATCGTCAGCAGTGCTTCGTCCCCAGTGTTGACGAAACACTTTTTCGCTGATCGGCTCGAATTTGAAATACCGTAACGCATCCTGGAACTGATGGTACCAAGCATCAAAACTGTCGATCAGCACACCATCGAGGTCGAAAAGCACAGCTCGGATATGACTGTGAGAGTATGTCACCACCATCGCTAATACTAGCCAACCACCGCGAACTGTCAACAAACACAGGAACGGGAATTCGATTGCCCTTGCGCGAAGACGACGGATGCGGTCATTGCTGCCACTGAACGGCTTACCACTAAACCGCTTGCACTTGACAGATTGTTATATTTGACTATATTTAATCGTGGCGCCGTCAAAAATGCCCATATTACATGAGAAACTCAGCACCATTATTCTGGCCGCGGGTATCGGCAAGCGCATGAAATCAAAAACCCCGAAAGTTCTGCACCGCATATTAGGGAAACCAATAATAGCATTTGTCCTAAACCTCGCCCGAGATATCGGTAGCGCGCAAACGGTCTTGGTTGTTAGTAACACCGAACACGATGCTTATGATGCACTAGGCATTAAAATGACCTACGCGATCCAGGCCAAACCCTTGGGCAGTGGGGACGCAGCAAGAAAGGGTTTGGAAAAAGCAGTGTTTGACAACGTATTGATATTGTGCGGTGACGTTCCTCTGCTGCGAAAGGAAACCGTGGCTCGGCTTATTGATCATCACGTAAAGAAGGATGCTGACCTGACAATTCTTACCTGCCTGGTGGAAGATCCCTTCGGCTACGGTCGAATAATCCGGGGCACCGGTGATTGCGTGAAGGAGATAATTGAACAATCCGATGCCACATCTCAGCAACAGAAGATTAGAGAGATAAACGCTGGGGTCTATTTCGGTAAAAAAGAATTACTCGTTGGCGCACTCAAACAAATCACCAAGGACAATGAGCAAGGCGAGTATTACCTCACCGACGCCATTCGTAACATCGCGGCCGCCCAAAAAAAGGTTTGCGGTTATATGATCCGCAATGAAAACGAGATCATCGGTGTGAATTCCAAAGAGCAGCTCGACCAGGTGCGCGAGATTGTCAAGCACGAATGGTTTGCAGAACTCATGGCCCAAGGTGTAAGTATCGAAGATCCCACAACAACCAACATCGATCTTTCAGTGGTGATCGGGAATTTCGTACATATAAGACCTTACACGCTAATTGAAGGTAACACAACAATTGCTGATGGTCAGACGATTGGGCCATTTGTCTGGATTAAAGATGGGAAAAAAAACGCCCTGTCAGATGCATAACGTAAACATGTTGCGATGAACTCGTCTGGCAAGGCACTACTCTACATATTGTTATTTATTCTCACCGCGTTTCTGGTATCGATTATTTTCATGTACACACGCGAAGACCCCGAAGAAATCAGAAAACGGAATAGTAATATTCGTGTGGAAGTCCTTAATGGCTGCGGTGAAAACAGACTCGCGATCAAAGTTGCAGACAAACTTAGAAGAATGGGTTTCAATGTCGTGAAGATTGGGAACGCCACAAGAAGTGATTTCGAAAAAACAACGGTCGTAGAGCGCAGTCATGAAGGCCTCGAAAATGCCAAATATCTCGGGAGGCAAATCGGCTGCAGGAATATCGGGAAAGATATCGATCCTGTACTACACTTGGAAGTCAGCCTGATTCTTGGCCAAGATTACCATGAATACTTCAGAAATATTGAGGAGGTATTTTAGACAATAACTTGGTAACAAACAGCGAGATACTCGCGAAGAAGTTGGCGGCGTTGATCGAAGAGAAGAAAGGCGGGGATGTGTTAGTGTTTGACTTGCGTGGACTGTCACCGATTGCTGATTTCTTCGTTATTGCCACCGCGTTATCCGATGTTCATGTGAAGACGATAGCCAATCATATCAGTGAACGAGAGTCACCACAACATATCGAGGGACTAACGGCCGCGACATGGGTTCTCCTTGACTTCATCGATGTTGTGGTGCATATATTCTCAAGAGATGCACGCGAGTTTTACGGCTTAGAACGACTGTGGGGCGATGCTCCCAGGGTGGAGTATGGTTAGAGAAGATCTGCGGAACATCCTACGAAACCAGTTCCCACACGAGGATATTGTGATTGACTACGTGCCAAAAGACAAGGAGGGCGACTACTACACCAACCTTGCATTCAAGATAGCAGCCCGCGAAGGGAAGAACCCAAGAGAAGTCGCCAGCAGTATCGCATCACAGATAAAGAGCAGAATAGTGAAACACATATCCGTGCACGAGCCTGCATTCATCAATTTCACTCTCAGTGAAGGGTATATGTACGAACAGCTTTCAAAGGATTTCGAAATCGACATCGGCAAGGGCAAGAGCATACTAATTGAGTACGTGAGTGCGAATCCGACTGGTCCCATCAATGTCGTTAGCGCGCGTGCCGCCGTGGTCGGTGACTCGCTGATCAGGCTGCTCAGGAAAACCGGTTTCCAAACCTGTGCTGAATACTACGTTAATGATGCTGGGAGGCAGACCGACCTGTTAGCCGAAAGTGTATACCAGCGCATGATAGAAATACGTGGCGGCACTGGACATATCCCAGAACACGGCTATCACGGTGATTACGTCAAAGAGCTGGCAAAAGAAGTCGTAGCCAAGGGTCTGGAGAAACACGAAGACATTAAGCAATACTGCATCCAATACTTCGCAAATCAACACCGGAAGGTGATGGAGGATTTCGGGGTTGTTTTCGACCAGTGGTCGTTCGAATCAAATATATACAAGAAAAATTACGTCGACAGGGTGCTGGGAATTCTCAAGAGTAAGGGACTCACATACACGCAAGACGGAGCAATATTCTTCAAGACTACTGATTTCGGGGATGATAAGGATCGCGTCATTGTGACCTCTGACCAGCGCAACACGTACTTGCTTCCGGATATTGCCTATCATCTCGACAAGATAGAAAGAAAATACGATAAACTGGTAAACATCTGGGGTCCTGACCACCACGGACGCATTAAGGGAATAGTGGGCGGCATTCAGGCGCTTGGATATCCGGCGAGTGTCATCAAGATCTTAATTGTACAAGAAGTAAAATTGAAACAAAGTGGCGAGTTGATTAGCATGTCGAAGAGAGCGGGTACCTTCACGACGCTCAGTTCTCTACTCGAAAAGGTTTCCTCGGATGTTGTGAGGTTCTTCTTTCTCATGAGGTCCTCTTCTCAACATTTAGATTTTGACCTTGACCTAGCGGTGAAACAGTCTGAAGAGAACCCGGTCTACTACGTTCAATACGCTCACGCGAGAATCAAGAGCATCATAAGATACGCTGAAGAAAGTGGTATCGAACTGTCAGATCGAATAGACCTTGCTTTAATAAGAGAAAAAGAGGAACTGACGTTGATTAAGGATGTCCTGAAGTTCCCCGAGATACTCGAAGACGCGGTGCATAACCTCGATCCATATATGATCACATACTACATGATCGATCTCGCGAAGGATTTTCACTACTTTTATCAAAAGCACCGCGTCGTTGGAGAAAACAGAGCACTCACTCAAGCAAGACTCTATCTTATCGACAAAACAGCAACGACCATAAAGAATGGTCTCGAACTTCTAGGAGTATCATGTCCAGAGAAAATGTAAAAGCAAAAGGGCTAAGAGGAATCAGGGAAGGCACAAGAACGGCGAAGAAGGCCGCCCTTTATTGCCATCTCGCGACATTCATCAGCCCTCTTAAGCCTTCTAGCAACATGAAGGAGGTTACATGAATCTTGCTAGTTTGCTATCAAAGGATAGGGTCAACCTATCTTTGAAGCCAGGAAAGAAAGACGATGTGATAAAAGACTTAGTGTATTCAATAAAAAAAGGAACCGATGCCGAGGTGATTGTCTCGACTTTATTGAAGAGAGAAGAGTTAGGCTCAACCGGGATTGGTAAGGGAATTGCTATACCCCACTGCCGTTCGTTGGTGGTCGAGAAACTCGAGATAGCCGTCGGCAGAACCAGCAAGCCAATTAGTTTCAATTCAATCGATAAGAAGCCGGTATCGCTAATCTTCTTAATAATCGCACCGCCTCAGGACCCAGGAAATCAATACTTGATAACCCTGGGTAAGATCGTACAAATCGCTAAGGAAATAACCAAGAAGAATCTAATCCAGCAAGCAAAGACCCCAGAGGAGTTTATTGCGCTTATCAACGACATAGAAAAAGGCCTCACAAAAAGGAAATAGTCATGCAGGATGTCATAGAGATGCATTTGAAACTGCTGTTCGACCTCGATAATCTAATCGCTGACATGGAAGAACCTTCTTACAAAAAAATAGGTTTTAAGATCGAAGACGAGGCGAGCCTGGAACTTATCAGGAAGAGAAATCAACTACTGAAGAAATTACCTCAAGAGCTTGCTCAGAGATATGAAATACTAAAGAAACGTTATCGGCAAGCAATTGCCCCGGTGGAAAGCGAATTTTGCCTCGGTTGTTTTCAGAAGCTTCCTACCGAACTACTGACCAGGAGTAAAGACATAATAACCTGTCCTAACTGCGGAAGAATCCTATACTGGCGCGAGAAATCGTAAAAAAGAAGTACTTAGTTTACCTCGTAATTGGTCTCGTCTGTATCACAAACCTCCTCATTCGAGGCCATTCAAACCTCACGGATTGGGACGAGGGAGTCTTCGCGCTACAGGCCAAGTGGATAGCCTCATTGGGCGCCGCCGGAGCTCCCTTTAATTTCCAAACACCTCCCCTATTTCAGGTTATAGTCGCTCTTTTCTTTAAACTTTTCGGCAGGAACGATTTTCTCATGGCGCTCATTTCGATCACATTTTCGTGCCTCACAATATTCATCCTTTATCACTTAGGCAAAATGCTGTACAGTGAAGAAGTAGGCTTGTACGCGATAACATTCTTTGTCACAAGCGAATATTTCCTCTTTTTCTCTCAATCAGGCCTCAGTGATGCAACCTTCACGTTCTTCTCGACCAGCTCGCTATTTCTCTTTCTGCGGGCCTTACGAAGCAACAGGACACGAGACTTCTGGATTGCTGGTTTGCTCACGGCATTTTGTCTCTATACGAAATACTCGGCTGCGCCAATAATTGTTACTTTCTTAATAATTGGCATCCTAAACCGATATGCCATTAATAGACATTGGTTCGTGACGACGATCGTGTTGCCGCTCATCATATTTGTGCCCTACATATCATCGTTTCTTTTTACCGTCTCCCCTATTGAAATAGGGGTGAGACATATCCCACTGCTGGGTTTGAATCATTTGAAATACGCGTATTACCTACTAATCTTTGCGCCGGTCCCGTTTGTCCATGCCCTTATCCATACATGCTTTGGACGATGGCGTCACGACAAGTTTGCAGTATACCTACTCATCGCAGTAATAGTTTTTTTTGTAGTACTTGGGTTTTACCACCCGTACTTCAGGCTTGCCTATCCTCTCGTACCATTACTTTCCATTTTTGCTGGAAGTCTCGTTGCATCCTTGGGTAAATCCAAGTACTACATAGTTGCGATATCCATATTCGCGTCTTTGATGCTGAGCCTTGGTACCCTCAGGTACACCACGAAAACGCCCCGAGATGTGGCCAGTATTGTCGATCGGTATACGATAACGAAAGATACTGCGTACATTTATTCACTAACCCCACCAAATATCTACTTCTACATAAATGGCGAAATCGCTGTGCCTTCGACACACCCCTGGTACCGCATGGGTAAACGATTTCCATGGTTACTCAGGAACAGGCTAATACTCGAAAAAGAGACAAACGTGTTATCAAATGAGAAACGTATCTTATTGGTTCACGCTACAGTATTCGACACGTTCAAAGATGAATACCCTAATGTGTATGACAAAGCGACGCTTGTCGATAACATTGACTATGAAGATGCACCCGTATATTACAAAGATATCTTTAACCCGTTACGTAATACCCAACAGTCTTACGAGTTCTACCTGTTGAGCGAAAAAGACATCTTGCAGTGCCTAGATCAACTCTGGAATTTGGGATTCGAGCGAGAAGTTAAGGTAATATATGTGGCACCATAGGGTCCCGAGTAAATGGCGTGCCCATATTTAAGAAACGGATGGCTGTGGCAGCAGTGTTAATTAATCTGAGGTATAGCTGATGAGGGTAATGACGTTCTCACCCGAGGAATCGGAGTATTTCACAAAACGATGCGGGTATTCCTTTTCGATATGGAAGAAAAATCTCCAATTAAAGAAGAGAACACGCGGTTTCATTTTAATCTTCCAACACTCAAATGTCCCTAACTCGGTGACGACGGCTTCCTCGCCCAGTACCTCCAAGTCTGCATTCACAACCATGAACTCGGGAATATGTAGCCGAAATCTGCCCTTGAAGCCTTCGTGGTAATTAAATCCGCGCAGCGCAAACTCAAGGGCATGACGGTCATAAACAGGATCGTTTGCACTGTACTGAGACTCACGCCCCTTGAAATTGACGAGAAACTTCTTTTCTTTCTTGATTTCCAGTTCTAATTGTCCATCTACAATTTTACGGAGGTACAGCGTGCTGAGATTCCCGCTATCGAAGATAATCTCTATTTCCCGGTCCCAAACGTATCTTACATGATACCCAAGGCTGTCCCTTCGCGAAGTACCGAAGATCGAATCGATCCTTCCTTTTTCATTGGTTTCATAGGCAAACGACTCGCTTGCGGGCAGTATTTGGAGAAACAAGAGCAAGACTATCATATCCTCTGAGCAACCTGAATCCGAGGCGTAAATGCAACCCCATCGACGGTTGTTACGCTGCTGGTGGTCTTACGGAAATGTGAGTTAGCGACGGCCCCTCCCTTCGGTAGCCAGTCTGTCAACAATATCGAGTAATTGAATGATGTCGTCAATCTCATGATCGGCTCCGCTCTTTTCAGTACCGAATCGATCACCGTAGCGAGCAAATATCGTCCTTATCTTGAGTAGTTTGGCACCATAGATATCCCGCTCCGCCCAATCGCCAACCATAATGGCTTCTTCTGGGGTCACGCGCAGTCTTTGTAGGGCGAGTTTGAACGGTTCGGGTGCGGGCTTCTTTTTATCGGTATCTTCAAAGGTAATTACAAGATCAAAAATGTGGTGTAGGTTCAGCTGACACAACCTTAACCATGCCTGCAGTCGCGGGGCATCGCTCAAGACAGCTAGCTTTATTCCCCGTTTCATAAGTTCCATGAGCACAAGGCGGACATGTGGGTAGAGCACTAAGGCGGCCTCACGCGCCCGGCGATATCCTATGATACCAGCAGCATGAATTCGGTAGTCAATGTCTCCCAACTCCCTGGTCAGGAACTTATCGAACACTTTCTGGTCTTCGATTCCCTCTTCCTCGTAGACTTCGAAGATCTTTTCTTTTACAGTTTTCTTGGGCATCTTCAAACCGGCATCGATCATTGCTAGCGCGGCACCTTCGATAGCTGCATCCTTCATTGCCATGAAATCGACGAGTGTATTATCTAGGTCAAATATTATCGCCTTTATCATAGACTACCTCTTAGCATTCCGGCCGCCTTCTCGGGTGCAATACGGTTGATATAGAAACCGGTGCCAAGTTCGAAACCCGTCGTACGGTACAACCTCGGTGTAATCTCAATATGCCAGTGATAATCCGATTTTATTGTCGCCCAGTAATTGGCCTTAGGTAATAGATTCGGACTATCACACAGAATGAGATTATACGGTGGGTCATCGAGCACATCATACATAGTATGGAATACCTTTTTCAAAACCATTGCCAGATCTTTGATCTCTGCTTCGGTGATGAGCTTATAGCTGAAGGCATGACGCTTAGGCAGGATGAGAATTTCAAACGGAAATCTTGATGCGTATGGTGCTATGACCACGAACCCTGCACTTTGGAACACGAGTCTATCGCCCATTTCCGTTTCCTGATGCATTATGTCGCAGAATAGACAGCGTTCCTTGTAGCTGTAGTATTCCTGTGCACCATTCAATTTTTGCTTAACACGCACCGGCGTCGCCGGAAGGGCGATTAGATCAGAGTGTGTGTGCGCAATCGTCGACGCTCCGGCTAGTGGTCTATGGTTTTTGAATACGAGTATGTAGCGCAACCGTTTGTCGTTATGGAGATCCTCAATACGCCGACGGTACGTTTGCAGCACAAGACCGATTTGCTCCTCTGGTAGTTCGAAAAAGTTGACGATATGTTCCGATGTCTCGACAATTACTTCATTTGCACCTACACCCGAAACCATATCATATACTCCGACACCAGATTTTTCGAGTTCACCTTCAACCTTAAGTATCGGATTGATGTTTGGAACGACCCTCAAAGTCCATCCTGGTCCATTAGGCTCACTACCGTCGCGCACCGCAAAAATCTCGTTAGGCGTCCGATCTTCATGACCTTGACAAAAGGGGCAATCACTCGACGACCCGATATCTCTTTTTTGCGTTTTTGGAATCCTTTCGTTCTCAGTATCAATAATCACCCAGGTGTCAGTAACAATGTCTCTTCTTACCTCCGACATCGCACGCCTCCTTCCTCTGAAAAATCAAAATCCTTTGACAAGAGCAAAATTCCTGGCATACCCATATAAATTCGAATTGTGATCCACGAAACCTCCACTAGGCGGATCTTGCTCTCGACCCAGCCATCCTGTGCGCTTGTCTTATCGGCTCAGGAATTCTATAGCGTGGAGTCACAGATAAAAGAATACACAAACAACCATCAAGGTCAATAAGGTGACCTGGAGAAATGAATAGAGGCTTAACGTTGTTACGAGTTCTCAAGACCAGACCAATCCTGTTGTTTTTGGATTTCAAAAATGTATATGAACCGCGCGCATCTTCAGGCATCTCATAGTCACCGTAGAGATGAGACTTTGCACACCCGATGGTCGGCACGCCCAATACCACACCTAAGTGTGAGGCGAGACCCAGTCGTCTTGGGTGAGCAATACCCTGACCGTCGACCAGAATCAGGTCAGGCTTCTTCTTTAGACGACTGAATGCCTTTGCGAGAACCGGAAGTTCCCGATACGACAAGAAACCCGGGACGTACGGGATCGGTTCTCGTTGCTCGGCGTGACTCTCATCGAGTAACAAGAGTTCAGGAAAAGAAAGAACCGCCATCGACCCGAACAAATACTTACCATTCCTGGCAACATCAGCGCCCGCAATCATCGACACTCGTTTCTTGAGAGGCACGATTCTGACTGCCTCGGCGACTTCGCGTTGGTTTTTCGAAAGCTGGGCTAATCTCAAAAGGATTTATTCGACGGTTACACTCTTTGCCAAATTCCTCGGACGATCAACGTCTAATTCTTTCAGCGTGGCAATGTGGTATGCCAGGAGTTGTAAAGGAATCACTGCCAAGATAGGTGATACACACTCGTGACATTCGGGGATCGGTATCACATGTTTACTAGCTCCTTTAGTCCTACGGTCGCCTTTGGTGACGACACTGATTGGGATACCTTTCCGAGCAACCACCTCCTGAATATTACTTAACATCTTCTCGTACACACTCGACCGCGGATTAACGCACACGACGGGCATCTTGTGATCAATCAATGCGATTGGCCCGTGCTTCATCTCTCCGGCTGCGTACCCAGTAGCATTTATGTAGCTTATTTCCTTCAACTTAAGGGCGCCTTCCAAGGCCGTTGCATAGTTCAACCCTCGGCCGAGAAACAAGAAATCACGAGAATTACAGAAAATTTCGGCGATTGCCTTTATGTCAGAATCCAACTTGAGAATTTGCTCGACCTGCTCGGGTACTTTCATGAGTGCCGAGAAATGTTCCTTCAGTTGCGCCCTGCTGACGAAACCCCTCAGTATACCCAGGTGCAGCGCCAAGAAATAGAGATTCACGATTTCTGCTGTGTACGCCTTTGTCGATGCTACGCCAATCTCGGGACCCGCCATGATCCCAATGATCCCGTCCGATTCACGATGAATGCTCGATTGTAGAACGTTAACCAAGGAAAGCACTTTCAAGAATTTGACCTTGGCTTCACGCAAGCCGGCGATCGTATCTGCGGTCTCGCCCGACTGGCTGATCGCCATGATCAGCGTATCACTGTCCAGCACCGCGTCTCGATAGCGAAACTCACTTGAGATGTCGACCTCGGTATGTATTCGTGCGAATTTTTCGATTATGTACTTACCGACAAGTCCGGCATGCCAGGACGTACCGCAGGCCTGTATTACGATTCTCGATATCTTCTTGAGTTCTTCCTCCGATATACTCAATTCCTCGCCTAGCTGAATGCGACTATCAATGATCCGTTCGCTCACAATATTGTGCAGAACCTTGGGTTGTTCGTATATCTCTTTCAACATGAAGTGCGGATAGTGACCCTTATCTATATCCTTAACCGCAATCGTCACCTTACGCCGTGTGAATTTGACCTCCCGCCCCTGAAAGTTTGTAATACTGCACTTACCACGTCCAAGCACAACTATGGAATCATTGGGTATATCGATGACTTCGTCGAAGATACTCACTACACCAGACATATCCGACGCTACCGCGGCTTCTTTCTCACTATAACAGCAAATGAGCGGTGCATCGTGCCGTGCACATACGATCTTGTTTCGCTCACTGATCTTTATCACGGCAAAGGCGAAATTTCCGGTCAACTTCTTGACGGCGAGTCGCACCGCCTCGGTCAATCCCTTGCCTGCATGCTCTTCAATGAGATGAACGATGACCTCAGAATCAGTAAGGGAACGAAAGATATGCCCTTTTGCCTCCAGCTCGTCTTTTAGACTCAGATAGTTCTCGATAATACCATTTACCACCAGCGCGATTTCTTCATTGCAGTCAAGCAGCGGATGTGTGTTGTTCTCCTGAGGCAAGCCGTGCGTCGCCCATCGCGTGTGACCTATGCCCAGTTCCCCGGAAACGGGTTTCCTCTTTATCAGTTCCTCGAGTTCGCTCAATTTACCGGGGACCTTTCTCACGATCAATTCACTGTTGCTGATGACGGCAATACCACTGGAATCATACCCGCGATACTCCAGCCGCCACAGACTACCCAGCAACACGCTGGGAACGTCACGTGACCCGATATAGCCGACAATTCCGCACATCAAAAAATTATAGTGAAAGGACCGAAAATGTCAAGAGGAGGTTTAAGCCTTAGTAAGGAACTGCATAGCGACACTGTCAGGGTTTGTTCTGCTAACGGCTTGACTTTTCAGAAACCCTGGCTATGCTTACCTGTGGCTTATTATCTCGCGACAATACGGCCCGAGCCACACTACTCATACACATGAAAAAAGGGAAACCGCGCATACTAATGAAACAGGCGATCATGCGTCGCATGATACTTGCAATGATTCCCTCGATAATTGCTGCGATATATTTTTTCGGCTGGCGCTCTCTGTTTGTGGTGCTCGTGTCCTGTGCGGTTGGCTTCCTCACAGAATACATCTTCGCCCACCGCAGGAACGAACCGGTAACCGAAGCAGTGTTTGTCTCGGCAATAATATATGCGCTTATCTTGCCGCCCACCATAGCTTGGCACATTCTGATCATCGGCATGGTTTTCGCCATCATGTTCGGCAAAATGGTTTTCGGAGGTTTCGGCAATAATATCTTCAACCCTGCGATGAGTGGCCGTGCCTTTATATACATCTGCTTTCCAGTTGCGATGACCGCAACGTGGGCACCCGCAGCCCAGGGTACGTGGGGTGCCTTGACTACATGGAGTACGGGTCTTGCCCCAGATGCCATCACGTCAGCGACGCCCATGGCTCTACTCAAGGCCGGCCAGACCGCGCCACATCTCCTCGATCTCCTCATCGGACGTTTGTCGGGTACCATGGGTGTCACCAGTGTCATCGCCATCCTACTGGGAGGCATCTATGTCTTCTATACGAAGACCGCCAACCGACGGATCATAATTACTATAATCATTTTCTATGCTCTGGCGAATGGTTTTCTGGCTCTCATCAAGGCGCCTGGTGCGGCTGGACTATTACCTGCGTTGATGGGAGGCGGTTTTCTGTTCGGTGCCTTCTTCATGGCGACTGATCCGATTAGTGCTCCTAGAACTCGCCCCGCACAAATAGTCTACGCCGCGATCATTGCTGTCTCCACGACTATAATCAGGAGTTTTTCAGTATTCAATGGCGGTTTCATGTTCTCGCTTCTCCTCGCCAATATGTTCGCACCGATTCTCGATTACGGTTTCAAACTACGTAGTAAACGTAAAGGTAATGCTGGAGAAAAACTGAGGACAAAAAGTGAGCATTAGAGATAGGGCTTGGTTTCCTATTATATACATGTTCGTAATTACCCTGCTCTTGAGTGCGGTGCTAATTCTCTTCGGCAGTGCAACACGTCAGCGCGTAAAGAACAACGAACGTATCGCATATGAGCGGGCAGTGATTCAGTCGTTACCAATCGACTTACCGGCAAGACTATCCACTTCTCAAATCCATCAGATATACATCACAAATGTGTATGACACTACTGAAGCTAGCGCCGGTGCATTACGCTATATTAAACACGACACACTGGTCGGCTACGCACTGCCAATACAAGGACCGGGATTCTGGGCTCCGATCAAGGGAGTGATCGGCATTGCCGCAGATGGTAAAACCATAACCGGCGTATCGTTCTACGAACAGAACGAAACGCCGGGTCTGGGTGGCGAAATTACAAAAATGGAATTCAGAGAGCAGTTCGTGGGCAAGCAAATTTCGCAGAGCGGGATGCCCGTCCAATTCAGGGCAGCAACCGACCCGCTGGATGAGAATTCGGTACATGCTATTACGGGCGCAACCCAAACCAGCAATAGATTGAGTAGGTTCTTGAACGAACAGCTTGCCATCTGGCGCGAGCGAATAACGGCAAGACAATGATCGCTCAGAAAAAAACCGGAGATGTCATCTTGACGGCTGTCTGGGGTGACAATCCCGTGTTCCGACAAATACTGGGCATTTGTAGTGCGCTTGCGGTGACAAATCTGGTGCTAAACACAATCGTTATGGGCACCGCCGTTATGTTCACGACCGCGCTCTCTGGATTGACGGTCTCGCTACTCCGCAAATGGACGCCGCGTATCATCCGCATGATGGTCGAAGTTTTGGTAATCGCCTTCTACGTGATCCTGTTCGACCGGGCGTTGAAGGCGTATTGGCCAGACATGAGTCGTAATCTAGGTCCGTATGTCGGCCTCATCATCACCAACTGCATCATCATGGGTCGTGCCGAAGCATTCGCTAACGCAAATCCACCTGGGCTCTCCTTTGTTGATGGTTTCTTTTCGGGCTTAGGTTATGCATTAATCCTGCTCTGTGTTGCCGTGATCCGGGAACTGCTCGGCATGGGTACCCTGTTGGGCATACCGATCCCCTTCTTCTCATCTGCCCTTTGGGACCGCTGGATCATCATGGTTATGCCACCTGGTGCATTCTTCACCCTAGCCGTGATCGTTTGGCTTGCGCGTACCGTTCAGCGCAGCAAGCAAGTAACGTCGGGAGGGAATAAATAATGTCTTTCGGCAGCCATATGCTACACTTAGTTGTGATCCTCTTTGCCGCTATATTCACGGATAACATACTGCTCGCCCGCTTTCTGGGCATGTGTTCATTCTTATCGGTATCGCGTCAGGTAAAAACCGCCGTGGGACTGGGCTTTGCCGTTGTCTTTGTGATGACGTTCACCATCTCCCTGGACTGGTTTGCCTACAGATATGTTCTCCAACCGTACGGCATTGAATATTTTCGTTTCATACTCTTCATCATTATTATCGCGGCATTCGTACAATTCATCGAGATGGCAATTGAACGCTATTCACCCGTGCTCTATCAGAACTTAGGTATCTTCCTTCCCCTGATTACAGTCAATTGTGCGATTCTGGGAGCCTCGCTGTTCATGGTCATACGCGACTACGATCTCGCCGAAGGCATCGCCTTTGGCCTCGGAAGCGGTATTGGCTGGATGCTCGCAATCGTTGCCATGGCCGGGATACGTGAGAGGCTGAACAACGCCCGGATTCCAAAGGGTCTACAAGGACCCGGGATAACGTTGATCATCGCCGGACTCATGGCTCTTGCGTTCATCGGATTCACTGGCGTGCTCTCCAGCAGATGAAGCGGGAACTACTAAGGACATAATCATGGCGTCATTCGTGGTCCCCATAACGGTTATCAGCGGTATAGGAGCAATATTGGCGGCAGTGTTGGTCTTTGCTGAACGCGTCATCACCAACTACGGTGATGTGCAAGTCGACATTAACCAAGGTGACAAGAAGCTGACCGTTAGGGGCGGTGGTTCGTTACTGGAAACACTGACCACTCAAAAGATCTTCATTCCGTCGGCTTGTGGCGGTCGCGGTACGTGTGGCTATTGTAAGGTCAAGGTATCCGAAGGGGCAGGACCATTGCTGCCTACTGAAGAACCTTACATGGACGCTCAAGAACGAGGTGAGGGAATCCGGCTCTCGTGTCAAATCAAGCTGCGCAACGATTTAAAGATTGAGATACCAGCGGAACTGCTGACCATCAAGGAATACCTGTGTACATGTGACGAAATCATCGATTATACCTACGACATTAAACAATTCCGGCTAACCGTACTCGACGGTCAACTGATGAAGTACACGCCAGGGCAGTATGTTCAAGTCTTGGCCCCGCAGTACGATAAGAGTAACGAGGAGGTGTATCGTGCCTACTCGATCTCATCCGACCCCGCTGATAAGAGGGCGATCGAACTCATTGTTCGTCGTGTATCAGATGGCATTTGTACCACGTATCTTTTTGATTATCTCAAGAAAGGCGACAAGGTAAGGATAAACGGACCATACGGGCGATTCTACCTACGCGACACAAGTGCCCCAGTTATTTTCATAGCCGGTGGTTCTGGAATCGCACCTATCAAGTGCATGCTACACGATATGAAGAACAATAACAACGCTCGGAAATCAATATTCTTCTTCGGCATTAGAACGACCAAGGACTTGTTCCTAGAGCAAGAGATGAAACAACTCGAAACCGAACTCCCAAAATTCAAATTCGTGCCGGTAATCTCCCAGCCAGAACCAGGTGCTCCGTGGCAAGGAGCGGTCGGCCGGGTTACTAATGTCGCCGAGGATTACCTCAAGCAACAAGACGATGTTGGTAACTATGAGGGTTACTTGTGCGGCAGTCCGGGCATGATTGATGCCTCGGTCGAGATTCTGACCAAATGTGGTATTACCGAAGATAAGATCTATTACGATAAGTTCTCCTGAACGTGAGGTTAAAATGAAGAAATCCCCGCAAGAACGAAAGTTGGAAAGACTACTACGCTCATCGAAATTTTCGGCGAGCGGCTTCATGGGAAATGACCGTCGTAATCTATGGGAAATCATTGACGAGGACGCGTCAGAGATTATGAGAGCTGGCAAGACCATGGAAGAAATCGCACAGCGTATGCGACAAATAACCGACACCGCCAAGAAAGGCTTGGGTGACTGGGTACATGTCAGTAAGACAATAAAGGCATCGGTCGATGATAACCGCGGAACGATTCCATGTCCCTGGCCGCACCATATTCGGAGTCTGAAAAGAATAACCACGGTCCAACACATACCCACCGAAACAATAATACGCTGGTCAGAACTCAATATCCATCTGATAGAAGAGCATGGTTTCTTTGAGGGACGTGGCTCGGCCTTCAGGATAGAACCCAGTATTTTGGTAGATATCCTGTTTCCTGACGAATAAAACCTCTTCACTATGTAATCCCAAATGCTGACGTATTTGAGATTTGTCAGCATTAGGCCTTGACAAAGAAGAAAATTCGAGTATAATTAATAATGAAAATGAATTGCAATTTCATTTATCGGGGGGCCTCGTGAGGAATTCGGACAGCACATGGCAAAGGCTTACCGAGCATAAATCAAAACATGGGCTCAAAACGTCAGGCAAGCGCTCGTTTGTAATAAATTATTTCATCGAAGCCGATCGGCACTTTACGGTCGAGGAACTCTACGACGAAATAAAGAAAATAAGACCTAAAATAAGCTACTCAACTGTGTATCGGGCTTTGAGGCTACTCACTCACTGCGGCCTGGCCTATGAATGTACTTTCGCGGATGCCGTCGTTCGCTACGAACCAGCACATCAGGCTGAACATCATGGTCATCTTATTTGCCGTCGGTGTGGCAAAATCATCGAATTTGAGAACGATAAGATAGAAAGACTACAGAAGAACGTGGCACGAAAGTACGGATTTCGTGTTTCGACTCACAAATTGGAACTATACGGTTTATGTAAAAAATGTCGAGAAGCAAACAAGGAGCGGAGGCAGTGACTGAGTTGAGGCTTACAGACATGCAAGCTGGACAAACAGGAAAAGTTACAAGAGTACACGGCGGGCATGGTTTTAGAAGACGGCTCGAAGCACTGGGAATGCGGCCGGGCATGAAGGTCACCAAGGTGAGCGGACAGATCATGCGCGGACCCATCGTTGTTAAGATTGGGAATACTCAAATCGCAATTGGTTTTGGCATGGCATATCGTGTGTTTGTCGAAGTCTAGATGATAAAAAAGATCCTGTTGATCGGCAATCCCAACGTTGGCAAAAGTGTTATATTTTCGCGTCTTACCGGTGTGAGGGTAATTGCCTCGAATTATCCTGGTACAACGGTTGAATTCTGCCGAGGTTGCATAGGCTCAGGAGCAGAGAAGATCGATGTTGTTGACGTACCAGGGACCTATAGTCTGGATCCTACCTCACCCGCAGAGAGAGTAGCCGTCGCGATGCTTGATCGCGCGGTCGAGGCAAAAGATAGTATTGCCGTTAATGTCTTAGATGCGACCAACCTAGAAAGAAATCTAAACCTTACACTACAATTGCTAAAGAAAGATATCCCGGTCATCGTCGCATTGAATCTGTGGGATGAGGCGAAGCACATCGGTATCACAATCGATGTGAATACCTTAGAAAAAACCCTGGGCGTACCAATCGTGGCGACCGTGGCAATCACGGGTGAGGGAATTAAGGAGTTGGTCAACCGACTCGGCGATGCAGCGAAGGGTGAATACTCTTACGATAATGATGAACGCTGGCACGAGGTGGGTAGAATTGTCGACAGGGTGCAGAGCATAAAGCATAAACACCATACAGTCGGTGAGCGCCTCGGTGATTTAACCATCCATCCCTGGACTGGTATTCCAATAGCATTTGTCATTCTCTTTCTGCTCTTCTTTGTTATTCGATTCATCGGTGAAGGACTAATCGCCTATATCACCGAGCCGTTTTTCGGAAACATCTGGGCTCCTCTGATAATGCAGGTGTCGCGTGTTATTGGGCCGGGCAATTTACTTCATAAGATAATAATCGGTGAACTGATCGACGGCGCGATCGATTTTCAGCAATCATTTGGCATCCTGACCACGGGATTGTATGTGCCTATTGGTGCAGTCTTACCCTATATCTTTGCATTCTACCTGGTTCTTAGCATTCTCGAAGATACTGGATATCTACCCAGACTCGCCGTACTGCTCGACAACACACTTCATATTATAGGTTTGCACGGCATGGCCATCGTCCCCATGTTCCTGGCGGCCGGATGTAACGTACCCGGCGTCCTTGCCACTAGAATCCTGGAGACCAAACGGGAACGGTTCATTGCCGCAACTCTGATGTCTATTTCCATCCCATGTGTCGCGCAGACAGCGATGATCACCGGTTTGCTCGGGAAGTACGGCGCGCGTGGATTGTTTCCCGTTTTCGCGACACTCATCGTGGTATGGCTGGTTGCCGGAAACATATTGAGGCTTCTGGTCAAGGGAGAAAGTCCCGAAATATTTACCGAAATACCACCCTATCGTCTCCCCCACCTCATGACATTGATAAAAAAGGTCTGGATGCGTATTCACTGGTTTCTGCACGAAGCGGTTCCGTTCGTCCTACTGGGTGTATTTGCCGTTAACATACTATACGCGCTGGGCGTTATTACCTGGTTGGGCAACATAACCGGTCCAATCACAACCAGGTTGTTAGGTCTGCCCTTGAAGGCGGTTGGCGCCCTGCTCATTGGCTTCTTTAGGAAGGATATTGCCGTCGGCATGCTCGCTCCATTGGGACTGACGCTGAAACAACTGATCATTGCCAGTGTCGTACTGACCATGTATTTCCCGTGTATTGCTACGTTTGTAGTTCTGCTCAAAGAACTGGGCATCGTCGACATGTTCAAGGCCGCTTTCGTCATGATCAGCTCAGCCTTGATCGTTGGCGGCTTACTCAACGTTATACTCTAAGCAATTCAAGCACTAAGAATTCGTTCTTGACATAAGTCAATTTCTGATTATAATAATTACATGATTGAAACAATTTCAAATAGCGAGCAGTTAAGAGATCTTCTAACGGCAAGGGGGCTCAAACCAACGTACCAACGACTCAGGATTCTCGACTTTCTCAATAAACATAGCGATAAGCACCTCACTGCGGAGAAAATATACGAGGCGCTTGCCAAGAAGATGCCTGTACTCTCGATGACCACGGTCTACAACACATTAAACTCTTTTCTAAAGGTTAGATTAGTATCGGCAATTACAATTACGGGGACCGAAGTCAGATACGATTTCATCACCACACCCCATCATCATTTTCTGTGTAGGAAATGCGGACGGATTGTCGATATCGACGTTGATTGCCCGGTCGCAAAAAGAAAGAGCATAAAGGGATACGAAATAGAAGAGATACACGGATACTTCAAGGGGATCTGCAAAGAATGTTTGAAGAAACAACGTAAACATTGAGCAAAATTTTGTGTCTAATATAATATAAGGAGGACAAATCATGAAAGAAAAAGTCGAGAAGGTGCTGGGTGAAATAAGACCCAGTTTGCAAGCCGATGGCGGCAATGTGGAATTGGTCGATGTCACCGACGAAGGTATCGTTAGGGTAAAGCTTACCGGCGCTTGTGGGACCTGCCCGATGAGCACCATGACCCTGAAGATGGCTATTGAGAAGACGTTAAAGGATAGGATACCAGAGGTCAAGTCTGTTGAACAAGTATTCTAAACAGTTTTTTCAGACCATGGTCTCGCTTATCTCTATGTGACACAGTGCACCACAGATGCATTTGGTATTGAAGGCGCAAGTGTCCCGTGTGGAAAAGCATTTGAATACCCGACAGTAGAAGAACGCTCAACAAGAGGAGGTTACAAAGATGGCAAAATATGAATGCACAGCATGCGGGTATATCTATGACCCGGAAAAGGGTGATCCGGATTCAGGTACGAAACCCGGTACGCCATTTGAAGAATTACCCGACGATTGGGTCTGCCCTGTTTGTGGTGTGGGCAAAGATCAGTTTGAAAAGGCGGATTGATGGCGGCACGCGAAATGAAACCAGGCGTATATTGGGTAGGTGCCAATCACTGGGACCGGAGACTCTTCGACGAACTCATCCCCCTTCCCGACGGCACCACTTACAATGCCTACGTTATAAAGGGAAGCGAAAGAACCACGCTCGTTGATTCGGTTGACCCCGAAAAGGAAGATGAACTGATCGAGAATCTTCAAAGCATAGGGATCGAAAGAATCGATTACATGATCTCTAATCATGCCGAACAGGATCACTCTGGTGGCATACCCAGAGTGCTAGAGACCTTTCCCGACGCCAAGGTTGTCACAAATTTAAAATGTAAGACGATGTTGATGGATCATCTACTCATTCCAGATGAGAAATTCATCGTAGTTAATGACAAAGATACACTATCCTTGGGTGACAGGACATTGGAATTCGTCATAGCACCATGGGTCCACTGGCCTGAGACGATGTTGACCTATTTAAGAGAAGACAAGATATTATTTCCTTGCGACCTGTTTGGGTCACATCTTGCGACCAGCGACATGTATGCTGTCGATGAAGCACGAATTTACGAAACGGCAAAGCGCTACTACGCCGAAATAATGATGCCATTTAGACATATCATCCAGAAACACCTGAAGACATTGGAGGAATATAATATCAGCATGATTGCACCGAGCCATGGCCCTATTCACAATAGACCCAAGTTCATCCTCGACGCGTATCGCGACTGGACATCCGACACGGTTAAGAACGAAGTCATTCTACCATATGTGTCTATGCACGGCAGCACCGAGAAAATGGTCAAGCACTTCACCGATGCTCTTATTAAGAGGGGCATTACGGTCAAACCATTCAACCTCACGAAAACGGATATTGGCGAACTAGCCATCGCGCTTGTTGATGCGGCGACTATCGTCATTGCCACACCCACGGTTCTGGTCGGCCCTCATCCAGTTGCAGTCTATGCGACATATCTTGCCAATGCTCTTCGTCCAAAAACCAAATATGCTTCGATAATCGGTTCTTATGGCTGGGGAGGCAAGATGCCGGAACAAATCAGTAGCATGCTCGGGAATCTGAAAGTTGAATTGGTCAAACCTGTCATCATCAAGGGCCATCCTAAGGATGGCGATCTTGTTGCACTAGACGAGCTAGCGGATGCGATTCTACAAAAGCATCACGAGTGTCAGCTTCTTTAGGCTTGTGTTGACAGGTAACCGAATATGAATAATAATAATATGAAGAAAATAGCTTTAACTAGATAAAGGAGGTCACTGATGAGCGTTTTCGAACCCAGTGAAGTATTCCAGTTTGCTATTCGAATAGAAGAAGGCGGGGAGAAATTCTATCGTGAAATGGCTGAGAAATTAGAGAATGCCGAAGTTAAAACGTTGTTTTCTGCCCTTGCCGATGAAGAAACGAAACACAAAAAGACCTATGAAGCAATGTTGTCAAAAATTGAAGAATACGAGCCTTTCGAAAGCTACCCCGGAGAGTACTTCGCCTATCTACGCGCCTATGCTGACAACATCATTTTCACGCCTAAAAAAATGGATGAAGAAATGAACAAAATCTCTGATGCCTCTACCGCACTCAAATTCGCAATCAATCGTGAACTCGATTCAATACTCTATTATCAAGAAGTGAAGAAGCTTGTGCCGCAGAACCAACGGGATCTGGTCGACAAAATAATTGATGAAGAAAGAAGGCATTTTGTAAAACTGACAAAATGCAGCGATGACGTCGCTGATTCCTGTATCCGCAAGGAAGAATAAGGGTTCGAGCGGGTATCTTTACGCAACACAGCAATTAGGAGGCAAAAATGCCAAGAACCAAAAAGAAAACGAAGATAAGAAAAGGAGATAAATACAAATGCGCTGTTTGTGGCCTAGTTGTGAAAGTCGATGAAGTATGTGGCTGTGTCGATATGTGTGACATAGTCTGTTGTGAAAAACCAATGAAGAAAAAAAGAAAAACAAAATAGAAACAAGAGGAGGCAAAAATGGCATCGAAAGAAATGCTAGATATGTTGAACAAAGCAATTGCGAGGGAGCTGCAGGTCGTTGTGCAGTATATGTGGCAGCACGTCATGTGGAAAGGCGTAAAGGCTTTTGCGGTTAAAGACGAACTGAAGAGCATCGCTATAACCGAAATGAAGCATGCTGAGGACATCGCCGAACGTCTAACCTACCTCGGTGGCACTCCGACGACTAAACCCGAACCGATATTTGTCGGCGGAAGTCTGAAGGAAATGATAGAGCACGACAAGAGTGACGAGGAAGGCGCCATAAAGATGTACAAGCAAATCATTGACATGGCAAAGAAAGAGGGCGATGAAGTAACCAAGAGAATGTTCCAGAAGATACTAGCTGACGAAGAAGAGCACCACGACACGTTTTCCGGTTTGCTGGAAGAAAGTTAGTACATTAGAATAAATTCAGGCCATAAGATTAATGAACCAGAAATGCTCCCAGGATTGAGGTTTCTCAACACCATGGAAGAATCATGAGAGGGAAGGTAACCTTCCCTCTTCTTGGCCTAACATCTTCCATCATTCATTTTATTCAAAAGAGGTAATAATGGCAGAAATAACAAACGAAATAATCGAGGTAATCAAGGAATCAATAGAATTGGAGTTGAACGGAAAGGCTTTCTTTGAACACGTTGCTGAAGCCACACGCAATGAACTCGGCAAAAAGATGTTCCGGAAACTCGCAAATGATGAAGCTCAACACCTCAAGGTCTTTAGTGATATGTTCACCAAAGCTGTCGGAGAAGATTGGAAGAAGCAAGTCGACACCGGTGAATCAAGAGATGAATCACCCATTATTGCAGCGCTGACAAAGAGAGTCGAAAGTGCTGCCAAGGCTGGGCGTTCGAGTGAGCTAGAAGCGATCAGTATAGGTATGGAATTGGAGCGGAAGGCGATCGATTTTTTTGACGATGCAGCTAAGCGCACTACTGACACCAAGGCGCGCGAAATATTCAATAGAATAACAAACGAGGAGAAGTCCCATTACGATTTGCTGCAAGCGCAGTACGATTACGTCTCTAATTCCGGCTACTGGTTTGATATTGCAGAATTCAGAATGGACGGGAAATATTAATTACCCGCTTATAGTTTAGGTAGACACTTCGGCCAAGAAGAAACGTCGAAAAGATTCATGCAAATCACCGCCCTCAGAACAATCATACCCATCCTACTCCTGATCGGGGTGGGGTTCGGTTCACGCAGGTTGGGTATACTCAAGAAAGGCGATGAGCGGGTATTAAGCGCGTACGTGTATTTTTTCGCCCTGCCCGCACTACTCCTAGCTAATATCGCCGAGACCAACTTTGATGCCGAAACATTAAGGTTTATGGCCGCGGGCGTCACGCCGGTAGTCATCGCTCTGGTTTTCTATATTATAATAGCACGAATACTCTCGCTTTCCAAGAAAACAAAATACCTGCTCATACTTAGTACGATTTTCGGTAGTTGGGGATTTTTCGGCATACCATTTGTGATATTTGCTTTTCCTACACGTGAAGCAGAGAAACTGGCCATCCTGTCGCTCGTATCAATTGCGGTCGTCAGTGTGACCATATCGATCACGCTCCTCGAATACTACAAGCTAAAAAACACAGCAATCTGGTCTGGATTGAGGGTGGTTTTAAAGAAACTTGCAAAGAACCCACTCATCATCTCGATATTTCTGGGACTGGCTATTGCTTTATTGGGAATCGAAATTCCCCAATTAATACTTACCCCAATACACATGCTCGGCAGCACGACGGCAACCGTGGCTATTTTCCTGCTCGGGGTCTTTCTTTATGGCCGAGAATACAAACGAGTCTTCTATGCATTACGTCTAAGCGCATTGAAAACGGTATTCTTGCCAGCTATCGCATTCTTCACGGTTGGATTTTTCAAGCTGCCAGAACCGCACCGGTCGATAATCGTCCTCATGCACGCCATGCCGGTGGCCCTCTCAATGATTGTACTGAGTGAGCGATATGACTTCAGTAAAGAAACATTCGCTTCCTTGATATTGGTGACATCGATGACGGCAGGGATATACTTAAATTTGTGGCTGCTGATTTTGGGCTACGGCTAGCATCCCAGTTGTGACGGCATGCTCGAGAAAGCAGTTGAATCCCTCAAAACAGGTATTCATGTGGATAGACACACGATATATATCTACAAGACCTTCAAAGGGCGATTTCGTGAAGAACAAGATTTCGAAATCCACGTTCGCAATAATGGCGCCGAGGCTCATTTGCTCTATGCAAAAGTCTTTCACGGAAGACCTCCAGAATACTCGCCATGGGTCGAGTTATATGAAATCAACGAACGGATAAGATTGGGTGGCAGGACAACCAGTTACTTCGATTCTCCATTCGAAGAGAGTATTCTCAAGCTTTTTGCGGACAGTCTTGCAGCTGGAGCAAAGATGTTCGTGGAATACTACAATGACGGCGAAACAAAAGCCCAGCTGGAAACAGGCATGCCGGTCGTGATCAGTAGGTTAGGTCACAAGATGTTTAAACTGGGATTTACCTGGTTCAAAGACTGGTACTATCCCGAAGGATATATGGAAGGAAACCAAAAACTTCAAGGTGAAAAACCACTGAATAGCAATGTCAGGAAAAGACATGCGTTATCTATATCCAAAGAGCTTGCTTCATTCTCGCAAATATTAGCACGTGTTGATACCACTCGAATCCATTTGAAACGTGCCACCGCGCGTATGAGGGAAATATCGAAGCTGCTCCAATGTTGATCCTTTGAATGATTAGTGAAGAGATATCCCTTGGAATTTCATAATAAATCTTTACTGTGTTGTCGTGTCTAAAGTTATGAGGGATAAAACAAGGAGAGTCACAATGAAACAATCTGAAGCGATTAAAGGGCTGGAGACAGCGCTTCAAGCGGAGTTGAATGGCATTGAATTCTACAGGCTAGCCGCTGAAAAAACCACGGACCCAAAGGGTAAGAAAGTATTCGAAATGCTTGCTACAGATGAATACAAGCACTTCGAGACGCTACAGAAACAGTACGCCTCGTTGACCAAGAAGAATGAGTGGGAAATCATAGACGTCGGTGAAGCCTCGGCCCTGGAAGGCGAGAGTCCCATATACTCGCTTGAATTAAAGGAACGAGTCAAGGGCAAACACTTCGAGATGACAGCGCTCAGTATCGGAACCCTGCTGGAATCAAACTCCATCGATTTCTATCGAAGGATGAAAGAAGAGAGCGATGATCCCGCAGCGGTCAAGCTGTATAGTCAATTACAGAAATGGGAAGAGGGCCATCTTGAAGCGCTAACAAAACAGCTGAATCTAATAAAGGAAGAGTACTGGGCCGAACAAAGATTTAGCCCCCTCTTCTGACCCTGTGATCTGTGGAGTAGAATATGGAAAACGACGTGAGGCCTAAGAAGACTCTGGATTGTATTGGTCTGTATTGCCCTCAACCATTATTCCAGACCCGTGAGAACATTGATTCACTACAAGTGGGTGAAATCCTCGAGGTGCTTGCCGATGATCCAGCTGCCGAGGAAGATTTGAAAAGGTTTGCAAAACGCACAGGGCATGAAATTGTATGCATAGAAAAGGAAGGCGATACGCTACGCTTTCTAATAAGAAAGACCAAATAGGAGGAGTTTTTGAAAGCTAATAACTCAATATTGTATGTCCAGACTAGCGACAGTCCAGAAAGACAATACTCGCCGCTAGTCTTAGCCCAAACGGCCAAGGCGATGGACATTGAGGCAAAGGTATATTACCTGGGACAAGCACTGCGGGTCTTAAAGCCCGAGCAGGCCGAGAAGATCAAGATCGGTGATTTCCCCAGTTTCGCTGACATGATCAAGAAAACGCTTGATATGGGTATTGAGATATACGTTTGCGAGGCATCCAAGCAGATGCTCGGATGGAATAAAGTCGAACTGATACCCGGCCTCAAGATCGTTGGCGCCGGGACATTGAATGACCTCGCGTTGGAAGCTTCAGCCACAATGTGGTTCTGAACAAGGCTAATTGGAATGAACATCTACTTAGACTACCAGTCTTCCAAGCCGGTTGACCCGAGAGTCGTCGAAGCCATGCTGCCTTATTTTCATGACAAATTCGGCAACCCCTCTTCCCTACACGCAGTAGGCGATGTCGCCACCAAGACACTCGAAGAGTCACGGGCGGCAATCGCTGGCTTCATTAATGCCGACCAAGAAGAAATATTGTTCACATCTGGCGCAACTGAATCCAGTAACCTGGGTTTGATCGGCTATGCATTCAGAAATAAGAATAAGGGAAATCGCATCGTTATATCTGAAACGGAACACATTTCCATCCATAACATAGCAAAGTATCTGGAAAAGAACGGCTTCAGCGTATCCAAGATTCCAGTCGATCAGTATGGTCGCGTGGCAATACAGAGAATTGCCGACCGGGTGAACGATAAGACAATCCTTGTGTCGGTAGGATATGCGAACAACGAGATCGGCACCACACAATCCATCTCGGAGATAGGCAAATTCTGCAGAGATAAGGGTATCGTCTTCCATTCCGATGCAGTCGCCGCCGAGGGGCTGATACCGATCGACGTGCAAAGAGATAATATTGACCTTTTGACAATCTCCTCCAATGACATATACGGTCCAAAGGGCGCCGGTGTGCTATACGTCAAGGAAGGCATACGCATCAACCCCCTCGTGATAGGAGGAGGCCAGGAACGCGGCCTCCGATCAGGCACGGAGAACGTTCCTAGTATCGTCGGCATGAAAAGGGCTGTCGAGATCATGCAAGAGGAGATGCCCGGAGAAACGAAGCGCTTCCAGAAATACCGTGACAAACTAATCGAAAATGTCTTGAAAACAATACCCAGATGCTACTTGAACGGGCATCCGACCGAGAGGCTACCTAGTAATGCTCATTTCCGATTCGATGGTATCGAGGGTGAATCGCTGTTACTCTCATTCAAGGATAAGGGTATCTCAGTGTCTACGGGATCAGCATGCAGTTCCAAAACGCTTGAACCATCGCATACACTGATTGCACTCGGATTATTACATGAAGAAGCCCACGGTTCTTTAGAGATCACCTTTGGTCGATACAATAAGGAGAAGGATGTCGACGGAGTCATGGAAGTACTACCTGGCATAGTTGAACGTCTGAGAAAATTATCACCATTATACAAAGAGGAGGCATGATATGAAATCGACTCAGTATAGCGACAAGGTCTTAGATCATTTTAAGAATCCCCGTAATGTAGGTACCCTCGAAGGCGACGACGTGGCTGTGGGTAGAGTCGGTAATCCAGTCTGTGGTGATCTAATGGAATTCTATGTTAAAATCAAGGATGGCAAGATTGAAGATATTAAATTCAAGACCTTTGGCTGTGGTTCTGCGATTGCCACTGCAAGCATGATAACTGAGTTGGCAAAAGGTAAAACGGTCGATGAGGCACTAAGAATAACACGCAAGGATGTTGCTGATGAATTGGACGGACTGCCCCCCATCAAGATGCACTGTTCAAACTTAGCGGCCGATGCCCTGAAAAATGCCATCGAGCATTACCGAACCAAGCAAAAGCCTGAACCGAAGAAAGGACGTGACGTCGCTGAGAAGAAAGGAATCGCTGGAATACATGAATTCATGGACCAAGGCGTATACACCGAGGTAACTGATTTTTCCGTGTTCAAGGACAAAAGGACAATGGTAATCGACCGTGGCGACCGCTCCATGGAGGTCGCGCTCGAATTGACCAAACAGACGCCGCGGGTTGTTTTTGTCACCCAGGAAAAGAAAATGGCTGCAGGAGAGTTGTCGGAAAGGCTATCTGCATCGAATGTCAAAATACTATACGAATCAGAACTTCTGGAGATAAGGGGATTGAAAACAGTGGAAAAGGTGCTTATCCACGACCTCAACGAAGATGAAGAATACGAATTATTTATCGACAACATAGTCATATTGAAGGACTAAATAGTACATACAATCTAGGATTTAGAGTGAACGCACACATGAAACAAGCAAGCCTCAGAGTCTCGGGTATGACATGCGCCATGTGTGTGCAGACTATTGAGCGGGCGTTGGCGAAAATGGATGGGGTTGTCAGTGTCAGGGTGAACCCCGCCAATGAAACGGCAGCGGTCGAATACGACGACCGCAAAATCGAGGTCAAAGACCTTCAGCAAGCCATCACGGAAGCTGGATACGGCGTAGTGAACGAGCGCGCCGTCCTAAAAGTTGGCGGCATGACATGTGCGACATGTGTTGCCACAATCGAGAATGCCCTTCGAAGCAAGGAAGGTTCAATCGATGTCAAAGTGAATCTTGGTACTGAGAAGGCATATGTTACATACAATCCCAGTATACTGAGTATCCCTGAAATGAAACGAGCGATCGAAGAAACTGGGTATCAGTATCTCGGCCTCGAAGGTGAAGAAACTGAAGAACTCGAAAAGGCGGCACGCGAAATGGACTTGAGGCAAAAACGCACCCGATTTGTAGTGGGTTTCGCGGTCAGTATCCCTTTGATGCTTATGATGTATCTGAACGTCAAGTTACCCTTCCCAAATGCCTACTTCATGCTTATCACATCCACGCCGGCATTCGTCTATGTTAGTCACCCCATCTTCATGGCAGCATACTGGGCTTTGAGGAATAAAAACCTCAACATGGACGTTATGTACTCGATGGGCATCGGCGTAGCATACATATCCAGCCTTCTCGGGACGTTCGAAATCGTATTGACCAAGGATTTCCTTTTTTTTGAAGCAGCACTCATGCTCGCTTCTTTCCTAACCTTTGGCAGATATCTGGAAGCGCGTGCAAAAGGAAAAACGTCAGAGGCAATTAAGAAACTGATGGGGCTTCAGCCAAAAACTGCGACAATCATGCATGACAGCGAAGAGAAAACACTGCCCATAGAGGACGTGCGGGTTGAGGACATCGTGTTGGTAAAACCAGGAGAAAGGATTCCCGTCGATGGAGTCGTCATTGCGGGCGCGAGTTTCGTTGACGAATCGATGATAACCGGTGAACCCATACCCGCAGAGAAAAAAACAAGGAGCAACGTTGTCGGCGGAACAATAAACAAGAATGGCGTTTTAACGATTCGAGCTACAAAAATAGGTAAAGATACTGCGCTCGCCCAAATCATCCGTTTAGTCGAAACCGCGCAAGGTTCGAAGCCGCCGGTTCAGAGAATCGCAGATCGTGTCGTCAGCTATTTCATCCCTGTAGTACTCACCATAGCATTCGTTACTTTTCTCGTCTGGTATTTAGTCTTAAGCAATACCCTGCTCTTTGCACTTACTAGACTAATTTCGGTACTCGTCATTGCCTGCCCTTGTGCGCTAGGACTTGCCACGCCCACTGCCGTAACAGTAGGCATTGGCCGAGGAGCCGAGTTGGGTATCCTAATCAAGAATGGCGAGGCACTAGAACTATCCGAAAAATTGACAACGGTCGTTTTCGATAAAACAGGAACCCTGACCAAGGGACGCCCTGCGGTAACAGACCTGGTGACGGTTGGCATCACCGAGGATGATTTACTACAGGCCGCAGCGAGTCTCGAGAAAAAGTCACTACACCCAATTGCAGAAGCAATCGTAGACCGTGCTGAACAGCAGAATGTTGTTCTTGCAGACGTCGAGGATTTGGATACAATCGAAGGCAAGGGCGTGACTGGAAGATTAGATGGCAAGACTATTCTGGTCGGCAGTGCGCTGCTTCTTGAAGACAATGACATCGAATATCCTCAAGAGATAAAAGAACGTGCCCTCGAGACCGAAAAAGAAGGTAAGAGTGTCATATATGTAGCCAGCAACGGCAAGCTCTGCGGTCTCGTCGGCGTAGCAGACACCCTGAAGGACAACGCTGCCATTGCGGTCAAAGAATTACAGAAGATGAAGCTCGAGGTGACAATGATCACCGGTGACAATGAACGCGCCGCCGCAGCAATCGCCGAGAAGATTGGAATCGATAAGACATTGGCCAGCGTATTGCCCCATGACAAAGCCAATGAAGTCAAGCGCCTTCAGGAGCATGGCAAACTCGTTGCGTTTGTGGGTGATGGAATCAATGATGCGCCGGCCTTAGCTCAAGCGGATGTTGGTATCGCCATAGGAAGCGGAACTGATGTAGCCATTGAAAGCGGCGAAGTGATCCTCATGAAGGACGACGTACTGGATGCCGCCGCCGCAATACAATTAGGTAGGAAGGTCATGTCCAGGATCAAACAGAATCTCTTTTGGGCCTTTGCCTACAATACCGCGCTCATTCCCGTGGCCGCGGGACTGCTTCACCCATTTTTCGGTATAACATTTCGACCTGAACTCGCAGGATTTGCAATGGCCATGAGTTCGGTGACCGTGGTTACTCTTTCTCTATTATTGAGGAGATACACCCCGGCCGCAAGGAAGCAACGATTATGAGGAGGTGATACCAGTGGCAGTCGATCCAATATGCAAAATGACAGTCGATGAGAAAACGGCTGAATACACGAGTGAATACAATGGCAAGACATACTACTTTTGTGCTCCCGGCTGTAAGAAAAAATTCGACGAAAATCCTGGACAGTATGTTGCACAATCTGATGAAGCATAAGAAGTGACGGCACGATAGCAAGGAGAAGCGATGGAAACCAAACACGTCGCCGGCAAGAAGAAGGGGCACATTATGCTCTACGCCCTGAGTACTTGCGTCTGGTGTAAGAAAACGAAGAGACTACTCAATGAACTCGGCATCGAGTATGATTATGTTGATGTTGATCTGTTGGCGTCAGAAGATAGAGACAAGGTCAAAGAAGAAGTCCTAAAATGGAACTCTAACGGATCGTATCCGACGATAGTGATAGATAACACACAAGGCATTGCCGGTTATGATCCGGATAAAATAAAAAAGGTGCTAGGCGATGGTCAATGAACAAGGTGTGAGCAAGCAGAAAATTGATGCTCTCTACGAAAAGCTAAAAAAGGACGCTGAATCAGGGGGTTACCATCTAAATCCTGATGTTGAGTTCACCAACGAACTGGTCGAAGGACTCATAGTGAACGAGAAAAGATACGGATACCAGTCATGTCCTTGCCGTTTGGCAGGTGGTACCAAAGAAGAGGATTTGGACATAATATGCCCATGCGATTATCGGGATGCTGATATTGGCGAATACGAAGCATGCTACTGCGGTCTTTACGTCTCGAGAGACATCGTAGCCGGAAAGAAACAGGTGACCAGCATACCGGAGAGACGGCCGGTTAAAACAGCACGGTACATAGCGCAGAGGGCATCTGGCGTGGCCACTCTCCCTTATCCAGTTTGGCGCTGTCGAGTATGCGGTTATCTCTGTGCGCGCGACAAACCGCCTGAAATTTGTCCGATATGCAAAGCTAAGAAAGAAAGGTTCGAGAAGTTCATCGATGCCAAACCTAAATGAAGATTACCGTCCTCAGGTATCAAGAAATCAAACAAGGAGGCAAAAATGGCCAATGTCAAGAAAGCAGGTGAAGTCTACAGATGTGAAATCTGTGGAAACGTCGTTGAGGTGAAGGAAGCCGGCGGCGGCGAGTTAGTCTGTTGCGGACAACCGATGCAATTAATGCAATAGCTTAATTAAATCAAGGAATGTACGCAATTTAAAGGAAAGGAGACAAAAATGAAAGAATTTTCTAGTGTTTTCCAATCCGCTGATTGGAAAACAGAGAAGCATGTTCCGGTAATCGACGCGCCAAGGAAAATAAAAAAGGGAGAAAACTTCACAGTCACCATGACGGTTGGAAAAGAGGTTTCACACCCCAATACAACCGAGCACCACATCGCTTGGGTCGACGCTTATTTTCATCCAGAAGGAGCAAAATTCCCAGTTCACGTCGGTCGTTTTGAGTTCTACTCCCACGGAGCATCGACCGAAGGACCAAATACGAGTTCGGTTTACACCCATCCAGAAGTGACGTTTACGTTCAAGACCGAAAAACCCGGAACCATACTCGCATTCTCACATTGCAATGTACATGGTTTGTGGACTAATTCGCAGGAATTGAATGTCGAATAGTATGCACGAACCGATTACGTGATACGATACCTTTGGGTTGAGAATAGCTATGCAGCTGGCGATGTGTGATCACATAGGCCTCTTTACTGGCAATGCAACTAGATTGAAGAAATTCTATGAAGATCATCTTGGTTTCAGTCTCAAGTACGAAACCATACTTCCCATGTCGACTGTCGAGAAGATATTCGGAGTCGAGTGTGAGTGTCGGTTCATCAAGTTATCCAAGAACAATTTCATGCTGGAAATATTCGAACCGCTCTCGACCGAACCAAAGCAACGAGTTGCAGGCATCGTGGGCATCAACCATTGGGGCTACTGCGCTGACAACCGCGAAGCATTAGTAGAAGAACTACGGAAAAGAAGTGTACCCGTAATCGAGGTAAAACGAAACGGCCGTTCAGTCTATTTCGTAATCGACCCTGATGAAAATCGAATCGAAATCCGGGATTGTCGGACATAAATTATACAAACGTGCATGGAGGTAATTAATGGTGAAAATTGGCGACACGGCTCCTGATTTTACGTTAAAGGACCATAACAAAAATGACGTGAAGTTATCAGCATACAAAGGCAAAAAGGTACTCCTGTCGTTTCATCCCCTCGCCTGGACCAAGATATGCGCTGAACAAATGAAATCACTCGAAAAGAATTCCCGGCGATTCGAAGACTCGAAGACCGTTGCCCTGGGCATGAGCATTGATACTGTACCCTCGAAGAACGCCTGGGCAAAAGCGCTGGATATAGAAAAAACAAGATTAATCTCTGATTTCTGGCCTCACGGTGAGGTGGCAAGGAGTTATGGTCTGTTTCGAAAAAAGGAAGGATTTTCTGAACGGGCAAATGTGATAATCGATGAAGACCAGAAAGTGGTGTTCATTAAGATTTATGAAATCAGTCAATTACCAGACATAAGTGAAATACTGGATTTATTGAAAGAATAGAAAGGAGTATATACAATGAACGAAGAGGCAAAGACAAAATTAGATGTACTCTTGACAGAAGCAATGAATGCTGAAGTCCAGGCCAAGAAATTCTATACGGAAGCGGCTGAAAAAGCAGCCAGTAATGCAGGCAGAAGCCTATTCAAGGAACTTGCCGAATTTGAACAGGGGCACTACGACCGGTTGAAGAAAATCATCGAGTCCCGCAGCCAAGGATTAAAAGTCCAGATCTCAACCCCAAGCGAAGAAATACCCATCAAGGCAGAAGTCGAAGGTGAGTTTGAGCCTAACAAAGATGAAATCGTAAAAGTCCTTGGCATCGGCATCGAAGCGGAGAAGACAGCACAAGTCAAATACCGCGAAATAGCAAAGATGTTCGACGACGACGACGCGAAGAACCTCTTCAACAACATGGCCGAAGAAGAAAGAAAGCATCAAACAATACTCGAGAACCAGTTCTACTCTATGTCAAACACCGGGAAGATCATCTGGGGCGACTAGGTGGAGTAGTAATGGATGTAAAGGAAGCCATAGAAAAAAGAAGAGCCTATAGGTCCCTCGCACCGGCAGAGATCGCGGACGAGCTCATCGATGACCTGGCTAAGAGTGCTCAGCTATTCTGCTCATGCTTCAACAACCAGCCCTGGCGTTATGTTTTTGTATGCGACAAGGACATACTCAGGAGGATGCATGATGCGTTATCTCCGGGTAACGAATGGGCACGCGCTGCCTCCCTGATCATCGCAGTATTCAGTAAGCCCGAACTCGATTGCATGATAAGAGATAGAAAATACTACTTGTTTGATACTGGCATGGCAACTGCTTCGTTGATTCTCAGGGCAACTGAGTTAGGATTCGTTGCTCACCCGATTGCTGGATTCAGCCCGAAGAAAACAAGGGAAATCTTAAGTATACCTGAAGATATGGAAGTCATTACCCTGGTCATAGTCGGCAAACACGCAAATTCGATTAGCCCGGTACTATCCGCAAAACAGATAGCAGCAGAAAAAGAACGGCCGGAAAGACATCCTCTCCCCGATTTCGTCTACAAAAACACGTACAAGGCACAAGGTGGATAAGGAGGTTGCTCCAAATCGGCTGATTCAGGAAAAGAGTCCGTACCTTCTTCAGCACGCTCACAATCCAGTAGACTGGTATCCTTGGAGCCGGGAAGCATTCCAAAAAGCAAAGAAAGAAAACAAACTCATTTTCTTATCCATTGGCTATTCAACATGCCATTGGTGTCACGTCATGGAAAAGGAGTCGTTCGAAGACTCGGATGTCGCGCGCTTGTTAAACCAGACCTTCGTCTCGATAAAAGTCGATCGTGAAGAAAGGCCTGACATAGACAGCTACTATATGTCAGTCTGCCAGATGCTTACCGGAGCTGGTGGCTGGCCTCTTACAATCGTCATGAGCCCCGATAAGAAGCCGTTCTTTGCGGCTACGTATCTACCCAAACAAGGCAGGTTCGGCCGCCCAGGTTTGCTCGAATTGATCCCTCACATCAACAGTGCTTGGCGAAATCGCAAAGAAGAAATCATTGATTCGGCTCACGAAATTGCGGAGAAGATAAATCGTACGGCACAGATAAAATCCGGTACTGAACTCAATAAAGAGATCCTGCGTACTGCATGCAGCCAACTCATTGGGACCTATGATGAAACAGCGGGCGGATTCGGCTCCGCACCCAAGTTTCCAACTCCTCATAATCTATCTTTCTTGTTGAGGTACTATTCAAGTACAAGTAACGAGAAAACACTCTCAATGGTCGAGCATACACTGAGGTCTATGCGTATGGGAGGAATATACGACCACATCGGATTCGGATTTCACCGCTACTCTACCGATACCATGTGGCGAGTACCCCATTTCGAGAAGATGTTATACGATCAGGCCCTCTTACTGATGGCCTACACCGAAGCATTCCAGGTCACGAAAAAACCCGCATACCGTGCCACGGTTGAACAAATAATAACGTACGTGCTCAGAGATATGACCTCTGAACAAGGTGGTTTCTACAGCGCCGAAGACGCTGACAGTGAAGGCGAAGAAGGGAAGTACTACGTATGGACTGACAAGGAACTCGGAGAAGTCCTGGATCCTGTTGAGGCCAAAATCGTAAGGAAAGCCTTCAACACACGCCAGGAAGGCAACTTCAAGCACGAGACGACGGGTCAGAGAACCGGCAACAACATCCTGTACATGACCAAATCGCTGGAGGAACTGAGCAGTGAGTTGAGTATGCCGGTTGGCGAGCTTAAGGCACACCTAACGAAGGCACGTAAAAAGCTCTTCGAACGCAGAGAAAAAAGAATCCGACCTCTCAGAGATGAGAAGATATTGTGTGATTGGAACGGTATGATGATTGCCGCCCTATCAAAGGCGGGCCGCATATTGGGGAATGCCGAATACATCCAGGCAGCGAAGGGGGCTGCCGATTTCTTACTCACAAAGATGCGTACACCCACGGGAGGCTTGTATCACCGCTTCATTGATGCAGAACCGGCCATCACGGGTTTTTTGGACGACTACGCGTTTCTTGTATGGGGTTTAATAGATCTGTACGAGGCAACTTTCGAAACGAAATATCTGGCTACGGCACTGGACATGAATGAAAGAGCCACTCAGACCTTTTGGGACGATAATGAAGGTGCATTCTATTCCACATCCGGGAATAGCGAATTACCCCTACGAAAGAAAGAAATATACGATGGCGCGATCCCCTCGGGTAACGGTGTGGCCATGCTAAACCTCTTGCGACTTGCCGGACTGACTGGACGATACGACCTAGAGAATATGGCGTTCAAAATTCCTAGCTACTTTGCAGACCAAATCAGAATGAGTCCGCTCAGTCATGTGCAAACCCTAATTGCCTTTGGTGTAGCACTTTGGCCGTCCCTGGAAATCGTCGTGTCAGGAGACCCGGATGACCCAGTGACGACCGAAATGCTCGGAGTGATCAGGAGATCCAACTTACCAGATGTGAATGTTGTCTTGCGTCCTCTAATCGATCCTTCAGCAATAACCAACCTCGCACCCTTTACAAAAAATCTGCTACCTATATCGGGGAAGACAACTGCGTACATCTGCGAGCGAAACGAATGTAAAGTGCCTACCAATAGCGTCGAAGTGCTGATGCAGAAACTCGACGCATTCGAGAAAACACGCGATGAATAATAAACTGCAACGCGATCAGATTGGTCTAATTGAGTGACGGACATAGGGAGGTAAAATGTCTATTTTAGATGATAAGGTCAAAGAGCAAGTTATAGAGATGTTCAAAGATTTGAGAGAGCCGGTGAAGTTAGTCGTCTTCACTCAGGACTCGCTCATTTCAATTCCGGGGCTTGAGTGTGAAACCTGCAAAGACAACCGATTGCTAATGGAAGAAGTGGCGGCGCTCTCTGACAAAATAAGTGTTGAGATATACGACTTCATGAAAGACAAAGAGCGCGTAGAAGAATACAAAATAGACAAGATACCAGCAACAGTCGTACAGGGCAATAAGGATTCCGGCATCAGAATCTACGGTATGCCTGCTGGATATGAGTTTCCAACACTGCTCAACGCAATAAAACTCGTCTCCACAGCAAATTCTGGGCTGTCAGCTGAGTCGAAGGAGAAGCTCAAGGATCTCTCCAATCAAATACACATACAAGTATTCGTCACTCTAACGTGTCCATATTGTGCATCGGCGGCAACGCTCGCCCACAAACTTGCCTACGAAAGCAGTCAGATAAGAGCCGACGTTGTAAACGCACAGGAATTTCCGCAACTGGCCCAGCGGTATAATGTTTTTGCGGTACCCAAAACCGTAATAAACGAAACTGTACATTTCGAAGGTGCACTACGCGAAGAAGGATTTCTCGAAAAAACGATGGAAACGCAAAATCAGGTATAGGCATGATAAAAGGTGCACGAGAAGGAATTTGAACATGGAATCAAAGAGGGTAAACGAAGAGATTCGAATCGCTGAGAATCTACAGAAGATAAAGAACCGGGTGTTGGTCTTTTCGGGTAAGGGTGGTGTTGGTAAGAGCACGGTGGCTGCGAATTTGGGATTAGCCTTGAGCGAGAGACAACTCAGAGTCGGACTCGTTGACGTCGACATACACGGTCCGAATCTGGCAAAGATGCTCGGAGCAGAAGGAAAGAGACTCGAACCGGCCGAAGAACATAAAATCATTCCATTCAGAATCACGAAGCACCTCTCAATTGTTTCTGTATCGTTTTTCTTACAGCAAGCAGATAATCCTGTCATCTGGCGCGGACCCTTAAAGATGAAACTCATCCAGCAATTCCTCGGCGATGTAGTATGGGGCGAACTCGATTGGTTGATTATCGACTCTCCACCCGGCACCGGTGACGAACCGTTGTCAATTGCTCAACTCATTCCGGCAACCGGTGCAATTGTCGTCACCACACCGCAAGAAGTGTCGTTGATGGACTCACGCAAAGCAGTAAACTTTGCACGCGTGCTCAAGTTGCGAGTCTACGGTATAGTCGAAAATATGAGTGGCCTAACATGCCCACATTGCGGTAAAATGATTGATATTTTCAGAAAAGGCGGCGGCGAGAAGGCAGCACGGGAATTGGGCGTACCCTTCTTGGGCAAAATACCAATGGATCCAACCATAGTGGAATTAGCTGATGAGGGCAAACCCTTTGTAACCCACAACCCTGATTCCGCGGCGGCCAAGGCCTTCAACGAGATTATCGAAAAGGTCATCACGTTAAGTCAGCCGTCCAACGAATAGTCATAATCGCGACGATGTATTTTGTTTAATCAAAATATCTTATTGCGCGTTTTATATACCCGCAGCACCATCACATAGATGTAGCATTTCAACACATAGCTATATCATGTCAAGTGGCAGACCGTTTCTTGACAAAACGATTACGATCGCTATAATAGTGTAAGTATACTCACTCACCGAAGAACTATGAAAAGAATACTTGTGATATCAAACCGCCTCCCTGTTACCGTTACAAAAAGAGAAAACAATATTAGATTTAACCCCAGTGCTGGCGGCCTCGCCACTGGTTTGAGTTCGCTCGCTAAAACCTACCACAATATTTGGATCGGCTGGCCCGGCATTGCCGTCGAGCGTATCAGGGATGAGAAGAACCGAATAAAACGCAAACTTATGCAGGATAATTGTCATCCCGTATACCTTAAACAATATGACTTGGAAAACTATTATTATGGTTTCTGCAACCGAACCATTTGGCCATTGTTTCATTACTTTACTCAATATTCGTTATATAACAGAAGGAACTGGGATTCCTATGTTAAGGTCAATCAAATATTCTGTAACGAAATCTTGAAGATTGCAGAGCCAGACGATAAAATATGGATTCATGACTACCATCTGATGTTACTCCCGCAGCTCCTGAGGGAAAAGCTAACTGCCGCTTCAATAGGTTTCTTCCTGCATATCCCCTTCCCGTCTTCTGAAGTCTTTCGCATCCTACCACCCCGCAAGGAAATCGCAAGAGGCATACTGGGCGCTGACCTTATAGGATTCCACACATATGATTACGCACACCATTTCATTCAAACTGTGAGGAGACTTCTGGGATATGAACAAAGTAGGGCCGAGATAAACGTGGGTAATCGTATAGTAAGAATCGACGCCTTTCCTATGGGTATTGACTACGATCAATTCTCTCAGGCTGGGGATGACGTTACTGTCAAGCGTGAAATCACAAAGATCAAAACTCGTGTGGGAGAACGAAAGATCATTGTTTCAATCGACCGATTAGATTATACAAAAGGCATACCGCAGAGATTAGAGGCGTTCGACTATTTTCTCGACAATAACCCAAAATACCGCGAAAAAGTCACTCTCATATTGGTGGCAGTTCCGTCACGCACAGGTGTTGACCAATACGCGCTGCTAAAGAAAAGGGTCGATGAACTCATAAGCCGGATAAACGGCAAGTACGGGACAATAGGCTGGATGCCGATATGGTATCTATATCGCTTCCTGCCCTTCAAGAGCTTGGTGCCGCTTTACAGTGTGGGAGATGTGGCATTGATCACGCCAATAAGGGACGGGATGAATCTCATCGCGAAGGAGTATCTCGCAACCAAGACCGAGAGAAAGGGTGTGCTGATACTCAGCGAAATGGCCGGCGCATCGAAAGCTCTTGGTGAGGCATTAATCGTCAACCCTAATGATAAAGAGGAAATCGCCGGAGCACTACGACAGGCACTAGAGATGCCTCCACATGAACAAGTCAGACGTAATGAGATCATGCAGAAACGCTTGAAACGCTACAATGTGGAGCGCTGGGCTCACGATTTCATGGAGAATCTGGCGCGAACCAAACACAAACAGCTTGATATGGCAGCAAAAAATCTAGGGCCAGAAATGCGAGAACACTTGCGTAGGGATTATCTAGCAAGCAATAGGCGTCTCATGCTACTCGATTACGATGGAACGCTCGTCTCGTTCGTGGACGAACCTGCAAGGGCTATGCCAGATAAAGAAATATTCCGCATTCTTAAGAAACTTACAGCGGATAAAAAGAACGCCGTCGTGATTGTGAGCGGTCGGGACCGCAATACGCTCGACAAGTGGTTTAATAGAATAAACCTGGGGTTAATCGGCGAACATGGTGTGTGGTTGAGAAAGAGCACTGGAAAATGGGAGATGCTGAAACCGTTACGGAAGGACTGGAAAGAGCAAATAAAACCGATCCTTGAATTGTTCGTCGACCGTACTCCAGGTGCCCGACTGGAAGAAAAAGACTTTTCACTTGTCTGGCATTATCGCAAGACCGACCAGAGGTTAGGTGAATTACGCGCCATTGAGCTAAAGGAAAGGCTTCTTGACATAACCACAGACCTTAATCTCAGTGTACTCGAAGGCAGCAAAGTAATTGAGGTCAAAAATGAGGGTATAAACAAGGGAATCGCCGCGCAGAAATGGTTGGATAAGGCGAAATGGGACTTCATTATGACAATAGGCGATGATTTGACCGACGAAGACACTTTTGAAGCTGTGCCTGACTGGGCATATTCAATCAAGGTGCGAATCGGTTACACGAAAGCAAGATATACACTGCCTACCTCCAATGATGCAAGGATTCTTTTGAGAGAACTCGGGAATCTTCGGTGAGTTGGCGAATAATCACCCCGGTTATTCTTCTGTGCTTGAGCATCAGCTGCAAACGAGAAACGTCAAAACTAACCTTCGCGGTAGGCGGCGCACCCAGTGAAATTGAATATTGGGCTGAAATTGCCCGAGAATTCACTGACTCCACCAAAATAGATATAATCTTACTACGTCAACCCACCGATACCGATCAGAGAAGGCAGGGATTGGTCATTCCCCTGAGGGCAAAGAAAAGTGATCCTGACGTGTTCCTCATGGATGTGGTCTGGGTTAGTCAGTTCGCGGCTTCAGGCTGGTTGGAATCGCTCGATCCTGGCGTCGAGACCCGCGCCTTAGACCTCAGCAAATTCTTCTCATCAATTGTCGAACAAGTCGATACCTACCAAGACCAGATTATCTCCCTACCAGTGTATAACGATTGTGGGATTCTTTATTATCGAAGTGATCTTTTGCAGAAATACGATATCAGACCCCCGACAACCTGGCACGAGCTCGTCCACAGTGCAACTTTGATACAAGAAAAGGAACGCCTGAAAAATCCACAGTTCTATGGATTTGTTTGGCAAGGTGCGCAATACGAGGGTTTGATATGTAGCTTTCTTGAGTTTATTACATCCAACAATGGGAGCATTTTTAATAGCTCCCATAACTTGGTTTTACCGACCCCACGCAATATTTCAGCACTGGATCTAATGAAGAAGATGATCCACGAGCACAAAATCTCACCGCCCAATACATACACCGAAATGAAAGAAGAGGAAGTAAGGCTTTCATTTGAAAACGGTAACGCTCTCTATGAACGCAACTGGCCCTATGCTTGGGGTCTGCACACAAGACCTGAGTCACCAATTAAGAAGAATGTTGCTGTCACGCTCATACCAAAAGCGAGTGCTGGGAGACATGTAGCAGCCTTGGGCGGCTGGCATGTCGGCATATCGAGGTTCTCTGATAACAAAAAACAGGCAATGGAATTCTTGAAGTACATCGTCTCCTACGCCATACAAAAAAAGCTCGCCATCGATTTAGGTTGGAATCCCGGGCGCTCGGATCTTTATGATGATACTGAAATCAGAGAGAAAATACCTCACATTGAAGTGCTGAAGCGCGCCTTTGAAAATTCTGTCGCACGACCTAATCTTCCCTACTATCCTGAAATCTCAGAAATACTACAAAAATACATTAATGCAGCGCTGTCTGCAAAGTTATCATCCAGTGTCGCGTTAGCCAAAGCCCAAGCAGAAATAGAGGAAATAGTCAAGAGATATCATGAGTAGAGAGCTGAAAGAGGCCATAATTTTCATCATGCCTCTGGTTCTCTTCATTGCATCCTTTATCCTAATCCCCGTACTAGGTACTTTCTGGAACAGCCTTTGGCTAGATGTCCCATTTGTAGCACGTAAGTTTGTTGGCCTACAGAGTTACTTCCGTTTGGTCTCTGATGAACAGTTCTGGCAAGCTACCCTATTCACCACCACCTTCGCATTGGTTTCTGTTCTTATTGAGATGATTTTCGGGACAATCATTGCGTTGGTGTTGAATGAACGCATTCGGATGCGTGGCTTACTCAGGGGTATTGCGCTCATACCCTGGGCCATTCCCAGTGTTATTGGAGCACGCGTGTGGCAACTCATATATCGCTACGATTATGGGATCGCCAATTGGGTGCTGCAAAAAATTGGATTGGCTTCAGTCAACTGGTTCGGCAGCCCATTAGGTTCATTCGCTGCGCTCGTTTTAGCCGACGTATGGAGAACAACGCCTTTCGTGGCGATAATCATACTAGCCGGATTGCAGACCGTACGTGGGGACGTTTTGGAACAGGCTCAGGTCGACGGTGCAAATATGTTTCAACGTTTCTTCAAAATAACGATGCCTATGATCAAACCGATAATAATCGTCGCCCTACTGTTTAGAACCATCGATGCACTGCGAGTTTTTGATCTGGTCTACGTGCTTACCGGTGGCGGACCGGGCGGCGCGACTACCTCTATATCGCTTTATGGCTATAAGTTCTTTCTACTCGGTGATTTTGGCTATGGATCTACTGTCTCAGTTATTTTGTTTATTCTCGCTCTTGTATTGGCGGTATTGTACATTAGAATTGGGAAACTAAGAGCATCGTGAACGAAAAAGGTAGAAAGAAAATACTGCTCAGTGCAGGTATCATTTTCGTTTGTCTCTTTTGCCTTGCACCATTTTTTTGGATGTTCATCATATCAATAAACGAACGCCCTGATTTTCTTCTACAAGATGGCATGAGCTTGACAATAGGAAATTTCGTCGAGGTCATAGGCATTGGTAACCTACACTTCTTAGATTATCTAAAGAATAGTTTCGTAGTCGCATCAGTCACCGCCATCAGCAGCGCATTCATTGCCGCACTTGCCGCCTACGCCGTATCAAGAATCTCTTTCCCAGGAAGGATCATACTAATAATATCGGTACTTGCGTTGTCAATGTTCCCACAAATCTGCTTAGTTGGCTATCTTTTCAAACTAATGAGCGGACTAGGGTTGATAAATTCCTACAGCGCATTAATATTGCCCTATATTTCTTGGAGTCTTCCATTAGCACTCTGGTTACAAACAAGCTATTTCTCGCAAATTCCGACCGAACTTGATAAAGCGGCACAAATCGATGGCGCTAACAGATTGCAAACGCTTCTAAGGGTAGTCCTTCCTATTGCCGTACCCGGATTCCTGTCCACGGTAATGCTGCTCTTCATGTTTTCGTTTAATGAATTTCTGTTCGCATTAATGCTCACCACAAACTACACAGCAAGAACCGTACCGGTCGGTATTGCAATGTTTCAAGGATTGCACGGCGAATTGCCCTGGGGCTACATCATGGCTGCCTCGGTGATTTCCTGCATACCAGTTATCCTAATTGCTCTTGCCTTCCAGAGACGGATTATACAAGGACTCACGCGGGGAGCGATAAGGTAGTAAATCTATTTATCCTCGCCAAGGGCGCAAACAGCTGCTCAGTATTAGCAAAACCGCAGCCGGCACCCAGCTAATAATTCACAAACAAGGCTACTTGAAATGTCCTGCTAGATATATATAATGCTTGACAAAAGCAAGTTTCAGAGTAAATTATTACTAAGAATTCTACGAAATAAAACAGAATGGGTAGGGTTGAAGGATTGATATGAAAAGAAGTCTAAACGACTACCGCAAAATTGTCGGTGATGAGGTCATCGGCGAAATATACCGCCGGGCACGCAAGCTATACGGTAAAACCGCCGTTCACGTCAATTCAACATACTATGGCGGTGGTGTGGCTGAGATATTGAGCGGCATCGTTCCGTTAATGAATGATATCGGCATCGCCGCTGGTTGGCGTATGCTTAGAGGAACACCGGATTTCTTTAACATAACTAAGAAATTCCATAACGCCCTTCAAGGCAATTCGATAAACCTCACAGAGATCAAGAAGAAACTGTACTTGCAGGCTAACGCGGCATTCTCAACCTACTCTCATATAACGCACGACTGCGTGATAATACATGATCCACAGCCGCTACCACTGATTCAGCATTACCCTCGAAAGCAGCCTTGGGTGTGGAGAGTACACATCGACCTCTCAAATCCTAATAAAGACCTGTGGGAATTTCTCAAGAGCTACGTACTCAAATATGATGTAATAATAATTTCGAGTGAGGACTACAGATTGAGAGACACACCAGTTGAACAGCGTATAATACAACCAGCTATTGACCCACTCTCTCCGAAAAACATGAAAATCTCGGAAAAAGACATCGCAAAGTATCTGAAAAAGTTCAACATCCCTACTGACAAACCGATCATCACACAGATATCGAGATTCGATAGATTTAAGGACCAAGAGGGCTTGATTGACATCTTCCGCATAGTCAAGGAAGAAGTCGATTGTCGATTGGTGCTCTGTGGTAGCATGGCACTAGACGATCCCGAATCGCAGCAATATTATGAGCGTACGAGGCGCAAGGCGAATAATCATATAAAGAACCGTGATGTAATTCTCATAACAAGTGAGAATAATATTCTAGTAAATGCCCTACAGAGAGTATCGAATGTTATAGTCCAGAAATCGCTGCGTGAAGGCTTCGGGCTCACAGTAACCGAAGCGCTTTTAAAGAAGAAGCCTGTTGTTGCCTCAAATGTCGGTGGCATCAAAATGCAGATCAGTGATGGGGAAACCGGCTTTCTGGTCGAACCTGACGACAGAAAGGCTTTTGCTCAAAGGGTCATCGAATTACTAAAGAACCCTTCTATGGCAAAAACGCTCGGCGAAAACGCGCATGAAGTCGTAAAGAAAAATTTTCTCATCACAAGGCTATTGCGTGATTACTTAGACCTTTTACAGGATCTCATAGGTTAGATACGATCCAGCATGCCCACATACAGCAATAGGCCACTGACTAATAAAAAGACGCTTGAATCAACATACTCACCCACAGTGCTCGACCATATGCACAACCCCCGTAATTGGGGTATCATAGACAAGAGTGACGGCTACGGACGCATCGCGGGTCCGTGTGGAGATACGATGGAAATCTCGCTGAATGTAAAAGCTAATAGGATACTCATGTGCACGTTTGATACTGACGGATGTGGGGCTACGGTATCTTGTGGCAGCATTGTCACCGAAATGGCAATTGGTAAAACGCTATCACAAGCAAGATGCATTGATCAACGAGCGATTCTCGATTATTGTGCCGGTCTGCCTCAGGTAAATAAGCATTGTGCTCTGCTTGCTGCAAATACTCTACAGAAAGCGATTACCAACTATGAGCAAATGAAAAGTACTCCCTGGAAAAGGTTATACAGAACAGAACAATAGCCATATCCCTTGCAATGCAATAATGAAGCTGATTGCATTGACCGACATCCACGGACGGCTCGATTACCCCGAAGAGACGGTTACGCACCTACGCCAAGCAGATCTTGTGCTAGTTGCTGGTGATATCACAAATTTCGGTGGCCGCGATGATGCAGACAAAGTGATAGACAGACTGGCAGCATGGAACGATAAGATATACGCAATACCTGGCAACTGTGATCGACCTGGAGTAGAAGACATTCTGGTCATGCGTAGCATGAACCTACACGCGACAATGAGAAGAGTGCGCGACGTCACTTTCTTTGGCATTGGTGGATGCAATAAGACACCATTCCGTACACCTAAAGAATATAGTGAAAAAGAGCTAAGAGAATTCACTGAACACTTCTCTAAATCAACCGATGTACGTCATTACGTCGTCGTAAGCCACGCTCCTCCATATAAGACAAAGCTCGATAGAGTCTTCTTTGGCTTCCATGTCGGGAGCAAGGCCGTTAGGAATTTTGTGCAGGCATTTCAGCCTGATATCGTATTATGCGGGCACATCCATGAGGCACGTGGTTTCGACTACATCGGGAAGACCCTAATCATAAATCCAGGGCCCTTCCCTAAACATTATGCGATAATAGAAATCAACGACGTAATAGAATACCAGCTACTTTGATTGGACGATATTCATTGCCCATAGATTTGCCCGTTGACCACATTAGGCGGCCGTTCCTTTCTAACGAGTACGGCGATAACGTTCTCGGCAACCATCAAAGCCATCTTCGTCCTTGTCTCAACTGATGCCGAACCGATGTGCGGCACCAGTACTACATTATTCATTCTAATAAGCTCGGATTCGACGCGCGGCTCATTCTCGTATACATCCAGCGCACACCCGGCGATTTTCTTATCCTTGATCGCTCTAACCAATGCCTTTTCATCAACAATGGGTCCACGCGCAGCATTTATCACATAAGCGGTCTCTTTCATCAATTCGAATTCACTGGTTGACAAGAGATGGTGCGTTCGCTCACTGAGCGGTGCGTGAATAGATACATAGTCAGCCTCTCTGAGAAGGTCAGTTAGAGCACAATATTGCACACCGAGTTCCTTCTCGGCATCAACCGGTAGTCTCTCATTATCGTAATAGATTATTCTCATATCGAATCCGCGTGCTCTTCTCACAACCGCTCTTCCTATTCGACCCAGCCCAATTATCCCCAGTGTTTTCTCATGTACATCCGCCCCGAGCAAGAGTTCGGGTGCCCAGCCCTTGAATGTCCCGGCGCGCAAGAAGTGATCAGCCTCGACAATTCGCCTCGAAATCGAAATCAGCAGACCAAATGTTAAATCAGCAGTCGCTTCGGTTAACACATCAGGTGTGTTCGTTACCGGTATTTTGCGTTTCGATGCCTCAACGAGGTCTATGTTGTTAAAACCAACTGCATAATTAGCAATGATTTTTAGGCGTAGCGCTCTCGCGATAATTGCGGCATCGATATTGTCGGTCAACAGGCAGACAAGCCCTTCCTTGTTTCCTATTTTTTCCTTTAATACTTCGCGCGGGATTACCTGGTCTTCGTAATTGACATCCAGATCAAAATGCAGCTTGAGCAAATCCATGCCCGGTCTGGGCAGCACGCGGGTAACTAAGACCTTTGGTTTCTTTGCCATGCTATTCAAGGTATGCCGATGATAGTCTATTTTTCAATACGCCATAATTGTTTAATCGGGGTACGGAGCACCTGGCGGGCAGCTTTTTCAAGATCTTCTACTTTAAAACACATAGCTCTCGCTCGCTGGGTCATGCTACATTTGAGAACGCTTCTCCCTTTTTTTACACGGACGATAATCGCTTCTCCAGAGATACTGCGGATAGCAATGTTTCCCTTACCAAGTGTAGCAAATGTAGCACACTGTAAGCCGTCAAGAAGGCAAGTGTATGGTTTCCGTCGTTTGGTGCTTACCGATATCTTGAAATCCATGATACCGCTCGGATTTAACTCTTTATTGAAAAACCTGCCCAATCGATAACCGAGAGCCAGGAACGGCCCATCATGGCCGTGAAAGCGCACAGTCTCACGGTAGTTAAGATTCTTGGGTCTTCTAAATTTCATATAATCCAATCATAATAAGAACATTGAATGAGACGTACAATTTCTCCCCCGAATCACCAGATTTACACTACATTATATCCAGACAAAAAAGAGTGTCAACTCACACCGATCACGTCAGACAAAATACCCAAGAGTGCTTTATTATACGTAGGATTCTATTGATTCTCAGGATAATCCGTGTATAATAATCATCGTTATGGATAGAATCACCAAAGAAATGCATATCGAACAGATATTAACCAAATACCCATCACTGTCTAAGACTTTCATCGAGTTCGGATTACCATGTCTTGTCTGCGGCGAGCCTTTCTGGGGAACAGTGGATGAGTTGGGCCAGCAGCACGGTATAAATACCGAGAAGCTGGTTGAAAAACTGAATCAAAAAAGGCAAGAAATCGATGATAAACTATAAATTTTGCCCATTATGTAAAACCGATTTGTCAACAAAGAAAATCGAAAAAATCGGCCGTCGCACGTGTCCGAGATGCGGGTGGACTCACTACGCAAACCCCATCCCGAGTGCTGTTGCCTTTGTATATCAAGAGGACGAAATTCTCCTAATACAACGCGGTGTCGCGCCCAGCCGTGGCAAATGGGCATTGCCTTCGGGCTTTGTCGAACCCAATGAATTGCCCGAAGAAACCGTACTACGTGAATTAAGAGAAGAGACAAGTATAAAAGGAACACTGAAGGGCCTAATTGGTGTATACACGGAACCTACTAAGTTGTATGGTAACGTGCTGTTAATAGCCTATGATGTTCAATATCTCGCTGGCAAGCCTCGGGCTGGCACCGATACTATCGGGGCCAAGTATTTCTCAGTTAAAAACCTACCAAATATTCCCTTCAGGGGACACCGGGCCATTATTAGAGATGGATTGGCCAAACACCAAACATCGGGTGTTCGTGTTATTGTTTTGAAGTCAAAAATAACCGAAGCAAGAATAACCCATACGCGACTTTTTTACAAAGGAAGCATGGGCATTGACGGCAAGGTCATGAGGGCGGTCAACCTACTACCGGGCGAGAAGGTTCAAGTGCTGAACTATGATAATGGTGAAAGACTCGAGACCTACACCATACAAGAAAACGCAGGATCGGGAAGAATCGTCCTGTACGGTCCAGCATCGAGGAAAGGTAAGGTTGGCGAGAGACTCTGTATTCTGTCATACGCAAGCATGAGTCATAGTGAAGCACAGAACAACAAGCCACTGGTTGTAACTCTCGATTCAAAAAACAGAATAAAGCGTCGATAGTGCCCCAACCTTCTCACCCACATAAATCATCAAAATACACATATGGACCGGTGCCCTCCAGACGACTCGGGTTTTCCCTGGGCATCGATATCATACCGCACAAGAACTGTAGTTTCGACTGCATCTATTGTCAGCTCGGCAAGACTAGCAACAAGACACTACTGCGCAAGGAATATACACCCGTACAGGATGTTTTAGAAGAAGTAAGATACGTTTTAAAGAAACGCCAGCATATTGACTACCTCACATTCTCAGGTTCTGGTGAGCCGACCCTGCACAACGGTCTCGGATACCTCATTAAGGAATTGCAGAAAATTACCAAAGTTCCTATAGCCGTCCTGACAAATGGTTCGCTAATCTTCATGCCTGACGTACAGAAAGATTTGGTGAACGCCAACGTTGTGTTACCAACATTATGTGCGGTAAACCAGAAGACTTTCAGTCGTATACATCGAAATCATACTAATCTGAATGTAACCGCAATCATTGATGGGCTGATTAGATTCAGGGAAATGTACGAAGGTCAGATTTGGCTCGAACTCATGCTAATCAAGGGTATCAACGACCAACCCGATCAGATCAAACAGATGAAATTGGTGATGGAAAAAATAAAGCCAGACAAGATTCACCTCAACACCGTTGTGCGGCCGCCGAGTGAGGAATACGCGTATCCTGTGACGGCCGATGCGTTAAGGCGAATCAAGGGAGTGCTTGGCAAGAGATGCGAGATCATTGCGGACTTCAAGATGCCGGTCGAATCACCGTACCGGACTGAGTACCTACAGAATATTCTCTCGATAATCGAACGGAGGCCAGTCACCGTCGATGATTTGGTTAGCATAACCGGGCTACACGCGAACGAGATTCTGAAGTATATCGAGCGACTATTGGAACAAGGAAAAATATTGTTATCAGAACATGAACACAAAAAGTACTATCAAAGCACAGGGAGGTTTCATGATCGAACCAAAGGGCCTGAATAAGACAGAAATATTGGAATTGTTGGCCGACGCGGCTAAGAATTGGCTGGCCCATGACGGCCTATGGTTCCAGGCAGTGGAACAGAAATTCGGTATGGATGCCGCAATCGAGCTCGACGGCAAGGCCTGGGAGAAGTTTACTCAAATCGAAGCACAGCGCATAATGAAGAGACTGAATATGCAGCCGGGTGGGGGAATTCCCGCACTCATCCAAGCCCTTAGTTTTCGGCTATATGCATATATCAACAAGCAATCCATCGTTGAATCTTCAGATAAACATTGCGTATTTAGGATGGATAGTTGTCGCGTTCAAGACGCAAGAAAGAGGAAAAATCTTCCCGATTTTCCTTGCAAGCCTGTAGGTATTCTGGAATACACTTTTTTCGCCAAGACAATCGATCCGCGAATCGAAACACGATGTATTGTCTGTCCACCTGACCCACATCCTGACGCATTCTATTGCTCTTGGGAATTCAGAATAGGATAGCAATATCGAGAATCCAAGAGTCGCGCTATGCGTTCACCAGTAATTCTCGGTCACTACCCGGCTTTGCTCGTCGAACTGCACACCCTCGAATTCCAGCAGCCTCTTCTTCATCGCAAGACCGCCTGCATATCCTCCCAATGAACCATCAGATCTAATCGCACGATGACATGGGATGATGAGGGGAAATGGATTCCGAGCCAGAGCTGTGCCGACCGCGCGCGCGGCACGAGGGTTACCTAACTTCTTGGCCAGCCTTCCGTATGTACTGACCACTCCACGCGGAATTTTCTGTTCCATCCGTAAGACGCTTTTCTGGAAATGATAGGTTAGCGACCAATCGAGACGGCCCAAATTGAAATCAACTGATTGCCCGTTCAGTAGCGCACTGATGTCACTACATAGAGCTCGAATTACTCGATTAGGGGTTTGTCTAGCCCCTCGACACCTGTATAGTGACGATTGGAAAAGACCCTGTTGTTTAGGCAAAAAAACGCGCGCGATGCTGTTGTCGACGTTACGCCAGACAACAATGACGTCACCAAAACTGGATTCTATTTTGCAGTAGCCGAATCTCGATTCATCATTCATATTGTGTTATCCTTAATACCCCGAATAAGTTACACAACTATACCGCATCTGTCAACAAGATGTGCCATATCACGTCTTGACAAAAAAATGTACTCGTATACTATTTTATGATGCATCGTCTATCGAAGACATATGTCATAATCGCGTTGTGTATGTCATTGGTCTTATCCTGCACGAATGAATCCACTAACGACCTCGAAGAACCGGGTACTATTTTCTTCGAGGAAAACTTCGAAGACGACTCTTATGAAGAATGGTTTGATGAATACGGGCCACCAGAAATCATCGACGATCCAGCACAGGCTCATACCGGCAGCAAAGCGCTAAAGTGTATTGCTACATATAACAATGGTAACTCCTCAACGTCGAGCATCAAGTATTGGTTTCATCCTGGATACGACAAGGTTCACTATCGATGGTACTGCAAATTTGATTCCTCCTTTGACCAGGGCTGGGGTATGCATTTCTGCACACTCTATGCGGTCGAAGGAGACAACAAGTGGAATCAGATGGGCATGGCAGGAATAAAGCCAAACGGAAATGACCGCTTCGGCTCTGGCTTCGAACCATGGAGCGACTGGCAAACCCTTACGCCGCCGGGTAGAATGCAGTTCTACGCGTACTGGCAAGAAATGCTACCCGATAATCAGGGTAATTATTGGGGTAATGTGTTTTATCCTGATTCGATTATCATACCTGAAAGGGGTCGCTGGCACTGCATGGAAATGATGATAAAAGCAAACGATGCGGGAAACAACAATGGAGAAATTGCGGCTTGGATTGACGGCGAGCTCTACATGCACCTCACCGGTTTCAACTGGAGAACAACCAACGAACTAAAAATAAAACGTATCTCTCTGGGCATCTACATACACAATAACCCCCAGGAGAATATCTGCTGGTTTGACGATATTATCCTGAGTACTGGTTATATTGGACCATAGGCAAATTCTCCTGCTGGTCAGCCTAAAACAAAGCATCGGTGCGACCTATCACATACCATGATATACATAGAAATACTGGTGCTCTATACGTTCATATCCTAACGATTCAAAAATCTTGAGCATTGGTTTGTTTCTTATGTCGGTCGATCCGACTATTGTATGTACGCCTCTTCTGACCAGTGTCTCGACCGCTCTTCTCTGTAATGCTTTACCTAGACCCTTTCCTCTTTCATCCAAGATAACGCCAACGTAGTAATTGCTGCCGAATTGAGCTTTTTCATCATGTAATTGGGGCATTGTAATACCGACAGGCTTGAGAGCAACATATGCAATCTCCCAATCCTCAGGGTGAAAACGTTTTGTTCTGGCAGCACTTTTCTTCAAGTCCGCGAAGCATCTTGTTGGATCAGACTCAAAGATGTCTGGCTGATAGATTTTCCCGAAAATTTCAACAAATTGGGTTTCGGCAACCTGTTTCAGAGATCTGTACGCCAACGAAGGAATACCACCGGTATCAGACAGAGTAGACGCTTTGAGCTGATACAAAGCCTTTTCCATTCCAAAAACGAACCCAAGGTCGGGCAGCAGCCTTTCAATTACATTGAACTGCTCATTACTTTCATGAACAAGACAGCCGATTATTCGCACGTCGAGCGCCTTAGCTGTCTTGATTCCCTTGCATATAATCAATTTCATGGCATTCACAACTTCAACCTTAGGGTTGAATAGCAGAACCAGTCCTGGGTCCTCGATGAAGACTTCCATACAACCGACAAATCTATCATCTTTTTCAACGACGATATGACTCTCGGGTCTATAATCAGACTCCGTCGTGAAAGATCTACTAAACTCTTCTCCTAATAAGTCAAACCACCTCATATCTTCGCCTCTCTGAAGAAAACGTGCGTGCATTCGGCCTACTTTCTCGCAACAAATATCTGTTCGCCGGAGTAGTAATTGTATGATGATTTGTCGAAATCGCCATAGACCTGTTCCACTCGGAATCCGCACTTCTGCAGAAGAAGTTCAGCTTCATACCTAAATAGATAAGACAGATCGAAAGACCACTTCTGACAATAGAATTTACCTTCCTTGTCAGTCCATTCATAAAATCTATCTTCATGTAGCGTCTGTTTAGCCAGGTCATATTTATCCTCGGCGCGACGCGTTACAAACACATCATTCTCCTGATCATGAAATTCACCCAAATCGAAGCTTCTTTGAATTTGAGCCAGCAAGTCATGTCTTGGTGCGAAAAGGTCGATAATCAAAGTTCCATTATCCGCCAGGTGATTCCAGACACATTCAAGGCATGAGACCTGTTCTTGTTTTGTCAACAGACATTGAAAAGAACGAAAGGCAATGAAGATCATGGAAAAATGCTTCGAGAGTTTGAAAGCCTTCATGTCGCCCTTAACAAGAGTCACCTTGTTCCCTATCGCCTCGTCAATTTTCTTTCGTGCGATGTCCAGCATCTCTTCTGACGCATCGAGGCCGGTTATTTCAATTCCCGCCCTTGCAATCGGCAACAGAATCCGTCCCGTGCCACAACCCAATTCCAGAACCTCTCCCCCACACTGCTTTGCATAATCTAAATAGAACGGAATATCTTTTACAAAATCCTTCTGTTCATGATCGTAAAACCTTGCAACGCGGTCAAAAAATGCATCGCCCATACCCACCTCCTATAAGCTGATAAGTCGAGCTACCCATCATCGCGCTACAACCCAACAAATTTCATGATCCAATTACCTCAACTTATTCGCACGCAAAGATATCAATCCGGCGCCGACCATAACGCCACCAATTTACGGCACTATTCGACGCATGTACAATTGTGCAATTGCATAATTCGAATATTATTGTTTAGGTGTCACTCGATAGGCCCCGTTGAACTCGCTGTACGAATAGGTTGAGCGATTGTTGTATTGCCCTCAGTTCCTCGGGATATTTTATCCAATAGTATACGCCGTCGGATTTGGCTTCGTACCGCACTATGTCGAGACCGCGTAATATTGAAAGGTGATGCGATATCGTGGATTTCGACCGACGAATTCTCCTTGCTATCTCAAGCACGCTGAGGTGACCGTGCCGAAGCAAGAGATCAGCAATCACATACTTTGCCGGATCGCCTAACGCTCTTGCGACCCTTGATTCACGATACAATTCCTCCTTCATTGGTTTTTCTAACTTGACATTTCTCAATCATGTACCTCCTGTTTTTTTTACGTATTCACAGTCTCCACACAGCGGACTGATTGTATGTTAACGGTGATTAATCCTTTTGTTAGTAAAGGCGTTCGTATCTTCGTGCTATGATGTCCCAAGAATACTTGGTACTTACATCCCGCAGGCCTCCGTCAACGAGATTCTTCCTCAGTCGGCTATTCTCCAGGACTTCGATTAGTGCTCTGCCATATTCATTCGGGTTGTCGGTATCGACCAACAAACCGTTTCTGCCATTGTCAATGACTTTGTCATAACCCGCAATATCAGAGGCAATGACCGCCGTGCCCGAAGCCATCGCCTCGACCAAAACGATACCAAAAGACTCTCGGCCTTCCGCCGGTGAAGTATAGACAGTTGTCGATCTGTAATACGTCGGCAGCATCTCGTTGGAAACATATCCCAGAAAATGCACACTCTTCTCGATGGCATATTCCTTTGCCATCTTCAGATATTTGTTGCGAAGAGGACCGCCACCGACAACAAAGAGATTCGCATTCTGGACCTTCTCCTTAACGTGTACGAAAGCTTTAAGTAATCGATGTAAACCCTTTCTCTGGTCCAATCTGCCAACAAAGAGAACGGAATCTTCCATCATGTCCTTCAGTTTTTTGCCCTTGGGGTTGAATCTATCAATATCCACACCTTGCGAGATTACGTGATAATAGCCCGGAATATAAATCTGGTTGATCGTTTTTGCATTCTCCGAAACCGCAACCCTCACATCAAGTTTATCATTTACTCTGCCAAATATCATTTTGAAAATCCCACTACCAAAGCCTTTTGCCTTTTCAGAAGAAGTATGAAAGGTTGCAAGATTCTTGGTGTTTGAATATTTGAGCGCGAAATATGATAGGTTAGGGAAAACCGGGCCGTGTGAATGTATTACATCATAATCACCATCGCGAACTATCCATTTCATTTTTGCCGGGACATCAAATCCAAAAGGCATTGTGGCATAAGATTTGTTCAGCGGAATGTATATTACTCTACCGACCCTCATTGCCTCATACTTTTCGTCTTCACGAGAGCCAAATGAAGTAGCCACGATATCGACATCATGGCCAAATGAGCGGAGCTTTTGTGACAGATGGTGAACAGATTCAGAAAGGCCTGATGGGTATGGATAATAGGCGTCGGTCACTTGCAGTATTTTCATATCTCTCCTTAATGGTTGCTAGTATAGAAGAAACATACAGTTTCAAAGCGTCTATTATAGTCTAAATAATCGCGCTGTCAACATCTCGACACGTTTTTGTAGTAGATATTGAATATCTCCCTCTTATCTGTATAATCGAACCATGGCAAACGCGAAAGTCGTAAAAACACTGTGTCTTTACACATTGTGTTCTATATTGACCCCGACACCACTCGTCAGTGGCGACCCCGTAGTAGTGTCTGGTGGTCCTGAGAACGATTATGAATCCTGGATCATAAGACCAAATGACAATCGCTTGATGATAATCTTCGATAGAAATCCGGACTGGCAATCAGGCGACTTATATGCTACGTTCTCGACTGACAACGGCGATACATGGGAAACGCCGATCGCGATAATCGAAGGCCCAGGAGATCAGGCAACTCTAAGCTTCTTGCAGTTACCCGGTGACACACTCAGGCTGTGGTATGCATCAAATGAATATGGTACATATGGCATACATACTGCTCATTCATCTAACAGCATAGACTGGAATAGAGATGGTCCAATCGAACTGGGCTGGGGTTCAACAAGCATGCACTATGATCCAACCGTAATAATCGAACCCGATAGCTCACTGACGATGAGCTACCGAGGGCCACAAGGAGCCTACATTGCGCATCATCCGCACGGCGGCACCTGGGATACACTTAAAACATTAGTCGGCCCATCGGGCTATCGTCCGAGGTTAATGAAACATACTAGCGGTGTCTATCTTTTCTCGTACCATCGAAATACTGGCAGTGGATATGACGTGTTTGTGCGCACTTCCGAGGACCGTGTAAACTGGACGGACGAACTGAGATTGACTTACAGTGATAACTCTCACGATCCCTTTCCAAATGAAACCTCTGACGGGGCGTATCTAATCTATTATGCTACATACCTCACGCCCGCGTACAATCTCTATCGCCGGCGGTCTTATGATGCGATTAATTGGGAATACGAAGAGCAGGTCACTTTCGACGCAACAAACAACACCCAACCGCATTTTTTCATGGAATCAAGCGAAACATTCCTTGTTTGGGCACATGCCGTGACATTCCCTAATGACCACGATGTCTATTTCGAAAAAACCCCGTACGTTGGTATCGATGAGAATATTGTCTGGGAAAATAAGAACACACCGACTCCGGTTAGCATCTGTCCCAACCCCTGTGCGCAGAGAGCAATGATTACACTGAAAACTATGGATCATCCTGATTCACGAATTTCAATCTACGATATACAAGGCAGGGATGTAACCAGCATGGCGCACATATCACCATGTGCCGGCAATTCACTCGAGCTCGACACATCACACCTACCAGTCGGGGTATATTGTTTGAAAATGGAACATCCACGAAATGATGGTTGTGTACGACTTGTCGTTATACGCTAGGTTACAGCCTCGGGCGTACTCTTCCTGCAAATCATCACGTTCTCTTCGACACTGAATTTCACAGGTAAGAACTGCTCAACAACCCAGGTATTCGTCTCGGCGTGTTTTGTTAACCTCGGTATTTTGACCCTGGAGGGGTTACGCGTTTCATATGCGGCCAATGCCATGTAAGGAACTATCTGATCAACCATCCAAACATCTATCGTTGCATCTGTCTCGCTCATTTCTCGCAAAACCAGAGCCGCATCTTTTCCCACATCCTCGGCACGCTTGCCGACTCGACCCAGGACATCCGTACCCACCACGGAATTCTCATAAATAGCCCAACCGTTCACGAAGCAACCGGCTGAATCTGCCGGCACATATCTCAGCTGTGCTTTCGATTCAGGGAAAATGCTCTTGAAGCCATCGACCATTCTTTCGGCAACTCTGGCCGATCTTAAATGATTTGACGCGACTGAATCCACTCTGATTGCTTGAAATTGACCACGTTCTATCAGATCTAAGCCCTTGATTCTTGTAGGCTCAATTCTCGCGTAGATTTCTCCTCCGCCGCGCGGATAAAATCCGTGCCGTTTGATATCGATATCAACTGAAACGCCCATTTCTGTAAGTATGCTAGAGTAAACGCGATTGAAATATGCAATGGTTGGACTAAATGGTACTGCGGTTCCTCCCTTGATGGCGAGTTCCACCGCGCAATCTGCGCGCATGCCAATGGGCACGAGTGTTTGAAGAATTAGTGATACAGCACCAGCCGTCTTGGTATCGATTGTGTATCTGCCGCCCTTGATCGTACCCGGCGTATAGGAAACTTCTGTTGAATTCAGGTTAAGACCTTCTGTCTTACCATTGCACATTCTCGAAGCCGTAGTGATGCCCTCTAAATGCTGCGGTCTCAAACCCGGTTTATCTCTTCCCTTTCTTATGTTGAAAATACGGACTGACTGTTTGGTAACCGATGCAACGGCGATTGCAGTTCTGATAATCTGACCACCACCCTCAAGATAGCTACCGTCGATTTCGATCATAGAGAATTACGTGACGAGTATTAAAGATATGTATGAACAACAAGCGTCCTCTGTTTTTACAACCTCAAGTTTGAATCCGTTGTTTCTGGCTGTCTGATAAACATCAATACCACATGCCTCCATGGCCGGTCTTGCTAGATAAGGATATTTGCATCCCTTCTTCGTGTTACATTTCTGACACAATCGGCATGGTCCAGACACCATGCCAAAGGCCTTATGATAACCGTCGAGAAACATTTCCCGCTCGAGGTCGACGACAATCTTCTTCAACGTCCGGCTCATCTTGGCTTCTTTCCTTGCTGGGATATCTTCGATCTGCATGAGTAGTCCCCTTGTGTACTCACCAAGCATCTTTCTCGTACTCTCTGGAGTGGGCGAGTAAGGCGGACAAGTCAAACACTCACCGTAACCGCCGCATCCATACTGGCATTTTAACCGAACCCAAGTTCCGATAGTTACGGTTTTCGAGTCAATGATCTTCGCTCTTGTTATACCCATGGATAAAGCCTTTTCTACATATTTGTCCATATCAGACATTCCTGACCTCCAATTTGGCTTAATCGATGCAGCATGAATAAGAAAAGCATCTATTCAATACCATTACTAATTCTCGAAAGTTTCCCTAAGTCTAATATTGTATTGATCTTTTTTGCTGTTTTATCATCTCGAATCTTCTTCACACGAGCAAACCGGAGGGCGACACCCGATTCATACTTCGGGCTCTTTTGTACTTCATTAAAGGCAATCTCAACAACCACCTCTGGTTTAACATATACTGTCCACCGATCTTCATGAAGCTTGTATTTCGGAAGATTATCGGTTAGCCAAGAGAGCATCTTGTCGGTCAAGCCCTTGAAAGTCTTGCCGACCATCAAATACTTGGACCCTGTTTCGTCGAGAACACCTAAATGCAGATTTGACAAGAAACCGCGCCGCCTACCATGCCCCCACTCTGCAGCCAATATTGCACAATCGATAGTGTGGGCACTCTTTATCTTGAACCAGAACTTGCCGCGCTTACCAGGACGATATGTAGAATCAAGAATTTTGACCATGACCCCTTCGTTTCCCTTTTTCAGCGAAGTCGTATAGAAATCAACGGCATCATCCTTGCTAATCGGCTTCATACGAGCAGTCAGATGCCTCTTATTGCGCACTATGTCACTCAGCACCTTGACTCGCTCAACGTATGTACGACCGGTCAAGTCATCGCCATCAACGTAGAGCGCATCGAAGAACTGCGGCAGGATTGGAACCTGTTTCTGCATTTTGGTAATATCCTTTTTTCTGGTAGTTCGGCGCGCTAAAACTTGAAACGGTACTGGCTTTCCTTTGGCATCGATACCGATTGCCTCGCCATCGAGAATGAATTCTCTAACCGGCAATTTCCTTGCTGTTTCAACGAGCTCGGGGAAGTGAGAGGTGATATCCCTCAGGTGCCTGGAGAATATTCGCACGTCATCTTCATTGCGATGTACCTGAATCCTAACCCCATCCAGCTTGTATTCAAGGGCAAAGTCATCGTATTCAATGAATACATCATCAATTGATTCAGCAATCTGGGCAAGCATGGGTTTTACTGGACTGAAAATCCTGATACCCAACGTTTCTATCGCAGTCTTGCCCTTAGAGAGAAGGTATGCAAATAATTCACCGATATCCGGTTTCTGCAGGTATGCGCGTTCGATCTCCTCGTCCGAAAGGTCGAAAAACTTTGCAATTGCTAACTTTACCAAACCCTCACCCGCCCCCTGCTGCAATTCGCCGACGATGAGCGAAACAAGGTATTTTCTCTCCTGCTTGCTCAGCCTTTCGAAAAGCGGCAACAACACCCTGATTTTGTCTCGACCCTTGGCAGATCTGGCCTTATCCAGGTACTTATCGATTTGAAACAGGCTGGGTGAGTCCAGTCCTCGTCGCCGGCTATTAAGTAGCTCAGACAGCCCCTTCCACGCTATATTTAGCTTGCCTTGCCTGACTACTCCAGATATATATTTGACCCCAAAGGCTGCCTCTCGCTTGGAAAGATCTTTTAGAAAATCGACAATAATATTGACCTTCTCGGTTCTCGAAGCGACTCTCCTGAGCCTATTCGAATACTCAACCAATACTTGAAATTTCATAGATAAGTCCTTATTTAACGGTAGAATACCGACATTCGTCGATCTTTGAGTCGTCTTCCGCCGGTCTGACACATCGGGCAGTAAAAGGTGTCATTCTTACGGAAACTGACGCAACGAATTACATCGCCGCACCTAGGGCAGGTTTTGCCCTTTTTCCCGTGCACATTCAGGAATGACCTGTTCTCGGGCTGCCTAGCATGTCTCACATGCTCGAGAGCCCATTTGAGCACATCTACGACCGCCTGAGACAGTATCTTGGTTTCCGCCTCATTGAGATTCGATGATAGCTTGAAAGGCGATAAACGGGCCTTCCAGAGGATTTCGTCGGCGTAAGCGTTACCAATGCCCGCTATTCTGCTTTGACTACAAAGAAATGACTTCAAACGCTTGGAATCTCTTTTCAACAGGCTGCCGAGCGTATCGACGGTAAAATCCTTACCCAATGGGTCAACACCAAGGTTTGAAATGCGAACCAAGGATCCACCTCGGCTAATAACGTGAATCGCCATTCTCTTCTTATGACCCCTCTCACTGAATTCCAACGTGGTACCATCGGTGAAAACGATCAGCGCGTTGGTCGACTTTTTTAGTCTAGCAGTTGGCAAAGAATATCTCAGGGAACCGTCAAGCATAAGATGAATCACAATAGAATGCTCATCAGTATCGAGAATAAGGTACTTCCCTCGTCTTGATACTTTCTTGATGGTCTCGTTTGACAAATCTCCCTCGAAGATATTCTTTAGTACGTAAGGTTTCAGAACTTGAAAGCTCTTTATCTTTTTGCCTTTAACTTTAACCGTTAACTTCTCTCTTAATACTTCGAGCTCAGGCAATTCAGGCATTACTTATTATAATAATGAATTCACTGAAATCAAGAAGTCGGAGGAAGACGGTCTATACTAATTTCTTAGGTACGCCTCTGGGCGTGTAGGCGACCAATGGTTCAATTCCTGCCCGCTTCATTTTTTTTGCGACATGTGGATACAGAAATACATACTCTTCTTCGAAATTCTTAAGAATGTCTGGGGAGATTTGCTTCAATCGATCTTCCAGTAAAGTAACATGTTTGTCCGGGCTAAATGAAAGCATTACCGCAAGATTAAAATCGACCTGGTATTCCATGAGCAGCGCGAGATTGCCCAATATTCTGTCAAATGTATTTGGTATTGCACCAGTCAACATGGAGAATTCATCAGGATTTGTTCCCTTCAGTGATACTCTCACGTGAAGATTTCGAAACTTCGCCAATTCCTGTACGAAATCCTCATCCAATAAGGTGCCATTTGTCTCTAGAATGAATAAGAAATTAGTCTTGTTAATCAGAGAAATAACCTTCAAAAGGTGCGCTTTCGCAACTGTTGGTTCATTACCGCTAATGCGCACCAGTCGGTAATTATGGTCGCGGGCGCACTTGATAATTCTTTCGGCCACTTGATCAGGGCTGCAAAAATCGCCGTACTTCTCAGGATTCTCACGAGGCTTATCACTCCAGCAAAATACACACTTCAAGTTGCAGCCGCAGCAATCAGCCGATGCGATACCGCCGTACCAGCGCCCCGGCCTCGACACACGGTAGTATTTGCGCTTCAAGCCTTGTGTGACAATGCCTTCGATATCCCTTGCCCTCTTAAGGGGGTCAAACAAATTCATCTGACAACTACTATCTTTTCGATGTGTGAAAAGTCGCTACCTGAGATGTGCACGAAGTAGATACCTTGCGCAACGGTTCTACCGTGTTCGTCACGCGCATGCCAGAATACTCTATTCTTGTTGTGAGTAGCATTATCGAATTTAGACACCAATCGACCAATAGCATCGTATATCATAATCCTATCTGTCGACTCTGCATCAAAAAAAATACTGAAGCTGTGCCTGCCAATTCTCGGATGAACGCCATGCTTCACGATATTTTTTTCGGGGCGATCCTCGATGTTGGTGCCCGGGGTTCCTCCACAGAGCGCGAGTAGATGTGCGATGCCCCCACTTCCCTGGGTACCAACGAGTACATCCTCATGCCCATCAAAGCTTATATCATCAATCGAACGCACCGAGTATATGAGCCGCCCATCAGTGTGGCTCCAGATTACACTACCATCAATACCGCTAAAACAGTAAACCGCACCCGGACTTTGATTTCCGGTTATGACATCGGGCTTACCGTCACCGTTAAGGTCCTCAATCGCATCTACTGTCCACACATTGCTGCCAATCGGATAGGACCAATATATGCTTCCATCTTCCGCGTTTAATACTTGAAATGCCGAACCGATATGCGCAACACCGATGCCTGGTCTCCCCGTGCCAATCAAATCCGGTATCTCAACGACCTTGATTACCCATCCACCAACATGAGTCCCCCAAATCCTTGCCCCGTTAGCGCCGCTCAGGCACAAAACAGAATCATTCCAAGTGCCGGCTATCACATCAAATTTACTGTCGCCATCTACGTCTGGTATTGAAATGACCGACTGAATATCGGCACCGCAGTCATATGACCATAAAGGCGTATATACTACACCACTCGACGCCCCGCTCACGCAGTAAACCTTCTCATCGAGGCCATTACCCCAGGCACTGCATATTGCATCAGCAACGTAATCGTCGTTTACATCGGGGATCCAATCGACACTACCGATTGCATCTTGCGCTTGCAAACGCCAGATAATCTGACCATCGACACCCGAAAAGCAATACATGCTGCGCGGTCCAGCATAGCCATTGTCATGCCCACCAATTCCAGCAAGTACTTCGCCGACATTATCACCGTTTATGTCCGGCATCGGTTTCACCGAGTAGACCCAGCCTCCTTCACCATCAAACCAATAGCTGTCATAGTACCAGATTATCTCTCCTGTGACGGCATCAATTGTGTAAACAGAACGATCACCCCAAGCCGTACCCAGGATAATGTCATCCACGCCATCGATGTTGTAATCATCACCCTGAATCAGACAATCGTCACCCCAGGAGCCAGTCGTAGTATCGTCACCAAAACCCCACTGTAGCACACCGTGACCTGAACTATTACCCCAGAACGTGTTAAGGTGTTCGACAATTGGTGCTGCTGCATCGTATGCCTCTGCGGCTACATCAGGAATGTCATCGCCATTAATATCTGTCATTCCGGCAACACACACGACGTTATCAGGGAAATCGTACGACCAGAGGAGTTCACCGGCTTGTGGTAATGTAGTATCCCCATTTGCGGTTAACTGGATAATGATAGGGCTCGCTGGATCATTAGAATATATCTCTGCTACACCACTATAACTTCCTGCCGCATTGGGTCTGGTAATAATCTGGATCGTCACAGTGTCGAGGCAAGGTACGGCAATTGGAAAGGACTGGTTACCAGTGAAAAACCTTGTGTCATTATATACAAGACTGTTTATTATCAATGACGGATAACCTTCATTTGTTATTGTGATATTCCAATCATCAACGCAGTTGACTCTCACGTTTCCGAAATTATGGCTCGTGATACCCGGCGCAAGATGGGGGTCTGGAAATACACCTCGGGCAGTCAACGGCACATATGTAGTTTCATTCACAGGATCATCACTTACAATCAAGAGATTTGAAGTGTAATAAGCAAACGTATCCGGGCTGCAATACACGGAGATATTCGTGTCTTCTCCATCAGCAATCTCCACAGGAAAGGCAAGCGACGTGGTCGAAAAAACAGGGTTGAGTGTGTAGATCGTATCCAACGTAAGTGTATCCGTGCCAACGTTAGCGATACTGAGTGTGAACGCAAATGTCGTGTCAAAAGGTACATAACCGAAGTTGTAACTAGTGGGTATTACTTCGATGTCGGGGGTGCCACCGCCTAGCAAATCAATCTGGTAGGCAACGAACCCGGTCGGTGAAGAACCTTGGGCAATGACCCATAAGTAATCACCATCCCATGTCAATCCCCAAGGGCGATCACCAGGTGAATCGAGTGAATCGACAATCTGTTTCAATACCACATCAATCTTGTAAATGCGATGCGCACCGCCGTAGTCACCATCATTACATACCCACAAGTACTCGCCATCCCAAGCTGCGCCCCAGGGTTGAGGCAGAGAGAAAATGTCCATGCTGTCGAGAGCAGCACCATTCGTCTTTTGGATTTGATACACGCGCCCGTCAGGGTTATAGTACAAACAATGCCACAGATTTGTGCCGTCGTTCGCCAAGCCGGCCATGTATTCTTTGTGTGCTGGAATTGCGTGAATGCGCGCTCCGGCTATTGTATCTACACGAAATATGGAATCCGTACCCGTTAGATGATCATTGACCCACAAATCACCCTGATCATATGTCAAACCATAGGAATCAGCACTCTGTTGCCATCGTATTCGCTTCAGAATCGTGCCATCCACAGGATCCAATTTGTATATCGTATCGCCATTCACCCCATAAGCACCACACCACAGGTAATTTCCATCCCAGGCAAGGCCTGACGCATTCAAAGGCGCGGTAATGGCATTGATCACGCCCTGGGCAGAAACAAAACTATGAAAAGGAATATTATTGTTTGTAGCTGGTTATTCGGATCTTTTATTCTCTCGCAAGCGACCAGTAGCACCAATACAGGAATGTCCTATGACCCCAATGCACGCATCAATCTAAACCCCCGTACTGAACAGGTTCATACTGAAGATGGCAGAGAACTCGGCGATATTCTCATGACTATCGACCTTGCCGCCATCGGCATGCCCGGCGACGGCTATGACAATGCAGGACTCACATGGGACGGGCAGTATTTGTATCTTCTAAATCAGTTCGATAACTCAGTCTACATGATTGACCCGACTGGACCCATGATCACTATGAGCTGGCCTTTAGCACCTCTTTTTTGGGGACTCGGTCGTGAGCAGAATCTATGGGGAATCAACATTGCCGACGGTTTTTGCTATGAACTAGAACCGCCCCACAGATCGTTTTATGCTTTGGTTCAGGGCACATTCGGAATGGCTGACATTAGCGAATGGTGGCAAGATGGCGAGCTATGGATTCTCGCGGTTGGCGGTTCAAACAAGGCATACAAATTCGACATTAATACTGGGACTTGCATAGATTCGATTGGCCATCCAAGCTGGACTGTTACTTCGCAACGTGGTCTTACTTATGACCCTTGGAATGACAAATTCTGGATCGGTGGTTGGAACAGCGGTATGGTCTGGGAATTGAACACAGACGGCACACCGACCGGCCGGCAGTTCAGTTTCAACAATGTTGCCAGTCTTGCCTATGACTGGCAATCCTCAATCCATCCTGAACCGGTCTTGTGGATTGCCACCAATGACGCAGCCAATCAAATCTTCATGGTTGACCCTGATAATGTCCAGCCATATGTAGCTGAGCAACCCAAACCCGCCATTCAAGAAACATTCGGGTTCACAACCAATACACCCAATCCCAGCCGCGGCGGATGTCAAGTTTCATATTCAACCATCACGCCCGGCAGTGTTAAAATCAAAATCTATGATATAACAGGGAGATTAGTAAGAACCCTGGTTGACAGATACGAGTCTGCAGGCGAAAGAAGTGTGCACTGGAATTGCAGAGACAATAATGACAGTAGAGGGCCTAATGGCGTTTACCTAGCAACGTTGGAAACCGTCGAGGGACAGGACATTCAGAAGTTGATAGTCTACAAGTAAATGTTGGAACTAAATGAAAACCATCAGCTTTCTCCTCATCTCGTGTTGGAGTTAGGCAACTAACGTGGAAGACAAAGCCGATATTTTCAGATTGATCGTCATCAGATAACCCCCTCCATCTTTCCCCTCCTTAAATGGAGGGGATTCAGCAAATCATCCGAATTTTTCGGGAATTATTTGAAAACAACTTCACCCTTTTCCAAATCTACCTTTATCCTACTGCCCTTCTTGAATTTGCCTGCCAGGATAGCCTTTGAGAGCGGGTTTTCGACGAGCCGCTGAATTGCCCGGCGTAATGGCCTAGCGCCATAGACCTGATCAAAACCCTCGTGTGCAAGATGGTCTTTGACCGTATCTGAGAACTCGATTTCGTAACCGAATTCAGAAATATTTTTCATAACTTTGTTTAACTCACGCCCCACAATGCCCTTTATTGCATCGAATTCCAGTGGTTTGAAAACTATTACTTCATCTACGCGGTTCAAAAATTCTGGCTTGACACTGCGCTGCAATATCTGATTGACGTCGATTTTAGTCTTCTCATAGTCGAATCTACCATCCTGTAGGCTCTGGGTGATTACCTCACTGCCCAGATTAGAGGTCATGATGATAATCGTGTTCTTGAAGTCGACGGTTCTACCCTGACCATCAGTCATTCTGCCGTCGTCCAGCATCTGCAGAAGGATGTTAAAAACATCCGGATGCGCCTTTTCGAATTCGTCGAATAGTATTACGCGATAGGGCCGGCGCCGCACTGCCTCGGTCAGCTGTCCACCCTCCTCATAGCCTACATAGCCCGGAGGTGCACCAATTAATCTGGAAACCGTGTGCTTCTCCTGATACTCGGTCATGTCGATGCGTACCATTGCTTCTTCCGTGTCAAACAAGAATTCGGCCAGGGACTTGCTCAACTCGGTCTTACCAACACCGGTTGGACCCAAGAAGATAAAAGAACCAATCGGTCGATTAGGATCCTTCAGCCCAGCGCGCGAGCGGCGTATTGCATCACTCACCGCAACAACGGCATCCTCCTGGTCAACCAGGCGCATATGTATACGCTCTTCCATCTTCAGAAGCTTATCCATCTCTGATTCCATCATGCGGGAGACAGGAATGCCAGTCCAGGTTGATACGATATGCGCTATATCATCCGCGCACACCTTGTCGTCGATGCCGCGCTGCTTCATCCAGGCGCCTCTCTTCTGCCTGTACTCTTTCTGCAGTTTCTCTGACTCATCCCGTAATTCCGCAGCCTTTTCATAGTTGCGCATGTCAACCGCCTGTTTACCTTCGTCATTGAGACGCTCCAGACTCTTTTCCATCTCCTTTAAATTATCCGGCATAGAATAAACCTCAATGCGTGCCCTAGCGCATGCCTCATCAACCAGGTCGATTGCCTTATCTGGCAAATAGCGTTCAGTAATGTAGCGGTCTGACAGCTTGGCTGCAGCTTCAATGGCACTCTGATCGATTACTACACCGTGATGCGACTCGTACCTGCTCTTTAGTCCTTGCAGAATCTTAATCGTGTCCTCTACTGAGGGCTCACCTACATAAACCGGTGCAAACCTTCGCTCTAAAGCGGCATCTTTCTCAACATTCTTGCGGTATTCGTTAAGCGTTGTCGCACCGATACACTGTAACTCGCCACGTGCGAGGGCAGGCTTTAGCATGTTAGATGCATCGATTGCACCCTCAGCCGCACCCGCACCCACAATCGTGTGCAACTCATCGATAAATAAAATTATCTCACCCTTACCTTTCTTTATCTCGTCCATGACCGCCTTTAAGCGTTCCTCAAACTCGCCGCGATACTTGGAACCAGCCACTAGTGCGCCCATGTCAAGCGCAAGTATTCTCTTGTCCTTCAATATCTCAGGCACATTTTTGTCAACGATCTTCTGAGCCAGTCCTTCGATGATTGCCGTTTTACCGACGCCGGCATCGCCAATCAGCACTGGGTTGTTCTTTGCTCTGCGGGAAAGAACCTGGACTATGCGTTTGATCTCGTCATCACGGCCAATCACCGGGTCGAGCTTGCCCTGTTTTGCCAGTGCCGTAATGTCACGCGCAAATCTTTCCAAAGCCATGTACTTGTTTTCTGCATCTTGGTCAGTCACTCGCTGCGAGCCGCGCATCGATTGCAGTGCCTGATACGTCTTCTCTTTATTGATGCCGAATTCTCTCAACAGTGTTGCTGTCTCGCCCTCGCGTTCTTCAGTAATAGCTAGGAACAAGTGCTCTGAGCCGACATATTCATCATTCATGCGCTGGGCTTCGGCACGCGCCAACGACAGCAATTTCTTGGTTCTGGGGGTAATATACATCTGGGCTGCGGCCCCACCGTAAACCTTGGGGCGTATCTCTAACGAACCCTCAAGCCTGCGTAACACAACCTCAGTCATAATGTCGAGCCGCTTGAGAATCTTAGGAACAAGTCCGTCATCCTGCTTAAGCAAGGCAAGAAAAATGTGCTCAACATCCAATTCCTGATGATTGTATTCATCCAGGACTTCCTGGGCATTAGAGAGAGCTTCCTGCGCCTTTTGGGTAAACTTGTCAAACCTCATATCGATATTTAGACAAAAAAGCATGAAATTCGTTTATATTTGCGTATTTCTCAGTCTGCGGTGCATGACCGAACTGACTTTATCTTGTATACGAAAACGGCGGTACTCTGGTATTGGCCTCTTATATCCGTGATCCACCATATGCGAAGCGCGCCTTTGGCTATCCCGGTGACGACACCTTGGCGCCGGTGCGTGGAACGGTTGACTTATTTATCAATATCGATATACTTACAGTTAATATGTTTTTGGGTATTTACGCGGTTTTGATATTGATAGCACTCTACATCCTTTTTCTCAGGATTGAAAAAATCAACCATGAGAAAAGAATTAGGTCAATTCCTGTAAGGATTTGGGTCAATGGCAGCCGCGGAAAGTCATCAGTCACCAGACTGATCGCAGCCGGACTAAGGGGCGGCGGTAAGAAAGTCGTAGCGAAAACAACCGGGACAAAGGCACGTTTCATTAGGAACAACAAAGATGAACTACCTGTGATACGCCTCGGTATGCCCAACATTCGAGAACAGGTCAAGATATTCAAGAGAGCCGCGGTTGAAAAGCCGGACACGATCGTGCTCGAATGCATGGCCTTAAGACCTGACTTACAATACTCAGAATCCATGCACATCGTTAAACCAACCGTTGTGGTAATAACAAATATCCGAGCCGACCATCTTGATGTAATGGGACCATCACTAAGAGATGTTGCGAAAAACTTCATGAAAGCGATACCGAGAGATTCCATAGTGTTCGCCGGCGAAAAGGGTATATTAAGAGACAACGAATCGATTATACGTAGCAAGAACGCAAGCGTGCATCTTTCAGAAGCCGGAAAGATATCTGACGACACGATAAACAGATTCACTTACATGGAACACAAGTCAAATGTTGCCCTTGCGCTTGATGTGTGCAAGTATTTCGATGTCAGCGAAAAAGATGCCGTCGAAGCAATGTGTAATGCAAACCCGGACCCAGGCGTCCTTCAAATGCACAGTATTACCTTGGGTGAAAAAGAAGCCACAATCGTCAATGCCATGGCCGCGAATGACCCTGAATCAACCTATCTTATCTGGCAGATGATCGACAAGGACTACCCCGAAATTAATGTCTTGATAAACTGTCGGAGTGATCGGATCGATCGCTCATTCCAGATGGCAGAGTTGATCAAAACATCCATCACCGGCGACAAATACATATTGACTGGAAACGGTACAGAAGTCCTGGCTCGCAAGCTCAACAGGACAATCGAACAAAAACAGATACTGAACTTAGGCAATAAGAAACCGGAAGACGTCGTCGACACTGTATCCGCTTTTGTGCGTGATAAGTGCTTGATATTCGCCATGGGCAATACTGTTGGCTACGGTGAAGAAATGATGCAGCAATTCCTACTCAAGAAGAGGAGTTAATGCTACTCATCGAGGCAGTCGGCATCGGCATGTTCTTGAGTCTCATTCTGACTGAGACCATCGGGCTCGCAGCGGGTGGAATCGTAGTACCAGGGTACATCGCATTAGTGCTGCACCATCCAGTGCAGGTGATTGCTACAATATTGGCTGGCTTGATTACTTACTTGATTATAAAATTACTCTCTTCATATATTATCATATATGGTCGAAGGTTATTAATTATTTCAATCTTAGTGGGTTATCTAATCGCATATTTAACAAGGATATCACCTATGATAAGGCTTGATGCATTGATTCTTGATGTTCAGACCGTTGGATTTGTCATACCCGGGCTCATTGCATATTGGATCGCGCGCCAGGGCATCATACCGACACTCGCAGCCATGTTGATCGTATCGAGTTTGGTACGGCTTGTTATCATCATCATCCATAACGGAATCGTGCTGCCATGAAGATACGTGAAGGCAAAATATCAATACTCTCGCTCTTAATCGTAACGAGTATCACCATATTGCTGATGATTCTTGAACTGAATTCGAGAACAAAGGTCGAAGCAAAATACTATAAGGAAAAACTGCAGGCAGCAGAAGTCACACAAAATGCTTTCACGGCAATCAAGAGTGCAGTAGAAGAAATGGGTATACCGATCGACCGGATAAACGACCCCAATGAAACGGGTTTGATTGGGCTACAATACTCCCCGATCACCACTGAACGTGGTGATCTCGACTTTAAACTGACTTCTACCAACCCGAACTTTGCCGCGTTGATCGTGGAGTTACTAAAACGTGGAGGCGCTAAACAGGGCGATGTCGTCGCCTTTTCTCTCACTGGTTCCTATCCAGCCATTAATATTGGTGCATTGAGTGCTGCCCAGGTGCTCGGACTAAAACCAATAATCATCACCTCGGTTAGCTCGTCGATGTGGGGTGCCAACTTCCCTGAGTTTACATACCTCGACATCGAGTCGTTGCTGGAGAGAAAAGGAATTCTCAGCAGCAAGACAACCGCGGCTTCGATAGGTGGTGAGGATGATATCGGCCGTGGGTTGAGTCCTGCAGGCAGGGAGGTAATCGAACAAGCCGCATTACGTAACAACGTACCATTGCTCGACGCGAGCAATCTTGATGGAATAATCGACAAAAAAATGGAGATATATGACTCCGCGGGCAGGATCAAGATTTTCGTCAACGTTGGAGAAAAGACAACGGCGTTAGTCGGTTCTGAAGTCACTACCGGTCTGGTCAGACCACACGCGGTGCGAACCGGGCGCGGAACAATCGCACAGTTCTCAAGCAAGGGCATTCCAGTAATCAACCTGATCGACATGGACGAGTTGGCCGAAACGTACAGTATACCGACCGCGCCCATACCGTTACCCGATCCTGGCGAGGGACGTCTTTATTATGAGTACAAATATTCAGTGACCTTTGCATTAATCGCAACGGTCATTCTTGTCGTGATATTGTTCATTGTATTGCGTTTCGATGTTGATTACTACTTAAAAAGGAGAAAAAATGATTAATCTTGTGATGGCACTTTGTATCTTCTCACAATTGCAGGATATAGAACCCTACAAAGAATGGGAGGTAGAGATCGTCACCAAGAAAAGTGAGGAGTACCTCCTTTTGACGAAGAACCATCCGATGACCTTTTCTGTGGAGGGACCCACATATTTGAGGGTATACACGAGAATATTCTGGCCTGAGGGCAACCTGGGCAGTGAAATCTACAAGGTCATCCTACAGGAGAACAAAATTGATGAAGAAATCATCACTCTAGAATCGGAGAAATCCAAGGTGACTGAGGACAAAAGAGGCCGAGCATTGAGTAAGTGGCGTACGTTCTACATCGAAGTACCGGAAGGGCTCAACGATTACAAACTAACCCATTGGTCAGCACCTGGAGACACGATCCTTGTTAAATTTGCGTACGAATCGCCCAAGCGCTGGAGTGAAATAGCTGCTACAGAATACGGTACGATAATCGAAGCAGTCGAAGAAGAAAAAATCCTGAAATACTATGAACTTGAAAAAGGGGCAAGCATCACGGTGGGTGTCAATGGCCCGGTGAGGCTACGCGTCATCTCAAGACTTAACTACGATGAGAAGATGATCGGTGATCAAAACTACAGTATAAGTGTCGAAGACAATGGCGCCGTCGAGAAATTCGCCTTGAAATGCTACAAATCACAAATTATTACCTACAAGGATGAAAAGAATGTCGTGCCATCCAACGCCCGCAGCTTCCATATCAATTTGAGGGAAGGAAAACATAATCTACGATTCAGCCTCGCCGGCACTGTGGCCGAAAGTGCTGCCCTTAGATTTCTGATTGAGGAAAAATGATCTTCCTTTTAATAATCGCTGTGTGGGACTACTCATACGACGTTGGCGTTGCCGCCAAGTACGATAATAACGTATATGCATATTCTGACGAGTACATCGACGATTTCATAAACCAGGTAAATGCCCATCGTTTTCCATTCGAGACCTATGACGACCTAATCACATCCGCCGCTCTCAACTTCCTTCTCAGAAATAGGTTCTTTGGAAAACGTACAACTACCTTTAGCCTAGACGTAGCGGCAAACCACTATTTGCAGAACCGAGACAAAGGTTTTGCCGGATACAGGCTGGGAATAAGGCAATCGCTGGGCAAATACGCACTCAAATTATCATACCGGATAATCCCAGGATACCTTATCCGTTACTATCAGAATCCTCAGACCCCAACTACTGACTATATCGGCTGCCGAGCAACGTATCGAACGGTATCGGCCAAGCTTTCCGTAATGAAAATACGAACTGTCAATTTTGACGTATACTACAGCCGACGGTGGGATGACTATATTGAAGAATTCAACCGATATGATGCGGACGGTCACATATTGGGTGGAGCGATTCAGAAAGCATTAGACAAGTATTTGGATGTTAGTATAAGCTATAATTATCGACTCTCAAACGCGGACTCCGCTGATGTCGCGGCGCCCAGTAACGAAATAACACCGGATGGCTCTTACTACCAACATTCCTTCGGCGGCGGTCTTAATTGGCAGACCGTTTTCATCTTCCCAACCATGTTCAGATGCCTTTACGACTACAGCTACAGAAGCTACACAACCTCACTCGAAGAAGACCAATTCCATTTCGGGCGTCGAGATCACAGACACAGAATCATGTTCAGCACACAGTTTCGAGTATTAACCGGTTTGCACTTGAAGCTATCCTTGATACGTCAATGGCGAGACGCAACGTCCCAGATATATCCGAATATCGATGCTGTAAAGGATTACTCGAAGTACCAAGTGGGAGCGGGACTCGAATTTTATCACTAGGGGGTTATGTGAAGAACTTTAGATATCTTTCTTTAGTTTTGATGCTATTGTTGTTTTGTGGCCGACCTGAGGTTACTGAACCAGGCGCATCATTCACCATCATAGGTGATTGCTCGCTGCCAGGTTATGCCAACGATGTTGAACTGGTCGACAATCTGGCATATGTCGCTAATGGTCAGGGAGGTCTGCAGATTATCGACATAAGCGATCCAGAATCGACTTTCGTCATAGCCCAATATGTAGCGTACGGATGGGACGCTAACGCCGTGGCTGTGAGAGACACCTTTGCCTATGTTGCTCTGTCACCGTCGGGCGGTGGACTGCTTGTACTCAGTATCGCCGATCCAACACAGCCTTTCTCCGTGGGACAGGACGGGTCATTTTCTGCTTATGATGTTGTGGCCCCACCCGGTGATACAATGTATGTATACGTCGCAGGAGGATACTGGTTTTATGTCTGGGACATCCATTATTTGTCATACGCCAGAAGGTTAAAGACGTACGGTGATATAATAGGTGTACGCATGGTCGATACACTCGCTTACTTGAGTTGTGAACAAATGGGCTTGTGGATATTCAATCTGGCGAGTCAAGACACATTGCCCTTGGGTATGATAGATACTCCTTCGAACGCGCGGAATCTGTTTGTCCAGGGAGATTATGTTTACATCGCTGATGGACGGGCAGGACTAATAATTATAAATGCAACTGACCCTGGAAATCTCGCAATCGTTGGTGAATACGACACAGACTATTACGCCAATGCCGTATATGTTTCTGGAGAGAAGGCATATGTGGCAGACGGCGATGGAGGAATCGAAGTCGTGAATGTCAGCGACCCATCTGAACCTCAGTACTACGGAAGTATTAGAACCTCCTATGCGAACGGCATCAGCGTGAGAGGCGACACCCTGTATGTCGCTGACCGTGACATGGGGCTCGTTCTGATCGTAGAGGAGGCACAATGATACCGCTAGTTCTTATATTGTTCACTTTATTTGGTAACGACCATATTGAAATACAATCATCGACACCATCAACAATCCAGTTAAGTGCCGCATTTTCTGATTACAGCAAAACCGAACAAAAACCTCTGGTAAGGTTTGTTATTGCTGCACAACCACCTACATTCACGTACGAAATCGGTAAGACCGATTCGGTGATCGTCGAATCAGGAAAGAATCTAGACGTGCTGAACATAAGCCCTGTAGCGATCGACAACCCACTGACAATCAATGATGTCCGCCTCTACCCCATTTCAATCCATCCGTCATATTTAAATCAGGGCTCTAAAATCTTCTATGAAGATATCTTAATTACATTAAGTTTCGAGCAAAGCGCGAAACAACTTGAACTTTCCTCAGCATTGAAGACGGCATTTTCAGGGTTGATTCTCAATTACACAGAACGCGGGAATATCGCTCCGTCTGGTTATTTGATAATCACACCTGATGCCTGGGTTAACGAAATCACACCCTTAGCACGATGGAAAGAGAAAAAAGGCTGGACCGTCGAAGTGAGAACGCTCTCGCAGACTGGAAGCACGGCAAACGACATAAGGAATTACGTAGCTAACGCTTATAATACGTGGTCTCCGCGTCCAGAGTACGTTCTGTTAATCGGCGATGTCGATTACATACCTGCGGCTTCTACTGTGCCGTCATACACCGACCACTCCTATACCCTGATTACCGGGGACGATTTCTTCTCTGAAGTATTGATCGGACGATTATCTGCAAGCACTCTTTTGGAATTATCCACGATGGTCGCGAAAATAATCGGTTATGAGACTGAACCATACTTGGGCAGCACAACTTGGTTCACGCGTGCCTTAATGGTAGGAGCAAATCAACCTGGGTTTATGACGACACCACTCCCAACCAAACGCTGGGTCAGGGATAGACTAATCGATTATGGCTTCAATCAAGTGGACACGGTCTTTCACCCTATGCCACCATCAGGTATCACAAATTCCATCAATCAAGGTGTCATCTTTGTCAATTATCGTTCTGGAGAAGGGGATCCTAATGGTTGGCCATGGCCAGACTTTCGAAACGACGACATCTACGGTCTAAATAACGGATGGATGTTGCCAATAGTCACAAGCATTACCTGCTATACAGGACATTATGGTTACGGAACATGCTTTGGTGAGGCGTGGCTTAGAGCAGGTAGCTCGGGTAATCCAAGGGGAGCTGTTGGATTCATCGGCTCCTCCTCGCCGGCTACCCACAGTAGTTGGAACAACTGTATTGACTATGGAATCTACTGGGCTTTTGTACATGATGAGATAAAAACCTTAGGTCCTGCCCTATATCGGGGCAAAATGGAAGTATTCACGAATTTCCCAGGCGACACCTCAACCGCATCCGGTAGTGCGTTCTACTTTTACGCATATAATCTGCTGGGAGATCCCTCTTTGAGTGTCTGGACCGACATTCCGGATTCATTCGTAGTTAATCACGTATCATCTGTTCCAGTAGGCACAAATGCATTTTCGATACAGGTTAATAACTCAACATCTCAACCCGTCGAAAATGCGATGGCGTGTTTGCACAAGGATAATGAAGTAAAAGAAATCCAGTTTACAGATGCATCAGGCTATGCCGATTTCAATTTCACCACCACGACCGAGGATTCTCTATTCGTCACAATTACCAAGGACAATTTCAAGCCCCACTGCGGTCACGCCATGGTTTACAATACCTCAGTATACGTTGGCTATTATAATCACATCGTTGACGATCCATCAGGTAATGACAACGGCGAGGTAAATCCAGGTGAGACTATCGAACTCAGCGTAACCTTGAAGAATTATGGAAATTCAACGACGGCTACCAATGTTTCTGCAAAATTGTCAATTGATGATCCTCTTGTTACGATCACTGATTCGATACGAACCTACTCAAGTATAAGCCCGGGAGCAACTGCAAGTTCGGCGCCGTTCGTTTTCGACGTCGCGACAAGCGCTCGTCATAATCACGTTTTGAAATTCGACCTCGAAGTAACCGCAACACAGGGTAATTGGCTAAGCAGTGTCTGGATCGACGTGAAAGCGCCGGCACTTACGTACCAGCGAAATCAAATACAGGATGGTAATGGCATACTGGAACCGGGCGAAACGCGTGACTTGATAGTCTCTATAGAGAATACCGGCGGCCTTATTGGTAATACAATTTCTGGCATTCTCCGATCCTTTAGTAGCGGGGTTATCGTAACCGACTCGTTCGGCTTTTTCGGAAATATTAACGTGGGTGACTCCTCAAGCAATAGTGGCGACCATTTTACACTAGCAGCATCATCCGCCATATCTCCGGGGAGTGAAATCAATTTTGCCCTGCTGTTATCAGGCGACAACAGTTTCGACGACACGGTTGGGTTCGCAATAACCCTTGGAATCGTTGACTCATCAGAACCCTTAGGTCCTGATGATTACGGCTATTATGCCTTTGACGACACAGACGTTGGGTATCCTGAAAAACCGAATTACAATTGGGTAGAAATTGACCCGGCTCATGGCGGCTCTGGTGATACCTTGAGCCTAGCAAATGACGAAACCAAGACAATATCGCTGCCCTTCGGCTTCAAATTCTACGGTGATTGGTACAACCAAGTGTCGATATGCTCGAACGGTTACATCGCAATGGGTTCCACCTGGGTTGCCGATATGTATAACTGGCCAATCTTGGCTGCGGCTGGCCCTCCATTGCTCATCGCTCCATTCTGGGATGATCTGGATCCAAACGCCACTGATTCTAGTGGCAATGTCTGTTATTGGTATGATGCAGCAAATCATCGCTTTGTCATCGAACATTCACGAATCCAACACCTACACGATCCAGTGAATCCAACACCGGCCGAGCTTCAGACGTTTGAGGTCATATTATATGACCCTCAATATTACCCAACCGAAACTGGCGACGGAGAAATTCTCTTTCAATACATGGATATCACTAATGATGATGGTTGGCACAACTATGCGACAGTCGGTATCGAAGATTATGACCACACAACAGGGCTCGAATACACATACGCAAACCTCTATCCTGACGCCGCAGCACCACTGGCAAACAACCGCGGTTGGCGAATTAGAAAAAAACCCGGTGATGAATCAAATTCTCGAGATTTACCCTAGTCCATTCAACCAGATAACAGATATCAGATACGAGATACCCGATGAAGAACATCAGAGACCAGAATTGAAGATATATGATATTTCAGGAAGGTTGGTTAAATCATTCCAACTTCCTACTTCTCATTTATTAAGTTCTAACTCGGTCAGATGGGATGGGACCGATAACGCAGGCAAAAAAGTCCCCAAGGGAATTTACTTTGTACAGTTACAAGGATCTTCCCTGAGTATTACCAAAAAAGTAATTTTGGTAGATTAACTAAGTTCTGCAATTTATCTACATACAGAGTTGTGAGTTGTCGCGTGAGAATCACGTGACAACCTTGTTTAACATAAGGGGGAAGTATGAAATATGTGGCTCTATTATTAGCGTTTGCTTCAGTATCCTTTGCCATCAGTTATCATGGCTGTACCCTGGCACCCGATAATCTAAATGGCTGGGTTGTTTGCATCGATACAGTATTGATACTACGCACCATGGATGGCGGATTAACTTGGATACCACAATCTGTGCCGCCGGATACCATCTCACGTCGACTATTTGACGTGACATGTCATGATGCCTCGCGCGCATGGATCACAGGCAAGCACAATTACCTCGCGGGTGAGATACTCGCAACAACAGATGGAGGAGATCATTGGTATAGACAAATCGTCGGATTCGGCAAATACGGCACAAGAATTGAATTCATCGACCAAGACCATGGATGGGCACTTAGTGGTGATGGTGCGTTGGCGATGACCACCGACGGTGGAGACTCCCTCTGGGAACAGATATTCACTGAGTGGGGTGAGGCCGAATACTATGGCGTCTCGTTCATAAACCCGACGGTTGGATGGATTTGCGCCGGGTGGCCAGATTCGGTGATCACCGGGCAAGGCTACATCGTACCCTCGACTGATGGTGGCTTAACATGGGATACGTTGAGCGGCTATCATGCTGAAGGATATGAGGATTTCTTTGATATACACTTTTTCGACGCTCATAACGGAATTGTGGTCGGTGGTGATGAGAGTGACTATTCGCCAATCATCTTGAAGACAACCGATGGCGGTGAAAGTTGGGACTCTATCAGTACCCCTCCTAATACATATTACTTGCGAGCGCTTGATTTTGTGGGAAACGAGGGCTGGGCAGTGGGCCGATTTGGCTCGATTATCCATACAACAGATGGCGGCGACACCTGGGCATTCCAGAACAGTGCTGCCGTGAACACAATGTTCGATGTCGATTTCTCCGATAACCTCCATGGTTTTGCGGTCGGTCAAGGAATAATACTACGCACCACCGATGGTGGGCAAAACTGGCAACCCACCGCAGTCGAAGAAAACGATAGTGAACAACCGCAAACGCTCTCACTAGAAATCACGCCCAATCCATTCCGGCGGACGACAGATATCAGATATCGTATATCAGATAACTTCGATATTACCGATCTGAAGATATACGATGCTTCGGGTAGGTTGGTGCGACGATTTTCTGTATTGCCATCCGCAACCAATCATCAAACATCTGTGACGTGGTGCGGCGATGACAATGCAGGGGCAAAAGTACCGGCAGGTGTCTATTTTGTTGAGTATCAGACTACCCACACCCAGGTAGTGAAAAAGGTGATTCTGTTAGAATGAAGAGAATCGTTGTACTTGTTTCAACTCTCTTTACTCTATTATTCACTCAAGAAACAGGTGCACACTACCTAATCATCACCCCTGCAGATTTTTACGATATCGTTCTGCCACTGGTAGAGTGGAAGACGATGAAAGGTCTGAAAACAAAAGTTGTTACAACCACCGAAACAGGAACCCAACAAGAAGACATAAAAAACTATGTGACAAACGCCTATAATACGTGGGCGATCAGACCTGAGTATCTACTCCTAGTAGGCGGCCATGCCGAAATCCCGTTTCCTTCACTCTCCTATCAGGGTATCTTATTTCGTAGTGACAATTACTACACCGATGTCGAAGGAGATTTCCATAATGAAATCCTTCCCGGTCGTCTCTATGTTACTGATACACTCGAAGCCAAGACTGTAATCTCCAAAATACTCGGCTATGACAAGGATCCTTACCTTATTGATCCGCTGTGGTTCAGGAAGGGCGTTACGATTGTCAACGAATATGAACAAGGACAACCTCCGTCGGATTCGTTGTACTGGGAGGACGCACGCTACGCTTACCAGTTAATGCTCAATGCAGGTTTCGTACATATCGATTCTTTCTCTTATAATTACGGACATAACAGTGCCGACGTAATCAACGCTATTAATGATGGCCGTTCATACATCCTTTACCGTGGCATCGGTTTCAGTGATTGGCTCGCCCCATTTGATGAAATATACGCAGAACAGATGCATAACGGATTCAAACTGCCAATTGTTATCTCTGCAACATGTGGCACAATTCTGGGCATTGGTAAAAATTGGCAAAGCGCTGGAACGCCTGCAGAACCAAAAGGCGTCGTTGGGTTCATAGGCACCACGACTGCTCTGTTTGCAGCCGCGGAATTTCGAAGCGCCCTCGCGCGTGGAACATTTGATGGCTTCTTTTGCGATTCGTTAGGCACCCTGGGCAAAGCCACTGAAGCTGGAAGATTAAAGTACTACGATGAATTCAACGATTCACTGGACTACGGCGGTTGGAATTGCCTCGGCGACCCAGAAATGACCGTATGGACATCCACGCCAAAAGAACTCCAGGTATCGCATTCGCCCGTTGCCTGGTTAGGTGCAACCCTATCTGTGCATGTCAGCCACAACTCGCTACCCGTAGAGCGCGCGTCAGTCTGTGCCATGGCAAAAGACGATTCGAGCGTGTATCACCGAGCCTACACTAATTCCAGTGGTAACGTGATCTTTGTCGATACCTTGTATTTCCCCGATAGTGCTTTGATCACCGTGACCGGCAGAAACTTGCTTCCGTATGTCGACACCGTTGCCGGCGGAAACTACGGAGGTCCGTGTGTGATTTATCGAAATCATCTGGTACTAGACACGATCAGCGGCAACGGCAATTCCCAGCCCAATAACAATGAAGAAATCGACCTTGCCGTCTGGGTAATAAATACTGGTGATTCAACTGCCTATGATGTTATAGGCATATTACAAAAAGGACAACCTGATAATTACTACCAGCTGAGCGATACCATTAAGTATTTCAGTGACATCGCATCCTTGGATTCGTCGTTCACTTCAGCAGATGGATTCAATATCATGATCCATCCTGACTGCCCGGATAGTCATCAAATAGAGTTGAAGCTCACGCTGCGCGATGTTACCGATTCCACATGGGCTTCTTTCATAAATCTCACAGTGTATAGTCCGCGCCCTTATGTAACCTATAAATCACACCTTATCTTAGACTCAATCGGTGGCAACGCCAATTTCCAAGTCAATCCTGCCGAGCATATTGAACTTGCGGTATGGGTTCAGAACATTGGCGACTCAATTGCCGAAAATGTCTATGGTATTATTCAACAGCAAGAACCCGACCCACTATTCTCGCTCAGCGACACCATAAAACTCTTTGGCAACATCCTTCCCATGGATTCGGCTTGGACAACATCCGACGGCTATAACGTGTCGGTCGATTCCGCGTGTCCTGACCTGCACGAGATCAAATTACGCCTGAAGATCACCGACTCCTTGGATTCGGTCTGGATCTATGACTTCTGCCTCATTAACCATGCTCCAGAAATCGTGCTTCATGATTATTTCTTCAATGATTCCTTGAAGTACGTTCTGCACGGGGATACTGCCAGTCTCACCATTCTAGTAAGAAATGCTGGCACCTTTGTCGCCGAGGATGTGAACGGCATACTCTTCTGCGATGATACATTACTTGCCGTGATCAGTGGAAACGCAGATTTCGGGGATATTCCTCCCGACAGTATTGGAATCAATCAATCCGATTTTTTGATCACCGCCAGTTCGACAACACCTCCATGCTACGTGACGAATCTTCAACTTGCCGTGAATGCCGGGGTGTATCTGGACACTGTCGATTCTGAGACGTATGTTGGACAGCGAGATTATCTGATATGGGATCCTGATCCTAACCACTCAAGCGGCTTCGTAATAAACACAAAACTCGCGCAGCTGAGCTTCATCGGTGATTACCAACATACGTTTCCTCTCGGCTATCTCAATGTTTACAAATCACTCTTTGTTTGCTTGGGGATGTATCCAGATAATTACGTAATCCTAGACACGAGCACCGTGATTCCCGAAATCGAACATTCACTGAATGCCGGCGGCAAAATGTATTTAGAAGGTGGTGATGTTTGGTTCAACGACCCTGCGAGCGGCGCTTACGACTTCTGCTCACTTTTTGGTATTTCACCGATAACCAATAACATCGGTTACTTCACGGGCCTACTCGGTGTCGATAACACATTCACGCAAGGAATGAGCTTTACTTATGGAGGTGAGAATTCTTCCATCGACAGAATCGACCCTACTGGGAACGGTCTTTCGATTTTCACGAATGCTTTCAATGGCTTTGGATGCGGGGTCGCAGCAAATCAAAAGACGGTTGGTATAAGTATTGAATTTGGCGGCTTGGTCGATAGTGTTCCTCCCTCGACGAAGCTTGTACTTATCGATTCGATACTGCAATACTTCAACATCCCCGCGAGTGGTACCAGTGAAAGGCAGATGTTGCAAGCAAGTTTGACACCGTCTCTATCAGTCTACCCCAACCCCTGCCTGAAATCAGTAGGCATAAGGCTAAACGTGCTGCCGGGAAGCGATCTTAGCCTCAAAGTATATGATGTCTTAGGCCGTTGTGTACGAACGCTCTGCGATAAAAAAACGATAGCACCGGCTCGCACCGAAGGAGACAGTGAATCAAAAACCGGTCAGAATTGGGTTTGGGATGGCCGAGATAATAACGGTCGTGAAGTATCGAGAGGCGTGTATTTTGTGCGTCTCGAGACAGATGATTCGGAAAAAGCCGTGAAAATAGTACTCCTCCGTTAATTTTCACTCTAACCCCACTAAATGTAATTCTTGACTTAAGACTGAATTGTGATATAATAATAAAATTGCTATTACTTACTAAAATTGAAACAAAAGGAGCGTTTAATGAAGAAGTTCTTATTTTTCGTGCTTATCCTAGGGGTCGGTGCCTATGCTCAAGAAATCGGGGCAAGGTATCTAGTTATTACACACGATAATTTCTACGACGACATTCAGCCCCTTGCCGAGTGGAAACACAAAAAGGGCATGAGAACCAAGGTCGTCACACTTTCACAAATTGGTTCGTCATCGTCGGCAATAAAAACCTATATACAAAATGCTTATAACACCTGGCAAATACCTCCCGAATACTTGCTGCTGGTCGGTGCACCGAATCTTCTGCCTTGGGGTAGTTCATACTCAGACAACTATTACATGGATATGGCCGGAGACCTTCTCAACGAGATACTCGCCGGAAGACTAACCGTCCATAACACAACTGAAGCTCAGACTGTTGTGAATAAGATACTACTCTACGAAAGAACGCCAGGTGTGATTGATTCCTCATGGTTCATTGACGCATGTCTGATCGTAAGAGAGGATTATGACCCATATGATGATTCCATCTATTGGAGTGATGTCCGTCATGCAAGGAGTCTGATGCGCGCTGCCGGTTACGACAGCGTCGATACCCTGTCGAGGGCCGCCGGCAATAGTGCAAGCCATATTCTAAGTTCGGTCAATAACGGGCGCTCCTTTGTTCTATATCGAGGACAGGGCGTCAATAATTGGTGGTCACCCTTTGATGTTAACCCGGACCTGGCACAAAACGGAGCTATGTTGCCGATTGTTCTGTCGATCACGTGCAGCACAATCGGTAGTGGCTCTTCACCCGCGGTTGCAGAAAAATGGCTGTTAACCGGTTCTCCAACAAGCCCGCGTGGCGGCGCCGGCTATTTCGCAACAACAACAGTCCTCAGTGGCGCGGCGTACCTGCGAAGCGCAGTTAGTAAAGGATTCTTTAATGCATTATTTGTCGAGGGCGGGAGAACATTTGGCCAGGCATGTGAGGGCGGCCGTCTAAACGTTTACACAATGTACGGTAACACAGGTGAATACCGTGGATTCGCGACACTCGGCGACCCAGAAATGAACATCTGGACCGCAGTCCCACGTACGATCGATGTGGTACATGACCCTTCTATCGATGCCGAAGCCGAATCTCTTCTCGTGCTGGTTACCGAGAATACCGCCCCGGTAGAATCGGCATTGGTCTGCGTTGTGCTCGATGACGTAGTCTATGAATACGATTATACCTCGAACAACGGTAGTGTAGTATTGTACTTTGATAGCTTGCTTCCCGGTGCCATGGACATAACGGTAAGTGGTATGAATGTTCTACCGTATGAAGCAGCGATCATGGTCGTGGAGAATGATCCCTATCTCACCTATGTGAGCCACACGACCACCGATTCACTGGATAACAACAACGGGATACCAGAAAATGGAGAAACAATCCTATTACGTACCCTGGTCAAAAACGTCGGACTTGCTACAGCGATTAACGTCACCGGAATACTTCGATCGAGTGACACCCTTATATCAATTGTTGACAGCGTGGTAAACTTCGGAAATCTTACACCTCAAGATTTGTCATACGGCTTTAGTCCCTTTGTCTTCAGTGTTGCACCGTCCTGCCCGAACGATCATGTAGTAAGTTTCGATATTTCGATGTCTGACACATCGAATACCATTTGGAGTGGCGGTTTCTCGATAATCATAACCAATCCATTTAATGTACCAACCGGGCCTGATCAATATGGATATTACATTTACGATGATACTGATGTGATGGCAGGTCATGCACCGGTTTTCGATTCAGAATGGGTCGAAATCGCACCACCTGGGCCTGGATCAATAGTCAGTGAAATCACTGACGAAGATGCAGATACCGTGACTGTTCCCTTGCCGTTTGACTTTACGTATTACGGTTATGATTCTGTTTACAGTTCTGATTCTGTCTATAACTCAATCGGATTATGTTCCAATGGCTTTATGGAAATGGATTACTCAACATATCGCTTTGGCGACCCAAATGATCCCATCCCTTCCGTAGGCGGGCCCAGACTGCTTATAGCTCCATTCTGGGATGATCTCGATCCGGAACTATACGGCGATATATATGACTATTATGATAGCGCGAAGCACCGTTACATTGTCGAATACAAAGATTGCGCCCATTTTGGTGCCTCTACTATTCGAGAGACGTTCCAGGTTCAATTCAGAGACCCTCAGTATTATCCGACTCCGACTGGCGATGGTGAAATCCTATTCCTATATTCACAGGTCGCAGACGCCTCGAGTAACACAGTTGGTATCGAGGATAGCACTGAGAACGTCGGCCTGCAATATGTATATAATAACAACTACGATAATAATGCTGCACCGATCGTGAATAACCGAGCGCTACTGATCACCACAAAATTACCCAATGTTATGCCAAGCCTACCCTGGTTATATATATTTAGTTACACAATCAATGACTCCGTCGGTGGAAACAACAATGGGATACCCGAGCCTGATGAGACTATCGATATCTATGTCGATATTCAAAACAACGGAGATACTACAGCGTATGCCGTCGAAGGTGTGCTGAATTCGGGTGACCCAGACGTACAGATTCTTGACGCTAATGCATCATTCGGTGACATCGCAGTGGGATCGACGGTTGGCAATCAAACCGACCCATACACGGCACAGGTTAGTGCTACTCCTTCCGACAGTACCATCGGTCTGATGCTTACCCTCACCGCAAACAGCGGCACATATCAGAAAACAGATTACTTCACCCTTTACATCTACGAGATGACCGGTGTCGAAGAGCAAAAGGAACTAGCCGGACAACATGTCTATGGGATAAAGGTACACCCGAACCCATTCTGCAATGACCTGACGATTGCGTATGGGCTGCAGACAACAAGTGCCCAGAATATCACTTTGAGAATATACGACATAACGGGACGTTTGGTAAAGGCTTACCCTTTGCCGACCTCCTCTGCCCCAATAACCGGTGCCGTAACTTGGGATGGTACGGATAATCACAGCCGAAGAGTCGCCGAAGGCATTTACTTTATCCAAGTAGAAGCCGACAATTTCAAATACACTGAGAAAGTCGTTTTCTTGAAATAATGCAGCATCGAGAAGGCGAACAGATTGGCCTTATCAAATCAGAGACTAAAAGAGGACAAATCACAGTGAAATACATTTCACTCTTTCTTATTTTCATCGCGGTCAGCTCCGCCCAGGAAGTTGGGGCGCGTTATCTTATTATCACGCATGATAATTTCTATAATGACATCCAACCCCTTGCCGAATGGAAGCATAAAAAGGGCATGAGGACCAAGGTTGTCACATTATCACAAATCGGTTCTACATCATCGCAAATAAAGTCCTATATACAGAATGCGTATAACACATGGCAAACACCGCCCGAATACTTGCTCTTGGTTGGCGCGCCTAATCTACTGCCCTGGGGCAGCTCATACTCAGACAATTACTATATGGATATGGATTCAGATATTTTCAATGAAATACTTGCTGGACGGCTGACGGTTCATAGCTCTACTGAGGCACAGACCGTGGTTAACAAAATACTGCTCTACGAGAGAACACCAGACTTAACCGACTCAACATGGTTCATCGACGCATGTCTCATTGTTAACGAAGACTACAATATCTATCCGCCGCAACCAGGGAGTGATGATTACATCTATTGGAGTGACATCAGACACGCCTACACCTTGATGCTGGCAAATGGGTACAATGAGATGGACACGCTTTCCGATCTGCTCGGCGACGACGCCAACGATGTCATACAATCGGTTAATAATGGACGTGCTTTCGTGCTCTACCGAGGTCAGGGTGTGGGTAATTGGTGGTCACCATTCGGGGTAAATCCTAATTACACGGCCAATGGCAACCGACTACCCATCGTCCTCTCAATCACTTGTCGCACAATCGGCACTGGCTCGAGCCCGGCAATTGCGGAGCAGTGGCTCTTGACCGGAACGCCCACTGAACCACGCGGCGGTGCTGGATACTTTGCCACAACAACCACCGGCTCCCACATTGCGCATCTCAGAAGTGCAACTGCGCAGGGTTTCTTTACTGGTATTTTCGTCGATGGGAAGAAGACCTTTGGTGAGGCATGTGAATCCGGCAGGTTAAACGTGTACACCATGTACGGAAGTTCTAGCGAATACCGCGGATTCGCAACGCTCGGTGATCCAGAAATGAACATCTGGACAGGAATCCCACGGCTGGCTGAGGTGTCGCATGATTCCATATTGTATGCAGGCACCGAATCTCTGAGCGTGATGGTAACACTGAACAGCGCTGCCGTGGAGTCAGCCCTGGTTTGTATTGTCCTTGATACAACTATCTATGAGTACGGATATACTGCGCCCGATGGCACAATAGACCTCTATTTGGATACCCTATATTCCGGAACGATGGAGCTCACGGTAAGTGGGCAGAATATCATACCATATGAAACAGTTATAGAAATATGTGACACGAATCCCATTATAGCATATCAAAGCCATATGCTGACTGACTCTCTGTGCAACAATAATGGCATTCCGGAAAGAGGCGAAACCATTCTTTTACGAACGTTAGTGAAAAACATCGGAGTGTCTCCAGCACATGATGTCAAGGGAATACTGAGGACGAATGATACTCTCGTGTACATAACCGATAGTGTGGTAAGTTTCGGCGATCTTTATCCACAGGATTCCTCGGACGGCCTGAACCCATTTGTCTTCACTATCGCTCCATACTGCCCTGGGGGGCACGATGTTTATTTTAGTATCCTGATTTCGGATACTGCGGGAGGCGAGTGGAACAGCAATTTCGTCGTCAATATTCAAAAGCTCGATAACTCAACAGGACCGGACGTGTATGGCTACTACATGTACGATAATACGGATTCGCTTAGCGGTAACGCCCCGGTATTCGAGTGGATCGAAATCGCATCTCCGACCAATCTCGTAAGCGAGATCACTGATGAATATTCAGATACTGTGACCTACACCTTACCCTTTGGCTTCAAGTTCTATGGAATGGATTATCCATCCATTGGCATATGTACTAATGGTTTTCTGGAAATGGGGCGGTCATCCTCTATACGCGCAGAAAATCAGCCAATTCCTGCGGCTGGTGAACCTTATAGATTCTTGGCGCCATTCTGGGATGACCTTGACCCGAGCCAGCAGGGCGATATTTATTACTATTATGATGACGCAAACCATCGCTGGATAGTCGAATACGAGAGCTGCGCGCACTATGGTAATCATATGTTACAAGAGACATTCCAGGTCATCCTAATGGACCCGCAGTACTACCCAACACCCACTGGTGATGGACAAATACTATTCCAATATATGACCGTGGCCGATGCAACGAGTAATACGGTCGGCATAGAACACCACACCGAAATCATCGGCCTGCAATACCTTTACAATGGCTACTACCACCCTAATGCCAGGCCAATTATTGGAAACCGGGCAATACTGGTTACTACTAAGCCTCCCACGGGTTTCATGAACACGCCTTGGCTCTATATGACAAGTCTGGCCATGGATGACTCGGTTGGCGGAAACAACAATGGGATCGCCGAACCTGGTGAGACTATTGATATTCATATTAATATCCATAATAATGGCGATACCATAGCGCACGCGGTCGAAGGAACACTAAGTACCACCGACAGCGACGTTCAGATTCTGGATGGTTTTGCAGCATTCGGCGATATTTCAGCAGGTTCGACGGTCGGCAACCCGGGTGATCCATATTCAATCCATATCAGTGCTACTCCGACAGACAGTACGGCCGGTTTAATCCTGCATTTGGTCGCAAACAACGGCACTTATCAAAAGACTGACTATTTCACAGTAATTATTCATGACGCAACAGGCATCCAGGAAAACGGAACACTAAGTGGACAACATGTCTATGGTCTTCACGTTCATCCGAGCCCGTTTCGCGACAGGATTAACATCAGCTACGGACTGTTGAGTACCACATTCCCTGCTGATAGACCAACCCTGAAGGTTTTTGACATCACTGGCCGACTTGTAAAATCATTTATATTGTCCAATTCGTCCTCTGCATTTACCGGCTCGGTTACATGGGACGGCACCGATGATTACAGCCGAAGCATCGCTCAAGGTGTTTATTTTGTGCAGATGGAAAATTGTGACCATAGATATACAAAGAAGATCGTATTCTTGAAATAGCGTGTATGAAGAAAAGAGTATGCAAATGCTAAAAAAACTCACATTATTGCTGCTCTTATTTCTTTTTACTGCCTTTAGCCAGGAAACCGGAGCGAGATATCTCATTATTACACACGATAATTTCTATAATGACATCCAGCCGCTTGCTGAGTGGAAGCATAAAAAGGGTGTGAGAACCAAGGTGGTCAAGACGTCTGATATCGGATCGAGTGCTGCCCAAATAAAGAACTACATCGCGGAAGCTTGCACCACATGGTCCATACCCCCTGATTATGTTCTTTTTGTAGGCGCACCCAATTTGATCCCTTTCGGTTATGGATTCGCAGCCACCTATACTGATGGATACTATACAGACATAGACGGCGACACTACAAACGAGGTACTTTCCGGCCGTTTGACCGTGCACAACACGACCGAAGCGCAAACGGTCGTTAACAAAATATTGGTCTACGAACGCACACCGGATTTGACCGACTCAACGTGGTTCATAGATGCATGCCTGATCGTGAACGAGGATTATTACTACTATCCCCCACAGCCAGGGACCGATGATTCGATCTATTGGAGCGACGTGAGACACGCATACACTCTAATGTTGGCTAATGGTTACAATGAGATTGACACACTCTCCGATTTGCTCGGTCACAACAGCACCCATGTTATTCAATCTGTCAATAATGGTTGTGCGTTTGTAATGTACCGTGGTCAGGGTGTGGGCAATTGGTGGTCGCCGTTCGATGTTTACCCTCCGTCCACGGCCAACGGCAACCGATTACCCATCGTGCTGTCCATTACGTGCCGTACTATCGGCACTAGCGGAACTCCGGCAACCGCCGAACAATGGCTCTTGACTGGAACACCAATGCAACCGCGCGGTGGAGCAGCCTACTTTGCTACAACGGTAACCGGCTCGAACATCGCACAATACAGAAGCGCAGTCGCCAAAGGCTTCTTTACTTCTGTGTTCTCGACGAACCGGCCAACCTTTGGCCGCGCGTGCGAACACGCGCGAGTAGACGTGAAACGTCTCTATCCTGGATATTACGGTCTCAGGGAATATGAAGGTTTCACTACGCTAGGCGATCCTGAAATGAATATTTGGACTGCGATACCAAAACCCATACAAGTTCAGTACGACTCGGCCATTCCGGTGAATGCTGAATCGCTGGATGTCACGGTCACTACGGAAGGCGTACCCGTGGCATTGGCAATCGTTTGCATCATGCAAGACACTACCGTTTACCAACACGGGTGCACGAATATGGATGGTACAATCACATTCTACTTCGATAGTCTCTCTGAGGGGCAGATGGATATCACGGTTACGGGAAGGAACATTATACCGCACGAAGGTATCATACAATTAACCGGCGTTGAAGAAAATGCAGTCATCGTCGAAAATCCATGTACCAGCTTCACGCTATCACCAAATCCATTCAGGCAACAGCTCTTGATTAAGCTTCCTGGATTAAGAAATATCGTCTCAGATAAGGGCAAGGAATACACATTAGATATCTACGACGCATCTGGTGAACTCGTTAAATCATATAATATGGAAACCCATCCGTCAGATAACATCCTATGGAACGGTCACGATGAAGATGGCCGCGACCTTCCTAACGGGGTTTACTTCCTGTTTCTAAACGTTAATTCAGAAAAAATCACAAGAAAGGCGGTGCTCTTAAGATGATCTGGCTCCTTTTTCTATTAACCCTAGATCCCCGATATCACACGTTTGACGAAGTCGCCTACGAACTCGATTCCATCGCAAACCAGTATTCGGACATCACCAAACTCGACACACTGGGTTACACCGATATCGACAACATACCCATCCTCGCTCTGAAGGTCTCGGACAACGTCATGGTCGAGGAGGACGAACCTGCGATTCTCTACATCGGCTGCCATCATGCTGAAGAGATACTCGGGATCGAAATCTGCATGTACATGATCGGCGCGTTGATGAATGAGTATGATACCGATTCGGCAATAACCTATTGGGTCAACAATCGAGAGATCTGGTTTGTACCCTTGATGAATCCTGATGGTCACAGCGTCGTTATGTCCCATTTGGATACAACCTGGCGCGACAACAAAGCCGATAACAACAACAGCGGGTCCTTTGAATTGGAATACGACGGCGTCGACCTGAATCGCAACTATGACTTCTACTGGAGCGAAGGTGGAAGCTCAGATCCCTCTTCAGAATTCTACCGGGGTCCGTATGCATTTTCCGAACCCGAAACAAGGGCAATCCGCGATTTGGCACTCATACAGAATTTTGTCTTCTGCAATACCTATCATTCGGCACGCTATGGACTCACTGAGGTCGTTTACTATCCGTGGCGCCACGCCGGTGGCTACTCACCCGATTATCCCCATATACGGGTAATCGCAGACACCATGTCAAAACGGTTGATAAGAGATAATGGTATCGGCCACTACACGGCACTAGTGGGTCAGGGCCTCGACGGCACAGCCCGGAATTGGTTATATGGCGTGTGCGGAGTATTCACCTACTGCATCGAGGTAAGCACAACCACCATCCCACCCGGCGGGATGGTCGACGATATCTGCGAAAGAAACCTACCGGGTGCCTATTACCTTTTAGAGCGCGTATCCGGGAGTGGTATTACTGGTTGCATCAATGATTCCACGACCGGCGAGGCACTGAGTGCCGAAGTCATAGTGCACGGTTATTATGACGCCGATCTACCACCGCGCCGAAGTGATACAACGTATGGTCGCTTTTGCCGAATTCTGAAACCGGGAATTTATGATATTGAGATACGCAAGCGCGGCTATGTTCCGACTTATCGTGAGAACACAGTAGTCGCGGATGGACAGATGACTGAACTGAATGTATCCCTGGTCAGAACTGGTGGCGAGCAACCCGCACCCAGTCCTCAAAAAAAAATCAAGATAAGCCCTAATCCAAGCACCAACGCCGTGATTATTCAACTCGACCAAGAATCAGATTTTTCATCCCTTACCATCTATGATGTTCTGGGCAGAATGGTGACCGACATCGAAAACCCGTCGGGTCAGATCACCTGGCGTTGCCGAGATGCAGACAACCGCGAGGTATCTGAAGGTATTTATTGGTTAGTGGCAAGAAGCGACCAAATTGCAGTGCAAAAGATAGTTTTGATAAAGCGTTAAATCAGCCTAAGGGGTTCTTCAGCTCCTCAAACATTTACTAAAATCACCAGGCAAGTTACTATCCATAGCACTAGACAGACTTGCAAGGGTAGATCACTAATCAAGACTTTTTCAGGGATATCTGCTTCAACCTTCTGGTATGTGATGTATAAATACCTGAATATTCCATAAATCACAAATGGTACGGTGAAAATCAGGTTTCTGGTACCAAATTTTACTACTGTCTCAGGAGCAAGCGTGTATAGACAATAGGCAACTATACACGCGGCGGTAACCACGGCGATCATCTGATTAAGCAGCCCCAAAGAGTATTGGGAAAGAATCCTCCGATGTTTTGTCGCACCCTCACCCAGCAAGACGATTTCCGTCCTCCTCTTCGAAATAGCAAGAAAAAGCGCAATCAACAAGGTGCAGAGCAGAAGCCACGATGATATCTCTACTGCTATGACTGTCGCGCCAGCAATTGCTCTCAAAACATAACCCAGGGCCACAACTAAGACATCGAGTATCACTATGTTCTTTATTGCTGTGGAATAAAGAACTATCACAGTCAAGTAAATCAAACATACATAGGAGAACTTCGCACCGAGCAAGTACGCAGAGCACAATGATAATACCAATAGTAGCGCTCCAACCACTGCCGCCTGCCCCCTACTGATTTTCCCCGCCGCGATGGGACGCTTGGATTTGACTGGATGTGCTCGGTCTTCTTTGTAATCGAGTATGTCGTTAATGATGTATCCGCAACTACTCAAAAGACAAAAAACAACAAAGGCATAGATGCTCTTCTCGATGCTGTCAGGATAGAAAAACTGCCGGCTGAAGATGAGCCCGGCGAAAACAAAGACATTCTTTAGCCACTGTCGTGGTCGTAACAATCTCAGATATTCAACCAAAGAACCGCCTCTTCACAATACGGCAAAAAACCGACTAGAACTCCGTAGCACTCGTGAAAGCGAAATCATTCACTTTGATGGCTGGTACCACGGTACCGGTTGCGAATCGCGCACCGTAGCCAGGGTCGCTGGCAACCAATACTGGGTCCTTGGAAAATTCCTCTACCCTATTCAGGGCATCAATGATGTTGTCAGTGAACCTTAGATTCTTCAAGCCCCTGACGATCTCACCATGTTCGATCAGATATGTTCCGTCTCTGGTCATCCCGGTGAATGTAAGTCTATGAGGATCAATCACATTCGTGTAATGAAATCTTGTGACAAGAATACCATTTTCGGTCTCACGGATCATCTCGTCAATGCTTTTGGCACCCCCCTTCATTACCAAATTAAGGGGCACCGGTCCAAAGGGGTTTGGCGCACTCAGAGCATGCCCGGTTGATTTCTTGTTTTGCTTGAATGCAGTTAACGAATCATAGACCACGCTCTTGGCAATGCCTTTGTCAATGAGCTCGAGCCTTCTCTTAGGAACACCCTCGAAATCGAAAGGAAAAGAAAATCCGTTCTTGACAAATGGGTCATCGACTACGTTGATTCGTTGATCTAGAACTCGAGAACCGAGTTTGTCCGCCAGATAGGAACGACCTTCATGGAAGAGTTTGCCGTTAAAAGCGTAGTAAGCCATGAATTCAAGAAATTCGCGTGCGGCTAGCGGCTCGAATATCGTTGTGTATTTCCCCGGACCGATTCCAGTCGGATCTTCTGACATGAGTGCCTTACGCGCAGCCGTCTCGGCGAGTCCATTGAAATCGATCGTACGGACGTCGCGGGTTCCCGACTGTGCATAGCCTGTAGAATTCTTTCCAGCCATGACGATGTTACAGAAAACATCGCCACACAACGAGTAGGCAAAAACGCCTAACGAATTAGCAACGCATATCTCGGCAATGCCTTTCGATACTGAGCCGAATGAATTTAATGAATCCTTTTTAGCAACGTCTATAATCTCACGTACCGCATTGGCCCTATCTTGGGCTGAGAATTGCTCAAGCTGTTTGTGATAAGTATTAACCATACGGTAGTCACCTTGCCGTACCTTGGGTAGTGATACAAAATCATCATTCTCTTTTTGGAACTGAGCAATCCTTTCTGCCCAAGCCACCGTATCTTCTATCTTACCTGGGTCAAGCGAATTGGTCGATGCCGTGCCGATCTTCTTTCCAAAGACGACCCTGATGGAAATGCTGCTATCCGACTCGCTCACATTTTGATGAATATAGTTGTTCGCAAAACGCGTAAGCGCCTGGCTGTGGTTGAATACCGACACTTCGATTTGGTCCGCTTTTGATTGCCCCATCGCGAAATTTGCTACTTGCCTAGCCTCTTTCTGACCTATCATACTACTCCCTTCATCGGTATATTCTAATTAAAAAGCCTACTAAGTCAATGGGAAAAACCTGCGCATCACCAAGACTAGTTGGTCTTACTCACCGCTTCTCTTTTCTTGCGAACCTGCATAATGAGGGCAGGAATAAGGAACAAGGCAACTACGGAATATCCGGCAATCTTCAGACTACCCGACATTGTGTCATACACCAACCCACCCGCGATTGGGCCCACTACTGCACCCAAATTGGTCATCATATTCAACGTGCCAATATTTGAACCTATCTCCCTATCCATACTCGTTGCATATGAACGTGAAATTGGCAGAAAAGAACTGATAGTGGGTCTCATTATGAAATATAGCACAATGAAAACAGGAAATGCTGATGCAAAAGGCAGAAGCAAAGCTATGAGCAGACAAGGTATTGTGATAATCACGATGGCTTTCTCAAACCCAACGTGGTCAGTCAGATGAGATAGAACATACATGACAAACATTGTGATCACGTCCAGGATGAGCCATAACGCAGCGATCTCGAGTGGTGAGATACCGTATTGTTCGTTCAAATAAATCAATGATATTGGTGTGAGAGCGAGCAGCGCGCCAAAGACAAAGCCGAGTACAAAGATCGAACGCGACTTTCGGCGCGTGGACCTCTCACTCCTTATCCTTTCGTGCCGCGGCAGTAGGAGAACTTCAACCAAACCGACGAGAATGACCAAAGCCGCGAGCAAGAACATTATTCGAAAGGAAGCAATCTCACCAAAACCTATCCTGCTGGTGATGAGTAGCCCGAGACCCAACAACAATCGGCTCAAGAGTGCCCCAGCTCTGCCGGCAATCTGGTATACGGAAAGCGCCCTCGTTTTATACCTCATCGTTGCATTCTCGGCGACCATTGTCTGCGCCACGGGCCATATGAGGCCGGAACAAATGCCTTGTCCAAATCTCAGTATTAGCAGCATTGATAGACTGTTGGCCCAAAAATAGAGGGAGGTCAGTGAGAATAGAAAGATGAATCCTAATAAGATAACCGATTTTCTTTTACCACTTCGGTCGATGCTCCTTCCAACAAAGAACGAAGCGAATGCCCGCGCAAGCATGAATCCCGAAGTCAGCAAACCAACCTCCAGACCTGTGGCACCTAGCCGACGGGCAAAGATCGGCAGTATTGGCTGGACCAGTATATGTCCGAGCATCCCGATTCCTGCGATACTGTAAAGCATCCAAAGCGGTTTCTTAAACAATATACGGTTTAGCATAGTCCAGATGTTAATTTTGACGTCAGCAGGTTCATCGCAGGTGTTCAACGAGTATCTTCACGCCGATGCCAATCAGAATGATGCCGCCTAAGACTCTCACTCTGTTTTCAAAAAAATGTCCCAGTCGGCTACCGACATAATATCCAATGAATGTCAAAAAAAATGTCACGATACCGATTACTAACCCGGTACGTAGTATCGCAACCTCTAGAAATGCAAAACCAATGCCAACCGCAAGGGCATCAATGCTTGTTGCAATCGACAACAGCAGCAAAACACCAAGCCCAAGGGGATATCTGTCACGTTTCTTATGTTCCACTCTTATAGATTCATATATCATGTGAATGCCTATGAAGCAGAGTAAAGAAAAGGCTATCCAGTGATCGATCCCGGCGATGAAGTTCTTAAAAAAAGAGCCTCCCAACCAACCCAGCATCGGCATGATACCTTGGAAAGAACCAAAGAACGCTCCGATCTTGAGAGCATGAATCAACCTGGTTTCCTTGACTTGAATACCACTCGTGACTGCTACCGCGAATGCATCGAGAGCCAGACTTAATGCAACGAACAGCGTCATCAGAAGATTCATACGTGCTCAGGTAGCTTTGTGAGCAGTAAGCACACAAAAGATGCTCGACTCATCAACCTCTTCGATCCGAACGTCAACCGGAAACCCGCGAACCAGCCGTGTAAAACCCTCCTGACTAACCGTCGTTGCGGTGAATCCATCTTTGCAAACAATATTCCCTTCGCCAGTCCTTTGCCAATCTATCTCGCCGACCAACCCTGCCTTGGCCTGTGCCTCGAACCATTGCAGTCGTGCTGGCCATACTTTGGTCGAATAGCTTGAGAAAAAAATCAATCCATGTTCTTTCGTTACACGGATGCTCTCGCGCACCAGTGTCCTTTGATCAACATGAAATGCAGAGATTCCGTTTTGAATGCATATAACGTAATCGAAACGGCCATCGGAAAATCCCATCTTGACCGCATCCATTCTTACTAAATGACAAGCGTGCCTGTCCTCTAGAACCGTTCGAGCCAGCTTAAGGTTCGCATGAGAAGTGTCAATGCCGAACACCCAGGCCACTTTTTGCGCCAGGGGTCGCAGCACACGGCCATACCCACACCCGAGTTCAAGGAGTTGACAATCGGGCCTTACGTTCTTGACAATGTATTGTATCTCGGCTTTCAGGTATTGCTGGATACGGGGTGGAGCAATCTCATAACAACGCTTTAGTCGGTTACCCTGCAGCTTGTCCTCATAATAACCGCCCATAAGTTTGTGCTTCGCATCTATTATTGCCGGAGCGGCACGAAAATACTTCGTACCGCACAACCAGCGCTGCAGGCAATGCCTCCGGCAACTGCTGCGACACCTGCGGTGATGAGAATCAATAATAAGGGAGAACTCAAACCTACCAATGTCGCAACGCGGCCAGTAACAATCTGACTCCCGGCAAAATAATAGTACGTACTACTAGCGAGCCACAACAGGCTAGCACTGCTCGTCCCGATAAGAAACGAAAACCAACCCGATTTAATTCTCACCAAACCAAGCACAAAGGGCACAACCATTATCCACCACCACCACGGTGTCATAATCTTCAGCAACAACATAGTCGTCGTACACACGACGAAATCGATAATCACGGAATACTCCTTAACACGGTCTGCCCGATCAGGCGTTCATGCTTCACTTCTGGCGATTCTAGATAAAGCAATTCGTATATCTCACCAATAAGCCAGTCATCAATGAAGTTGTCATAGTACTTTGACCCAGGGTTACCAGATTGACCTCCGGGATAGATTCCCCAACCCGTCGTTGTCTTGCCCAAAGCAATTACCATCCGCCATGAGGGGCCAAAGCTAGTATCCTTATAATTCACTGTGTGCTCGCTGCCTGCCTTAGATAGGCCCATTCGGCCGAGTCCGGGTATCTGACCCAGATGTCCGATGTCGATTGGCCTCGCTCTACCCCACTGCCAGTCGTCTCCGTAGCTTCCCAGATCTTCATACAACCTGCTACTAGCGCTGTGAAAAGATTTGATGACAAGATCCTTAAGATGCTCACGGCCTGGCGTACCCTTCACGTCGAAATGCTCACTGTCTGGCTCATCGAGAATCAACTCGATTGTCAGGTCAGTTCGGGGCGGCGTCAAATCGCCGTAAGTTTTCTCAATCTCGTCCGCCCAAATCATGTGTAGTAGTTCGTCCCACCAATACGCAAAAATCGTAGGAGCAATTAGATTCGCGCCCGATTCATAATTCCAAGCCTCAAGTTCCTCGTAGCTCCTACGCTCTTGTAGCATTAGTCTTTCCTTATCGAGGTTAGCGAGGAGAGAGGGTAGCACCTTCCTCGCCGACACATCTAGCACATCGTTTTGTAGCGTCACCATGTCTTCGATTCTGATGTTATTCATGTTACTCAAGACCTCGCTGATACGTGCGCCGCGATCGAAAGTCCAGTAGTTGCCCCCAAGATAATAGGGATAATGGTCGTCTACCGGATACTGATTAGCTGAGCAAACAAAGCCTTCTCGTGGATTCAACACATGGGGAAGCTGTTCCCTTGGTATGTAATTCATCCATTCATACTCTGAATTACGACCGTCATTGATGTACCTTCCCTGACCTGACCAGCGTACGGGTAATTTACCTGTGTGCCATATTGCGATATCACCTTCCACACTAGCAAACACGAAGTTTTGGGCTGGGCAATCAAAATGTGAGAGCGCATCAACGTATTCATCATAACTCTGTGCATCGTCCATCTTCAGGAAAGCCAACAATTCATTCGATGGATCATGCCCGATCCAACGCATGGCACTGCCTCTGGGAATACGCGCGTCAAACGGTATCTCGTCGTGATGGTAGACGACAGGACCATGATGAGTGTACACTACAGTATCGGTGACCGTACCCTTTCCTCTAACCTTTATCTCTTCGATACGCTTGCGCGTCGGCAGCCACACACTGTCATGCAGGTATGCCGTTCTTGTATCATCTTTGAATTCAATCTCATACCAGTCAATCACATCGCTCATTGTATTGGTTGCACCCCAAGCAATATGTTCATTAAACCCGATAATCACCGATGGTGCACCTGGGAATGATACACCATACACGTTCATACTAGGTGTGGCCAATTGAATTTCATACCATATGTGCGGTAAGTACAATGGCAGGTGCATGTCATTGCATAGTATCGGATGCCCGGCGGCCGTCTTCGTAGCCGCAACGGCCCAATTATTACTACCTGGTCGGCCGACATCTTCAGATGAGAGCAAGAACGTATCTGACTTTGGTACGAAAGGAGAGATCGGCTTCGCGGGTATGCGAATCGCTTGGAATAGCCACCGGGTTCCACGAGGGATAATCGGCTCGGTGTAAGGAGGAACACTCGGGTAGAGCTTTTCCGTTTCTGATTCCCCAAGTGCCTCGCGCGCGCGCGTCAGGCTCAATTCAGAAATCTCAAACGCCGTTAAATTCCACGCCATGAATTTCGAAAGCAAGGCAACCCTCAAGAGCGTCCACGGTTTGGGCCGATAGTCCAGTATCTTGTATTCTAAGGGCATATTCCTGGCATTCGTGTTTCGTATATATGCGTTCACGCCATCAGTATATGCCTCGAGGGCCAGCCGTATCTCAGGCGCTGCCAACATCTCTTTTAGAGCATTCTCCGCTGCATAGATAAGGCCGCACCGGCGGAAGAAACGGTCGTACTCCAAAGCATCTTCGCCCACGATTTCGGCCAGTCGACCGGCAATTGCATCAACCTGGAATTCCATCTGCCAGAGTCTATCACGTGCCGTGACAAATCCCTGAGTGAAATACAGGTCATATTCGTTCTGAGCAAAAATGTGAGGAACACGGCGATCATCCCAGACGACGACCACGCTATCCTTAAGATTTCTGGACGTGATAATACGTGGTATGATATCGGTTGCCGTGTTGTTGAGCCAAAAACCTGCAAAGGGATTCAGAAACTTACCGAGGGGTGGTATCATACCGTGCCGGAAATTCAATAAATAGAATATGGCCAAAGAAATGATAACCAGCAAGAAGGCTTTTGCGTAGCGCATGTCTATTCCTCGAGTTCGTGAAAGTGCTTAGTGTATACGGTCATAATTGGAAGGCAATCGTAAAAGTAGTACCCCGGTTTTTTTGGCTTGTAATCTTGATTTTCCCTTGATGGTCCCTTATGATTTTCTGCGCGATGTATAATCCAAGTCCAGTACCGCTCTTCTTCGTGGTGAAGTAGGGGCTGAAGACTCGATCCTGCTCCTCCCTATCCATGCCCGGTCCATTATCCGAGATAATAACTTCTACTCCATCCTTCGATTCGGTCAAACCGATGCTTATTTTGCGATCCCTATCCTCCACGGTTGCAACTGCTTCCATCGCGTTCAGAAGGATATTGAGAATTGCCCTTCGAAAATCGCTGGCGCTACCTAAAATGCTCGCGTCGGATTCGATCTGCTGTTCCATCTTAATATCAAACTCCCGCAGCTGATGTTCGACCGATGTTACCGCATCCTTGAGAGTCGCGCCAATACTGAACGGCATCCTCTGTCTCATTTTTGGTCTTGCCAGCACCAAGAAATCATTAACGATCTTGTTAAGTGCATCTATCTCCCTCTTCAGGCCTCGGGTTATACTGGTGTACTCCTTATCCGGACTTGGATATTCCCTTATTAATCTCTGAGTCGCGATCGATAGGCCATTCAGTGGATTTTTGATCTCATGCGCAAAGTTGGCAACGAGGTTACCAAGAAATACAAGTCGCGCCGCCTCTTCCCTCTCCTTTTCAAACTCTCTTATTTTGGAAATATCATGCAGAATCGAAATGACCCCGGAAATCTGCTGCCGCTCATTATATAAAGGATAGGTGGCATACTGTATCTCCTTCCCGAAGGCGGTTTTTTCGTCCGCTATTTTCTTACCATCGTTCATTACCTTATTCACATCAAACGGATCGGCTGGGAATACTTCATTGTATTCTTTGCCAATGAGCAACTTCTCATCGAATGATGACAGACTGCAGAACATATTATTTGCTCCGCTGATGATCTTCTTGTCGCTCACAAGCAATACGCCATCCTCGATCGCACCGAGTGTCTTGTCAAACAGCTCTTTGATATTCGCATAAGACTGATAATTCATGAACAATAGGAACAAAACAAAACCGGTACCAAAGAGAATCACAAACAGCACGATTAGCTGGCCTTCGGTCTTCCGAACGTGTCGGTAGTAGTTCTCAAGACTTATTCCGATTCTAAAAATACCTAACAGCTCATCCTCAACTACGAACGGCCGAACCAATTCGAGAACGTTTTGAGTGTTGAATGCCTCGATACGGCTTGTTTCGATGCGTTCATCCATCACCCTCACCAGTATCGGGTCGTCGTCAATTCGGCTGATCATCTGCACATTTGGTGTGGCAAAAATGATACCTTTCTCATCCTGTAGCACAAGATAGCGTACCATAGGGTTGACTGCAATTTGATTTATTATCTTGTTAATGCCGAATTCGGTTCGGAATTCCTGTATCTCATCAGCCGGGACTTCGATCTGGTAGATGCGTTGTGCAAGGACATAAACAAAGCGCATCAAGTTTTTGTTGCCGAAATCAAAATACTCAAATGAGATGGGTTCGTCCTGCTGGAAAATACCCTCCCGTACCTTAATTGGTGAACCCGACGTTAAAATCCTTTTCTCTGTCGTCCTATCGAACACAAGGATTGAACCGAAACCAAAACTTTGCCGTATGTCTTCCATTCTGTTCCTATTCAAGTCGACCTCAAGGCTATTGCAGGCACCGATCAGTTTGTCTATGAATTCATCCTCCAATCTTGCTTCCGCAAAAATAAGATTTTCTTGAGTCGATGCGACCACCGAGAGGAAAGAACGCGCCTGTTCCTTTATCAAATCAAGCATTATTCTACGACTGCTAATCAAACCGATAGTCAGAAATATTCCAAGTATCAGGAGCAGTATTATAATAACTGGAAAGTACCTCTTAAGCTTCATTATGAGTTGACACGTCATAATACATAAATCTCTCGATTAAGTCAACAACATTAAGACAGCCTTATGGTGCTTGAATTCACCCTTGTTTGGAATATAATGATGATAATCAATACTAATCAATGCAAGGAGGTTACGATATGCCAAAAACAAAAATCACCTCTAGAATCCCACTGTACCCTATGCCTGTCATAATATTGGGTGCGCATGTTCAAGACAAACCTAATTTCCTGACTATCGTTTGGTTCAGTATGGTCAATTTCGAGCCGCCGACAATCGCCGTCGTGCTGAACAAGGGACATTACACAAACAAAGGCATTCATGAAAACAAAACATTCAGCGTTAATGTCCCGTCAACAGATTTACTTGAAGCAACCGACTATTGTAGTATGGTCTCTGGACATGATCAAGACAAATCCAAGGTCTTCAGGCTTTTTTACGGTGAACTGGAAAGCGCACCCATGATTAAGGAATGCCCACTCACCCTTGAATGCAAACTGCTCAGGACTGTCGAATTTGCCACACATGAGGTCTTTTTTGGTGAGATCGTTACGACATACGGTGACAGAGAGATCCTTACCCACGAGCATCCAGATGTTACGAAAATCAAACCAATCCTATACTCGATGTACGACAACTGTTACTGGAAATTAGGCAAAAGCATTGGCCGCGCCATGTATGTCGGCAAACGACTCACGCCCGGCGGATAGGGAAAAATCCTAACACATTGACTTCATCGGTAAAATCACTAATATTAACCGCGGAGGCAAAATGAAAAGAGATTTTGTAACAATATCTGACTTGACCAAGAACGAAATAACCGAAATATTCGAGCTGACCGGAAAAATCAAGGAGTCACAGAAAAAGGGCATCGACCACAAGATATTGAAGGACAAAACCTTAGCCATGGTCTTCGAAAAACCATCACTCAGAACACGGGTCACCTTTGAAACAGGCATGACACAGCTGGGTGGGCATGCGATATACCTCGCACCGGCAGATATCCAACTAGGCAAGCGTGAAACAGTACCCGATGCTGCGCGCAACCTATCAAGATGGGTTGATTTAATCATGGCTCGAGTCTTTGATCACAAAACAGTTGAAGATTTAGCGGAAAACGCCACAATACCAGTCATTAATGGCCTATCCGATTTGGAACACCCATGTCAGATCTTGGCTGATCTGTACACGATAGTGGAAAAAAAGAACACCTTGGAAAACCTAATAATAACCTATGTCGGGGATGGCAATAATGTATGCAATTCCTTTGTCGCGGCCTCTGATATACTGGATTACAGATTCAATATTGCGACACCAGCCGGCTACGAGCCTAACAAGGATTACGTTGAACGGGCAAAGAACGTGAACCTAATGTACGATCCGCACGAAGCCGTTGCTGATGCCGACATCATATATACCGATGTTTGGGCATCCATGGGGCAAGAGCAAGAAGCCGACAAGAGGAAGCAAGCCTTTGCACCCTTTCAAATCAATTCAGAGTTGCTTGAACACGCAAAGAAGGACTATTTAATCATGCATTGCTTGCCAGCCCACCGTGGTGAAGAAATCACCGATAACGTAATTGACGGACCCCGATCGATAGTCCTCGATGAAGCGGAAAACCGATTGCATGTACAAAAGGGCATATTAGTCTGGCTCAGTCAACACGGCTAATCACTAGATGGCTACTGAGCAGATAATCTGTCTAGTCATATTCATCATCACATATGTTTCGATAATCGCGTTTCATCGATACAAATTCATCATTGCCTGGGGCGGCGTTGGATGCATGCTACTCTTCGGTATTCTTGCCCCATTTAAATCATTGCAGTACATAAATTGGAATATTTTGGGTATATTCTGGGGTAGCCTCGTTGTTGCGGAACTTTTCATATACTCAAGAATACCGGCCTACATCGCCGAGATAATCATCGACCGCTCGAAAAATCTCGTTTGGGCGATAATTTGGCTCTCGGCATTCAGCGGCATAATTTCGGCATTTGTCGAGAACGTAGCTACAGTATTAATAGTTGCCCCCATAGCGTTTGAGGTTTCACGTAAGTTAAAAGTCTCGCCGGTGCCCTTCATTTTAGGCATATGCCTCTCTTCGAATCTCCAAGGCACCGCAACGTTAGTCGGAGACCCGCCCAGCATGATTTTGGCAAGTTACACGCGTATGACATTCAATGATTTCTTCGTATACCAGGGAAAACCAAGTCTTTTTTTCGCCGTCGAGTTCGCGGCAATTATTTCACTCGTTGTTTTATATTACATTAATCGGAAACACACAGAGCCAATCCAACGCATAATGCCCGAGAAGATCGTCAGTTTGTTTCCAGGATTATTGCTCCTTGGATTGATCCTTGCCCTTGCCACTGCCTCGTTCTTCGGTGGCTTCATGGATTACCTTGGAGGCCTTGTCTGTTTGATTTTTGGCATCATCGGCATCATCTGGAGTTATTTTACAAGCAAGGTCAAGACCTTCCATGCCGTCAAGGATATGGATTGGGAAACGCTGCTCTTTTTGGCGGCCATTTTCGTAATCGTTGGCTCGTTGACCGAAACTGAGACGACGACGGTCCTCGCCCACGCCGTGGGTCGATTAACCTCGGGGAATCTGGTTGTAACCTACCTCATATTGGTAACATTTTCAGTATTCATCTCCGCCTTTGTGGATAACGTACCGTATTTCACGGCAATGGCCGGTATTATACCGATGCTCGCCTCATCGTATGGATATCCAGTATATCTGCTCATGTTTGGAACAATAATCGGAACAACTGTGGGCGGCAATATCACACCAATCGGGGCATCCGCGAATATCGTCGGCGTCGGATTGCTGAAGAAACAGGGTTACGACGTCGGGTTCTCTGATTTCATAAAAACCGGCCTGCCCTTTACCTTATTCGCCGTCGCGGCGGGTGCACTATTCATCTGGGTGTTCTGGACTTAACCCAGAATATCTACCCGACATTTGCAATCTGAAACTTGATTATTCCTGATGTGTATGTATAATTGAACAGATGTTGAAAGAAATTTTAACCTTCGTCACTCATGATCCAATCAGAAAAGTCTTCGCGATCGTCTTTGCCTTTTGTCTCTGGGTCTACGTAGCTATTGGCAACAACTATACGTACGAGAAGAATATTAGAATAGTCTACACAAATCTGGCAGATTCTTTAATTATTGTTGATTCGGTCGCCAACATTGACGCTACATTCTCAGGTCGCGGCGGTGCGCTTTTTGGTATCTGGGCAGCACCACCCCGAGCACAATGCGACCTCAAGCAGCTTGAAATCGGCAAGAATAATGTTCCGGCAAAGGATCTCAGGATACCGATAGCCTATGGACCTTTAAAGATTGATTTTAGTGTACCGACGTTCACCGTATCCATAGATAAAAAAGATGAAAAACAGATGCGTATAAGAGTGCCCATCAAGGACTCACTCAAGCCAGGCTATGCGATTAGCGCAGTCTTGTCATTAGATACTATTCGCGTCGTTGGACCGAAGAAAATGCTCGACAATATTAATGAACTCACCACTGAATCATTGAGTGTAAGAAACAAAAGTTCATCTTTTGAGCGTGAATTGAGATTAGAGATATCTTCGTCGCTTTTCAGTCTGACGAAACAAAAGGTGAGGGTCCGAGTCGATATCGATACGACCACACGGAGAGTATTGACTAATGTCCCGTTGATACTAATATATTTGCCCGACCAGAGGGTCCGAGTCGACAAGAACAAGCTCGATACCTTGATTGTGGAGGGTTCATCCAATCGAATCAAGGACTTATCCACGCGTGACATTGAAGTCCGCATAAAATTGACCGAACTGTCCGCCGGATACTACAACCTTCCGGCAGAGATAATTCTGCCCGAATACATCAAACCGACTCACTCCGTTCCTAAAAGATTCAGTATCACCATCCAATAAGCGCGAGTAGCAAAAACGCAAGAAAGTAACGGGTAAAATTGCGCAGTTATCCGCTTTGACCCTGGATAACTTGACAACTATAGGTTTTAGACTATAATGACTGTAGAGTCATTGCAAAATTTACGTTTGCGAGGATGGCGGAATTGGCAGACGCACTGGATTTAGGATCCAGCCCCGCTCAGGGATGGGGGTTCAAATCCCCCTCCTCGCACCATTGAGGAGAAAAATCTTGGAGTACAATGTCTCAAAAGATAACGATACTGAGAAAGAGATCGAAATAACGGTTGCACGTTCTGAACTCGAGAAGCTGATCGACGAAGAAACCGACAAGCTACGTGGGGAAATAAAACTAGACGGCTTCAGAAAGGGGCGCGTACCTCGAGCTTTGGTCAGGAGGAAGTACCAAGATAGTCTGAAGGTACGAGCAATGGACAGCCTCGTGAAGAAATCCTACTTGGCATTACTTGAAGAGAAGCAGTGGCAACCAGCTTCTCAGGCCGAGCTACTGAAAATAGAGGAGGGTGACGCTATCCGATTCCGCCTTCGCTTTGAAGTAATCCCTGAATTTGAAGTAGATAACTATGTCAATATTGAGATATTTAAAGAACCGCCAGTGCCTGACGATTTCCTACTTGAACAGGGTATGAATGTGTTACGCGAGCAGCACGCCGAGATCAAGGAGGTTGACCGACCGGCAGTAATCGATGATTTTGTGACGCTAGATATTGAAATACAGAAAAATGGGAAAACAGAAAAAGAGAAGAACCGCAAGGTCAAGATCGGCGATCGCACATTGCCGGATGAGTTGAATCGGGCTCTAGTCGGCATTAAGAAATCAGATAAAAAGCAAGTCAAACTAAATGATGTCCAGTACAAACTATCGATACGGAAGATTGAGGAAAAGAACCTGCCTCAAGTAGACGATGATTTCGCTAAGAATCTCAAGATGAGTAGTGTGAAGGAACTGCAGGAGAAACTGTTGGAAAATATCAAAAAACAGGAAGAGAATAGAATCGAAGAGGAGCTGAAAGAATCATTATCAGAAGTCTTGCTCGAGAGAATACGGTTTAAGACGCCCGGAGCACTCATCCAAAAAGAGTATGAGAAAATGCTCAAGGAGTATGAATTACCCGATTCTGAGTCTAATAAAGAGAGATTCTGGCATATTGCCGAGAAGCGTGTTCGGTTCAATCTTATACTGAGTAAAATCGCCAAGAAAGAAAATCTCCGAGTGGTAGAATCAGAGGTAATGGATTTTGTTTCAAAAATGGGAATCAAGCTGAATAACCAGAATCGCAGTGAGGTTATTGACTATCTTGGCAATATTCTAAATAGAGAAAAGACCATCGACTTTCTCTACAAGCATGCCAAAATCAACGAAAAAAGTCGCATAATTTCACCAAAGGAGGTAGCCAATGATACCCGTCCCGTTCGTCATTGAACAGACCGGCCGTGGTGAGCGTGCCTATGACATATATTCCCGACTCCTTAAAGAAAGGATCATTTTCATCGGGACTCCAATTGACGATAATGTCGCAAACTTGGTGATGGCCCAGCTGCTTTTCTTAGCAGCTGAAGACGCGTCCAAGGACATCAATCTCTACATCAATTCACCGGGTGGTATTGTATCATCAGGGTTAGCAGTCTACGATACAATGCAGTTTGTGAAACCTCCTGTTTCAACAATCTGTATCGGCATGGCAGCAAGTATGGCGGCATTACTCCTTGCCGCAGGAGCCACCGGTAAGCGCTACGCATTGCCGCATGCCCGGGTAATGATACACCAACCAGAAGGAGCCTTTCAGGGTCAAGCTTCAGACATCGCCATTCACGCCAAAGAGGTTTTGACAATCAGAGAAGTATTAAACAAGTTGTTCGCAAAACACACGGGGCAGTCGCAAGACAAGATCGGCAAAGATACCGATCGTAATTACTTCATGTCTGCAATGGAAGCCAAGAAATACGGATTGGTTGACGAGATTCTCGAAAAAGGCAAAGAATAATGCCCAGAATCGTCTGTTCCTTTTGTCAGCGTCCTAAATCTGCGGTCAAGAGAGTTTTCCGCGGCAATAAAGCATACATCTGTGACGAGTGTATAAAATTGTGTGGGAGTATAGTAAACGACGAAGAGGGATTTTCGCAATTGAACGATTTTGTACTTCCGAAGCCCGTGGAGATAAAGTCCTTTCTTGACCAATACGTCGTCGGACAAGAACGCGCCAAGATCGCAATCTCGGTTGCGGTCTACAATCATTACAAGAGAATAACTACTAAGAGCAATGACGTGGAAATACAGAAGAGCAACATACTCCTGGTCGGGCCTACGGGTACGGGCAAAACACTTATCGCGCAGACTCTTGCCAGATTGCTACATGTACCATTTTCCATCTCGGATGCCACCCCCCTCACCGAAGCCGGGTACGTTGGTGAGGACGTTGAGAATGTTCTGCTGCGGTTGCTGCAAGCATCAAATTATAACGTCCAAACTGCAGAGATCGGTATTATCTATCTTGATGAAATCGACAAAATCACACGCAAGGCCGATTCACCTTCGATAACCCGTGACGTTTCTGGCGAGGGCGTTCAACAGGCACTACTGAAGATACTCGAGGGAACCGAGGCAAACGTTCCACCCCAGGGTGGCAGAAAACATCCCGAGCAGGAGTATATTCGAATCAATACATCAAACATCCTTTTCATACTGGGCGGTACCTTCACCGGTATCGAGCAGTTAATATCAAAGAGACTGAACAGCTTCCCCATGGGATTCCTGGGTGAGAGACAAGACAGAAAAGACAATTATGACAGTGTGATTGAATCTTTAGAACCCGACGACCTGGTTAAGTACGGGTTACTCCCCGAATTCATTGGACGTGTTCCGGTGGTTGCCCCGCTCCACAAATTGACGAAGGAGGCGTTAATCGAAATTCTCATCAAACCAAAGAATTCGATCATAAAGCAATACGCGAAATATTTCCAGCTTGAAGGTGTAAAACTCGAATTCACCGATGACGCCCTGCAAGAAATCGCTGAGCAAGCCCTTAAGTATAACACCGGAGCCAGAGCGCTGCGCTCGATCATGGAGAACAACATGCTTGATATCATGTTCCATCTACCTAATCTCAAAGGCGTTGTCAAGTGTATTGTAACCCGTGAAGTCCTGCAAAAGAAAACTTCGCCAATCTACGTTGAAAGAGAGAGAAGAAAAGCCCAGTGAGTATTCTACTGTCTTTGTACTTGAAAATAACGAAGCAGCGATTTCGAAAACCGTTCAAACCATTAGGCAGCAAGAAGAAATCGTGGCACCTTGTCTCGTTACCAAGAGATGCGAAAGGCTTTTTCGAAGCAGCTCCTTTTCTCCTCGGGCTGAGCAAATCCGGTAATGTAGTATTGCTGATGCCGAAAGGCCTGGAATGGCTTCGTTCTTTGATAAAACCCAAGCAATTCGAAATAATCCTGTATGAACGCCGCCCCGTCCTCTTTTCGGAAGACTACAAAAGGGTGCGTTTGCAGCTAGGTGAAAGGTATTTTCATTTTCTCATTGAATTAGATAAACCAGCAAATATTTCCTTAGCCTATCTCTGTAATTTCCAAAGACGTATATCATTCTTCGACAACAAGATTTTTCCGTATTACAACATACTAATGAAAAACGGCTACGCATCACTGAATGAATTCTTCAACATCGAGGATGAAAGTGCCCATGATATGTTCCACTTTTACGGCAAGGAGCTGAAGGCCGTCGAAAGAAAATACCGCAAATTTCATCCCTTACTTTTCGTTAACGGACCTGATGATATCGAATGGAAAGGCAGTAAAATAGTATTGGGACAAGACATAATGCCCGATGACCCGAATATATGGAAAGTCTTGCACATTATTGATACTTATTACGGCAAGCAAGACGCGTATTACGCATTCGCACGTGTCAATAACAAATCAATATTGAAACAACCGAAAGAAGAAAAATGATATTGAGACACAGGTTAAGCTCGAGAGCGCTGGTTATATACTTCCTGATTGGCATCGGTTTGATAGGCATCGTGACCTTCATTTACTCTAACTACTTAATTCAACGGATAAAGAAAGAAACAGAAACGACCTCGCGGCTCTTTGCAGAATTTGCGCGCGGGCCGAGTATCGACGAAGAACGCTTGCTCGAATTATTCTACGACATGGTAATCAAGAGAATAGACTTTCCAGTGATTCTCACTGACGCCGATGGCACACCGTATTCATCAAAAAATATCAAGGAGCAAGACTTATACAAGGCAGCAGAAAAACTCGACCGCGTCCAAAAACCCATCCCTATGGTCATCAAGCATGGTGCCGATTCGACCCTACTAGGACATGTACACTGGGGCCTTTCGCCGTTTACCAGGTCGTTGCAGATTCTTCCGTTCGTTGAGACTGTTTTTCTCATTGCCTTCCTTTTCCTCGGTTTCTGGGGATATTTGTTATATCGCAAAAGCATCGAAGAGAAAATATGGAATTCTCTCGCTAAGGAAACTGCGCATCAGCTTGCAACACCCCTATCATCACTCGTCGGGTGGCTCGAGACAATCAAGGGGAACATCGATGTCGAAACTTTTGATGGCATCCAGGAAGACGCGATTCGCATGCGTGAAGTATTGGAGAAGTTCTCACGCATCGGTCTTCCGCCCAGACTAGTTGAGAAAGACCCAATTGATACCATCAAGAAATCGGTGAATTACATGAAGCGGCGCGCGCATGCACAAATCAAGTTCCACGAAGATTACCAACCACTACCCACCATAAGATTCGACGATGTACTCCTTGAGTGGGCGGTGGAAAATATACTAAAGAACGGTCTTGATGCAATCGGCTCGAACCCAGGCGGAATATCTATCAAGACATATAGCTCAGATGGTGTGGTGATTGAAATCGCTGATACCGGTAAGGGTATCAAAACCAGCAGCAGCATTTTCAAACCAGGCTACACGACGAAGAAGTACGGCTGGGGTCTAGGACTCGTCCTTACCAAAAGGATAATCGAAGAGTACCATAAAGGCAAACTGACGCTCAGAGCAACCGGCGTCAAGGGCACTTGTTTTGAGATCTACATACCAGGAGTCGTGACATGAAAATCCTATGGATTGACGATGAAATTGATCTCTTAAAGCCTTTCATTTATCTGCTTCAAAAAGAAGGCTACGAAGTGAAGACCGCGACGAGCGGCGAGGACGGGGTGAAATCTGCAAACAAGGAATCATTCGACCTGATCTTCCTCGATGAGATTATGCCGGGGGTAGATGGTTTGGAAGTACTGAGAAAAATCAAGAGCGAGAACTCGCAACAGATCGTCGTCATGGTCACAAAAAGCGAAGAGGAAAATCTGATGACTCAGGCATATGGCGGTTGGGTCGATGACTATATAACGAAACCATTCAGCTTCAATCAATTACTCTCGGTCCTTAACCGAACGTTAAAACGCCGATCCATAATTGAAGAAAAGATGGCCGAAGAATATTCAACCCAATTGAGAGCAATCGCTGAACCCACGGATCACAAAGAGTGGATTGAATATTATCGAAATACCGTGTCCTGGGACACTAAACTCATGGAATTCGGGAGTAAGGACCTCAAAGCGATACATGAGGAGAAGAAGCGAGATGGAAATGCCGGTTTCGCAAAGTACATCGAAAGTGAATATTCTAACTTCTTAAAAGGTCGCGGGCCAGTCATGTCGCATCAGATTTTTCCAAACGTCGTCTTTCCAACTTTGAAGAATGGTCCAGTTTACTTCATTATCTTCGATTCGATGCGGCTCGACCAGTATATGAAACTCGTCCCGTTTTTGAAGGACGTATATGAGATCGCAACACAATATTACTACTCAATATTGCCCACGGCTACACCGTATTCCAGAAACGCAATATTCGCCGGGCTCTTGCCCTTGGAGATTGTGCAATTATATCCGCAATATTGGACATACGAAGAAAAAGGTCAAAACAGATTCGAGAGAAATCTGGTTGCAGAACAACTCAAAAGAAACAATATGCGCATGAATTTCTCTTTTCACAAATTATCGTCGATAGTAGAAATCGAGAAGAGCATAGAAAAAATAAAGGGTGAATCTGCAGATATCGTAATCATCGTCATCAACTTCTTTGACATGCTGATTCACTCCATTCCTGGTCGAGGTGACCTTAAGGGCATTCTTGATGACGAACGTGTGCTGTTGAACATACTTACCTACTGGTTTCCTATATCACCCATCTTCGAACTCTTCAAGAACCTTGCGAAAAGGGACAGACGCCTGATCCTGACCAGCGACCATGGTTTCATCAGGGTCCGCCGACCCACCATCATTTATGGAGGCCGTGAAATCTCACCCAACCTGCGCTATAAATACGGTCCTGCATTGAGGGTCGATAAGAAAAGCGCTCTGCTATTGAACAACCCGGGCGAAATCAGCCTGCCAAGCGACGACCCATCGGTACGTTTTGCAATCGCAAAAGAAGACTACTATTTTATTTATCCGACAAAACCGACCGAATATGAAATGGAATTCAAGTATACTTTCCAACACGGTGGTATATCGACGCAGGAAGTAATTCTTCCATTGGGAATAATGAAACCACGATGACAAGGATCGCCCCGCGGTAAAAAGTCACGAGGCCCGCCCCGTGAAATAGTAGTCAACTCCTTACTAGATAATAGCATGATCAAATAAAGCAGCCAATTTGGTTTTATTGTGACTAATGATTACATTTGTTTCACGGGCCCGTATCGTTCAACAAGGTGACGTCTAACAACGCGGGGGAAGTATCGTGAACGGCTATCAACTTAAGCCACCTTTAGTAAATACACTTTTCGAAAACGTCCAGCCTTAACCGATTCTTACTGTCTTGCAAATGTGAAAGGAATCGATACCCGCTGTTCAAACGGTGCTCCATCTTTGGTCGCCGGATCGAATTGCCATTGACGTGCGGCATCCAATGCGGCCTTTTCACAAGCGGGATTACCAAAGCTCTGTACGACCTCCGCGTCCTTGACCGCACCGTCAGTGCCCACAAGCACACGGACGACAATCGTCCCCGATGCCCCGAATTCAGCTGCCGATGCCGGATACTCAGGTTCAATGCGCCTGTTCGGCTCGGCTCGGGTTATAACCGAAGGCTTGGGCGGCGCCGGGGGGACTGCAGCAACAATTGTCGTAGTATCAGGGACCGTCGTATCGCTTTGGGCAGCTGCTTCAAGAATCCTCTCGGGTCTGATCACAGCCAGAGATTCCTCTACAAAACTACCAGTGGGTTCGGAAATATCCAATGTCGTCGGCATTTGCGTGCTACCTTCCGTCTTTGGTCCGGTTTCGGGTATCACTGACGCCACACTCACACGACGCTCGGCTTCGGGAATCCAATAGGCATTGGCACTCGCGAGTCGTACTCCATGCTCAACGCCTTTCACTCGTTTGTAGGTAGCAGCAATATCATTAGGTACAACAAGAAAAGTATATGGTTGCTCTTCATAGATGATTTTCTGAAACTCATGCCATGTTTCTCTCGCCTTCCTGCGGTCGAGTTTGGACACGCCAGCATCAATAAGTGAATCAACCACTGTGTTAGAATACGAAACAAAATTGTATGTGCCTCTAGATTTCCAACAGACTGCAGGGTCGATCTTCTCGCCTACACGCCAACCCATAATGTAGCCGTCGAATTGCTTATTAATCAACGCGTTTATAAAATCAGCAGCATCCAGGGTCTGTGGGATTACCCTGATACCTATACGCCGTAAATCTTCGGTTACGTACCGTAGTATCGTAACTCTATCGGCATTCTCCGAGTTCGTGACAACTCTTATTGCGAAATCCTTGCGGTCTTTGTCTATTATTCCGTTGCCATTGAAGTCTGCAAAACCCTGTTCCTTAAGCACGCTCAGCGCCAGGTCTGCATCATATCCGATCGGCTCGATCGCTTCGCTATAGCCCCACGCCGATGAAGGCAGGGGTCCAAGAGACATTTCGCCCATGCCTGCATAAATGTCCGTCAATATGCGTTGGTTGTTGATCGCCATACTCAATGCCCGACGCACAAGCTTGTCTTGAAGAAACGGATGTTCCAGATTCCAACCGACATAAAGGTATGAATTACCCGGCTGCGAGTAAATACTAACATTTTCGTTCTGCACAAGTTCTTGGGCGCTCTGTGGCGTGATATTCAAAACAGCATCCAAGTCACCGGTGGCAAAATCAGCGAGCATGTCATCCATATTCTTGTAATTCCTAATATGTATCTTATCGATTGATGGTCGCCCGCGATAATAATCGTCGTTGGCAGTCAGGATTATCTCAGACCCACTAACCCACTCTTCTATTCTATATGGACCATTTCCTACGGGATTTTCACCCAAAATTGTATCTTCACTCTCGTGGATGTGTTTTGGCAATGCCATGATGTCAGAATCGGTTAGGATATCCGCATACACCTTCTCAAAGGTAAACCGCACTGCATAGGGATCTACTACTTCGACTTTCCGAATAAATCGTAAGGAATTCAAATACGGGTAATTTGTTGATGGCTCCTTCATTCTTTGATAAGTATATAGTACATCTTCTGCCGTAACGGGGTGGCCATCCCACCACTTGACACCTCTTCTAAGGTAGTAGGTGACCGACTTCAAATCTTCAGAGAACTCCCACGATTCGGCCAGCACCGGCTTCATCTTACCGGTCTTGCGGTCCACCCGATGCAGATGCAGAAAGAGCAGATCCAGAATTTCGCTCGAGGAAAAAACCGAGGGCTCGAGCGGGCTAATCCTTGCCGGCAAGTCCGTCGTGCCAATGATTAGCGTACCGCCCCTTTCGCCAACGAAGCTTTCCTCCTCTCTCGCACACGAAAATAGGACAATAATTACCAATATAAAAACAGATAGAAAACGCCGCATATCAACCTCCTGAGACTAAATGTATTATATTGCGTCTTGAAAATCTGTCAAGAGACTTAATTCTCAGGTCTGGGATTACCAAAGTAGACCTTCATATGCGGCCAAGGAATTTCTATTCCCTCCCTGTCGAATGCTGTCTTTATACGTCTACGTACCTCACCCATCACCTCCCACTGCATGCTCGGGCGAGTGTCGCCCAAAATCTTGATTTCGATACCTGAATCACCTAATGCATCCACCCTCAGCACCTGGGGTGTTTTGATGATCTTCTCTTTCCATTCTGGTTCCTCAGACATTTGACTGCACACCCGGTTTACGACATCAATCACGCGTTCTAAATCCTCACCGTAGCCAACCGAGACATTCAAGTTTACACGGGAATACTCTTTTGTAAGATTACTCGCAATCGAGATCTCGCTGTTTGGTATGTAGTGCACGATACCATCCAAGTCGCGCAAAACCGTTCTTCTCAAATTCATCTCTTCAACCAATCCGGCAATACCGCCAACTTTAACCACATCGCCAATGCTATATTGATCTTCGATCAGAATAAAAAGGCCGTTGATTACATCCTTGATAATACTCTGTGCCCCGAAACTTATCGCCAAACCAACAACACCTAAACTGGCTAAGGCAGGAGCGATATTCACTCCGACTTGGCCAAGTATTGTGAAAAGCACGATAATGCCGATGACAACGCCAATGGTGTTGGTGATTACATAGGAAATCGTCTTGCTTCTCTTCGTAATAGCAGATGCAGGTTTGTCCTTCATTCTCAGGACTATCGTCCTCCTCACTAATCGTGGCACCATTCTCTTCACAACGAGATAACCGACCAAACCCAAAACGATTATGATGCCAACTCTGATTCCGTTAACTTGCAGCCATTCAATCACATCTTCCTCCTAAACCAATCAATGACGCTTTTTAGCCCTGTATCCAGGGTAACCTTTGGTTCCCATCCGAGAACGTCTCTTGCTCTCGAAATATCAGGTTTCCTTCGCTTCGGATCGTCCTCGGGCAAAGGTAAAAATTTGTTTCCTGCATCACTTTCACACTTCTCCTTAATCATTTCAGCCACTTCCAACATTGTGTATTCCATGGGATTACCGACATTTATTGGCAGATTATAGTCGGTCTTCGCGGCGCGCGTGATGCCATCAATCATGTCACTCACATAACAGAAACTCCTTGTCTGTGTCCCATCACCAAAGATGGTGAAAGGCTCATTTCGCAACGCCTGATTGATGAACGCCGGGATAACCCGTCCATCACCCTCGCGCATCCGCTCACCGTAGGTGTTGAATATTCTCACTATGCACGTGTTGACGCCGTACTTACGGTTGTAAGCGGCAGTCAACGCCTCAGCAAATCTCTTACCCTCATCGTACACTGCCCTGGGTCCAACCGGGTTGACGTTACCCCAGTAGTCTTCCGTTTGGGGATGTTCTTCGGGGTCGCCGTATACCTCACTGGTAGATGCGAGCAGCATCTTGGCCTGTTTTGCTTTTGTTATCTCAAGCATGTTATGGGTACCCAGTGAAGCGGTACGCATTGTCTCAATCGGATATCTTAAGTAGTCGAATGGACTGGCGGGTGACGCAAGATGCAGTATCAAATGGAGTTCTCCTTCGATTTCAAATGTATCGCAGACATCTGACTTAATGAGCGTGAACTGCTTTGAAGTAAGATGCTGAGCAACGTTCTCTTCGCGGCCAGTAATGAAATTGTCCACGACGACTACCTCGCACCCTTGCTGTATGTAATAATCAACGAGATGTGAACCGATGAATCCGGCGCCGCCCGTAATAAGTACTCTCATCGTCCGATTCCAGTATAGATGAATCCCAATTTTTTCATATTCTCTGGTTCGAAGACGTTCCGCCCGTCAACAAAGACCGGTTGACGCATGGCGGTCTTGATCTTTCTCATGTCTAATTCCTTGAATTCATCCCACTCAGTGACCAAAACGACCGCATCCGCACCTTCTGCAACATCGTAAGGATTGCTGCAGTATTCAATATCCGGCATAACCATCTTGGCACGTTCTGTGGCTACTGGATCGTATGCCTTTACCGACGCGCCCTCTTTCTCCAAAGCCCTGATGATTTTGATTGATGGTGCAAATCTCATGTCATCGGTATTCGGTTTGAAGGCAAGACCTAATATCCCTATTTTCTTGTCTCTGAGATTCCAAACTAGATCTTCAGTCTTTTTCACGATGCGGAGCATCTGCTCCTCGTTGATGTTCTCGACCTCTTTGAGCAGACGAAAATCATAACCTAACTTAGCCGATATCCCGATGAAGGCCTTCAAATCCTTCGGAAAACAAAAACCGCCAAAACCAGCACCCGCGTTAAGAAAGGCTCGGCCAATTCTTTTATCCAATCCCATTCCTTCAGCAACTCTCAGCACATCCGCCCCGGACTTCTCACAGATAACGGACAAGGCGTTGATAAAAGAAATTTTCGTGGAAAGAAATGAATTAGATGCATGCTTAATCAACTCGGCACTTGCGATGTCGGTAACGATCTTAGGTGCTTCGATTGGTTTATACAACTCAAGCAAGTTTTCTTCTGCCCTATCACTTTCAACACCCAGGACAACCCGATCGGGATGAAGAAAATCATCGATTGCCGAGCCTTCCCGCAAGAATTCAGGATTCGAAGCAACATCAAAATCGGCCGAGTGCTTGTTAAATCTCTCAACCACGGTGCGAACCCATCGGCCTGTTTGCACGGGCACCGTACTCTTCTCCACGATGATTTTGTAACCTCGCATCGCCGCGCCAATTTCCGCAGCAACCTGTTCAATACTCGACAGGTCAGGCTCTCCGTCATCCTTGGGTGGTGTGCCAACCGCGATGAATACGAAAAGCGATTGGTCAACTCCCTCACGCGTTTTGGTTGTGAACGAGAGTCTGCCGGCTTTCATGTTCCTGGCAACCAATTCATCCAGACCCGGTTCGTATATCGGTATGCCACCCTTCACCAACACGTCAATCTTGTGCTTATCATTATCGACGCATATCACTTCATGACCGATTTCAGCAAAACAAGTTCCCGATACCAGACCCACATAACCCGTACCAATCATACAGACCTTCATGAAACCTCCTTAAACTAATTGGACGCTACTATGAGGATCAGCGCCTTCTGTAAAAAATAAAGAAAAATCCACCTATTAGCGAAAATAGAAAAATAATAAAAAAGGAAACTAGCGACATAGCCAGAGATAACTCACCATCCAGACCTACACGCGAGAAGAGAATTACGTAAGAATTCTCCCGGATTCCTAAACCGTTCAAAGACACAGGAATCATTGCAATCACATTTATTATGGGTACATAGATAAAGAAAGGCAAGAGCCCTACCTCAAAATTTCCCATACCCAAGAGAACGAGAAAAGGCGCAACCGCCAGCGTCGCTTGGATTATTACCGAATGCGCAATACACAATGTGATCGGCCCCCACGCACCTCCGAAATCAGTGCCCGCCTCGTGCAAGCGATTGATTCTCTCTCCAATTTTTAAAATCTTCAGTCTACTTATCAGCGGTGACAAGAAGGCATACGCTTTTTCTGAAAAGAAAATATAAGTTATCAGTATTACGATGACCAAACCGATAATCATAAAAGGAAGAAACTCAGTCTCGTTCTTATCAACCAGCAGAAACAATACTGCAATTAACGCAAAGATAAACAATCCAACGAAACCTAATATCCGGTCAACGAACACCGTTGCCAGTGAATCGGTCCTCCGTTCTTTCATTGTGTATACCACTCGCATCATATCTCCACCGACGGTCGTGGGCAAGAAGTTATTGAAGAATAAAGAGATGAAGTATATTATCAGCGTCCGGCCGAAAGATATGTTAAATTTCTTAAAATCAAGCAAAACTTTCCAGCGCCATGCTGAAAAAAATATGAACAAAAAGTAAGGAATGGCGGCATAAAAAAGATATCTAATCTCGATGCCACGAATATTGTCGATGATTTCTCTAATGTCGAGTGCCCATAGGAGAAATATGATAAGGCCAAGTCCAACAACAACACGGACGACCGTGAGTATTCTCTTAAATCTCTCGTTTCTCAAGACGATCTAATATGGCGCGTATCGATTCGCCTATCAAAGCCAGCGAAAAGAAGAGTATGCCTGATATGACGAGTAATATTACCAAATAGAGCAACGGTCGAAAACCGTATCCAAAGAGCCTTAAGATAATCGAAAGAATGCCTACTAAAATACCGGCAGCGACTGAAAACAAACCAATTGTCCCAAAATAGAGCATGGGTTTTTTCATGAACGAAAGCTGAAACTTCACGGCCAGAAGATCAAAAAACCCAATCAGAATGCGTGACTTTTGCTGGTATTTTGGACTACCATACTTGCGTGGCCTCAGGTTGACTCTTGCCTCACCGATCTTGTATCCGGCTTCTTTTGCCAGAGGGACGACATAGCGGTGCCAATCCTTACGCATAGGTATGACCTGCAAGACTTCCTTTCTGATCGCCTTGATCGCATTCATATCGTGCACTTCTAATCCGAACAACTTTCTTGCCCAGTAGTTATAGACATTCGACACGAATTTCTTATCATAGGCCCCCTGTTTCCAACCGGTGGCAACATCAAAGCCACTATCTACCAGAGCAACCAGCTTTGCTATATCGCGGGCGTCATACTGCAGATCGGCATCAAATATCACAATAATATCACCCTTGGCAACCTTGGCACCCGACAGTATTGCCTGTGTCTTGCCCATATTTCTCTTGTGTCGAATGGTGCGGAGATAAAACCTTCTATTTTTCTTCAGTATACCTAATGTAGCGTCTTCCGAGCCATCATCTACCACGATCACCTCGTATTTCCTGCTTTTCTTTATGAATTTGTCAAATTCCTCAACCAAAAAGGGTATATTTGCTGCTTCATTGTAAGCTGGCACGACTATAGAGGCTTTCATCTCATGATTATACAGAATCTCTTTGCTTAGTCAAGAGTAGACCCAAATAGGGTATTGCTTGGTGGATTATACGGTCGGCAACGTACCAGCTTGCTTAATGATAGTCAGCTGGCACACTGCCTTGAGTGTCTCGAAGATCCCGATGCCTCTAATCGCGACACTTTCAAAATACTGATGTCCGGCATCATTGAGTTGGGATTCAAGATCTTTGATGGGCATTATATTGGGTAGGTCTCGTTTGTTGTACTGGATAACCATTGGTACGTCTTCAAGAGCCAGGCGGTAAACCATCAAATTGTCCCTTAAGTTGTACATGCTTTCGATGTTTTCTTCAAGCCTTTCATGCTGAGAATCGACTACGAAAACCAACCCATCCACACTCTTAAGAACCAACCTCCGCGAGGCATTGTAATATACTTGACCGGGCACCGTATATAGGTGAAAACGAAGCTTCCATCCCTTAACCTCGCCGACCTCAACAGGTAAGAAGTCGAAGAAAATGGTCTGGTCCAAATCCGTGGCGAGACTCATCATCTGCCCTCTTCGGTCAGTCGTCAATCGTCCATATATCGAGCGCAAATTTGTGGTCTTGCCCCCCAAGCTTGTACCATAATAGACGATTTTCAGATTCAGTTCTTTTTTGGCATAGTTGAAATTTGCCATTGCTCACACCTTTTCAACTATATTCAATGCGTTATCAACGGTATATGTGCTCACTCCATCGGTCAATACAGGAGCTGGATTGCCCTCGCCAAAAGGCATCAGGATCTCGAGCATATTCGCCTCGGACTTACGAAGCAAGGCCTCGGGTACCACCTCCGACGAATTACAGCCTTCTAGGATATCCGGACTGTGTTTTTCGATCTTATTCACGAATTCACCTAAAAACGCATCGAGATTTCTCCTCTCGATCGAAAACCCCGCAGCTTTCTTGTGCCCGCCGAAATCCAAGAAGAACCTGCGCATCTCGTGGAGCAATCTATAGAGATCAATATCGCAGCTCCTCAACTCCCCGACGCATTTTTCATCTTTCACCCCAATGATGATCGAGTTGCGCCTATAATAGTCACGCAACCGAGCCGCAACAGAACCAAGATAGTGCTGTTTTGATAGGGGAATCAGTGAAAGCACCAATTTTGAAGTAACCTTAGCACTCGTGACGACCTCGCCGAACAGGCTGTCGATTTCCTGCCGGCGCTTTTCGTCGGTTTCCCGAAGCTTGTCATAGCATTCCGCGACCTTATCCAGGTTGTTCTCAATAAAGAATTCCACCCCCAGTTTAGGATCAATATAGGCGGCGGAACCGATTGTGGGTATGACTTCTTTCAGTAATCGATTGACATCAACCTGACCATTTCGTTTAAGGCACGTCATCCACGGTTCCTCTATCTCGTTCATCAACCGCATGCCGTGCGTGCAGAACACTCTGTTTTCCTCGCGCAACACAACACGATCTGAGAAAGTACCGATGCAGACGATCGGGAAAAACGCCTTCCTCAGACTGTAGAATTCGTTGGCATTAATGCCGAAAAACCTTTCATATAGGAACTGTGCTAACTTGAAGGCAACTCCGACACCGGCCAGCTCGCGAAAGGGATAGCGTGAATCTGGCCTTTTCGGGTTCACTGCCGCAGCCGGGAAACTCGTGAGTGCAGTTTCATGATGATCACAGATAACGGCCTTGAGTCCTGCCTGTTGGGCAATGCGGAAGTTCTCTTCATTGCTGATCCCGAAATCAACGGTCAACAGCAGTCGCACTCCCCTATCCCGGTAGGATTTTAGCACCTGCGGATTCAAGATGTAGCCGTCCTGTTCACGGATAATCGGGTAGACATGTACATGATCACTGCCACGCGTTACGTCATCCAAAGCTTTGTATACCACCGCCGCAGAGGTATAACCGTCTACATCGTCGTGTGTGTAAATCAGTATCCCTTCGCCCTTATTCACGGCACCGATAATCTCGTTGGCTGCGGTATCGATGTCAGGCATCAAACTTGGGTCACATAATTGATTCACATCTGGAAACAGAAATCTTTGCGCGCCGCTATACTCGGGATACCGTCGGGCAATAATCTGCGCGAGCTCGCGAGGGATTGAAAAAGCACTGGCATATTTCTCAACGAGCATCTTATCCGCCCCGAGTACTGACATCTCAGTCAGCTCCACCAATCTCACCTATATCTTTAACTTGGTTTAGAGACTGTCCATCATCCCCATCGTCATCACTTCCTTCAACTCGCGCACGTAGAAATGCCAACACTTCTTCTCGCTCTTCGGGAAGCAACAAAAAGACTCCACGGAATCGGTTCAAGAAAGTCTTGCGTCGAAAAGGACTGAGCAGAACTCCGTTCTTGCCCACATAGACCTGTCTGAACTCCCGGAGCCCTCTCTTCTGAGTCATGAGTATGCTCTTTATGACTATTTCGTCTTTACCGGCTTCATAGGATGTGGGAAAAAAATACGAATGCAAAGACACCAACAATACAACGAGCCCAAATAGGCTCCAAAATACACCATAGAAAATTCCCACGAAAACGAGAAACGCAACGATGAAGATGGCACTAAGGATTGTTTTGGTCAAATTACGCTTGGCAGGATGAACAGTCCATTTCATGATGTCTTGTATGTTTTTATTTTGGGGATTCTAGTTAAATACACGCTAATATCTAAACACCCTGTAATTCAAAAGTCATGAACATCTTACCAGTCTAAGTGCACCTCATATAAACCAATCAATTGCTTATGGGCCCGGCAGGATTTGAACCCGCGACCCGCTGATTATGAGTCAGCTGCTCTAACCAACTGAGCTACAGGCCCCCTGATGACTCATTTCTAAGATTATACCCACTTGAGAAGATTTGTCAATCGTCAAATACTAATCTCTAAGCACGAAATTCTAAACAAATTCAAATCACAAGATGCCAATTTCAAAAACATGTGTTCTGGACTTTGAAATTTGGAGCTTCGACATCGTCCCGCATTGCGAGGATACTCGTAAATGTAGGCAAATCAGAGATGTGCATATTTTTGGAATTTCGGGTTTCGTGCCTAGATTTTCGAATTTTTTTCGCCGCCGGTCATTCGAAGTTCGTCCTATGGCAACGATGCAAATGTTGACTTCGCTCAACGTTTCCCTATAATGGACGCGTGGCGAAGGCGTATGCTTATCAACGAAGTGAAATGTAAATCAATACTGAACAAATCGGGTGTTTCAGTCATCGATTACTCAATAAACCCCTATTGCGGCTGTGCACACAAATGTCAGTATTGTTACGCGGTCTTTATGAAGAGATTCACTGGTCATACTGAACCCTGGGGGGAATTCGTTGATGTAAAAACGAACGCACCTGCCGTACTCGCAAGACAGCTACAACGGCTGAAAAGACAGAGCCGTATCTCCCTCAGTACAGTGTGCGATCCGTATCAGCCACTTGAACTAAAGTATCAAATAACAAGGAAATGTCTTGAAATATTGTTGAATTACCGCCACAAGTTGTCAATTCTGACTAAATCACCTATCGTTGTGCGGGATATCGATGTATTAGAAAAGCTTCACAAAGTCAAGGTGAGTTTTACCATAACAACCCTCAATCAAAGCGTGAAAAGGGTATTTGAGCCAAAAACGCCCTCTGCTGACAGAAGATTCCTGGCACTACGCACACTGTCACAGCGAGGCATTGCCACAAGCGTATTTGTGGCACCGGTTCTCCCCCATTTGTCTGACTCCAGCGAAGTTCTTGATGGCATCTTCAGGGCATCGAGACGCGCTGGCGCACAATATGTGATGTTCGACACCTTAAATCCGTACCCAAGGGTCTGGCATAATGTGCGGCGTCTAATCAAAATCCACTTTCCGGAAGCAATAAAGCACTACGACTATTATTACAACAACCAAAAGATATACAGAGTACACCTCAGAGAAAAAATAGCAAGAATCGGCGATAAACACAACATCGAGTACAAATTCGCGTTTTGATCTGACCCTCTGCAATTTTCAACCTCGTGTACTTCATTGCGAGGAATTCGGCTCGTCCCGAGCAAAGCCGAGGGAAATTAGTTGACACAGACGCGGTTATCCTGCAGACCTTGACTTCTGCAGTGTCGGGGGATAGAATCATAGGTGCCTCATCGAACAACCCAACTTAAATTGCCGGCATTACACATAATCATGGCTTTAGCAATCATAAGCCTAACACTCACGTCCTGTTTTGATTTCGAATTCGAATCACCCTACGAAGACATCAATGGAATATATCTCGAACACGTGCAGTCATACGAATACGGCGGCACGAAGTTGCTTTTTAGCGGTAATATTGGTTACCTTGTCAGTAACGATTCGATGCAGATTCACGACTTCACACACGTTGATTCGATATTCCTCTTAAACGTGTACCAGGCTTCGTATTACATCAGTGACTTTGACATAGCCGGTGCATATGCTTTCCTTGCTTGTGGAATCTTAGGATTGGAGATCGTCGATCGGAACTATGAACAACCACATATAGTCGCCTCGCTAAATTTGGATCATGCACGCAAAATTAGAGTATCCGGCGAACATGCGTACGTTGTAACCGGAGCATATATTAATGTCGTTGACATAGTCAACATTGCAGATAAATCCAACCCAATCTTGGTGAGCAACATTTCCTTCAATGGGGTTATCATACACATGGAGGTTCATTCCAACCTCCTCTATATATTACTTAATACCAATGAATTTCACATTATAGATGTCACAGATCCAATCTCCCCAAGTGCTGTCTACGTATTACCATACAATGATTCCTTAATATATAGATCGTTCACTGTGAGAGATGACTACATATATCTTTCAATCGTTGCAGACATCCCTGGATTGATAACCTATCGCATGCAGGATAATAACGAACTAGCTATCACATCGGAAATCTGCTGCCCAGGAGTCTTTAGAGATATGTATGCTACTACCAGCTACGGACTTGCTCTGACTGGCTCATCTTATATCTTCTTGCTCAGTCTCGAATACCCGGCAGCACCAAGCATTAGTGAGACCATTTCCATCGACGCTCAACCGGAGTATGGTATTATTAAAGATAATTACATCTACGTCTTGGCGCCGACTTTCACGCCTTCTCTGAAAATAATCGAAATCAAACAGGTTGACCAATGAGTCTTCTACTGCTCTGTGTTGTTTCCACTATATTATCGGGTGATGTCTACGACATCGATACAAAAGACCCGCTTCAGGCGCATGTGCTTATCGTAGAGACGGACCAAATACACCTCTGCAACCCCCAGGGTACATTTGCTATTCCTGACCTACCTCTGCACACATATGGTCTGATTATCAGCCACATTGGATACAAGGATGAAACACTAACCGTGGTAATCCAACAGCCCGACACAATCAAAATTCAGGTGGGCTTAAGTTCGACACCGATCGATGTCGAACAGGTTGAAACCAAAGCCGAAAGAATCGTAGCACCAGGCAAAAGAACATTCACGAAAGAAGAGATGGAGGTGATCCCCGGTGCGGAGAAAGATGTCTTTCGCGCAATCCAGATGATCCCCGGGGTCAGTGCGGCAAGCGACTACTTAGGCCTCTTTTACGTGCGGGGCGGTGAGCTTTATGAAAACAAAGTACTATTCGACCATGTCGAAATCCTATCACCATACCACTATTTCGGTATAGGGTCAGCATTCAACGTTGATCTCATAGAGGACTTCGAGTTCCACATCGGCACAGTACCTGTCCGTTATGGAGATGCGGTTTCATCTGTGCTGCTCGTGAATTCAAGACAAGCAGACACCAGACAAAACGGCGTTGTCAGCATTGACCCTATCGAAGCAAACTTTTTCTGCAGCAAACCCTTAACAAAAAATCTATCCGTGGCGCTCTCTGCAAAGAGAAACTACCTGGATGTTCTCTTACGGGAACTGGGAATCGTGGAAGGTGTTCTGCTACCGTATTTCTTCGATTTACAGGCGAAGGTCAGCATTGGAACGAAATATGGTAACTTCTCCCTCAACGGGCTGCACAGCAAAGAAGGCACTGATATCCAAGCATCTTTTGCGGAAGAGACCGTAGAGCTGCAAATGAACGGCGTGAGCAATACATTCTGGTTGGACTATGACATAAATGCTTCAGAACAGTTAAGCCTGCAAACATACGTCTTTTACAGTAACATGGACCGATATTTGCACGGAGAAGTACCTACCGGAACAGGTAGTTCTGAAACGGCAACCGAAGAGTACGACGTGCAGAAGTACGGCACTTACCTCCACATGGAATATTCACCCGGCTTCGTTACCCTGACAATTGGTGGCGGCATTGGTCGATATGAATTGATGCACACAGGTCCACGCATCGAAGATATTTTTTATAAGATAGGCTCAATCAATTATTCACTAGAAGGCGACACCAGTGACTACTACAGTTTTCTCTATGCTACTCAACGTTTCTCAATACTCGATCTACTCAACTGTGAAGTCGGCGAACGAATTGATTGGCTTCCAGCTATCAAAGACCCAGTGTTCTCACCACGCATCAAACTCGTTCACAAAAAAAGACCGAACCTGTTTTTTGCGTACGGACATCACTATCAGACACCACCGCTTGAATACCAAGTGCAAGAGTATGAACCACTAAAGGCAAAATCACTGAACATCGGTGTTGAGCATCTGATAATACCTGGATTGTTGGGGAAGATAGAATACTACAAAAAGGAATACGAAAATCTCATCAGAGGATATCCAACCGACCTCTTTTTCAATGACGGCACGGGCACCGCCTCAGGCATTGAGTTTTCGTTAAGAAAATACCGCGTTGGCAGATTATACGGAATGATATCCTATGCTTACTCACTTTCAAAAAGGACATCACCATATGATTCAACCGTGGTAACAAGCGACGTACATAGGCCACATATACTGAACGCATTCTTGGGAAACCGCCTACCAGCTGGATTCGAGGTGGGCATCAAACTGCAGGTATCCAGTGGCTTGGCCTACCGTCCGGTTATCGGCCGCGAAGGCCATGATCAATGGATGCCTATATATTCACCAACGAAAGAACGCCTCCCTTACTACCAGCGGATCGACGTCCACGTTGAAAAGGAGTTTTCACTGTGGGGGATGCAGGGTGAATTATATGTGACCCTACTAAACATCACGAACCATAAGAATATCCAGGGTTATCTCTACAACGGAGACTACACGCTACGCAAAGCAATATACCAGTTGCCCCGAATGCCTCTCGTCGGCATTAGAATAAAGTTTTGAAGCCAAATCCCGTGCGATATCATGCACCATCCTATTCAACGACCATAGGACAACAACTTCTCAATGGTGTAGTGTTTGCCATCCTCCGCAGCCAGGACTGTCACGCCGGTCTTTTCCTTAAGCTGACGGGCAACATTCCACGGACCCTTTCTGATCATTGTCATGCCAAAATGCGTGATTATGGCCACCCTAGGGTTTGTGCCCATGATGATCGCTTCACAATCATCAATTGAAAGATGGTCGATCTCTGATGGTCCCAACTTTATAAGATTCATGATGACAATATCCGCCTTGTATGCTTGGATGAGACCATCGAAGAATTTTGTGTCTGTGATGTAAGAAATCGTGTGACCAGCATACGCCAACTTAAAACCGTAAGTCTCCACCCGGTGTTCATGTCTAATTGGAAATGTAAACCGCAGGCCATCGATCTCGAACGTAGATTTCTCCTTGATGACCACTCGCTTTTTCAAAAACTCCAAGAGGTAGTTGTAGATGACCCCGTCCTCACCATAGGCATCCTGCGGTGCGAGTATCATCCCGTGTTTGTTGAAGCCGCCCCGCGTGATTACGTCGAGATATACATTGATATCCGCACTGTGGTCAATGTGCTTGTGCGTCAGTACGATGGCATCGATTTTCTCCGGATTGAATTTTGGCAAATAGGTTAAGAGACGGTAAAGCGATTCCGGTCCTGGGTCAACGAGCACATTCCTACCTCCGATTCGAAACAACATTCCGCCGGTCGCTCTCAGCTGCTTGGCAAAGACATAACGCGCTCCACCAGTGCCGAGAAAGACTATTTCATCGTTCTCATTTGATGCCGCGGCATTTATCTTGCGCGCAGTAGCCGGTTTCTTTGGCCGTTTTATATTGGGCATTGCACAATCCTTTTGTTACACGTTGATCGTCGTTTGAAAACCTATGGGTGTGTTGTTACTACTCTGCACCGATTCTTTTTCTTATATACTCGGCCCGTTTGATGTCCCGTTCTTGTTCCTCTAAGAATTCACCAAAAAACAGCTGAATATTTGCTGGCCTTGAAACAATCATTATTTCGTTCAGAGTCTCAAGTGTAATATCCTTAACAATATCAACCCCCACGCCGAACCTCAAGGCAGAAAGTAAATTCAATACCTCACCGCTGCTGATCGTTCGCGCTGCTTTCAGTATCGCAAGACTACGGAAAATCTTGTCTTCAAACTCGTTACGTGCTTTCGTCAGGATAACATCGCGTGCCTTCCTCTCGATATCGATGATCATCTTAGCCAACTTGCAAATCCGTTCCAGGAGATCTTCTTCCTTAAAACCGAGGGTGTGTTGATTGCTTATTTGAAAAAGACTGCCTCTTATTTCACTTCCTTCTCCGTAAATACCTCTTACGGTCATACCGATCTGTAGTGCGCCCTTCAGGACTTTTTCGACCTCGTTTGTGAAGACTAATCCTGGCAGATGCATGAACACCGAAGCCCTCATGCCGGTGCCCATATTCGTAGGACAGGAAGTCAAATAACCATAGTCCTCGTCAAAGGCGTAGCCAACATTGTCACCGACATATTCTTCGATTCCAAATACTTCGCTGGAAAGATTAACGAGATTCAGACCACATCCAATACCCTGGAAGCGCAGATGGTCCTCTTCGTTAACCATGATGGAAACGTTGCCACCCCTATTAATGAATACGCCAGAGGGCTTTTCCTTCTTTATGAAGCCGGGAGAAACGAGATGGCATTCTAAGAGTGACTCTTTCTCGAGTGGCTTCATTTTCGTCAAGTCCAAGAATGTGCCATCGACTTTGCCGCCAATGATTGCTTTCACGAGAGCAATAAGCGATTCTGCATCGGCTTGTTTCATTTTTATTTCAAACGGTATTGAATCGACGTTGCGGGCAACTCTAATCCGTGATGACACGATAATCTCCATCTCCTCACCGCAGGGCAAGGTATCCCCGGTGTTAGGTATGAGCCATCGAATGTTATCAAGCATCTTCGACGCCATAATCTCTCAGTTTGTCTCTGATTTTAGCCGCATCTTCATACGCTTCTCTCTCCAGTGCTTTCTTTAGTTCTTCGCGCAACTTATATACCTCAAATCCTTTTTTGGTTCCCTTGGTTGATTTTCTACCTATGTGTCGGTCATTCTGGTGGATCTGCTTGATTAAATGTCTAATATTTTCGTCAAACGTTGTCACGCACTCACTGCATCCAAATCTTCCTACTCTTTTGAACTCGGCGAGCGACATGTAGCATCGCGGGCATATTACTTTTTCATCCTGTGCGCTCGTTTGCTTGAGCAATTTCTGCAATATTTCTAGTGGTGTCAGTTTTTTAGTAACAAGAAGGCCCCGTTTAGACGCACAATCCTCGCACAAATGTAGCTCGATAGTTTTGTCCGGCAAAACCTCCTTAAAGAAGATCGCCGCTGGCTTGTTCTTGCAATCATCACAAAGCATGTAATTCTCTTTCCTTCAGCTTGTAAACATGACTGCCAAATTTCGAAATATCCACCGAATGAGTGACCAAAATTATCGTCCTGCCTTCACTCTTTAGACTACCAAACACATCTAGCAGTTTATTTGTGTTTTCCTCGTCGAGATTGCCGGTCGGCTCATCGGCAAAGATTATCAACGGATCATTGATCATTGCACGGGCTATCGCCACTCGCTGACGCTCACCCCCGGATATCTCAAGAGGTAGTCGATTTTTCTTGTCTCCGATATCAAACTTATCCAGCAAATCTTGCGCCCTACGGTATGCTTTGTTCTGCGCGCTCCCGTTAACCAACGCCGGCAAGGCAACGTTCTCTAAACACGTGAACTCGGCCAACAGGTGATGAAACTGAAATACAAAGCCCATTTTCTTGTTTCTGATCTCTGATAATCTAGTATCATCGTGAGAAAATACATCTACGGAATCAAAAACGACTTTGCCATCGGTCGGCCGGTCTAGGCTGCTGAGTATATTCAGCAGAGTAGATTTACCGCTCCCAGAAGGTCCCAAAATGACCACAAAACTACCCTTGCTTACAAGCAGATTAACACCCTGCAATACTTCGATCGTTTCGTTCTCCAGGAAATACGTCTTACTCACGGTCGAAGCTTGCAGAATTACATTATTCATTACGCAATGCCTCCACGGTAGTGAGCCCGGTCGCTCTTTTTGCTGGATAGATTGTGGATAAAAAGCTAATCAAAATTGCAGCAATTGCAGTTATTACAAAATCATTAATCTCCATTTCTACTGGTAACGTTTCAATGAAATAAATATCACCCGGAAGCGTCACTTGGTACCTGTCGAGAAGCAGACAAGCCAGGAAGGCGAACGCAAGTCCCAGTACCGTACCAATCACCCCGATGATACTGCCGTGATAGATGAAAATCTTCATAATCTTTGGCGCGGTAAACCCGTAGGAACGCATGATGCCTATTTCTTTCGTCTTCTTCTTAACCATGTTAATCAGTGTTCCAATAATATTGAAACCGGCAACGATAATGATCAAAACAAGTACAATGAAGGTTATGATCTTTTCCATCTTCAAAGCAGCGAATACAGAACGATTCGATTCAATCCAATCTTGAGCACGGTACGGATAACCTAAATCATCTTCTATCTTGCGCGCGTGTTGGGGGGCTTTGTATATGTCTTCGATTCTTACCTCAACACCACTTATGCTCTCCCCCATTTCAAACAGCGCTTGGACATCCTTTAAATCCATATAGACAATCGTAGCATTATAGTCGTAATATCCAAAATCGAAGATCCCGCGCAGCACGACTTTTTTCGCACGGGGAACTAGTCCCAACTGCTCGCCAAATGGAAGAGCGATCACTACGGAATCGCCAACCGCAACGCCTAAGTTATGAGCGAGCTCAACGCCGATCACACAACCGCCAGCCAATTCAAAAACCCCGCTGATCATCTTCTGGCCTATCTCGGTTATGTTCTTTTCCAATTCGTCATCAACCCCCTTTATGACAACACCGTCAAGTTGCCTCTTGTATTTGATGACTGACTTTTGAATCACAAATGGTGCAGAAGCTCGCACAAATTTGTAAGGTTCGAGCTTTACTTTAACATTCTGGTAATCATGAATCGGTTCGTTAAAGTATTTCCGCACAATGATGTGTGGAGTACCGCCAAGAATCCTTCTGCGTAGTTCATTTTGGAAGCCGTTCATCATAGAGAGGGTGATCAATAACGCCGCGACACCCACAAAGACACCTCCGATTGCAATTGCGGTGGACATGGAGAGAAACTTTCTGTGGCGAGAAAGCATGTAGCGGCGGGCAATGAAAAATTCCGTATTCATTTACTTAAAAGGCTCAGAAGGGCGGAAGAAGGCAGAAGAAGGCGATTAAGGGCGATCAAAGGATCTGTTCCTAGGATTCTCTCCGCAATTGCGGGAATAGGATGACGTCACGGATCGAGGGTTGGTTAAGAAGCACCATACACAGCCGGTCGATTCCAACGCCTATTCCCCCGGTTGGGGGCATTCCGTGCTCTAAAGCTTGTATGAAATCTTCATCGATTTGGCCAATTCCTTGTTCTCGATGCGCTAACTGAGCTTCGAAACGCTCGCGTTGTTCAACTGGGTCATTTAATTCCGAAAAGGCGTTGGCGATTTCAACGCCAAATATAAACAATTCAAACCGCTCGACCAATAAGTCGTCATCACGATGCGTTTTGGCAAGTGGTGAAATAATCTTCGGATAATCAACGACGAATGTAGGTTCAACAAGCTTCTTCTGCACAGTCTCACCAAAAAGCCTGTCAATCTTTGAACCCACTGATAGCTTCTTGTAATCAATGCCACGACGCTCGCACTGTTCGTCGAGTTCATCTTCCTTGGCCGCAAGAACGTCAAGCCCGAGCTCTTCGGTCAGACTTTCAACGTATTTTATTCGCCTGAATGGCAGGCTGAAATCGATGACGCTGTCCAAAAACCTAATATTCTTCCTATTGCCTGTTTCCGCAAGCAGATATTCAATCATCAGCTCAACCAATTCCATTATGTCGGTGTAATCAGCATAAGCTTGATATAACTCAAGCATTGTGAATTCTGGATTGTGCATCCGATCGATACCTTCATTACGAAAATCCCTGCACACCTCATAAACTCTCTCATAACCTCCAACAATCAATCTTTTCAAATACAATTCATCAGCGATTCTTAGAAACATATCCTGTTCGAGTGCGTTATAGTATGTTTTAAAAGGATTCGCCGCAGCGCCACCATATATAGGCTGGAGTACAGGGGTCTCCACTTCTATGAAACCCCCCTCGTCCAAGAATCTGCGCATAAGGCTTATCAACCGTGTTCTCCTCCTGAATATCGTACGCACTTCGGCATTCGCAATCAAATCAAGATAACGCTTCCGGTATCTGATTTCGACGTCGCGCAAACCATGCCACTTCTCTGGCAAGGGACGCAGGGATTTGGATAGCAGCACATAATCATCAACGAGTACAGTAATTTCCTCTGTCTTCGTTCTGAAAATCGCACCCTTCACGCCAACGAAATCACCGACATCATAGTACTGGAACTGCTCAAATTTTTCACCGAGCCTGTCTTTCCTGAGATACACTTGCATTTTGCCAGACTCATCGCTGAGGGTCGCGAAGACCGTCTTGCCGTGGCCACGTACCGTCATCAGTCGGCCGCAAGTGCTAACCGTCTCCTCGCTTTTACTCAGAGTTTCAAAATTTTCTTTTACTTGCCGGAAGGTGTGCGTGCGATGAAAACTATGTGGATAGGGATCAACACCGATTTCCTTCAATTTTTCGAGTTTTTTCAAGCGTTCTTCCATGTTAGAATGATACATCAAAAAGCCTGAAAGTCAAGCATTTGTACCCTAACGTTGCTCGCATTTGTACGCGTAGCGAAAAACACGTTGGGCCGAATTTCTAGATGCCATTTTAGCCATTTGTGATTTGAATTTAGATATTGTTTGGTATCTCGTGCTTCGAATTTAGTGTTTGGTCTTTGGCAAGCGGGTTCGGTTACTGCTTAGCGTATGACGTTGTTGAGTATTCTCTAGAATATTGACTGAGGATAAGTTATGCGTACAATTTTCCATGACGAACACAGAGATTCGCCGGGAGATTCTTCGCATGCTGTATGAATGCTTCAAAGAACACCCGTACAACCGCATGACATCAAATGAACTCAAGGAAACATTGAACATTGGTCAAAAAGAATTGCAATTCAATGTTATTTACCTCGAAGAAAAGGGATTACTAGAACTTCAAAAGCCTTTAGAGGGTAGCCTATTTGTCGGAGCACGCATCACTCCAAAAGGAATTGATCTGGTTGAAGACGAAATCCAGCTGGACATAGTATTCCCAGCTCAATCCACAGAGACATCAATCTCTACCGAGATATTTGACGAACTCCAGCATTTGATCCACGAAACAAGCAAATCGAATGAGATAAATCCGGACACAAAGGAGCTCATTGTTGAAGAAATAGCTGAGATTCAGAAACAACTGAAGTTGAGCGAACCAAGCTATGCCGAAGTGAAAAAACTGACTGAACGCATAAAAAACCACAATTCGGACATTGGGCGCCGATTGTTGGCAATAATCAGAAAACCAGATATCGCCAGAGCCCTGAGTAATTCAGCCAAAAAAGAGCTCGGTATTTAGGACACGCAACGCGGCTGCCCTATAGTCTAGCAAGATTCTTCGCAGGCACCGAGTAGAACTCGACCGTATCCGAAAAGGGTGTCTTACGCGGCGTCTCCTGCCTGACTTCTGTCCGCGACGGTGCTCTGATGTTCATTATTATCGTATCTGTTGATCGTGTAATAACAATACCGAGTACGAAAGCAGCAAAAGCAAACACAACACTCCTCGGCATTCCTAAGAACCTAACGCGCTTGGGTTCCGGCACACTAATCTGTCTGGAAATCCGTCCGTAGACATTGGATGCAGGATTGAATCTCTCCGAATCCTTGAAACCTTTGATCAGCGCTTCTGTTTGCTTTACCTCGTTACTACATTTTTCACATATCGCAAGATGTTCGTTTACCTGTATTTTAAGTTCAGGAGTAAGCTCTTCAAGAACATAATCAAGTTGTAAGTTTTCTATTTCATTACACTTCATTGTTCGTCCTTTATTATTTCCCTCAATTTTTTCAATCCTTGATGCATTCTCGATTTTACTGTTCCCAGTGGACAGCACAGAACATCAGCAATGTCCTGGTACGCCATCCGCTCATAGAACTTGAGTACGATGACAATTCTCTGATACTCAGGCAACTCACCGAGTAATCTCTGAACCCTTAATTCCTCTGTGAAATCAAAACCAGGATTCTGCTTAATCGTCTGTAATTGTTGCTCAAAAGATTTCAGTTCCACCTTACTCTTTCTGAAAAGGGTGTAACAAGCATTTGTAGCGACGCGGTACAGCCATGCCTTGAGATTCCCACGCTCGTCAAGGTTTGAATTGGCCAGTTTTGTGAACGTTTCTACCAAGACGTCCTCGGCATGATACCAGTCACCCAGTAGCCGAATACAGTAGTTAAACAAACCACTGCTCAATCGGTTGTACAGAGTTTCGAAGGCCCTTTCATCACCTTCTTTGAACCACTTATATAACGTAAAAAGGTCTGTGCTGGAGTAATCGATCATTCCCCTCTGTATTTCCTTATCAGATCTATCAGCTCCTTATCTTTTGGATTATCTCTCGACAGAACAGCTAATAGCATAACCGCCTTCTCTCTCATGCCATTATCATAATACATCTTAGCAACTTCTTTTACTAACGTTACATCTGTCGCTTCAATTTGCAGTAACCTTTGGAGTATCTCGTTAGCCTTGTCATTCATACCCATTTTGAAGTAGATTCTTGCTTCGTTATAGTAGAACATTGGCTTTATCCCAAACCGACGTGCGAATTCCAACACTTCAATCGCTTCTGAGTACTCACCCGAATCTTCCAAGGTAGCAGCGAGCTGAAATGCTATGGCGGCATAATTCAATATCATATTCTGTAGATTGGCATTAATAGAATCGACTGGGCTGGACAGTAGTCGCTCAAACTCGAATTCTTCGAACAACAGTTGCCTGGTGCGTGCGATATCGATATCTGATTCGCTAATTTCATAGACCAAGCCCGAAAGTTTCAGCGGATATCCGTATTGCTCTGGTTGGTACACCGTCGTCGAAAAAACGACAGGCCTGGTCTTTTGTTTTAAAATGACCTGCATCAACTGGTCGGAGATGGTGATCTTTCTACCATCACCCTTCTTGTGCTGCATTCTCTCTAACTCTTTGTCAGACGTGGTAAGAGGCAATCCCATTCGTTTCAAGTAACGGGCATAGTCCTTTATGTTCAGAAGGCTCCGGTTTACAATGATAACATCCTGGCGAACACCCTTTTCCTGCAAATACCAGGCCGGATAAGTATCATAGTCACCGTTGGTTATGAGAATAGCGCTCTGCGGAGCTGAATTCAGCATATTCCTATTATATTCCATCAAGACATCAAAATCTCTATCATTGCGCAAATGTAGCTTTGTTTCTCTCTCCCATGTGCTGTTAACCACTGTGATGGATTCGCGGCCTTCCCAGACTGCCGAAAAAAGCATGGGCCAGTTGAAACTACGATACAGTTTAACGAATTCAGCAATAACCTTATGGACACTTGGACTTTCAAAAAGCTCGAAATGATCCAATTCAAACACTGATGGTTCAATAGCCGTCAGCCTGGCTGATCCCGTGAATACCAAACCATCACCCGATTTTTCCTCCAAGACTGTGCTTCCATCAACGACTTTCAAGCCGTACAAAGACGCAAAATTCTTGTTTTCCGTAGGATCATCATAGTAGTGGTGTCCTGGTATGCGTCGTTTCTCTTGAATTAGAGAAATGAATTCTGACCCGCAAGCCACGTCATCAGCATTACTACCCATGCCATCAATAAAGAAAAAGCGAAGGGGACTCTTGCCAATCATAGCAATATTCCAATACGCAAGACCTGTCCCAAGAAACGGCGTACCGATCGCAAGTACGGCAGATGAAATGTCTCTCTGATAATATGCAGAATCGGTCAGGTAACGATGCGTGACCAGACCACCAACGCCAAAACTGACCACATCTAAACGAAAATCGCCATATTCACTGTGCAGGTTACGGAGACCCTCATGCAATAGACGCACATTATCCTCAATCGATAAATCCGGCTGATTAACGAAAAGCCAGACCGGCAAATCATATCCGCTCCGTCTTAGTACGTCCTTGAAATCCCTAACGTAGTCACTGATATAGATGTCGCTTACTAGTAGCAAACCTTCTTTTGTTTTCGTGTGTTCTATGATCCCATACTCTTTGGGATTCTCGATTAGATAATACTCACCACCATGCCATACTCTTACAGTCAGCGTCTCACCTTTGATATCAGCATCAACCAAGGGCACAAATCCCCGCCCGATCTTCGCGCCAAGATTGGCACTCTTACTCTTTGCAGGAAGTACAATTTGCATCGGATACAGAAACACAAGCGTCTCCGGTTCAATTACGTAAGAATTCCCCAACAAGGAAAAACCTTGAGCATAGGTTCGCTTCGCCTTGCCGAGCTTTTCGATCCGTATCAGGGTGGATTCGGCGACGCTGTTCGCAGGTATCTCAAAGCGCGCGCCGTCTAATTCAATAACCGCACCTTGATTGGTCACAAGATGTTCTACGTAGCCAGGCGCGCAACCGCCCGCAATAATATTAAGGATGATGATGAAAAAACAGACGTTTCTTTGCATGTTACCTCCTATGATAATAACGTATCGGGAGGCGAAAAAGTTCGAAAAACGTGTATTTAGTGCTTATCCAACCTGTGTAAATCCGCTTCGCTAAAGCCGAAATAGTGGCCTATTTCATGAATGAGCACTTTGTCAATCCAATCCTTTATCTCATCTTCAGTACGGCTTACACGCTCGATGTTCTTCTTAAAGAGGGTAATTCTGTCGGGTAGCACATTCCCGTACCAGATGCCACGATGTTTGAAAGGCACGCCTTGGTACAAACCCAAAAGCGAATTTTGAGCAACGGGCTCATCCTCAACCACAACCTGAATATTCTTGAGTTTTTTGCGAAAAATAGATGGCAGACTGTCGAGCGCTTCTCTTACTAATTCGGTAAACTTATCACGTTCCATAAAAAGGGACAGGCTACTTTTTCAATGGCCTGCCTATCGGCCTAATCGTGGATTCCAAATCATACTCCACGCAAATTTCAGCCTGCCAATCTGAATCACCATAGGGAGCCTGACGACGCACGCAGTTCCTCAACTGATCCAACTCCTCACCAGGTATTGGTTCATCGACAAGCCTTCCCCAGTCTTCCGGCAATTCTAATGGCAAGTCGCTCACCAACATTGACCGTGTTTCACCAATTCTCGTCCTGTGAGACGACCATTGCCAATCTCTAGCTGAAGTTGCGAGTCCCGCCCTTACAGGGTTACCCTCAACGTACTTGAGCAGAGTCAGCAGGTGATTATCTTGTTTAACGATAAAACTCTTGAATCGCCCTTGCCACACGTGGCCGCTTGTACCATAATGTCGATGATAACGTCGGACATGACTTGTCATAAACCACTGCATCCATCTACTCAAGTTATCCGCTCTTAGTGGCATAACGACTAAGTGAAAATGATTTGGCATTAGACAATATGCATACACGGACAGGGGTATTCGATCCGTGGCTTCCTCCATCAAAGAAACGAAGATAGCATAGTCTTTGTCCTTGTGAAACACTACCTGTCGTCCATTACCACGATTGAGTATATGATATGTGAAACCATCTACTAATCCTCTTGCAACTCGGGGCATGAGCTCGTTCTAACCTTTTAACATTTGAAAAACTAGCCTGTCCCCATTATTGTTCTTGCGATGTTGATGGCGGTTTTCGTCTTACTAATGTGTCCCAGGTTCTTACGCATCTCAACCATTCTCTTCGGGCTCGCCAGAAGCTCAGCCATCACTTGACGTGCGTCGTCCTTGGTAATTCTAAGCGCAGCTCCGTGGCCGATGAAGAAGTCTTCGTTCTTATCTTCCAAACCAACAATCGAATTTGCGAAAAGCAATACCGGCGCTGCTTGTGCAGCCTCGGTACTCGTAATTCCTCCTGCTTTCGTGATTAAGATGTCGGTAGTTCCTATTAGTTCGTGTATACGTTCCACCATACCCAACACCTGCAACTTGGATTTGCCTCGGAGCCTGCGTATGTTGCCGGCAGCCTCTTTGTTCTCCCCACACAATACCAAGAAGTCATAATCAAAATCGACCAACTCTCGGGTTACTTCAAACCACTCTCCACCAAAAACCCTGCTGCCCATGATAGTCACCGAAATTCTGTTTCTTGACAAACCGAATCGCCTCCGAGCTGCCGCTTTGTCCACGCCGGCTTCGAGTTCAAGCCCAATAGGAATACCGAATGGAAACACCTGTTCCTTCTTCGCACCATATGACACAACCTGAGCGGTTAAACTCTCGTGGGGTATGTAATAATGGTCGATTTCCTTATTCACCCAATGTGGATGCACAAAGTAATCTGTCACGACGATGCCAATCTTATAATCAAAGTACTTCTTATACAATGCCGAAAAATATCCAGGTGAGAAATGAGTGCAAAGAACGTAGTCAGGGTGGTACTCCCTCAATAACTCCTGAAACCTGTGGGCAAGTGCTCTATGATACTTGTACATTAGCTCAGACGAACCGGATTCGACCCCAAAACCGCCGTAGAAGAATTTTATGAGCCCAAGCGCCTTCTTCTGGGCAAAATCATACACTCTTGTGTACACTTCACCGTAGAGTGGATAAACCCAATCAAAACAATTCTCAAATCTCACGCTCGAAGTCGGGGCGATCTTTTGCAGCGCCTGCATAATCGCCTTAGCCGCCTTCATGTGCCCGGTACCTACCGGAACGGCTAGCACTAGGATTTTCTTGTCGTACTTCATATCGCATAGATTATACTTATACGTCTTGACATTGCAAGTACAATATCTATAGTAATAATGAGGTGTGTATGAAAAAACTATTGGTCATCATAATTGGTTTGATCGTTGTCCTATCGGTCTGCACTCAAGAAGAAGAACCGCTTTTTTGCCATCTGTACGGCTACATCATACTGGCATCAGACAGCGTCACCGGCGTCAATGGAATAACCCTACGAATTTGGGACCTTGATCCAGAAGACCCAACTGACTACAGACGTACACCGAGAGAAACCGTCACGAGAACCGAAGATTCTCTCCCCGGATTCTTTGAAATGGACAGTGTCGTGTACGGAACCGACAAGAATCAGGGCAGTTTCGTGAGAATTGTCATCGACAGCCTACAGAATCCTGGCTGGACGAGCCAGGTACACTGGCCTTTCATTGAAGGCGAGGTCGACACTGCAATTGTGTATATCGTGGATTAGTGAAAAGGCAAAAAAGCGTTGGGCGCGGACTGAAATGGTTCGGTAGGAACATTCTCTGTCTCGGTCTGGTCAGTATGTTCACTGACCTCTCTACCGAGATGACATACCCAATAATACCCATTTTCTTAAAAGATGTCTTAAAAGTTCAGCCACTCTTCATCGGTCTCATTGAGGCAATAGCCGAATCCACGGCAAGTATTCTTAAAACCTTCTCAGGATACATATCAGATCGTTTCAGGAAGAGAAAGTTTTTTATCTTCATTGGCTACGCTCTAAGCACGGCCGTGAAACCGCTCCTTGCTCTTGCCACACAGGGCTGGCACATTCTCTTAGTGAGATTTTCCGACCGCGTAGGCAAAGGAATAAGAACTGCACCGCGTGACGCGTTAATTGCGGAATCGGCTATGGATGTTTACTTCGGGCGAACATACGGGTTTCACCGTGCGATGGATACCTTAGGTGCAATAATCGGCCCATTGGTAGCATTCATAATTCTAGGTCTTTCCCAACAGAACTACAGGTTGCTCTTTGGCCTTGCCTTTATCCCTGGATTGGTTGCGATTATATTGATAATCTTTGGGGTACGGGAAATCGTGCCTGAGGCTAAGAGAGTCTTTAGATTTTCTCTTAAAACTGTCGACCAACGTTTGAAGATCTTCCTCATCATCATGATAGTCTTCACCCTCGGGAACTCGTCGGATGCTTTCTTGATCCTTAGAGCGAGGAACATCGGCGTATCAGCGTCGGTAATTCCCTTGCTCTGGTTAACCTTCAACTTTTCGTATTTCTTGTGGGCATATCCTGCTGGGGTGTTATCTGATCGCGTTGGCCGAAGGAAAACCATCTTTCTAGGCTTCCTGATTTTTTCCGCATGCTATACAGGTTTCGCTCTCAACCAGAGTCCGTTCATTATCTGGTTCATATTTATTATATACGGACTGTACTACGGATTCACTGAGGGAAATCTACGAGCATACGTTGCCGACCTAACCGATCCGGAAATCCGCGCCACTGTGTTCGGTTTGTTTCATACGGTCGTCGGTATCACACTCCTGCCTGCAAATCTATTGATGGGATTCTTGTGGCAGAGGTTTGGCTTCCAAATTGCGCTGCTCCTTGGAGCTTCGCTTTCATTGATTTCTGGATTCGCCCTAATAATCTCAGCGCAATCATTGCAGAAGAAACAAGCCACAATATAGCTTACACCTCCCCTTGATTGACACGTAGCAACATTTGCGTATAATTGCAGGATGAGTGAAAACAAGAAGAAAGGCATACTGGCTACGGTTAAGTGCGCGGGCTGAGCATCGAAGCTCTCAGCTGCGCAGTTGGCGCAGGCTCTTGCTTACTTGACGCCGAGTGACGACCCGAATCTCCTCGTTGGCACGAACACCGCCGATGATGCCGGAGTATATCGGCTAAACGACGAGCTCGCCTTGGTCAAGACGATCGATATTCTCACTCCGGTGATCGAGGATGCGTACACGTTTGGTAAGATTGCGGCGGCAAATTGCATCTCGGACATCTATGCAATGGGCGGCGATCCCAAGTTGGCCTTGAACATTGTCGGCTACCCAGGCATGGGTGACCCCAAGACGCTCGGGAAGATGTTAAAGGGTGGCCAGGAAAAGTCCCGAGAAGCTGGGGTCATAACGATCGGTGGTCATACATTTGCATCCCCGGAAATCATGTACGGCTTATCGGTCCTGGGATATATACACCCTGATAAGATAATCACCAATGCCGGTGCTCGTCCTGCCGATGTCCTTATTCTGACCAAACGAGTGGGTATCGGCACGATTATTCAGGCAATGCTCATGGGAAAAGATGAGAACATTGATATGAAACCCGTGGTCAGCGAGATGATCACCTTGAACCGTGATGCCTCGCTCGCGATGCGTGCCGCCGAAGCTCATGCTGCCACCGACGTCACGGGTTACGGGTTGCTCGGACACTTAGTAGAAATGGCCGAGGCAAGCAAGGTAGGAATCGAAATAGCGCTCTCAAAAATTCCGGTACACAAAGGCGCGGTGGAGATTCTTGATGAAGGCATCTTTGAACCGGGGATTACCATGAATCTGAATTCATTCAGCAACCGAGTGGATAAGGGTGACAGTGATTCTAACCTTGTCAACCTTATATTTGGTTCAGAAACGTCGGGTGGAATGATCATCGTCCTACCCGAAGACAAGATCAACGTATTTAAACAGAAATATAACAAAGACTTCGCAATAATCGGCCGCATAACTTCTGAAAACGCCGGCCGTGTCACACTAATTCCATAACGATACCCCCGTATCGAAATCCCAAACCATACAAGCTAAACAACGTCAAAACTGAAAGTACGAATGACCAAAACGGCATTTGCCTGGCAAACTTGCGAATCACGGCGCAATATCACCAATGGCTACTGTTTTGTATTTTGAAATTTGTGCTTTGATATTGTCTCGGATTTCGTATTTAGAATTTCGAATCTAGGAAAGGATATCATTATAACTTTTGATCCGCGATAAGAACCCTTTCAGATTAGTCCTTGACATACTAGGAATAGACAGTATACTTACATAGGAGGTGATCATGCCTAAATACCTTATCACCTTACCCAAAATGGCCAAAGATGAGACAGCCGCTGCATGAAAGGCTGTAATCAGTGCTTCCGGAGGAAGCAATCTCTGCATGGAAAAAGCATATATCGACGAAGAAAACAGTCAGGCGATCTGTTGCTGGGACGCGCCAGATCGTAAGAGCATCGAGGAACTATTCGCCAAAGCACATGTGCAAGTAGAATCTATCAGAAGTGTCCTTGAATACAAGTGACACAGCTTTTCTGTCAACCTTAAAGGGCCGGTCTCAACTGGCCCTTTTCGTTATCCATAGCAACCATAGCCATACCGCTTGGTAGCATTATGCATTCCCATTCTGGTATTCTGGTAATTACCAGAATACCAGAATTCCATTTGTTTGCTTCGCAATAAGAAGACCCTAGCACTCTTCTTGAAGTAAGAGGAGTCGTGCCTTCACAGTTCTCAGTCAAATATTCACTTGACATTTGGCAAAAGTTGAATACCTTTATATACATGAGATTACATATTTTGTACCATAACGGAGGGAAGATATGAAGTTCACCCTCTCGTTACCCGGTCGGGTGCGAACTGAAACATACCTCCGTTGTATCCAACTTACCCTATTAAAGGTCCAAGAAACAAACAACAACAGCATTGTATTACTCACGGATAGGAAGCTTGCAGGATTTTGTGAAGGAGCATGGAAGTGAAGCACCCGCAAGCAGGGCTCGGTCGAGTCCGATCACACAACCTCGTTCATAAGTATCTAACAACTCCATTCAATCCAACGTCTAATTACGCCACGATGGTATTCAAAAGAAAGCACGTTGTCTAAGAGAGGAGGTTATGTAATGGCTAATAAATGGGATTCGGTAGTAGGTACCCAAGAGTACAACGAGAATCATGCTAGAATTACGAAGATCGCGGAAAAGAATGGCTATATGCTAAACCCTGACCAAGAAAGGGTTCAAAAAGTAGTCGGTCTAATGACAATGAACCACAATGAATTCGGAAAGTACTACTGCCCATGTAAGCAGAGCCATCCGCTTAATCCGAAAAAGGATATACTCTGTCCTTGCCCTCCCCTTGCCGATGAAGTCCAAAATGATGGGCAATGTTTCTGTAAGCTATTTTTTCGTGAGAGCGAAAGGGAGAGAAAATGACCAACCACGAGCAAATGTGGAACGAACTAGGAATGGATGTGGAGTTGCATAAGGAATTGTTGCGTTCAATAGACAAGACTTTCAACCAAACTGTTGGCGCCCAGAAAAACCGACCCGCTGGCATTGATTACTTCGATCACGTCCTTCATGAATCACACGGCGGTCGGGTCGCCGAACTCATCGAGGCAAGAAAGAACGGTAAGAAATTCATTGGTACGTTCTGTATATACGTACCTGATGAGATAGCTATGGCGGCTGATGCCATCCCGGTAGCATTATGCGGAGGAAGTCAATTCTCGATCCCCTATGGCGAGAAGATGTTTCCACGCGATATTTGCCCACTGATCAAATCTACGATGGGACTTGCGCTTGGCAAAATCTGCCCTTATGGTCCAATCAAAGACCTCGGCGTCGGCGAAACGACATGTGATGCAAAGAAGAAAACTTGGGATGTCGTCAACTTTCACGTTATGGAAGTTCCACAGAAAAAAAGCAAGTTGGATTTCGACCTGTGGTTCAAAGCGATAGAGGAATTCAAGGACAAAGTTGAAGAGCTGACCGGCAAGAAAGTGGAAGCAAGACGTCTCAGCGAAACGATTGCCATTATGAACCAAAAACGGCGCGCTTTGCAGAAGCTCAATGAAATGCGCAAAATCGATCCTCCACCAATAAGCGGATTAGACGCACTCGTCGTTATGCAAGCAGCACTCAATGACGAGCCAGTACGGTTTACAGAATACCTCAACAAATTGAACCACGAACTCGAAAAACGTGCCGACGAGGGCTTCTCTCCTTTCCCAAAAGGCACGAAAAGAATCATGATTTCTGGTTGTCCCTCAGTCATGGGTAACTGGAAAGTACACTCACTCATTGAAAAATCGAACGCCTCTGTGGTAATAGACGAAACATGCACAGGCACACGATACTTCGAAAACCTAGTCGATGACCAAACGAGAACGATCGAACAACAGTTAAACGCGCTTGCCGAACGTTATATGAAAATCAATTGTTCATGCTTCACACCCAACAACGAACGTCTGGAATCTATCGAGAAAATTATCAATACCTACCGAGTAGATGGCGTTGTGCAATACATATTACAGTATTGCCACGGTTACAACGTCGAAGCTATGCGCGTTTCCCAAATACTGAAACAAGCAAACCTACCCAACTTGAAGATCGTAACCGACTACTCAGAAGAAGATACTGGTCAGCTACAAACTAGGATTGATGCGTTCCTTGAGCAAATAGAATAAGGAGAAAGTATCAGAAACGCCGGACTCGATGTTGGCTCTCGAACTATCAAGGTTGCTATACTTGACGATTCAACGCTCTCTGATTATGCCATTATCGACACCGGCATCGATCCCCTCATGAATTGTAGAAAAATACTCGACGAACAGACTTACGATACTCTCGTCGCTACCGGCTATGGCCGATACCTTGCACAAGCACATCTTGACTGTCCGGTGATCACTGAAATCAAAGCATATGCCGCAGGTGCAGATTTCATATTTCCCGGCTGCCGCACAGTACTAGATATCGGGGGTCAGGATAGCAAAGTGATCAAGGTAAACCTCGGCAAAGTTGAAGATTTCGAGATGAACGACCGGTGCGCCGCCGGCACCGGTAAATTTCTCGAAGTAATGGCAACCACCTTGGGCTATACCATCGACGAATTCGGAACCGAAGCGCTGAAAACATCCAGTGCTGCATCAATAAACTCTATGTGCACGGTATTTTCAGAATCAGAGGTCGTGTCGCTAATTGCCCGAGGCGAAAATCCACAAAGTATAGCGCGCGGTGTGCACCAATCCATAGTCAATCGCATCATATCCCTTATGGGCAGGGTGGGATTCGAAGAACCGATAGTATTTGGTGGCGGTGTGGCGAAGAACAAGTGTATGGTTTTCCTCCTACAAAAACGATTAGGCGCTCAAACGCATGTGTCAAAAGAACCCCAAATCGTTGGTGCCGTGGGAGCAGCATTAGCCGCCACTAAAAGTAAAAAGGAGGTAAGGACATGAGAAGTATATTCGGTCTGGCAATTCTCGTGGCACTCATTATCTCTTGTGCCAAAAGAGAGATACCAGTGCTGAAAATGGGTTATGTTGGGCATGATCATCAGTCTGCTCTTTATGTTGCTGCTTTGGAACATGAGAAAACGAAGGCCGACGCAGGCGTCTGGTTGCAGGAAATGGAACCTAAGAAACACTACGAATTAATCAAAAACGGCAAGAAGATTGCTGATATTGAACTCTACCTCTCTGGTGGCGGTTCAAAAATGCCCACGCTAATGTCCCAAGGTCATTTCGAAGTTGGTTTCGGTGGAGTTGCCGCGGTGGCTTTCTTCACGGATAAGGGCTCACCCATGAAGATCATAGCACCACTGCACACAAAAGGTGATATGCTCGTGCTCACTCCAGACAACCCGACCAATTCTTGGGAGGATTTTGTAGCGTGGGTAAAGGAAAGCGACGAACCGATCCGAATAGGCTTCAAGAATCCAGTTGCTGTAGCCAAGTTGATTTTCGAACGCGCGCTTGAGGAAGAGGGGTTGACCTACACGAGTGACAAGTCGGACAGGAACAAAGACGTTCTCATGGTGCATATGAAGGGTGAACAGAATCTCGTGCCCGGCCTTCAGAACCACATAATCGACGGATATGTTTCAAATAATCCATGGTGTGCCATGGCCGAAACCAAGGGCGTGGGCAAGTGTGTTGCTGATCTAAACGAATTGCCGCCGGGTATCTGGAAAGATCACCCATGCTGTTGTATTGCCGCAACCGATTCAGCCATGGTAAAGAAGAATGACGTCATAAAGGAATTCCTTAAGCTAATAATCCTTGCCACGCAATACGCGAACGAAGATCCTGAAATGCATGTCCAAGACGCATCCGAGTGGATCGGTACATCAATCGAAGTTGAATCTATTTCGCTACCGACATCTGGTTTCACAACGAATCCGGATGAAGACTGGATAAAGGCAATGCAGGTTTGGATCGACGAAATGAACCGTTTGGGCAAACTCGAAGGCAAGTTGAAGGAAAAAACCGGCAAAGCGGCTGAGGAAATACTATATGATTTCAGCGCGCTTAGAAAGGCAGCAGATGAACTTAAACTGGAGAAGTGGTATTAAACTGACCAACACAATAGTCCTTGCACTGATCATACCAATTATCATCGTCGTCATATGGGAATTCTTTGCCGTGCGCCTTGACAATCCCGCGCTTCTCCCGAAAGTCGAAGCCGTAATCGATAGACTCGCCCATCCCTTCACGGATCTATTGAACACGGGAAGTTACCTACGTCACATTGTGATCAGTGCATCCAGGGTGATCCTTGGTTTCATACTCGCGATGCTGATTGGAATTCCCTTGGGACTATTAGTTGGCCGCTATGTGCTCGTTCACAGGCTCTTCAGTCCGATAATCGAAATTCTCAGACCCCTCTGCCCAATTGCTTGGATTCCATTTGCGCTGGTGATATTTAAAACCTACACTGTTGCGGAAATATTTGGCGTCCGCTACACCACGAGCATCTTCGGGCATATTCAACTTGGTATGCTCTTTGTTATATTCTACGGTGGTTTCTTTCCAGTGTTCTTGAACACTGTGCACGGGGTGAAATCAGTTAAAAATATCCTCATTGAATCCGCTCTGCTTCTGGGCGCTGATAAGAACCAACTATTCAGGAAAGTCATCGTGCCTTCAGCTTTGCCCGCCATTCTCACGGGATTAAGAATCGGACTCGGAGTATCCTGGATGGTTATCATTGCCGCAGAAATGCTTCCCGGTAGCGATGCCGGTATCGGTTATCTAATAATGTTCTCCTACGAATTGGCTGAGATGGATATTCTGATCGCTGGCATGATGCTCATCGGTGCAGTCGGCGCCATGCTCAGTTACGTCGTAAAGCTGATCGCCGACCAGACATCGTTCTGGCAAGCCAAGGAGCGTTGATGGTTTTTTTAAAAGTGGACGGCATCCGGAAAACCTTTGTCGGCGAACACAAAGAAGAAATCACGGCCATATCAGACCTATCTTTCCATTGCGAAGAAGGTGAATTCTTATGCATCGTAGGACCCACTGGCTGTGGCAAAACCACACTCCTCAGGCTCATCGCGGGGTTGGATAAACCGAGCGCCGGTACTATCAGCATCGATAATCGAATCATTGAAGGTCTCAACAACGATGCTACCCTTGTCTTTCAACAGTACTCGCTTTTCCCATGGCGAAACGTCATCAATAACATCGGCTTCAGTTTGGAAATGAAACATATATCAAGAAAGAACCGCTACAAAGAAGCGCAATACTACATCAATCTGGTTGGCCTCAAGGGTTTTGAAAAAGCTTATCCGTATGAGCTATCGGGTGGTATGCAGCAAAGAGTAGCCATTGCTCGGGCACTTGCGTATAACCCTAAGCTCTTACTGCTTGATGAACCGTTTGGCGCGCTCGATGAACGTACTCGTCACCGATTACAAGAGGAATTACTCGCATTATGGCAGGATCAAAAGAAAACGGTTGTCTTTGTAACTCATAATATTGACGAGGCACTGTTCCTTGCCTCACGTATTCTCGTGATGCGGGATCGACCTGGCAATATTATAGAAGCAATTACAGTTAATATACCGAGACCACGAGATCGACGTTCGAAAAAATTCCTGGATCTTCATATCGGTATAAGAGAGATTCTCGAAAGGATATTGACCACAAACAGAAAATGATGCTGAAAAGGAGATATCTGCCAGCTAGCTGTTTCGAGTATTTAGGCAGGTATTGAAAGGAGAACCCCTATGAAAAAGCTGCTCTACGTTGCAGTGGCTATCTTGTTGATAGCAAACACAGCCCAAGCTGGTCCATTGCTCTGGCGTGGCCCCAAAACAGCTCAAAAAGGCAAACCCATATTCATGGTCGGCCTAGGCTACTCGAAAACTGACAAGAGTTACAACTGGGCCGATGAAGAATGGATAGAAATAGCGAACGACAACCAAACCACGGTCATCAACTCGCATTTCATGCTCGGCTACGCACCCATGAACAAATGGGAGGTCATGGTTCATATCCCTGTCATGTATAAAAGCAGGGATACTCTGAGTTCCTTTGGTTCGCAGGATGTATGGTTGAAAACGCGGTACAACGTCTTGGGTGGGAAGAGTACCCCCTATCTTACGGGTGTGGCAGCAGTTCGAATACCAACTGCGAGTGAAGACGCAGACATTGTACTCGATGACAGAACCATAGACTTTGCACTAGGCGCTCTTTACATGCATACCTTAAAACCTGTACTTCTACATTTGAAAGCTGGCTACTGGCTGAACGGCACAAAAGAAGTGGCAACTGGAGATATCAATGTTGGCGACGATATCGAAGTCATTTTCAAACCTGAATACGTCTTCAATCCGACAATCAAAGCATTTCTTAATTTCACTTGGGTTGAAACCTTCAAGAGCAAAGATGAAGACGGGAACGATATCGAGAATAGTCAAAAACGCCGCCTAACCGTTTCGCCGGGCATCGTTGCGAAACCGACACCCTGTCTCAGCATCAGACCGAAAGTCATAATCCCCATAGAAGCAATCAACAAAGGCAGCAGCAACTTCACGTGGAAAATCGGCTTGGATCTGTGGTACGTGCCAAAATAGTGATATATCGCGGTGTCTGCTCGTTGGTCAGTAGGCACCTTTTGTTGACATATACAGTCACATGACTATAATTGTGCGTGAAAGAAGGCATGAAAACTGAGGAAATTCTCAGAAATATACCGTCAGTTGATAAAATACTCAACTGGCCTGAACTCAAGGAGTGTCTCGACATACTCCAACACACACACGTAACAACCGTTGTGCGTGACAACATAGATGCTTTTCGAGAAAGTGTAAAAGCCGGCGAAAGACTCGATTTGACACATCTAAAGCAAAACATACTCGATGAACTAAAAGACCTTATCAGCCCTTATTTCTGTTACGCAGTGAATGCCCTGGGCGTAGTGCTTCATACCGGTCTCGGCCGTGCTCCGTTCAGCAAGAATATCGCCAAAATTGCACACGACGTATCCATCGGTTACTCGCGCTTACAAATCGATGAAGAGGGTAAGCGAGCAGACCGCTACAAGAAGATTAGCCGATTGTTGCAGATACTAACTGGTGCAGAGTCCGGAATTGTAGTCAATAACAATGCCGCAGCAACCATGCTCGTACTCAACGCAATGGCCAAGGGTAAAGAGGTCGTTGTCTCAAGGGGTCAGCTTGTCGAAATTGGTGGTGCTTTCCGGATTCCGGAAATTATGGCTCAAAGTGGGGCAATCATGCATGAGGTGGGAACCACGAATCGCACGCACCTCAGGGATTACGAGAATGCCATAAATGAGCAAACCGGCGCACTACTGCGTGTGCATCAATCCAATTACCGCATCGTCGGGTTCACCAAAGAAGTCCCGCTAGATGAGCTTGTACAACTTGGTAAAAAGCATGACATCCCAGTAATTGATGACCTCGGTAGCGGTGCATTGATTGATCTATCCAAGTACGGTCTGCCCAAAGAGCCCATGGTACAAGACAGCATAGTCACTGGTGCTGATCTAGCTTGCTTCAGCGGCGATAAGTTGATTGGCGGCCCTCAATGCGGCATCATTGTTGGCAGGAAGGTGTATATCGAAAGAATCAAGAAAAATCCGTTAACTCGGGCATTTCGTTGTGACAAATTGACCAATGCAGTACTCGAAGCCACGCTTCAACTGTTTCTTGTAACCGAGGAAACATTCATTAGAAATCACGGCGTTTTCGGCATTTTGCTTAAACCATTAAATGAAATCAAGAATCACGCAAACCGATGCGCGCGAGCGTTGAGAGCAGAATTCCAGGGACAACTAGAAATCACCGTCCGGTCCGATTTCAGTGAAATTGGCGGCGGTTCCTTGAGTACCGAGCGAATTCCCACCTATGTGGTTGTCGTTAAAGCAAAGACCATCCAGGCTCAGAAAATTGCCAGAGCGCTCCGTCTTTGTAGGAAACCCGTCTTCGGCAGGGTCGCCGATGATACCCTCCTCCTTGACTTCCGCACCGTACTCAAAGGCGAGGAGAGAACTATACTCGAAGCCTTCAAGACCATTCTAAAGTCAGCTTAACAACGTAACATATTTATGGTTAAGAAACTCTTCCTCTGGTCCAACTACTTAGGCAACGTCTTACGTTTAGCGGTTACGCAGCCTGTTTCGTCTGGAGGTCACGTTTTTCTTATGGTCATACGTAACCGGTCTACGACAGACGATACAGGCATCGTCACCGTTTAACCCTAACCATGACCAGTGTTTCGAAAAAACACATAGTTATCGGCACCGCAGGGCATATTGACCACGGCAAGAGCGCCTTGATCAAGGCGCTCACCGACGTCGACCCAGATCGTCTCAAGGAAGAAAAAGAACGCGGCATGACCACTGACCTCGGGTTCGTCTTCTATAGTGAAGATGTAACGATCATTGACGTGCCTGGTCATGAGAAATTCGTGCGTCATATGGTGGCTGGCGCTTCGACAATCGACTTTGTCATTCTTGTAATAGCCGCAGATGACGGTGTTATGCCCCAGACCTATGAACATTTAGAAATTCTCAAACTCCTAGGTATCAAGAAAGGGGTTATAACAATAACTAAGAAGGACTTGGTCGAACCTGAGATGCTAGATATCGTTACAGAAGATGTGAAAAATGTCTTGACCGGTTCATTCCTCCAGGACGCTCCGATAATTACCGTATCAAATGTCACCAAAGACGGGATAGAAGAACTCAGAAAGGTACTTGACGAACTGATCGCCCAAACCGAAGCAAAAATAGATCGTGGTATCTTCAGAATGCCTATCGATCGGCGATTTGTTATAAAAGGCTTCGGTACCGTAGTCGCCGGAACCGTGCTTTCCGGCAGAATAAAAACCGGCGATACTCTCGAATTGCTACCCGAGAAGAAAAGTGTCAAAGTCCGGGGTATTGAAGTCCACAATCAAAAAGTCGACGAAGTAGGGACTGGTTTCCGAGCGGCGATAAACTTGGTTGGCGCTGAAAAAGACGACATCGATAGAGGTGATGTCCTTGCCCAACAAGGCTATTTCGAACCATCTGAATATCTGAATGCATCGCTGTATCTGTTAAAATCAGTGGGTAAACCTCTAAAGAATTTTGCACGGCTGCGCATTCATATCGGTACCAACGAGATATTCGGCCGAGTCGTGCTGCTTGACAAAAAAACACTCGAGCCAGGACAGAAAGCCATGGTACAATTCAGGCTTGAATCTCCAGCAGTGTGCGACATAAACGACAACTATGTTATACGAACATACTCACCGCAAACGACAATCGGGGGTGGTCTAATCATCGAGCCAAAAGCAACCAAGGCAAGAGGGTTTGACGAAAAACTGATAAGCCACTTACAGCGTATGGAGGTAGGAGAACCGATTGTCGTGGTCGAGGAGGATTTACTGTCTAATTTCGACCTACCCAGGAAGCTTGAAGAAATCGCACACGATGTCAACTTACCTTTGAATGAAGTGGAGGCGTTGGTACAATCCCTTACCCAGAGCGGTAAGATTACATGCCTCGACGATAAACGCAAACTGTATTACCACAAAAGTAATTATAGAAAATTGAAAGACAAAATAGTTGAAAATCTAAAAGTATATCATATAAGTCATCCAACCGGTGTTGGTATGCTGCCGCTTGGACTACTGAAGAGCATCAGTCGTGGTCTCGACAAGATCCTGTTAGACCGTACGCTAACAAAGATGGTGCAGGAAAAAACCGTACGCCTGACAACCGATGGCAAAGTTAATCTTTTTGAACATAGAGTTGTCGTGGACAAAGATTTGGATGCCACTATCAAGAAGATTGAACAGATATTTCTCGATGCCGGTTACAAACCACCAGCCTACACCGCACTTATGGCCAAAAATCTTGGACCCGAAAACATCGTTAAGAAAGCTCACCGGTATATGCTCGATACAGGATTGCTGGTGAATGCCGGTGAGGGTGTTGTCTTACACCAGAAATATGTGAAAGAAGCAGAGCAAAAACTGGTAGAATATCTGAGAAAAAACAAAGAAATAAGAGTATCCCAATTCCGTGATTTGCTTAATGCAAGTCGAAAGTTTGTACTACCCCTTCTCATATATTTTGACACCCGTGGTGTCACAATCAAACGAGGAGACGTAAGGCTCTTAGGACAGAAATACAGATAACACACGAGAGCCAAATTCGAAATACTAAATCCTAAATACGAAACAAATACAAATGACCAAAATTCTAATTTTCTAAACTAACTCCATGCTATCATATGGCCGTTTTGAATTTGCAATTTTGCATTTTGATATTGTCTAGAATTTAGAAATTAGAATTTCGGATTTGATATTTTGTCTTGCCTTTCTCTAATTGATGATTATAATCGCACATGAAGAAACTATTAGTTGTACCCATATTGCTTGCGCTTATATTGAGCTGTGTGACAACTGGCCCTGGTGGCAAGAAGAGCTTGGTCTTGATCCCAACCGAAACCGAAGTGGAAATTGGTAAGGAAGTTGTAAAAGACGTTGAGTCCAAAGAACGAGTACTGAATAACGCTCAGGTCCAACGCTATGTAACAAATGTTGGACGTAAGATCGCCAACGTATGTGATCGCCGAGACGTGAAATACTCTTTCAAGGTACTCGACAGTGAAGAAATAAACGCTTTTGCCTGCCCAGGCGGTTACATCTACATTTACAAAGGACTCATGAAACAAATGGATAATGAAGCGCAGTTGGCAGCAGTACTGGCTCACGAAGTCGGTCACGTGGTCGCTCGACATTCGGCTAAACGGATACAGGCGGTTTACGGCTACAGCATTGCCATGGAAGTTGCGCTGGGTGATAAGATGAGCGCCACCGCGCGACAATTGGTGGATGCTGCTACTGGCTTGATTTTGCTTGGATACGGCCGCGAGAATGAATACGAAGCCGACAACTATGGTATCCTATACGCTAAGAATGCGGGTTACAATCCTAAGGGGATGATACAGATCTTTCAGAAATTCAAACAGATGGAAGGAAAACCTCCTAGTACCTTCGAGAAATTGTTAATGTCACATCCACCCGCGAGTGACCGTATAGGCAACGGCAACAAGCAGATACAAAAGGTCGGCGGCACAAACTTACCGTACAACGAAAGCGAATACGCAACTATCAAGGCACAGCTTTAGAGTATCGTTGTCGCTTGTTCGATTCTGGTGCTCGACAAATTCATTGCACGGAGACACACATAGTATTGCCCAAAGTAGACTAAGCAATTTGAACACTATCAAACTAGCACGTTAACCTACCCTAATTGTCCATACCACCGGTTATGGGCAATACGCTGCTTAGTGGCGTTCTTTGAGGAAGGCACTTATGAGCGGCGATAATTACCTGTATGTAAACGGTTGTAATTTCCCGTGCAAATCTTGTATATATAGTAGAAAGGAGGAATTGTGGAGTCCACTCCAACAGGCGCGATTAAACATTTCACCGATTTGAGAGTCTGGCAGAAGGCGCGTGATTTGTTCGTTTCCATTTATCGGGAGGTAGAATCAATGCCTCGGGAAACGACGGCCAGTTACGTTGCCGATCAAGTCCTAATCTGTGCCGGGAATATCAGTGCGCACATCGCCGCAGGTTTCTATCGTGTAAATGCAGAGACTTATGTCCGTAAATTGGAGGTAGCGTATTGCAGCGCAGTCCAGACAGAAAGCCGGCTATATGAACTTCTCGAACTCAAGATTGTAAAGGAAGACATCGTGAATCCTTGGCTTGATATGTGTGTGGGGATTGAAAAAATGTTGCATTCATTTATGAAGAAATTGAGAGACAAAAACAAAAGTTAGCCCTGAACGCCTAGCCACGACGCCTGCCCTTCTCGGCTACGAGGCCCGCCCCGTTCAATGCATGAGTATGCGGTCAGGTTTGATCAATATTCATTAGCCGTTATTCAACGGGGTGGGCCTCACAATCTATAACCGCATAACCCCATTCAACACAATGTATCCATAACATATCTCAGGTGGTTGTGTGCATACACAGGGAATTTTCTGTCTCAAGCATGGCGGAGGCGTGTAGGAATCGAACCTACCATCCCCCTTTCGAAGGATATCCGGGTTTGAAGCCCGTCAGGCACACCAGCACCCATCCGCCTCCACGAATTTTTCCCGAATTTATAATTTGGTTGAAAAATTCAGCGTCCCGTGTTCCAAAGAAATACGGGGCTAGCTATATAAAAAATCCTCCCAAATCTCTGATTTACCGGAAAAATTCGAATATTAGAGAACTGCTAAGATTCTAACGAAAAACCGACTAAAGTCAAGCCATCGTTCACCATAACCATTCGAAGTGATTCTTGTGAGCATTTCGGTATTTAGCTAATTAACTAAATTCCGAAATAGATGATTCCAGATCATCTCCTTCCACCCGTCGACAATCGAAAATACGCACTTGTTAGAATATCTGTGAGCATTATGTAAGGTCCATTGCTAGAATATATCAGAATATGAAAAGGGAGGAAGATATGCAAAAATCGAGTATGATGAACATGAAATCACTCACAATAGCATTCATCTGCTTGGGTGTCAGCATAGCTGCGTCAGATGAGATTCACGATGCTGCTCAGGAAGGGGATATCGAAACGGTCAAAATGCTCGTGGAAGAGAACCGCGAGTTGGTGAACGCACCGGATGAATTTGGTCAAACGCCCTTGCACCTTGCAGCTGCGTCTGGTCAAGGAGAAATAGCAGAATTCCTAATCACACAAGATGCCAATGTTAACGCATTGAACGCCGTCAATCAGAGTGTTCTTCTTTACGCTGCATATACTGGGAATGCCGAAATAGCCGAAAAACTGATCACAAAGGGCGCTACATTGAATGATCAAGACGCTTTTGGCAGAGCGCCACTACACTACGCTGCCAGGCAGCATAACTACGAAGCCCTAATATTACTCATCGAGAAAGGTGCAGAACTTGATATCAAGGATAATATCGGTGAAACACCGTTACACTTTGCAGTCAGATGGGGATACGATGACATCGCTGAAGTGCTCATCGATGGTGGTGCTGACCTAGCAGTTACAACAGAAGATGGCAAAACATACCTGCACATGGCAAGTATAAAGGGTTACGCGGCAGTTGCGGACCTCCTCATTATCAAGGGTTTGGACACCGATGCCCATGATAACAACGGCAGAACCCCGTTGTATTATGCGGCAAAGCATGGTAATGAAAAAACAGCAGAACTGCTCAAGCAGCATGGTGCAACAGCGGAGAATCTAGAGGAAAACTTCGGGTCGTCTCCCCTGTTGAAAAAAGAACTCGATAACGGCGAAGCGATATTATGGTATCTCGGTCACAGTGGATGCGCTGTCAAGACAAAGGAACACTTGTTAATCTTTGATTATTGGAATTATGGAGAGCAACCAGACGAACCATATCTAGCCAATGGACATATAAACCTCGACGAAATCAAAGACCAAAATGTTTACGTTTTTGTAACCCATAACCACATTGACCATCATGATTCAATAATCTACTACTGGCAGGAATCAATGCCAAACATCACCTACGTATTCGGGTGGAATGATACGGTTGGTACTGAATATGTGCATCTCGGACCTAAGGAGACAAAGAGAATAGATGCTATGCAGATACAGACAATACAATCCCCCGAAGCAGAAGAAACCGGAGGAAATTTCGTAGTCAGCGTGGACGGTTTGGTTCTGTATCACTCGGGCGGCTATAGTCATGATACCACGCAATATGATCTTTTCAAAAAAGACATAAAACACCTTGGCAAGATCGCTAGAGATGCAGATATTATATTCGTCCGGGTCGGCAACGATTGGCAAAACGAAGAGGCTTTACTCACGATTGAATCGGTTCAACCTAAGGTAATGTTTCCATTTCATACACGCGAGCGTGAATCGGTCTACAAGGATTTTGCGCAGCAAGCAACAGGGAGAAAAGGTAAAACCGCAATTATCTGTGCTGAGAACCGCGGTGACAGGTTTTTTTATACAAAAGGCAAAGTAGCACAGTAGCCAGAACCGTATCTACCGACCCATATGAATAGCCCCGCTTTCTTTGGGAAGTGGGGCTAATTATCTGTTTTTCCCATTATTGACAACACGTAAGGGCATAATATAATTCACAATATTAGGAACAACCGGGGACATTGGATGATCGGTAAGACGATATCTCACTACAAGGTACTTGAGAAGATTGGCGGCGGGGGTATGGGTGTCGTGTACAAGGCCGAGGACATTAAACTTCAGCGCACGGTCGCCTTGAAATTCCTGCCTCACGACTTGACCCGAAACGCCGCTGCCAAGCGACGTTTCATCAAAGAAGCGCAAACCGCTTCGGCACTTGACCACCCGAATATCAGCAACATTCACGAAATCGATGAAACCGATGACGGTCAGCTTTTCATAAGCATGACTTTCTATGAGGGTGAGACATTGCAGAAAAGGATTGAACGCGGACCGCTGCAGTTCGAACGAGCCATAGCAATAGTAATACAAGTAGCACAAGGGCTTTTCAAGGCACATTCGAAAGGTATCATTCACCGGGACATAAAACCAGGTAATATATTCATAACTGAGGATGGTGAAGCTAAAATCCTGGATTTCGGTCTTGCAAAGTTGGCTGGAGAAACAAGGATAACCAAAGAAGGAACGACTGCTGGCACAATAGCATATATGTCTCCAGAGCAGGCTCGCGGCGAAGATGTTGATGAGACAACCGATATCTGGTCCTTAGGAGTGGTCCTATATGAAATGCTTACTGGCAAACTACCGTTCAAGGGAGAAAATTGGCGCGTAACACTCTACTCGATTCTTAATACACAACCAGAATCGATCAAACAGCTACGTGCTGACATACCTGATGGATTAGAGAGCACGTTGGATCGCATGATCCAGAAAGACACAAAAGCTAGGTATCAAGATACCACTACCTTGATTACAGATCTATGTAGCATTGCACGTGAATCAGGCTTCACACTGCCCCAGGCATTCATTCAGAAGAAAAAAGTCAAATATAAACTCACAAAGCTTCTTGCACCTGCGCTGGTTCTTGCTTTGGTTGTATCAACAATACTGATCACAAGAAGCATGCTATTCCCACCGGCCTCAACAGAAGGGAGGAAAGCCGTTGCTGTAATGACCTTCAAGAATCTCTCTGGTGAGAACGATCTTGCCTATCTCTCCGTGGCAATTCCAAATCTGCTGATAACCAGCCTTCAAGAGACCGGGCAACTGGACGTCATGACATGGCAGCGAATGCATGATCTAGCCAGGGCTGCAGGCAAAGACGTGGAGCTGATTGACGAAGAAACCGGTTTTGAAATATGCCGCAAGCAAGGCATAGAAAACATCGTCCTGGGTAGCTTCACGCGGGCAGGTGATGTATTCGCCACCGATGCGAAAGTCCTGGATGTAAAGACGAAGAAGATCCTGAAGAGCACCACTTCGAAGGGCGAGAGTGTTGCCAGTATACTCAACAGTCAGATTGATGAATTGAGCTACAACATATCGATAGGCATTGGTGTGCCTGAAGAGAGAGCATTGGAAGATCAGCCACGAATCTCTGATGCAACCACGTCATCAATCGAGGCATACACGCATTTCATAAAAGGTAGAGAATACTTTGACAGATGGTACTCCACTGACGCACGTCGACATTTTGAGGTGGCGATAGAACTCGATTCAACGTTTGCCACAGCATACCTCTATCTTGCCTGGGTACTTAGTGGGCTTAGAGAGGAAAGCTCAAGCGAACAAGCCCTTAAGAAAGCAAAAGAATTCTCAAGTAAGGCGACCGAAAGGGAGAGCCTTTACATTGAAGCTTCATATGCCGGTTTCATCGAAGAAAATTGGGAGAAACATGGGCGTATTCTCAATCTCATGGTTCAGAAGTACCCTAATGAGAAACGCGTATATACTGAGCTGGGCTACTTTTTCCGTCGGAATGGGCTTTTAGATGAGGCGATCAAAGTGTATAGTAAAAGTCTAGAATTGGATCCTGATTTTGGTGAGGCCCTTTGCGGCATGGCTTATACTTATCTTGACATGGAGGCGTACACTAAGGCGCTGCACTATTTCAAGAGATATCAATCCGCATACCCTGATGATGCCAACACTTTCGACACAATGGCCGATATCTATTTCCATATGGGAAACCATGATGAAGCAATTATTTCGTACAAAGAGGCGTTGCAGATCAGCCCAGATTTTATTATTTCAGCCATGAAGCTTTCTTACTTATACGCACTAAGAGAAGAATACGATAATGCCCTGCAATGGTGCGATTGCTTTATCACCAACGCACCATCCCCTGGTAAACGTGGATCGGGATACAGTTGGAAAGCCTTTTTCAACTCCTGGCTAGGAAATCATGCGCAGTGGGAGCACAATTCAAGAATGATGACCCAACTATGGGAAACTGTTGGACACAAATTCGGGCTCTATAGCATGGAGACAGTAAAGGGCGCATTGTATTATGAACTCGGAGATTATGGACGTAGCAGGAGTTCTGTACAGAATACGCTTGATTCTTTCAGCGTATCTGGATGGCTTCAAACGACATGGGTTACGGCTTACGGCAATTGCTGCCTTGCTCTAATCGATGTAGAGGAAGGCAAATATGAATCATGTAGGTCAAGACTAAATGTGATCGAAGCACTCATTCCAAAGATTTTCCGAAAAGCACACTGGATAGAATTTCACCATCATCTTGTATATGCCGAACTGCTACTAAGGCAGGATTCATTAGAGAAATCAATACAAGTTTGTAAAAACATACCGTCTATGGGACGACCCGACTTTTACCAGGCGAATATTGGGGCAATTAACCTGTTCTTGAACAGTGACGTGCTTGCAAGAGCTTATTTGCGTAAAGGAGAAATCGAGAAAGCGATAAGGGAATATGAAAACTTGGTAACTCTCGATCCCAAGAAAGGCGAGTGGCTTCTCATCAATCCCAAATACCATTACCGACTCGCACAATTGTATGAAGAAAAGGGACGATACAAGCAGGCAATTGCCGAATATGTAATATACATCAATATTCTGGAGGAATCCGACGCCTATTTGCCTGAGGTTAATGCCGCAAGAAAAAGGCTCGCAGCACTAAAGAAATAGAAAACATGGTGAACTTATCGCAAGAACGACTAATCGCACTCTTTGAAATAAACCACAAGATCCATAGGATCAAAAACCTGCAAATATTACTCGATGAAATCCTGGATTCCGCAATACGCAATATCAGAGCTGAACGAGGGTTTATCATTCTTGCCGATGAAACTGGAGAGAACTATCGTACTGTAGCTTCCAAATCTCTCAAGAGTGAAGATATCAGATTTAGCAGAAGCATTGTCAAAGAAACCCTTAAGCGCAAGAAAACTCTTCTGAGTCCCGACATCGGCGCTGATGCCGGATTCAAAGACAGAGATAGCGTACGCGAGCTCAATATACTGTCTTTTATCTGCGTTCCACTCATCGTGCCTGAGGCCACCCGGGCACTCGGTACCCTGTATGTTGACCAGCGTATCGGAAAGAAAGCTTTCACCCAAGAAGACGTAGCTTTTCTCGAAGCATTTACCAATCTAGCGGCTATTGCCATCAATAACACGACGCTCATGCAAAAAGTAATGGATGAAAACGTAAGACTTCACAAAGAAATTAAGGCCAAGTACGAATTCCCAGGCGTGGTCGGACATAGCCAGCCCATGCAAGATGTCTTTGAAAGAATAGAGCATGTATTGGATGACAACTGTACGGTCCTACTCACTGGAGAATCAGGTTCAGGCAAAGAAGTGCTCGCTAAGGCAATACATTATAACGGAGAGAGGAGAACAAAGCCCTTTTTGGCAATCAACTGTGGTGCTCTGCCTGAAACACTTCTCGAAGCTGAGTTATTCGGAAGCGTGCGTGGTGCGTTCACCGGCGCCGTGGATAAACCAGGTTTGTTTCAGGCTGCACATGGCGGTACGCTTTTCCTGGACGAAATTCATCACACTAGCGAAGCGATGCAGATCAAATTGCTGCGTGTTCTCCAGGACAAAGATATCCGGCGTGTGGGCGGCACAACCTCACACAAAGTCGATGTCCGGCTCATATGCGCAACCAATGAGGACCTTCGCGAAGCAATTCAGAAGGGAAGCTTCCGGCAAGACTTCTACTATCGGATAAATGTGGTCACAATCAACGTACCGCCTCTACGCGACAGACGCGAGGATATTCCCATTTTAGCCCAACACTTTCTGGAAAAGCATGCGACCGAAAAACGGAAATCATTTCAAGGTTTTGACAAAAAGGCATTGGACGCGTTAATGAGATATGATTGGACAGAGAACAACGTTCGCGAATTAGAGAACGAGATTGAACGCGCGGTCATATATGCAAAAACGGGCAGCACAATTAATTTAAATGATCTATCAGAAAAGGTTAGAGGAGCACTGCCAACAGCTATATGTAGTGCACCCAGAGCCCAGGATGCAAAAGGAAAGCCTCTGACCTATGATGAACTTGAAAGGGAGTACATCAACACGATCTTATTACAGGTGGCCGGCAACCAGACCGAAGCAGCCAAGATCATGGGTATTCCCCGCACTACACTGAGGGGTAAGATGAAAAAGCTTGGCTTGACCAAATAACGTCAAGCTTGTGCCTTTGAGACCATATTAGGTCTCGAGTAAACAGACCAACCCAGAGACATTTAATCCGAACATAAATTCCAATGCGAGACCAAATATGGTCTCGTGGCTTTTTCAGTATTTCTTTTTTCATTGACTTACACTGAAAAGGCACTAAATCTTGGCACTTCTCTGAACCCGCACCTTTGGCATGAATCTTGCTATTATTAGAGCTGATGTGCGGTAATTACCAGAGCGCAAGAAGGAGGTAACAATGAAACACATAAGAACAGTTGTAATAGTAGCTGCACTGATATGCACAAACGCAGCATATGCGACAGTCTGGTATGTCCATCCAGACTCAGTGCTGAACTGCATCCAGCACTGTCTGGATTCATGTTCAACCGGGGATACAGTGCTTGTGGGACCAGGTGTCTACTCAGAACATATTGTCTGGCCAAGTATTCAAGGGATAGACCTTGTAAGCGAATATGGCGTTGATATGACCTACATAGATGGCGGTGGAACTGCAATAGTGATAGAAATAAACACTGGGGTCGATTCTACAACTATGATCAGCGGATTCACTATTCAGAATGGGTATCCGGCCGGCATCTACTGCTTCCAAAACACTTCACCCACTATCACTGGTAATACGATAACTAACAACACATCCAACGACCATGGCGGCGGCATCTACTGCTTGTACAGCTCTTCACCGACTATCACAAACAATATCATTACTGGGAACACAGGCATGTGGGCCGGAGGCATCGACTGTAACCAAACCTCTGCACCCACTATCACTGGTAATACGATAACTGGCAACACATCCTACCGCGGTGCCGGCATCAGCTGCTACTACGGCTCTTCGCCGACTATCACTGACAATACCATCACCCAGAATACAGCTGCGTGGACTGGCGGTGGCATCTGGTGCACTGTAAACTGTTCACCAACCATCACCGGCAACACCATTACTGATAATAGTGTCACTGGTGGGGGGAGTCAGGACGTTGGCGGCGGCATCTGTTGCATGTATAACTCCTCTCCACCTATCACCGACAATACCATTTCTAATAATAGTGCAAGCGCTGGCGGCGGAATATTGTGCTACGAAAACTCCTCACCCTCTATCATTAATAATACTATCACAGGTAATACAGTTACTGCTGGCGGCGGTGGTATCCTCATCTATCAGTACTGTTCACCAACTATTACTGATAATATCATCACAGGTAACACAGCTGAAGGCGGTGGCGGACTTGCTTTACAGACGACTTCGTCACTAGTCACAGGCAATACATTCAGCGGAAATACGGCTGATTTTGGCGGAGGCATCCATTGCACAGTTGACGACTTGTCAACAATCACCTCCAACATAATCACCGGCAATACAGCTAACAGCTTCGCTGGTGGTATCAGCTGCAAGTTGGGCGCTTCACCGGTCATCGAACATTGTACTATAGCAGGCAATTATGGAGATGGCATATACTGTTTTGAGGATGCTAATCCTACGATTAACCACAACAATATCATTGATAACGTTGGCTACGGCGTCCGCAATATATCAAGTATCACTGTCAATGCGGAAGATAATTGGTGGGGCGATTCTACAGGACCATACCACCCCACTACTAACCCAGGTGGCCTTGGCGACACGGTTAGTGACTATGTTGACTTCGTTCCATGGATGGGAGAACCGGGTATCGAAGAATATGAGATCTCATACCCGCCAAAACTGAACGTGCAGATTACGCCGAATCCTTTTACCCAATTCACCAACATCAGATACACGATACATGATGCACGATCCACGATGCAAAAACCGCAAATAAGTATCTACGACGCCAGCGGACGTCTCGTGAAGTCTTTCAATCTAGAATCAAGTATCCAGGGTCAAGAATCGAAGGTAGTGTGGAACGGTTATGACAACAACGGTAAGCGAGTGCCGGCCGGTACCTACTTCTGTAGAATAATCGTCGGAGAGCGTTCAATAATTGAAAAAGCGACACTGATTGAGTAGGGCTGCGAAAGGAGGTATGATGAGAAGACCACAACTCATTATCATCGCACTTTCTGTCTTTATTGCGACTTTCTCACTGGAGGCTGGGCAGCTGAAGATCAACTTGAAAGCCGCTGATTATGATATTATGGACGGAGAGAATGGGTTGCACAAAATAATGATGGCTGATTTCAGCAATCTATTAGTTCCAGGCAAACCCATGCTCCCGGCAAGGGTCTTCACGATCGCTTTACCGCCCAGAGCAGATGTCATCTCAGTTGATATCAGCGGGAATAATGGCATTGAATTGCCCGGGACCTACAAAATTGAGCCGGCTCCATCTGTTGCGCCCTGTCATAAAAACAACCCAGTCCCTATGGGAAGTCACAGTGATTGGCAAAAAAACTACGAGTCTACCTACTCTTCTGATGCTGCCTACCCTGAACAGGTTGGTAAATATCTGGGCACAGGTCAGCTGAGGAAATATAAATTCGCAAGAGTAGCCTTTTTTCCGTTTGTCTACCATCCGAAATCGGGCAGGCTGTTTTACTATCGCAACTGTGAAGTCACTATAAATTACTCGCTCTCTACCAATGGACAAGCTAATACCATGGGTCTACAGCAAATGCTTTCCGATCGAGTAGCTGATGACCGTGCATCACAGCTTTTTGTTAATTACAATGAAGCAAAATACTGGTATACGCCGCAGCGAATAAACCCGGCAAGACAAACACACGATTATGTGATTATTACGACGGATGCGTTACAGGATACAATTTCTTATCTTGTAGCCTGGAAGCAGTATCTTGGATATTCGGTAAATTTAGTCACAACTACCTGGATCACCAACAACTATACAGGGACTGACATGCAGCAGAAAATAAGAAACTTCCTGATCGACAAATATATTGACTGGGGAATTCACTATGTTCTGTTTGTCGGTAACATAGATGTCATCCCGATGCGTTATTGTTTTCCAAATCCGAATGACCACAATCCCAATTCCGAGTTCTGTACACCTACTGACTACTACTATGCTGATCTCACAGGAAACTGGGACTCAGATGGCGATGGATTTTATGGTGAATACGGACAGGACAGCGTAGATTTTGTCCCCGAAGTGATCGTTGGTAGGATACCATGGAACATGGAGGTAGGCGGTATCTGTCACAAGCTTGTGCGCTTCGAGCAAGACACCGGAACCTGGAAAAGCAACGCTCTACTGCTCGGAGCAATTTATTTCTATGAGAATGAGGATATTCCAGGTTCTCCGAAGACAGACGCGGCAGAATTGATGGAGGAGATGATAGTCGACATACTAGGCGGCTGGACCTACACAAAGATGTATGAGACCGAAGGACTCAGGCCCTGCATATACCCCTGCGATATACCACTTACCCAATCCAATGTCGTGAGCAACTGGCCTGCCAATGCTTATGGAATCGTCAATTGGGGAGGACACGGCGCTCCGCATCGCGTGTCGAGACACCTGTGGTTATGGGATGATGGTGATAGCATACCTGAATCCCCTGAACTTATGCGTATCCCATTCTTCCAGAACGAAAACGTTTCCTCCCTCAATGATAGCCACCCTTCAATCAATTTCTGTTGCAGCTGTAACAACGCATGGCCCGAGGAAAATAATCTGGCGCGGGAGCTTATCCGACATGGCTCTGCCGGTATCGCCGCCTGTACACGACCATCTTATATTACCCTTGGTTGGGATGATGAAGACGACGGAGGTCTCGTATCAACAGACTATTACTTCTTCCACTACCTCATCAATCAAAATGAAAGAATCGGAGATGCCCTTTTTGATGCTCAAGTCTTTTACTACAACAATTTCTTCTGGTGGGACTACATATCGCAACACAATATATTCTGTCTAAATCTCTACGGAGAACCGTCTTTAGCAAGAGAAGGCTTTGCTGTACCGGTAATATCAGTGCACGATCATGTATGGCTCGATTCGGGTAATGATGGATTCGCTGACCCCTGCGATACGATAAGCCTTACTGTCTCTCTCCTGAACTCAGGGATCGAAGCGTCGTCTGTCACCGCAGAGCTTTTCCCGAATGACGAGTACATCACGGTGCTTGATTCAATCTCAAATTACGGCTCAATCATGGGTGGCGCCACCAAGGATAATGCGAGTGACCCATTCGTCTTTTATATTGCGGACACAGCACCTTGCTATAGTTGTACACTCAATCTGAAAATAACGGCCGACAGTCTCAATTTCTATGACAATATCTACATTACCGTCGGCACACCCCCACTCCTCATTGTCGATGATGATGCAGGAGGTACATACGAAAGTTACTTCACGGCATCGCTAGAAAGACTCAATGTGTCTTTTCACCTCCAGGATAGTGACGACCTAACTTCAGATTCCTCGTTATATCGCTACCAGGCTTTGGTATGGCTTACGGGCGACAACCCCTTACCTTTAGATTCTTTGCGTATTGCTGCACTTTCAGCATATTTGGACAGTGGCGGTAGGCTATTCATAACTGGACAGGATGTGGAAGGATGCCACGACATAGACTTTTACCAAAACTACTTACACGCACTAGTGATCGACAGCAGCGCATACAGGATAAGGGTCGACGGCGTTGATGGTGACACGATCAGTGCTGGCTTGACGTTCTTGATCGTAGGGTATCCCGGTGCGAACAACCAGGACTCACCTACTATCATTTCCCCGCTCCCTGGAGCCGACTCAATCTTCAGCTACCGGATGGGCGGGTGTTGCGGCGTCAAGTACGATAATGGATTCAAGGCTGTATACCTTTCCTATGGTTTTGAAGCCATCGCATCAACGGAACTTGCCGACACAGTGATGAGGCGTATCCTGGAATGGTTCGATATTCCCTTAGGGATCGAAGAAATTGCTACTTGGCACGCCGTACCGAAAACGACGATGTCGCTGCAGGTCAGCCCAAATCCATTCACCCAACAGACACAAATACGATTCTCGATTCAAGATTCACGATCCACGATACAAAAAATGGAACTGAGCATCTATGATATCAGTGGTCGTCTTGTAAACTCTTTTAATCATGAAACTCCAATCATGAATTGTGAATCAGTCGTTTCGTGGGACGGCACTGACCAAGCTGACCGCCAATTGGGTAGTGGGGTCTATTTCATCAAGCTGACTGCCGACGATTATGAAACAACCGAGAAGGTTCTCTATGTTAGATAAGAGCAAAACGGCATTCACCCCCTCACTCACCCTCCCCTGTGAAAGGGGAGGAAAAAGGTGGGCTTGGCCATACCACCAATTCGCTTGCATTAATCTGTGTGGCATAACCACATAATGAAGGAGGTGAACATGAACTACACATCTACAACGCCGGTAGTAATAGTGGTATTTCTGCTCAGTACAGCAAGCGCAACGGTCTGGTATATCCATCCTGACTCCACCCTCAACTCAATCCAGACGGGGATGAATTTGTGCTCTAATGGCGATACTGTGCTTGTTGGCGCAGGAACCTATTTTGAAAACATCAACTTCTATGGCATGGCAATAACAGTTCAAAGTGAATACGGTCCTGATACTACAACAATCGATGGCGGAAGTCTATCACATCCAGATACAGGAAGCGTTGTACTTTTTATAAGCGGTGAGGACTCGAATTCGGTCTTAAACGGATTCACGATCACGCATGGCACGGGAACAGTATATCCTCCACTGGTGGTCGGCGGTGGCATCTTCTGTCTGAACAACTCATGCCCGATTATTTCGGACAATACAATCATCGAAAATACAAGTACTTACAGTGGCGGAGGAATCGCATGTTATGCCTATGCCTCACCAATCATCAGAAATAACATCATAACTGATAACACTTCTGAGACCGGAGGCGGTATCATCGTTGGTTTCAACTCTTCGCCAATTATTGAAAACAATACCGTCGTCACTAACACTGCCAGTCTTCGGGGTGGTGGCATAGCATGTGGATACAATTGCTCGCTGAATATCATATCTAATACGATTGCAGATAACACAGCCTGGGCACAGGGAGGTGGCTTGTTCATTGGTGAAGGATGCTCAGTTACTGTCACGGGTAACACTATCACGGGAAATACCGCAGTTGCGTGCGGGGGCGGTATTATCACCGCAATAAATTCTGTCGCAACAATCACGGATAACAGCATCATAAATAATACTGGCTACAATGGTGGCGGCATTGATATCTCCTACAACAGCTCAGCAAATGTTACAAATAATACAGTCACTCTTAATAGTGCTATCGAATATGGTGGTGGCATATTTGTTGGCTGGAATTCAACGGCTACAATATCCAACAATGACATTATTGACAATCTGGCGCCATACGGCGGCGGCATTGCTTGCTATGATAACTGCAGCCCCACTATCACACGGAATACCATTACTGGAAACACGGCACTGAACTACGGCAGTGGCATCTGGTGTTCCGTCGCGTCAAGCCCTTCCATTGATAGTTGTACTATCTCTGCAAATAGTGGCGGTGGCGTATGCTGCGCCAGTGGCGCAATACCCGAAATACACTATAGCAATATCACAAGTAACATAGGCTATGGTGTGCAGAATCTGGATCCGTCCACAATAGCGAACGTCCAGAATAATTGGTGGGGCGATGCCACTGGACCATACCATCCCACAACAAACCCGAGTGGTCTTGGTGACTCAGTGAGTGATTATGTTGATTATGATCCGTGGCTCACAAGCCCGGGTGTCGAAGAACACAGGACCGTTGCGCCGATCATACTGAACCTACAGGTTGCACCCAACCCATTTGCCGACGAAACACAAATACGATACATGATTCACGATCCACGATACGCGATACACGAGCCGAAACTAAGTGTTTACGATGCTGGCGGACGTTGGGTAAAACACTTTAATCATAAATCCTGTATCATGCATCATGGATCGACGATTAGGTGGGACGGTACAGACCACGCTAATCGTCACTTGCCGGCTGGTACGTATTTCATTGTACTACACGCCGACAAGTACACAGCGGTAGAGAAAGTGTTGCTTATACGATAGCGCATCATCCGATACTCGGTCAGAAGCCCCACATTGGCTAAAAGAGTATGGGGCTTCTTTCTGAATAGTATTACGCCTCCTTGTTATCTAGATATTGACAATTAACGAGTGCGTAATATAATTGAAAGACCTGTAGTACAAGGGGAAATCGGATGATAGGCAAAACCATATCACACTACAAAATCATAGAGAAAATCGGCGGTGGCGGCATGGGCGTTATCTACAAAGCAGAAGACACTAAACTCAAACGCACCGTCGCGCTGAAATTCTTGCCTCATGAATTCTCCGATGATCCTACAGCGAAAAAGCGCTTTGTTCAAGAAGCTCAGTCAGCCTCTTCCCTAGACCATCCTAATATCTGCACCCTCCACGAAATCGATGAAACCGATGAAGGCCAGCTTTTCATTGCTATGGCTTGTTATGAGGGCGAAACGTTGAAACACAGAATCAAGAAAGGACCACTAGAAGTCAATGCTGCAATTGACATTACGTTGGGCGTTGCCAAAGGTTTGACAAAAGCTCATTCAACAGGCATTGTACACCGCGACATAAAACCAGCTAACATTTTCATCACCAGTGATGAACAGGTCAAAATACTGGATTTTGGCCTCGCGAAGCTTGCGGGAACTAGCCGTATCACAAAAACCGAATCCATCACGGGCACGGTCGCCTATATGTCACCAGAAATGGTAAGAGCTGAGGATATGGATCATCGTACCGATGTTTGGTCACTGGGTGTTGTACTATACGAGATGCTAACCGGTAAGTTACCCTTCAAGGGCGATAATTGGGAAGCAATCATGTATGCAATATCTAACACTGCGCCGATCCCGGTCACCCAATTACGCAATGATGTTCCTGCATCATTAGAACGAGTTATCGGAAAGATGCTGCAGAAGAAATCGCAGGACCGGTATCGGGACATTCAGCAAATGATCGCGGATATGAGGTCAATCGATCACGAGGAAGGAAGCCTCTTAAGAATCGCTGCGGTCAAGCCATCGGCTTCTATAGTTGTCTTACCCTTCATCGACATGAGCCCGACCAAGGACCAGGAGTATTTCTGCGACGGAATGGCTGAAGAGCTCATAAATTCTTTGACACATATAAAAAACATACGAGTTGTTGCGCGAACGTCAGCATTTTCATTTAAAGGGAAGGATATTGATGTCCGTGACATTGGCCGGACGCTGAATGTGGACCATGTACTGGAAGGCAGTGTACGCAAATCCGAAAATCGGATACGCATAACGGCACAATTGGTCAACGTAACCGACGGTTACCACCTCTGGTCAGAGCGATATGAGAGCCAAACCAAAGATGTATTCACGATTCAAGACGAAATCACAATGAAGATAGTGGACAAACTTAAAGTTGAGATCCTAGGCGATGAAGAGATGTCACTACAAAAAAGGGAGACATCGAATATCGAAGCCTATAACGCGCGTCTCAAAGGCCGTTTCTTCTTACAGAAGCTCTCCAAAACGGACACTGAGAAAGCTATCAAGTACTATCGGCAAGCAATAGAACTGGATCCCGACTATGCAGTCGCCTATGCCGCCATGGCATATTGTTACCTACAATTCGGCATCTACTATTATTTTCCAGCAAAGCAAGTATTCCCAAAGGCAAAAGCAGCCGCTACAAAAGCATTAGAGATCGACGACACACTTGCGCTTGCCCATAGTGCAATCGCGGGCGTTCATTACCAATATGATTGGGACTTTGAAAGCGCCCGACAGAGAACTGAACGTGCTCTCGAGCTCGCCCCCAATTGTTCCTCAAGCCGCGGCAATTACGCCGGGTATTTTGCGGTAACAGGAAAAATGGATAGAGCAATTGCGGAACAGAAACGGGTGCTTGAACTCGATCCGATTAGTTTCACCCAAAACGTACACCTGGGTCTCTATTATCTAAGGGCCCGGCAGCCTGAAGAAGCTCGGCAACAGCTACTGAAGACTCTCGAATTCTCGCCAGAACACCCGTGGGCGCTCTGGCTTATTGCATCAACGTATGCACATGATTTGCAGTATGACAAGGGTATCACATTACTACATGATGCTGTGAACGCAGCCAAAGATTTCACTCCACTTATTGCTGCTCTTGGTTGGTTCTACGCAATGAGTGGTAACAAAAAGGGCGCCGAGGAAATAATATCGAACCTCAGCAAGAAGGCAAAGAAATCATACGTACGGCCGTTTCTCTTCGCCAAAATACGCGCTGCACTTGGTCAACACGATAAGGCATTTCAGTGGTTAGAAAAGGCTTATGAAGAGCGTGACTGTTCTCTTTCGTGGCTACTAACCGACGAATCAGTCGATTGTATACGCGATGACCCAAGATTTGATGAACTACTAAAGAAGATTGGTTTATACAAGTTCACTAGAAGCGCGCGTCAATGATGGTAGTATAAAATGAATTACATGAAGTTATAACAGGAGGGAAAAGTGGCGAGTAAGAATATTTTGTTCATCAGCGGGTCCATTGGTCTGGGACATGTAACAAGAGACCTTGCGCTAGCCAACGAATTACGCAAACAGAATCCAGGGATCGAGATATCCTGGATAGCGTCAGAGCCTGCAAGCAACCTACTCGTGGATGCGGGCGAGAAAATGCTGCCAGAAGCCGCGGAGTGGGCAAATGAGAATGTGATTGCAGAGAATACTGCGCAGGGCTTCAAATTCAATCTAATGAAGGTTACGATGAATGTTCGCTCAGCCTGGGCACAAAACGCCGCAGTTTTTGTCAAACTCACAAAACAAAGAAGTTATGACCTTGTTATCGGTGATGAAACGTACGAAATAATGGTTGCACTAAAAAGGAAACCCGAACTGAAACGCATGCCTTTCGTAATAATATACGATTTCATCGCATCCTACTCTATGACAAAGAACCCAATAGAGAAATTCGGGGTCTACTATTGGAACCGCTTCTGGTCAAAAGATTTCCACAAGCCGTCACCATTCGTTGATATGCGCCTTTTTTTGGGTGAACTGGAAGATATTCCAGACACAAAATTCGGTTTTCTCCTACCGCGCCGACGTGATTGGGCTCAAGAGAAATGCAAATTCGTCGATTACATACTACCCTTTGACCCACAGGAACACGTTGACAGCAAGGCTTTACGGGCGACCCTTGGCTACGGCGACGAACCTCTCATCGTCTGTTCTATTGGAGGTACAGCCATCGGTAAGCAAATGTTGGAATTGTGCGGGCGATCCTTTCCAATACTCAAGGATAAAATCCCAGATCTTCGCATGATTCTGGTCTGTGGGCCCCGGCTTGCACCCGCAGAACTGGATGTTCCAAAAGGGGTCGAAACCAAGGGCTATGTGCCCAGACTCTACCGACATTTCACTGCCAGTGATCTAGCGATCGTACAAGCAGGTGCCAATTCCACGATAGAACTGACGGCTCTCAGAAAACCATTTCTCTATTTCCCACTCATGGATCATTATGAACAAAGAATACATGTCCCCCAAAGGCTCGCCCGGCACAGGGCGGGTGTCTGCATGGAATATTCAGAAACGACACCTGAATCTCTCGCAGAAGCGATTCTTCAGAATCTTGGCAGAGAAGTGAACTACCTAGACATCCCCACCGACGGAGCACAGAAGGCAGCGAAGCTTGTTAGTAATCTACTTTGAGTGACTTAGGAAATGGACAAGGAAGAAACTAAGACTCAGCATACACAAAACGACCTACTGCAACAGGATCAGCTGCGTGCACTCTTTGAACTGAGTCAGCGCATCAATCAAATAAATGACCTGCAACAGCTACTCAATGAAATACTGAATTCAGCGATTCTAAGCATCAAAGCCGAAAGAGGGTTGATCATCCTCACCGACGAAGTTGGTGAAAACTATCGCATGGTCGCCTCAGATTTGCTGAAGGATGCGGACGCAACCTTCAGTACTAGTATTGTCCAGGCGACATTGGAAAGCAAGAATACTCTCCTAAGCACAGATTTAAGATCTGACCCCCGCTTCAAGGATGCCGACAGCATACGACGATTGGGCATACACTCATTCGTGTGTGTTCCACTTGTTGTACCTGGCAGAACCCGGGCATTGGGTACGCTCTATGTTGATCAACGCATACACGTTAAAGTGTTTTCGCGCGACGATGCAGCGTTTCTAGAATCATTCGCCAACCTTGCGGCAATTGCCATTAACAATACCTACATGATGGAACAACTGCTTGATGAGAATATACACCTTCGCGAGGAAGTCGGCAAGAAATACGAATTCCCGGGTGTCATTGGCAATAGTGAAATCATGCAGAAGGTGTTTCATGAAGCAAGCCAAATTATGAATGACGACTGTACCGTATTACTAACAGGTGAATCTGGGTCAGGAAAAGAAGTCATTGCCAAAGCCATCCACTATAATGGTAATCGAAAAGATAACCCCTTATTGGCCATAAATTGCGGGGCTTTACCGGAAACACTGCTTGAAGCCGAGCTGTTTGGAAGTGTACGTGGTGCATTCACTGGTGCTCTGGACAAACAAGGACTTTTTCAAGCAGCACACGGCGGAACTCTATTCTTAGATGAAATCCATCATACCAGTGAAGCCATGCAGATAAAACTACTCAGAGTACTACAAGAAAAAGAAATCCGGAGAGTAGGTGGAACCAAAGCCACCAAAGTCAATGTTCGCCTCATCTGTGCAACAAACGAAGATTTACAGAAAGCAGTGCAAGAAAAGCGTTTTCGACAGGACTTCTACTACCGTATGAATGTAGTGACAATCAACGTTCCTCCACTGAGGGATAGGCGTGACGATATCCCTTTGCTTGCGCAACATTTTCTGCAGAAGTATGCAAAAGAGAAAAAGAAAGCCATCCGCGGCTTCCACAAAAAAGCCTCCGAAGCGTTGATAAACTACGATTGGGCTGAAAATAATGTCCGCGAGTTAGAGAATGAGATTGAACACGCCGTCATATTCGCCAATGACGCAGACAAGATCACACTCAAGGATTTGTCTGATAAAGTCAAGAGAGCAGTATCAGACGCCCGTGGAGCAGCAAGCTTACTCACGGATGACGAAGGACAACCACTGAAATACGACGATTTTGAAAAGAAATACATACAATTTGTGCTGTCTCAGGCAAATGGCAACAAGGCAAAAGCCGCCAAAATAATGGGTATCCCCCGTTCAACACTGAGGGGTAAACTAAGAAAATTCGGATTAGGTCAATAATGACCGATTCCTAGATTAACGGTCAAATAAAGCTCATTCACGGAAAATACACAACACTGACGCCACAGAATAAAGGACCACTTAATACACAGAAATATTTATCCTAAAAAACACATGCGAATAGGTCATATATGACCTATTAAACCTCACTCTGTAGTTAAACCACATTATGCAACAATGGCAATAAGCGTCACAATATAATAACTTATCCAAGAAATTTGCCTCCCGGCACAGATGTTGCTCTAAGAAAGAGTATGTTACTAAGAAGAAAACCACAAAAGGAGGCCAAAATGAAGAAGTATTCAATAGCCATCGTATCGACCGCGGTTCTATTATGCGGAATATGGTACACTGATGCGGTCAGTGCCCGAACCATGCCCGACGTGGACAGAAATATGTGCTGCATCGGTCAATGGGGTTCAGAACCAGCATGTGCAATTGCACACGATGAATCACGTAACCTCGTCTTCTTAGGCTGCCGTGATTACATCTATATCCTAGATGTTTCGAAACCAAATACGACCATGAAGATTAGCGACTTTGAACATCTCGCATCTACTTTGTGCGAACTATGTTTTGACTATAATACAAATCGATTGTATGCAATCCAGGGTGAGCAAGGCGTGGCGATATGGGATGTCAGTAACGCTTCAAAGCCAACAAGACTTGGGCACTATGATACACCTGGATATGCGTGCGCGCTGGCCAGCAAGGGATCATATTTATATGTTGCTGATGGTGATCGTGGTTTACGTGTCCTGGACGTCTCTGACCCCGCAACACCATACGAGGTCGCATGTGTTGAAATGACTACTGCCTGTAACGTATCAATATATGCTTCATATGCATACGTCGCTGACCTCGGGCTTCGAATCGTTGATATATCTAATCCTGCTGTTCCGAAAGAAGTAGCCTACGTCGAAACACCGGGTGTGGCTCGCGACATATATGTGGACGGGTATTATGCCTACGTTACAGACGATTGGTGTGGCCTGCTTATATTCGACGTCACCGAAGTCGGAAATCCCGAACAGATCAGTAGCTTTGCGACGTGTGGTTATACCTGGGACATCGATGGTTCAGGCTCAAACGTGTACGTTGCTGCCTGTGACGGCGGACTGCGTGTCATCGACGTCTCGAACCCACACGAGCCGCAGGAAATCGCTATACGAGCAACATCCTACGATGCCCTGGGCGTTGTAGTTGCACAGCAACATGTCTACGTTGCAGAATCCATGGCCGGTTTGGGTATCTATTCACATAAAATAACACGCGGCAATACAGCCATAAGCGAATCGACAGGCAATCTCGCCGTGAACCGTTAGGACATCAATTATATGATCCATTTTCAGATGTTTTTAACAAAAAATCATTCTCCACTATCCTCCACCTTGATGGGGGAGAACTTCGACGTGAGCTCAGTCGAACGTAAAAGGTGGGAGTGGGCAAAATTGGCAAAGGAGGCATAAATGAAGTACACAGGCATAATCGGAACAGCAGCCGTAGCGTTGCTGCTCAGTACAGCAAACGCAACGGTCTGGTATATACATCCAGACTCAGCAATGAACTGTATTCAGGATTGCCTCGACTCATGTTCTACCGGTGACACCGTCCTGGTCGGAGCAGGAACTTACTACGAAAACATTAATTGGCCGAGCACACAGGGCATTCGCCTGATTAGTGACCTGGGACCTGAAGTGACAATAATAGATGGAAACGACACAGCACGAGTGATCACAATCACCAGTGTAGTGGATTCCACGACAATCATTACAGGATTCACCATACAGTACGGACGTCTTAAAGGAGAGGCTGGCGCTGGCATCTTCTGTGAAGCCTCTTCACCAACCATCTCCAACAACGTAATTCGCGAAAATGTATGTACCTGGGGCGGCAATGGGGGCGGAATCTTTTGCGGGGGTAATTCTACAGCGATTATTCGCGATAATGTCATTAGGCGTAATCTTGTTGAATTTGGCGGTGGCGGAGGTATCGCTTGCTTCGGTTCATCGCCAATCATCACTGGCAACACTATTACTGAAAATGAATCTTTTGGTGGCGGTGGTATCCTCTGCGACGCTTCCTCACCGAGTATCACCAATAACACAATCACCCTTAACGAAGCACATTGGTTCGGTCTCGGAGGTAACGGCGGCGGCATAGCCTGTGGTAATAACTCTGCGCCAAATATCGTGCATTGCACAATTACGATGAACCCAGCCGAGGGATATGGAGGCGGCATCTATTGCGAGAGCAACTCGTCACCGACAATTGACAGTTGTACTATATCAAACAATGATCATGACGGTGTAGGAAGCTGGGGAGGTTGTAATTTTGTCATCAGCTATTGCAATATTACTGATAACGTTGGCGAGGCGGTGCATCTCTGGGATCCAGGTGACACAGTCATCGCCGAGAATAACTGGTGGGGCGACGCTACTGGTCCTTATCATCCGTCCCTCAATCCAGGTGGCCTGGGTGATACCGTGAGTGATTATGTTGACTTTGACCCGTGGCTAGCTTGGCCCGTCGGCGTTGAGGAACAGCCGAATGTCACACCTGTGGAGCGACATAAGGACATTACCGCAACCATCTTCCGCGGACCGTTACGACTGCCCGAAGGCAAGAAATGCAAGGTCTTTGACATCACAGGACGTGTGGTGGAACCAGATAAAATCACCCGGGGGATATATTTTGTGGAAATGGACAACAAGACGGTTCAGAAAGTAGTAAAGGTGAAATAATATGTGTATCACTTCAATTTTATTTTCCATCACTTTAATCAACGCAACCAGTAAGGTTGCGACAGAAGATGGCGAAGGTTATATAGGCAATGGCTCAATATGAGAAAAGGTGTGGGTATGAGCAACATGGGTGGAATTATAGTGCCATTGTTATAAGGAGTAACCATGATAATATATGGAGCGGTTTGCATCAATCTATATCGCAGCTATCAAAAGGAGGTAAGCATGAAGTATAAGAGCATCATTGGAACAGTAATCGTCGCACTACTGTTCAGTACAGCAAACGCAACAGTCTGGTATGTACATCCAGACTCGACAATGAACTGCATACAGCATTGTCTGGACTCATGCTTGACAGATGATACAGTACTGGTCGGACCAGGTACTTACTACGAAAACATCAACTGGCCAAGCATGCAGGGGGTTGATCTTATGAGTGAAGGCGGTTCAGCCACCACAATAATCGACGGCGGTGGAACCGCCCGAGTAATAGGGATCGTGGTCGATGTAAGCTCGACTACTGTTATTGAAGGATTCACTATTCAAAACGGATATGAAAATGTCGCTGGTGGTGGTATCTATTGCGGAGATGGTGCTTCGCCCATAATCCGAAACAACATCATTACCGATAATGTGGCCGACAGCATAGGTGCGGGCATTCAGTGTTCGTACGGCTCTTCACCACTGATTGATAATAACAGTATTATTAATAACACGTCCCACTTCGTCGGCGCCGGTATTGCGTGTTGGGAGAATTCACACCCTACCATACAAAACAACAACATAGAGTCAAATCATGCTGATTTTGGTTCGGCAGGAATATGCTGTGTAACCTCTTCGCCGTTAATCACCAAGAACGCAATAACTGCTAACACTGGTAATCACTGGTTTGGCGGCATTGGTGCTGGTATTGCTTCTGCACCCACTATTACCAATAACACGATCGAGAATAATGAAGCGGTATGGGGAGCAGGAATAGGTCTGGAAGGATACGGAGTCGTTACCGGGAATACAATCTCAGGCAACGTAGCGGATTCCATGGGCGGCGGTATTGCTAGTTACACTAACTCATCGCCTTTGATCGATAGTAACACCATCTCCTCAAATGCTGCATTTAAGGGCGGCGGCATTTGGGCGCACGAATCCTCACACCCCACGATCAGCAATAACACCATCACTGGATGTACTGCGTCTTCTGGTGCTGGCATCCGTTGCTCGAATAATTCCCACCCTTACATCCATACTAATATCATTGAAAATAATGCCGCAGACAGCGCTGGCGGTGGCATCACATGCGTATACGGCTCATCACCGGTGATCACACAAAACACGATTTCCGGGAATACTGCTATTTTCCCAGGTGGCGCCGGCATCTTCTGCATGGAAAGCAGTTCCCCACAGATTCAGAATAATCTCATCGAGTACAATATAGTGTGGAATGGAGCTGGTAGTATTTTCTGTTACATGTATAGTTCTCCAAACATCATTGGCAACACGATCACAAATAACAATGCTACTCGGGCCGCAGGCATACAGCTGTGGTCTTTTTCATCTCCTGTCATCAAACATAACACCGTCACATACAACTACTCGCCCGGGTATGGGTGTGGCATAGACTGCGATTCATTCAGCTCACCAGACGTCGACAGCTGCACAATCACGAACAACGACGGGCACGGCATACAATGTAGTGATGGTTCCAACCCCACAATCAACTGGGTCAACATCCATGACAATACTGGTTTTGAGGTGCGCAACATAAGCCCTAGTATTACAATAAATGCAGAATACAATTGGTGGGGTGATCCTGGTGGACCACCGAGCGGCGCAGTGTTCGGCTGGGTGGATACTGTCCCTTGGCTCACAGATTCAGTTGTATGGCAAACTGGAATCGAGGAGAGTGAAATTACCAGGCCAATAGCAATTAGTCTCCAGGTCAGCCCGAATCCGTTCCGACACGTTACTGATATCAGATGGCAGATAACAGATAACGGATACATAACTGCTGATGCAGCGGTTGAAATCAAAATCTATGATGCCACAGGCAGTATGGTGAAGTCCTTTCGCATTTCGCCCTACGCCTTACGGAGTTCGGTATCATGGGATGGTCGTAACGACCAGGAAAGGTTGTTATCGAGTGGTGTTTACTTCGTGAAACTAACAGCAGGTGATCACACAGAAGCGACTAAGTTGCTACTGATCAGATAAAATAAGACAAAGCAGGGAGACCCTAACCCGACAGGGAGCGTACGGGTCTCCCCTTTTCGCTCTATATTTTAGTCGTTGATTATACTTAAGTCTTCTTCGAAGATATTGACACAAAAGATGCCATATGTAAAATATACTACAGTAACATTCTGGGTATTTGCCGTCAATATTACATTGGAGGTAAAGTGGACGAACCTGTTCTTGCAGGTGTCGGCGTGGTGATAGATTTCCATCGTGAGTACCAGATAACGTTTCGCGATTCTTGCGTCAATAATGCGCGCATTCTCTCATCAATTTCAAGAAAGGAGAAGTACTTCACGGGCAAACACTAATGTCCAACAAGCATATATCACACTACAAAATTCTGAACAAAATCGGCTCCGGAGGTATGGCTGAGGTATACAAAGCTACGGACCTGAACACGAAGGACCAAGTCGCGTTGAAGATCCTTCTCCCCAATCTCGCAACTGACGAGATCATTCGTAAAAGGTTCCTGAGAGAGGCTAAGATCGGAATGCAACTCGATCATCCCAGCATCGTGAAAGTATACGAAGTTAGAGAAGACCGCAAAAGACCATTCATAGCAATGGAATTCGTAAAAGGTGAGACGCTGGACCAAATCATGAGAAGTGGATCATTAGATCTAGAACGCTCTATTGAAATAGGACTCAAAGTCACTGATGCCCTTTCCGTCGCCCATGCGCAAGGAGTTTTTCACCGCGATTTGAAGCCAAGAAATATCATGTTGGTCGGCGGTAACGCAAAAGTAATGGACTTCGGATTAGCGCGCATCGTTGGCGAGTCTTCTTTGACCGAACAGCACATGATTGTAGGCACGCTCTCCTATATGTCGCCAGAACAGGCGATCGGTGGCGAAATCGATGGCCGCAGTGACCTGTTCTCACTTGGTGTTGTGTTGTACGAAATGCTAGCCGGCATACGACCGTTCAGTGGCGATAATTTGGGTGCGACACTACATGCAATATTGTACTCTGACCCATTAAGCATACAAGAGTTGAACAAAGATATACCAGATGAGGTTGAGAAGGTAATCTTAAAGGCGCTAAAGAAAAAACAAAATCGACGGTATCAGACGGCTTTGGAATTCAGAACCGACCTCGAACAATTGCAGGCATTGTTTCAGGGCAAACTCGTTCAGTTGATTGCTAAGAAAGAGGTATTTGAGGAAACGCCACGTGGTATTTATTCAAAATTCATCGGTCGAGACAAAGAGCTTGAGTCTTTGGAGAAATGCTTGAGTCACGCATTGAGTGGTGAGAGCACCGTGCTGCTTTTGCAGGGCGAAGCGGGGATCGGTAAGTCGCGTCTGGCCTGGGAGTTAGGTAATAGAGCAAAGGAGAAAGGCGTCCGTTACATGACAGCACGCTGTCTTCCGAAGGAACGTGGTTATGCTTATCAACCAATTATTGAAATAATCCGCGATTACTTTGAGCTCAAAATGATCAGGGATCTTGAAGGCGTACAAGATTTTCTCGAGAATAAAGCGTGCCATCTGGCTACACGGGAAGGTATTGTTCAAACCTTGCTTCAAATGAATCCAGACAAACCCGTCGTCCTGATCAATAAAGACCAGCTCTGGGATACGATATCGGAATTGGTGAAAGTCATGGCTAAGGACCGCGCGATAATAATGCATCTTGATGATTTGCATTGGGCAGATTCGCTAACCTTGAATCTTCTAGTCTATCTGGCGATGACCACCCGTCAAGAACGCATTCTGATCATTGGCAGTTATCGGCCTGAAGAATTGGTCGATGAAGACAGCAAAAGCCATCCACTTAATACAACACTTGCCTCATTGCAAAAGGGTCGATTGTGTGAGGAGATGACACTCCGTCGTTTGGGCAAGGAAGATACTCGACATGTTATTGACTCAGTGTTGTCTCATTCTAAGTTCGCTGATAGTTTCTACGATTCGATCTACAGAGAAACTGAAGGTAATCCGCTCTTTGTACTCGAGGTGTTAGGTTATTTGCGCGATGTAGGTACGATGGTTCAGGAATCATCAGGTTGGCGTTTAGCAAGCGAAACCACGGGCATGGCAATTCCCGATCGGTTAACCGATGTAATTACAGGTAGGCTGCGGAAAATTCACAGGGAATCAAGAAACATCTTGGACGTCGCATCGGTTCAAGGATATGACTTTAACTCCGAAGTGATCTGTCACGTGTTGGGACTTTCGCGGCTTAAGGTTTTACGATGCCTGCAAGATTTGGAATTATCCCATCATCTTATTCATGCCTTAGAGCGAAGGTATCAATTTGATCATGCCATGATCCAGGAAACTGTATACAACACCCTTATACCTGAATTAAAAAAAGAATATCACAAGCTGATCGCCAATTATTATATCGAAAGATACCGAGATAGTGACCAACAGGCCGGCACAATCGCCCATAACTTAATGAATGCAGATGAAGAACAGGAATCACTCCCTTACCTTCTCAAGGCAGGAGAATATTGTAGAAAACTATTCGCGTATAATGATGCATTGCATTATTTCAATAGAGGAATCGAATCAATTAACAAAATTCCCAATGATTTGACCCCAGAGTTAAATAATATACGACTCTCACTGTTCAAGTATCGCGCGGATACCCAGTTATCCGTTGGTTCCTATAAAGAAGCTAAAGACTCGAACGAACAACATTGGCGACTGGTACAGGAATATGGAACGCCAGAAGAACAGGCATCATGTTTACATGTCTTCGCTCGCATATACACCGGTCTAGCCGACTACAAGTCTGCATTGAATAATTGCGACAAGGCCATCCGGATTCAGAGAAAGATTAAAGACCGCTCGGGACAAGTCAGAATCTTACTGGATTATGGAACAATTTATTTCAGGCTGGGTGACTATAAGAACTCACTAAAGCATCTGAAAAAGGCACTCAACCTTGCTCGACAAACCGGTCATGAAACGGCGCAATCGAACGCCCTGACCAACATCGGTGTAGTGAATTTATTTCTGGGTAATCTTGATGAGGCACTTCAATACTACGAACAGGCAATGGATATTGCCCAACGGCTAAAGGACAAACGAGGTATCGCTTCCGCACTCGCCAACATCGGAGCAGTCAAGGAAAGCTCCGGTGAATACACACAAGCATTGCGCTATTTTGAACAATCATTGACGATAAAAATGGAAATGGGAGACAGAAGTGGTGCCGGTGACACCATCAGTAATATTGGGCTGGTACAATTCGAAATGGGCAATTTCGACAAAGCGCTCGAATATTACAGGAAAGCCATAGACATTCGCACTGCAATAGGCGCGAAGTGGGGTCTTGCAGCAACGCTTAACAACATTGCACTACTTTATCATTACACCGGTGATTACGAAAAAGCTTTGCACTATTACAACGAAGCGCTTGCACTCAATATCAGTATCGGCAATAGAACGTACGAAATGTACTCACGTCGATACCTTCTAAGATTCTGGCTCGATATCGGTGATGCAGCGCGAGCTCATCAACAGGCTGACAGCATTAGAAAATTAGTCAAAGTATTGAAATCAGAATTCGAAGATATGTGGTATGAGATCAACTTGGCGCATCTGAAAATGAAAAAAGGACTTCATGATAGTGCAATGAAACATATCCGGAAAGGACTAGCTGCCGCCAAACGTATGGACTGTCTTGAGGCTTACATCGAGGGATTGTTAATAGCTGGTAAAGCAGAACTGGCAAGGGCAAACACCGCCAAAGCCAAGAACTATGTCAATGACGCACTTCAATTGGCAACCGAGAAAAAACGAAAATGTGATATGGCACAAACATATCTCCTCCTGGCAAAAATAAATCTAAACGGGAATGAAACCAAGACAGCAGAAGAGAACGCAGTCGAATCCAAGAAAATCTCTGAGGCGTGTGGCACCAAGGAGATCACATGGGCTGCTTACTATCTGCTCGGGGAAATACATAAAAAGAATAAGCAGCATATAAAAGCGAAAAGTGAATACCAAGAGGCAAAAAAGGTTCTCGACGTCATCACATCGAAGCTCAGCAAAGAACTGAGAAAGATATATCTCAATAAAACTGAGATAAGGCAATTCTATAAGGATTTGAAAAGAAGCACATCGAGGAAGAAATGAAGAAATCATCAAGAAGACCTGAACCGAAAGAAAAGGACTCAATAAAAACATCGTTATCCTACGATCGCTTGTCTTCGCTCTTCGCGATTGCTCAAAAAATCAACCAGATAAAAGATTTGCATATACTTCTCCACGAAATACTCCATGCAGCCATCACCAATATTGGCGCCGAGCGAGGAATAATTATACTCGTTGATCAACCAGGAGAGCGCTATCAGACAGTCGCTTCAGAATCTCTGGAAGAAGAAGCCATCGCTTTCAGCAAAAGTATTGTCCAAAAGACCTTGGCAAAAAAGAAAACACTCATGAGCGCTGATATCAAATCCGATTTAACACTAAAAGATGCTGAAAGTGTCAGAGGTCTCAACATTCTCTCTTTCATCTGCGTGCCTCTCATCGCCCCCGGTTGGAAGAAACCCATAGGCACCCTTTACGTAGACCAGCGCATTTATGAGAAAACTTTCACCAAAGAGGACAGACTCTTCCTTGAGTCTTTCGCTAATCTCGCAGCAATTACAATAAGCAACGTAAATAATATGGAACAACTAGTAACTGAGAACATGCAACTGCGCCAAGAGGTGAGTAAACAATATGGATTCTCAGAGATCCAGGGGAAAAGCAAAGCTATGGAGAAAGTCTATACAACGATGCAGCACATCACGAATGACGATTGTACAGTCCTGTTAACCGGAGAATCAGGTAGTGGCAAGGAACTTATCGCCAAGGCAATTCATTACAACGGTTACAGAAAGAACAAACCTTTCTTGGCAATCAACTGTGGAGCATTGCCAGAAAACCTTCTCGAGGCCGAACTCTTCGGCAGCATCAAGGGCGCCTTTACTGGAGCAGTAAATAAACAAGGATTACTTGAAGCGGCCGAGGGTGGCACCTTGTTTCTTGATGAAATACAGCATACGAGCGAAGCGATGCAAATTAAATTACTCAGAGTACTTCAAGAGCGCGAAATTCGTAGGGTTGGCAGTACTAAATCAATTAAGGTAAATGTACGTCTGATATGTGCAACCAACGAAGATATTAACACGTTACTTCAGAGAAACCGCCTACGCCAGGACTTCTATTATCGCATCAACGTTGTGACTATCGACGTACCTCCCCTAAGAGAACGGCGGGACGACATTCCCTTACTGGCACAATTTTTTCTGGAAAAATACGCCCACGCGAAAGGCAAGAATATTCGAAATTTCGACAAAAACACGTTGGCCGCATTAACACGTTATGATTGGGCGGAAAACAATGTGCGCGAACTGGCAAACGAAATCGAACGTGCAGTTATTTTTGCAGAAGGTATCCAGTTAAAACTAACAGATCTTTCAGAAAAAATACGGGGCAGCACGGAAATGGCCGCTGCAACCGCCGTACCGATCATGACTGAGCAGGAAGAAATCTTAACCCACGCTCAATTCGAGAAGAGATACATTCGATCAATACTTGCCAAAGCGGGTGGCAACAAGAGTAAGGCAGCCAAGCTTATGGGTGTCCCCCGCACGACTCTCATAGGTAAGATGCGGAAGTATGGCCTGAAGTGACGTATATTCGACAACCCTAATTTCTGTCCAAATCTAGACATTCCATCAAACATAATGTAGAACGACCATAGTCACCCACATCGCAGATGGCTGTCGAAATACGGACAAATACTGACTTTGTATGAATTTAAAGAATCCAATATTCCTCTAAAAAGCCCCAAATTGTATCGCTTTTCATAGACTACACCAATTGGCATACATTTTGCCATATATCGAAGTATAGCGGCTTGTGCACATTCGCCGATTAAGTATTTGAAGGTAATCGTCCTCTCAATAAGGGGATGACGATTGCACTGCGAACCGGTCAGCGACCGGGAAGGGATATGGAATGGTGTGGAATCTCTTGCAGAGAACGGAGGTTTAGAATGCTAGATTATCTGCGTATATTAACCCTCAGCACAATGGCCCTACTAATGGGTCAAGCAATACCCGGTAACACTAACCAGGTCAACGAGAATAACGACTCCCTGAATATGTGTTGTGTCGGTAATTGGTCTTCGAAGACTGCGTGGACACTAGCATATGATAAGGCAAGAGAATTACTTTTCTTAGGGTCTTGTGGTTGTGTTTGCATACTCGATGTTTCTGATCCGACAGAGATACGGGAAATCAGCCAGTTTAAACATTCTCCGTGCAACACGTGTGGGTTGTTCTACGATCATAGCACGTACCGGCTATATATTTGCGATGGCATTTCCGGCTTGAAAATATGGGACATAAGTGATGTGTCACAGCCGTTGGTGCTCGGTCAATATGACACGCCAGGATACGCGTCAAGCGTATACGTATCGGGTATTCATGCACATGTTGCTGATGCCGATGGAGGTCTGATTATAATAGATGTTACTGATCCTTCACGGCCGCAGAAGGTGAGTCATCATGAAATGACCACGGCGTGTCATGTATTTGTTTCTGACAACTATGCATTTGTCGCAGATCTTGGACTGAGAATAATTGATATTTCAGTTCCTTCACAGCCAAAAGAAGTTAGCTATTACAACACCCCGGGCGTGGCTTATGGTGTATACGTTGTAGGGCATCATGCGTATATCGCTGATGATTGGTGTGGACTGAGAATTATGGATATCTCAAACCCGGAATACCCAGAAGAATTAGGACACCTCGTTACACCAGGCTACGCATGGGGTGTGCATGTTGTCGGTTCATACGCTTATGTCTCAGCGTGTGAGGCAGGCTTGCGCATCATTGATGTTTCTCAACCTGAAAATCCAAATGAAGTAGCTTACTACGACACGCCTGATGAAGCACTATACGCTTATGTTTCAGACAACCATGTCTACGTCGCAGACGCCGCCAAAGGACTACAGATCTACGCGCATCTACTTGCGGGTAGAGATAGATAGAAGCCTGCTGAGAGTAATGTAGAGACTTGGTGCCCCTCTCTGAATTTCTCTTTGAAGGTGAATGAAGGTGGGGGTGGAAGGAGGAGACACGAAGAACGAAAGTTTAGTAACCAGCATGTTAGTCATCATGTTTTTGCCACTAGTCATGACACACGCCGCAGTGTGGTATGTTCACCCAGACTCAACCATGAACTGCATCCAAGATTGTCTTGATTCGTGTTCGACTGGTGATACCGTACTTGTCGCTCCGGGCACTTACTACGAGAACATAGTCTGGCCGGGCACGAATGGTATTGACCTCGTCGGTGAGTACGGTGCCGATACTACAATCATTGATGGTAACAGCAACGGAATGGTGATATTAGTACCCTATGGCGCAGATACTACCACCATCATTAGTGGATTTACGATTCGTAATGGATACGCCAATAATGGTGCAGGTATCAATTGTTCAGGTTCGTCACCGACGATTATCGACAATATTATTGCTGCAAATACATCCCCTGCTGGGGAAAGTGAAGGGGCAGGTATCTTTTGTGCCGGTGCCATGAGTTCGCCAATAATCACCGGCAACACAATTACCGGTAACAACTGTATGTATGGTTCAGGAATATATTGCGCCACTGGTGCCTCACCCATCATTATCAACAATAACATTACTGACAACCAAGCCGATTCAACCGGTGCCGGTATAACTTGCTATTATGGCGCATCCCCGTTAATATACAACAATGTAATTACCAACAACTCTACGATCTGGGGCGGCGGCATCTGTTGTTTGACTGACTGCTCTCCAACTATACGCGGCAACACAATAAGTGCTAATACTGCCACATACCATGGTGGCGCTATCGCCTGCTACTATAGCTCCTCCCCAATTATCGACAGCAATATTATTTCTGGAAACTCAGCCTACTACTATGGCGGTGGCATCGAATGCTGGGATTATTGTTCTCCAACCATTAGACACAATACCATCATCGACAACACGGCTGCCTATCAAGGTGGTGCTATTCGCTGCCGGGATGGCTCTGCGCCAGATATTGATAGCTGTACAATTGCGGATAACAGTTATTTTGGCATATACTGTCACTCTAACGGCGCGCCCACAATTAACTATTGTAACATAACAGGTAACTCGTACTATGCCATTATGAATTCAAGCCCGAGTGTGACCATCGATGCTGAAAATAATTGGTGGGGTGATGCAAGTGGTCCGTACCATCCTGATTCCAATCCAGGGGGCTTGGGCGATACGGTCAGCAGTTACGTTGACTTCGTTCCTTGGCTCACGTCACCGGGTGTCGGAGAAGTGGAAATCTCGGAGCCACTTGTGCTAAATTTGCAGGTCACTCCGAATCCGTTCACACACCAAACACAAATACGATACAGGACACACGATACAGGATACACGATAGAAAGACCGAAATTAAGTATCTATGATGCCAGTGGCCGTCTCGTGAAGTCGTTTAATCATGAATCTTGGATCATGGATCATGGATCGATGCTTAGTTGGGATGGAACAGACCAAGCTAATCGTCAATTAGGCAGTGGTGTCTATTTCGTCAAACTGTCAGTAGGTAGTCATGGAGAAACAAGGAAGGTACTATTGGTTAGATAACGAAAAGCTGTAAAGCATGGGGGGTTGACCATCACATAGCCATCATCTCCCAGTGTCAGCCCCTCGGCTAAGCTTCTTGTGTACTAGTACAGCAGAGCTACCTTGAAAGGAGGCAATATGAAGTATGTAGCTTCTATTGTATCTTTGCTGGTTTTGTTGATTGCCGCAGGTGCATTTGCGCAACATCTGGTGCAAACAAAGGACACTCATGAACCTGATAGAATCCTTGATGACTGGATGACTATTACCCACGAAAGAATCAGTGCATCCGAATACAATCCATCAATGCAATCCTCCGACTATAAAGGCACTCAATTTCCAGAACCACGTCTGCATTTTGCCAATCGTACACACAACCTCAGACTTTATTTTGATGACGAGAGCATCGTGCTTATGCCCCGTATTGCTCAAGGCACACAACCATGGAATATAGAATTTGGCCTAAAGTCAACTGGCTGTGTCGCTAACCCTAAAATCACAAATAACAAAATTATGTACGAAAATAATAATGTTGTTCTTGAATTTGCTAATTCGCCGACTGGGATTGAGCAAAAAGTCATTATTCTCAAGAAACCGAGTGGTCAGAATAATCTCTCAACCAAAATGAAAATCGGAACTCAAGGGATTCAATGCTCTCGCCGAAGCAACGATGAATTGACGTTCTCAAATGAGCAAAGTACTCTCACTTATCGTGTTCTCACAGTTGAAGATGAAAATCAACGGGCATTGAGGAGTTCAATCAAGCATGATGATCAGGGGTACATATCTTTTTCTGTACAGGATGAGAACGCGATATATCCGATTCACATGAAAATACTCATTTCGTCCAACAACGAAAATTCGATATCAGGTCCAGGTAGCTATGCCTCAGTGCTGAGACAGGACCCTGATTGGTCTGCGGAATCAGACCAAGCGTATGCCAATTTTGGCTTTTCGGTCTCAGACGCCGGCGATGTTAACGGTGATGGATACTCTGATGTCATTGTTGGCGCTCATGCCTATGATAATGGTCAAGCCCAAGAAGGCCGTGTCTTTGTCTATCATGGCAGTTCTTCAGGACTCACACAAGACCCTGTATGGATTGCGGAATCAGATCAGGCATATGCCTATTTTGGTTCTTCAGTATCATCAGCCGGAGATGTCAATGGCGATGGCTACTCAGATGTTATCATCGGGGCTTATGCCTATGATAATGGTCAAACCAACGAAGGCCGCGCTTTCGTTTATCACGGCAGTAATTCAGGAATCATACAAAATCCCAGTTGGACCGCTGAGTCAGATCAAGCATATGCTAACTTCGGGCAGTCAGTATCGTCAGCCGGCGACGTCAATGGCGATGGCTACTCAGACGTCATTGTCGGAGCATATCAATTTGATAATGGTCAAACTAACGAAGGCCGTGCCTTTGTTTACCATGGTAGCATCACAGGACTCGCGCAAACACCTGATTGGACCGCAGAATCAGATCAAGTATATGCCAATTTTGGTTTTTCTGTCTCAGATGCCGGAGATGTCAATGGCGATGGCTACTCAGATGTCATTGTCGGGGCATATCAATTTGGTAATGGTCAAGCCAACGAAGGCCGTGCCTTTGTTTACCATGGTAGCATCACAGGACTCGCGCAAACGCCTGATTGGACCGCAGAATCAGATCAGGGAAATGCCCGCTTCGGCTGGTCTGTTTCCTCAGCCGGAGATGTGAATGGCGATGGCTACTCCGACGTCATTGTCGGAGCTTACTCATATGATAATGGTCAAGCCGACGAAGGCCGTGTCTTTGTTTATCACGGCGGCTCTTCGGGACTCACACAAGAGCCTATTTGGACCGCTGAATCAAATCAGGGAAATGCCTTTTTCGGCTGTTCTGTTTCCTCAGCTGGAGATGTGAATGCAAGCGGTTTTTCAGATGTCATTATCGGGGCTTATCTATACGATATTGCTCAGGTTGACGAGGGTGTCGCGTTTGTCTACCCTGGGTGTCCCACCGGACTTCTGCAAACGCCCTGCTGGAGCGCAGGATGTAACCAGAATCAGGCATATTTTGGTTGGTCAGTTTCTTCTGCCGGGGATGTGAACGGTGACGGCTATACAGATGTGATAGTGGGCGCCTATTCCTACGATAACGGAGAAACCAACGAGGGCGCCGCCTTTGCATACCATAGCACCGCCACACCATTGCATAATATAATGGCACTTAACATGGTTGAACCTTCAGATGAGCAATACCCAGAATTCTCCACTATTCACCCAAGTGCAGCATTCATGAATACTGGCATCTATCAAGAGAACAATATTCCAGTTACTTTTCTAATCAAGTTAGATGATGTTGCCGTGTATACGAGTACCATAATAATCGATTCCCTTGCACAGCAGGCCGATACTCTGATTGTCTTTGACGATTTCACTCTCGGCACTTGTGGCTCCCATTATCAAGCAGTTTCTTTTTCTAATTTGCCTGCAGACAGCTATTTTGTCGATGATACGGTGGGCCCAAAAGACTTTGCTGCGGCACGTATGTACGAGCTGACTGCGCCCGGATGCGACGCTTGGAAATATCCGAACGCCGATAGCGGATACGTTCCTAACCCAAATTCTGCCTACTGGATTGCGGTAACGCAACAGGAAGTGCAGCAGATATCTGCCTTGGACAGCATGTGGTGGGTCACGGCCGGTGCGCTTGATGAAGCCCATCAGGACCTACAATTGTACGGGATCCAATTCGATGTCCCGGATACCATGATTGAAGCAATTGCTGTTGAATGGTGGGGTCACCATGGTGAGCAAATCCATCATGCATGCGGCATGTATTTCTGGAATCATCAAACAGAAACCTGGTCACAAAGGGTAGACACTTTCAATGTCAACGAGGATGTACTCATCCAGTGTACTTTACCCACTGACTCCGTCAACATGTTCGTTAGTAGCTCAGCATACATGTATGCCGCCGTGGGTGCCGATTATAATGAAGTAGCCTGCTGCCCATTGTTGTTCACACATAACGAAAAAGAAGATATTTTTATCGGAGACATAATTGTGGGTTGCGACTTAGGCATGTGGGTAGACCGCGTGCTGGGAAACAACTTCTATGTTCCGCCCGACTACGATGAGTATGTCAAAATCAATGGAGAATATCTGGAGAACGTCGATGGCAAGTATTATCTCACTGTCAATGAGATGCTACAAGAGGTCAGTTATCTCGACGAAGTGAGCCTATATGTAGTAGACCATCCGGCTGATTACGACGTCTTTCCGCAAGAAGCCTTAATCTATCCCGGATATCAAGGACTTAGCATTTATTCATCACAGGAATCATCATTGAGAGCCGCAACTGATGAGCAAGGATATGACATTCTGCACACCCTCGAAGCGATCGATCGCATTTATGCACCGTTCGAAAAATCAGGCATTACTGGATTTACCAACCCATTTACGATTACCCTTGACGTTGGCGAATTAGAAGATTCTTCCTCAGCAGTACTATTTCTGTTTGGCAGTACACGTTTTCAGGATTCAGACGAAGTAGAACCGGCCAGCGATATTTATCACGCCAATAAACGCGGCATGAAACTGAGAAACCCGACGGTCGAAGTTGTAGACGCCTCAGGTAGATGGAAAAAGGTTTCATCCTGTGGCATGCCAAGGGGTCACAAGAAAACAATCACTTATCCACTTTATGATCAATATGGTAAAACAATCTTCAAATCAAGCGACCACAGACTGCGCATAACGATCTACACCGAAGTATATCTTGATAAAGCATGGGTGAGCTGCCACACTGCTGATGACTTTCGAACGATTGAACTTAAACCTGAAGTTGCAGAGCTTCACTATTATGGATATGCAGATTATCGATCACATGATGACAAGTATCCGGGTGAATACTACTACGGCAAAAAAGGGCAGCGGGACTACGCCAACGTTGCAGGTTATTACACCAAATACGGTAATGTTTTGCCACTCCTTGATGCAGCAGACAGCAAGTTTGTCATTATGTGCCACGGTGATGAGATCAGCTTAGAATTCGGTGCCCAAAAGCTTCCGAAACTACCTGATGGTTGGAAACGAGATTTTGTGTTTGCTACTAAGGGTTTTTACAAGATGGCTCGACCTGGCCGGGCATATGCATATTCAGTTGACCCCCTACCTTTCTATGGCATGCGGGAAGATATGTCTGCAAATGGCGTAGGTTACTATCCGTATGACCCTGGACCAAATCTTCTTGCCTCACTTCTTGGACGCGTTTATGGTAAGATTGTCTTCGACTATCCTTTTTCACTTAGCGATGCTCTCACCATGATAAAGGCGCATCTGACTGGTAAGGTGAAGGACAAATATCCGGAAGAATTGACTGCATACTGTCAGGAATGGAATACCCGTCATGTGGGTGCATATTATCCAGATTGCTACGCGGATGCACCACCTCATTTGAATCTTGAAAAGGTACCATTGTATGAAGATGAAGGTGAATGGCCCACGCACCTTGCCTCTTTGGGCATACCATTTGGTGACCACTCACTGCATAGCAACTATGTTAGGGTGTTGCTGGTGACCACAGTGCCGATAGGTACAGCCGAACATAAGATCGAATCACCCATGGAGTTTGTGTGCAAAATAGGACATCCTAATCCTTTCAGGGAGTTCACCGCGATCAATTACTCGATTGCATCGCCGGTTTGTGTTCGGGTCACGATCTACGATGTTACCGGTCGTTTGGTAAGGACTTTAACAGATGATGTACAACAGCCCGGCTCATACCAGCTGACGTGGGATGGCACTGATGACTCTATGCGGAGATGTGCAGCCGGAGCATACTGTGTGAAGATCGCCGCAGGTAAGCATAAAATAACGAAAAAACTGATCTCTATACGATAGCGGTGTATCTATGACAGTGCACATTTGGACAATTCTTATCAAGAGGAGGATGAGATGACAAAATTCAGCGAAAGAATATGCCTGCGACTGGTATTTGCACTTTGCGTGACCATCAAATTGTCAGTCGCTGTTTATCTGATTGGTGCGGGACCATCCCCGCCCATTATAACTGTAAATCCCCATTATATCAGCGACACACTATTCACCGGCGGAACTGCTGTGCACAGCCTTGTTGTCGGTAATATCGGGGCAAGTGATCTGGTGTTTACGATAACCGAAGCATTATTGCCATCGACACTTAAAGATGCTGGATCTGTAGCAACTCTCAATGAATCAAGCAGGGCTGTACGTCCGATAGACCAGCCCCACGAACACTATCATTACGTTGAATCATCTCAAAGACCGCCTGTTCTTTATAGGGATTCGACACTCGTACTACCTCCTGTTTCAGTAGTGCCGATTATCGATGGGCTATTCTCTGAAGACGAATGGAGTGACGCTGCTTATGCTACGGCAACGGTTATCGATGACCCCCAGGGTGAAGAACGCGGCAAGGTCTACGTAAAGAATTCACTGGATTATCTCTACGTCCTGATAGACTATCACACGGCCACGGGCGGAAATGATGAAAATATCACCGGTGATGTCTGGTTCGACCTGGATAATAATGGGACCGATGATGGTGGGTTCTTCAGCCATATATCAGCAGGTGTGCTGAATGCTGAATGGGACTACCCAGCCATTATGGAATTCTCAAACTCCGGATCACCCAACGATAGTACCCCGCATTGGATTCTTGAATACAAGATTCCCCTGTCGACCTTGGGTGTCACCCCTGATGATACTTTGGGCGTACACTTTGTGCTCTACGATTTCAACGGGACAGGAGGTGAATGGGAGAATCTGACCACTTTTTTCGACTATAACTTCCCGACTACCTGGGCGGACATCGTGTTGAACAAGGATGTCAGCTGGCTCTCAGCGTCTCCGGACTCGGGCACAATTTCACCCGGTGATTCATTAGAGATAGATGTGACATTCGACGCGATGTGCTGTGTCAATGACGGCGATCACTTCGCCAATTTACTTATTTCAAGCAATGATCCGATTACGCCCGTTGACTCTGTTCTTTGCTACCTCCACGTAATAGCGGCGCCAGTTATTGCACTTTCCAATGACACCTTAGATTTTGATGTAGTATTTGTTGATTATGCTGACACCCTGACTCTCCAAGTCTCCAATATTGGCAGTGATACCTTGGAGATAAGTAACATCACAACCGACAACAGCGCCTATACTGTTAGTATAACTAATTTCAGCTTGCCTCCGGATGAAAATCAAACAGTGATCGTGATATTTGCTCCGACTGCGGTTGGCCCATCACCAAGTAACCTGACTGTGCACTGTAATGATCCAAATAATCCGACAGCCACCGTGATGTTGCTCGGCGAAGGTTTAGAAGCACCTATTATGACCGTGAATCCTGATTATATCAGCGATACCCTCTTCACGGGCGAATCTGTCAATCATAACTTGACCATCGGCAACATTGGTGGAAGTGATCTGTTGTTCGAGATACGAATCGCATCACTTCCGTCGGTACAAGAAAAGAAAGAGAGAATCGTCACTCACAGAGCCTCGAAAGGCAACTCGTGTCACGGTGATAACGACAGACTATTGAATCGCAGCAATGACAAATTCGACTATAAGACGCAAAACAGACAAGAAGACATTGAGATAAGGCACCCGGGGAAAGCACAAATCAATTATCTAAGGAGGATTGGTCCCCTGCCTGACTCGCACTTGCCGTCTGGAGAAGAAAATCAAAATTACGCCCTTGAATTCGATGGAGTGAACGACTACGTAAGCATTCCGACACTGGTACCAATAATCAATGAACCAATAAAGCAATTCACTTTTGAGGGTTGGATAAATGTTGCTGCGGCGACTAATGACGCACAGCAGTTTATGGAGGGGCATACTGCGACTTGGGAAATGCATGTCGAACTTGAAGTAGGCACAAATCGCATGTTTTTCTATATAAGCGATGATAGCGGAAATGGCAATGTAGTTACAACCAATCCAATATCTTTATCAAAGTGGCATCACATTGCATGCACTTATAATGGTAGTACGCAGCGAATTTATTTGGACGGCGTGTTGGAAGATTCTCTCTCGTGGAGTAACACATTCACGATCACAACTGGTATCACCCTTGGCAAGGATTTTGAAGCTAACATTCAGTACCTTAACGGCATGCTCGACGAAGTACGCATCTGGAATTTGGCTCGTAACCAGGCCGCGATTCAGGCGGACATGTACAGAGAAATCGGTAGTAACGAACCCGGGTTGGTGGGCTACTGGCGCCTGAACGAAGGCTCCGGGTATACAGCGTTTGACCAGACGTCAAACCACAACGACGGTTCACTATATGGCGGCGTGACATGGATTGCTTCGACCGCACCCATCTCACCTGCCTGGCTCTCTGTTTCACCTGATTCGGGAATCGTACCTGCGGCCTCAGCAATGGATATTGATATCTCCTTCAGTGCCGCGCGTATGTATGGCGGTGACTACTATAGCAATCTGTTTATATCCAGTAATGACCCGGCTACGCCCGAGGACACCGTTCTCTGCTACCTGCACGTCATGGCTGCACCAGATATCGACCTCTCCGATGACACCTTGTATTTTGACAGCGTGTACGTCAACTATTCTGATACGCTGGAACTGCAGGTCTGTAATATCGGTACTGATACTCTGGTAGTCAGTGATATCATCACTGACAATATCGACTTCTCAGTGGACATAACTAGCTTCTATGTATTGCCTTATGAGGAACAGACCGTGCTCGTAACGTTCACTCCGAGTACGCCAGGCCTCATAACGGGCAATCTAGTAGTCATTAGCAACGACCCGGACGAGCCTGCGGATACTGTTGCGTTGATTGGGATTGGGGTAACCGGAATCACGGAAAAAGAATATGCCGTACCAACTGTTTTTGTACTTTCCCAGAATGCTCCAAATCCGTTCCAGCAGCAAACTGCGATAAATTATGGCTGTCCGCAGCGCTGTGAGGTCGAGCTGGCGATTTTTGATGTAGCCGGCAGGTTAGTCGTCACTCTTCTTAAGAAACAAGTGCAAGCGGGTTATCATACTGTTAACTGGAATGCAACCGACGCAACCGGTCGAAAAGTCCCGAGCGGGGTTTACCTACTGAGATTCACGGCGCAAGACCACAGTGCTACTAAGAAATTGTTGTTAAGCAAATAAGAACGAAGCACAGGACAGGCTACTTTTGAATCTTTGTATATTTCAGATATAAACCTCTAAAAAGCAGCCTGTCCCCATATTCTCATTACGGTCATCACCGCACCGCTGACGATACCGACTGTGAAATTGTCATCCAGGCCGACCGGCATGAACTCAGCAATCGTCGCTGCAATGGCACCGATACAAAGCATCAATAACGGAATACCAAGAGACGTAAACAGAACATACACACAGATCAATGCACCGCCGAGATAGGCAAGACTGCCCTCAACGGTCTTATCGAATAACTTATGCCGCCCAAAAGCAAGACCGAATATCTTGCTGAATATATCAGCAAATATCAAATACGTCAAAGCGGCAATTGCAATATCTTTGTGGAAAACGAGAAGCACGATAAAGGCCGCCACCAAAAACATCGTCATAGAAGTGAATCTTCGCGCCTCGCCTTTCTTGAGAAAAGACCGGATACGGACAGCGAAAAGCTCGTTCGCCCGATGCAACACAAATCTGACGACATCAACCAGAATGAACAACAATGCTATGCTCCCCACAAACACTAACACTTGACGCTGCGGCCAATAAAGATAAAGTACTACAAAAATCACGGCGCACGGCCTTAAAACAACACGCCACCAATGCGAACTGAATGTCTCATCGCGTATCTGTAGCAACTTAAACTTCACCGTATTAAGAACGCCAATTGTCACAATATAAACAACGACAACCAATAAAAAGGCCATGTAGGCAAACCCAGGATTCCTCACCAACATTGAATAACACAAGACAGGGAGGACAATCATGCCGACCAGCGCGCCTTTTCTTGTGACGTAGTAGAAAATACCAACGATGATTAGCAGAAAGCAAAGGGTATATAGAAATGCATTGTCTGTTTTTACATATTTGACCAGGTATAAGAGCATAACGCCTGTGGCGGTCGCAACACCCTGTCCCCCACGGAACCTCAAATAGAATGGAAAAACGTGCCCAACTATCGCCGCAAATCCGCTAATTTGTGTGCAAATAATGTTTACGCCAAGACTCTGCGCTAAAACAATCGCAAGAATACCCTTTGATATATCAAAAAGGGCCGTGGGTATGGCAGGCTTTAGCCCACAATTGTGAAACAAATTGAGCGTCCCCGCGTTGCCAGTACCGATTTGCCTGATGTCTACACCCTTCAGACGACCGAAGAAATATGCCGGCGAGAAAGAACCTACAAGGTATCCAAAAGCTATGGAAAAAAGACACAATAACGAATTACTACCCGGTTCAAGCATTTGCAATACTCCGTGATATTGTAGCATTTATTAAGTGTCATGTCAACTAGTACGCGTTGGTCTGACTTGACAAACACACAAATAGCTCTATAATAACGTAGACCGTTAGTGGAGATATCATGAGTCCTCAAAGGATGTGTCTATACGGCACAAGACATCAAGAGTGCGAGGCATTCCGTACAACGCGGCAAATTAATGAATACATGCATATGACAAGCACACAAAATTGTGGAAAGGAGGAACATGCGTAAATTAATTGTCATCATGCTCATTTTCGCCGGGGTCGTCTTCGCTGCAAATATGCTGACGAATGGCGATTTTGAGCAAGATCTATCAGTCGGCTGGGATCAGACTATTGCTGGCATTGGCACAATTACGAGAGGCACCACTTATTACCCTGATCCTGATTACGAGGCTTATGTGTACAAAGCTGATGGCAATGGTTTTGTAACACTCTTCCAAGCCGTGGACGTTGAACATACCGACCTCGTATTCTCCGTCGATGCAAAACTCTATATCTTCGCCACTTCTTCTCAATGCTGGGCTGGTGCTGCAGTCTGTGTCTCATATCTGAATGCTTCGGATGCAGTATTAGGGTGGACCAGAATATGCACCTTTAGTATCGCATGCCCATGGTACAGTAACGATACCTGCCATGTCATCGAGGCTCCAGACACATCATGGCATTCTTACACGTTTAACATCGAAGATGAGTTACAATCTCTTCCCGGTATTACCCCATCAGAAATCGCGAAAATCGAGGTAGCTCTACTCGCTCAATGTTTTGACGACTGAGGGGATACACAAGAGGCGAAGGTCTTCGCCGATGACGTAACCCTCGAACCCCGAGCTGCTCACCTCGAAGAAGTATGCATCGATGATGCTTCTGGCAACAATAACCGAATACTCGATCCTGGCGAAACGGCTGCCTTGACGGTAGTCTTGACAAACATGAGCCAGGATACACTCTCCAATGTAACTGGTATCCTTAGCTCCACATCGTCCGATCTTACAATTAATGATGCAAACGGCTATTGGGGGATGATCGCACCAGGTGAGAGTGCGGAAAACGTAGGCGACCCATTTTCTGTCACCGCGGGTGCCAGCACGCCACCTGGGACAAAGGTAGACTTCTCATTGAATGTCACGGCTGATGCTTATCAAACAGACATCCAATTCGATCTGCAGATTGGAACACCTTTTTTGGATTGTGCTACCCACGACTGCGGCAACGTTCTATTGAGCATGACCCGTCACGGCGCAATCGGCTACATGGGCTCTGACCATTCAGAAGGAGTAGGATTCTATTATCCGCCCAGCCAAGGCAGCCATCTTTATTACGGCAGTTTCGCCGTTGGCACCGATGCCAACTACGTAGTCGACCAATACTACGAGCAAAACTGGCAAGACGACGCGGATTGGCAGACAACTATCGACCCCGACGGACGCATCCGGATGTTCGAGCCTGGTCCGGAAGATGTGGATGAGTATTCAATTGCGATTTATACCGACGCGGGACACTCCTTACCAAAGAATTTGGTTTGTAGTCAGTACTCATGGGCATGGAATATTCCTCAGATTGAAGATTTCGTGATAACAAAATTCGTTCTGCGAAACGACGGTTCACAGACAATCAATGATCTCTACGCCGCAATGTTCATGGATTGGAACATAGGATCTGGCATACAACAGTCACAGAACCAGGGATCTTCTGATGCAAGCCGGAATATGGCTTATATGTACTACAATACACCCTACGTAGGTACTGCGATTCTTGATCCACCGCGCAGTACGGCAGCGGCGAATCTAGCACTGATTGACCATGCAATCTATGTCAACCCATACCAGGGTTTACCCGATGACATCCAGATACAATTCATGGATGGCACAATACAGAATGCTTCAACAGATCGTCCCTTTAACTGGTCTGCGTGCAACTCGGTAGGTCCGTTCACTTTAGCTCCAGGTGAAGCCTATGCCGTTGCATTTGCAGTTATTGGTGGCGATGATCTAGCAGATCTAGAAATGAATGCCGATTCAGCTTATGACCGATACTGGGCTTGGACTGGGATTGCAGAAAACCGATCTGAAGTGGCGAGCGCCAAGCTTGCAGTATATCCAGTAATTTCGCGCGATGGTCAATATGCACTAGAATACAGCCTTGCTAACGCAACACCCGCTTCAGTAACGTTGTATGACATTCTCGGCCGGGTGCTTGAGAAGAAATACTTCGGTCTGATGCAAGGCACAGGTACTATCGCGTTACATTTGAAACCGTTGGCCCAAGGTGTTTATTTCATCCAGGTCCAAGCTTCCAACAGAACCGAAACGACGAAAATCATTCAACTGAGATGAAGAGATACTAGGTACCCACACCTTCTTCACTGAACAATAAGCAGGGGGCAGATCTCTGGATTTGCCCCCTGCTCCTCTAAATACAGTTGTCGCACTGTCAAGTATTGACATTCCTCATCAGATTGGTACAATTAGCGTAGCGAAAACAAGCAGGAAACAAGGAGGCGTTATGAACCGATACTTTATGTTGCTATTGCTGGTAACCTTCGGCAGTGCAAGTGTATTGATTACCAACGGCGACTTCGAAGACGAGCTCTCCACCGGGTGGTCTGAACTCATGGCCGGTTCTGGTATCATGGAAATCACGCGCAGCACTACTTATGATCCTGACCCTGATTATGAGGTATATGTGCACAAAGGCGATGGTACAGGTTCTGTAGAGCTATACCAAATCACGCCCATTCCAACAACCGACCTCGAATTCTCAGTCAATGCTAAAATCTATGCCTTTGGTACTTCTTCTCAGTGCTGGTCTGGCGCTGCTGTCTCAATCTCATATCTGGATGCGTCAGATTCACTTATGGGATGGACCAGAATATGCGCCCGCACTGTAGCATGCCCATGGGTGAATAACAATTCCTGCCATGTGATTCAAGCCGCAGACACATCATGGAATACGTATGCATTCAACATCAACGACGAACTCACGAATTTACCTGGGATAACCCCAACAGACATCGCAAAGATTCAATTTTCTCTAATCGCTCAATGTGTGGATGACTGAGGGGATACAGAAGAGGCGAAGGTCTTCGCCGATGATATCATCCTCAATTATACAGGAACAGATCCATACGTTGCATGCTTGGCAAATACCATAATTGATTTAGGCGGCAATAACAACGGGCGCATAGATCCGGGTGAAACCGTTGATATGACGGTCACGATCAAGAATATCGGCGGCGTCGATTTCACCAATCTCAACACGACATTAGTATGTACCGACCCTTATATTACCATCACCGACAACTCTGGCTATTTCGGCTATCTGGCAGTTGATAGCACAAAAGAAAATACAGACGATCCTTATGTAGTATCAGCCGATATATCGACGCCCAATGGCCATCTTGCTGAATTTCAATTGATTGCCGCAGACGGAGCGTTCGCGGATACTCTCATTTTCAACGTCGTCGTTGGCTCCTACCACTACCTCGTGTGGAATCCTGATCCCACACCGACTCCTGGTCAGACAATCCACAGCACCCTTTCATCGCTTGGCTACAGTGGTAACATCTCAAACACTTTGTTGACCGAGGAACCGCTCGATCAACATCAAGCAATCTTTGTCTGCGTCGGCATTTTCGCATCTAACTATACCATCACTGCAACGAGTTCTGAAGCCAACGCACTAGCAGACTATCTCAATAACGGCGGCAATATGTACCTCGAGGGCGGGGATGTCTGGTACTATGACCCACTCTATATGCAGGGCTACAATTTCGGGCCCCTGTTTGGCATTCAAGCGGTTAATGATGGCTCGGCCGATCTCTCCTCGGTTTCAGGAATAGCCACAACATTTACCGAAGGCATGACCATGACCTATTCTGGCGAGAACAGCTATATCGATCACCTGAGATCAACGGGCACCGGCTTCTCAATCCTGAAGAATACATACATTACGGACACAGTCGGTGTTGCAAACGACGCCGGAACACACAAGACGGTCGGTGCCTCATTCGAGCTCGGTGGATTGGTTGACGGCACCGGTGTTTCGACTAAGGCCGCATTACTAGACTCGATTATGCATTTCTTCGGAATAAACCTGACTGCGGTGGAGGAAATTACTGAACTCGACGTCGAGAAGGTGACCCTCTCGATTGCTCCAAATCCGTTTAGCGGCTTCACTGATATCGGATATCAGATAACAGACAACAACAAAGTTGAATTAAGGATATTCGACGTCACGGGCCGTTTGGTCAGGGACTTTTCCGCGCAGTTATCTGCAGTTGGTGATCAGTCATCAGTGACATGGAATGGCACTGATGGGCAAGGTCGCGGGTTACCAGCAGGCATATACTTTGTGAGACTGAATACCGATAATCATAAGGAAACACAGAAAATAATTCTCGTTGAATAAGGCCAACAATCTCGACGAAAAAAGGGCAGCCGTGGCTGCCCTTTTTGGTTAATCAAATCCGAAGAATCATTGGCAAAACCGGCATGGAAGTACGCCAGCAAGGCATACAATCTCTGCCAAGTGCCAAGCACCCAGTAAAAACTGAACCATTGACATTTCCAATACGGCCAGTATAATAACCCCTAAACTTTAGGGGTTATTATACCCAAAGGAGGCATTATGCATAAATATCTAGCTTTGCTCTTGCTTGGCTTGGGATTATTCACAGCTGCCTTCTCGGCCGAGCGCGTCGTAGTCTGCGAAGAGTTGTACCAAGAGGGCTGAAGTGGATGCTGGGCTGCCAGCGGTACGCTGGCCAACATCACACTAACTTATCCAGGACAAATAGCACTGGTTGAAATGCATGTCGTTAATAACAGCTTTGGCATGTATTGCGCTGAGGCGCTGCAACGAATGTACTCCTATCCACCGCCTCATTTCCAAGGTGGAAGCTGGGGCTACTATACGCCTTATTTATGGTTTGATGGGCACAAAGGTACCACAAGCTATGGCACATGGCAAACAAGGATTGTCACTCGTCTGGCCCAATCCGCACCTGTCACCATAACGATGTGGGGTGATTGGTGGCCCTTACAAGGAACAGGCACGGTCTATGCGCAATTCCGCAATGACTCCACCGCAACGCTGAATGGACGCGCCATTTTCGTTGTCACCGAAGACAGCATTTATACCCAATACTTAGCCGGGGACCCGTGGCACAATCATGTCGCACGTGATTATCTACCTAACCAAAACGGTGAAACTGTCTCGATCCCGGCTGGCGATTCACTGACCATTAGTCAAACCTTTGCCCTTCAACCCAATTGGAACCCAGAAATGATTGAATTCGTTGCCTGGTTACAGGATTTGAACATGAACCCATCAGATTCAACCATTGAAATATGGCAGGGCGCCATCCTCGACATTGCAGAACTCGGGGTCGAAGAATATGGTAACAACGACATCGCTGCTTCACACATCGCGCCGATTCCAAATCCCTGTGTCAGTGGCACAAGATTCGCATTTACACTTCCTGCCGGAGACGCATATCGCATTACCTTCTATGATGTAAGTGGGCGTGAGGTTAAAACGATGCACGGTATCTCTTCGGGCAATGAAGAGACAGTCACCTGGAATCTCAACAATGAACAAGGTACCCGTGTGAGTGCCGGTGTATACTTGTATCGCTTCGAAAGCACCGAAATCAAGACTACGGGAAAAGTGGTAGTGCAATAAAGGAGTTGATATGCACCGATACCTTTCTCTACTCCTCATGTGTGGATTAGCCAGCGCCGGAATGCTCCTTACTAATGGCGATTTCGAGCAAGAACTATCAAACGGTTGGACTGAAGGAATTGGAACGCAGTATATTACCGATACCATTGATCGAGGCCTTGGTTTCAATCCCGATCCTGATTTTGAAGCAAGAGTGAAAAAATACGATGCTACGCACGCGAAATTACACCAAACAGTGTCGATACCAACAACCATGTCTCTGGCCGATCTGGAGTTCACGGTGGATGCAAGACTATCGGCGCGTGAACTTAATCCAAGCGCTCCGTATTGGGCAGCGGCGGCAATTCTCATCAGATACCTTGATGAAAACGACAACGTACTCGGCGACACGCGAATCTGTTGGCCAACACCGCACTGCTTTTGGACGAGTTCCAGCACGGTGAATCTCATCCTCGCCGCGGATACAAATAACTGGTTTAACTACTCGTTCAATGTAAACGACGAGCTGGCAAACGTACCCGGTGTGAATCCACCAGACATCTTAAAAATCCAGGTTGCCCTATTCGATACTACGAATGGGTGTTGAAGTGGGCATTGCACAGCGAGGGTCCTCGCTGACGACATTGCCCTGAACTATACAGGCACAAATCCCTATCTTAGTAGTGTCCGATCTGACATCTATGATGTCGGTGGAAATGTTAACGGAAGATTAGATCCGGGCGAGACAGCAGATATGACCTCGACCTTAAGGAATTTCGGCGGCGTAGACTTTACCAACCTTTCCACGACCATCGAATGTTCTGACCCTTACATCACAATCACCGATAATGCAGGCTATTTCGGATATCTGGCCGTCGACAGCACGGCAGAGAACATCGGCGATCCGTATGTCATTTCTGCCGACGCATCAACACCGAACGGTCATGTTGCAGGCATTCAACTCATTGCTACTGAAGGTGCATTTGCTGATACGTTTGAATTCTGTATCACAATAGGCACCTATCACTACCTCGTATGGAATCCTGACCCAACGCCAATGTCTGGACAAAGAATAGATAGCATACTAACCGCCTTGGGATATACGGGTATACAGAGCACTGCTCTGCTCGCCGGAGATCCGATTGATGTGTACGAGGCCATCTTTGTTTGCGTTGGTATCTATTCGTACAATCATATTATCGGAGCCTCAAGTCCTGAGGCACTTGCGCTGGTCGACTACATCAATAACGGCGGCAATGTGTATCTTGAAGGTGGTGATGTCTGGTATTTTGACCCACCGTCGGGTTACAATTTCGGCCCTCTATTTGGTATCCAGCCACTTGGTGATGGTTCAGGCGATCTCTTCACGGTTGCCGGAACGGCCACAACATTCACCGAAGGCATGAGCTTCGGTTATTCAGGTGAGAATAGCTATATAGATCACCTGAGGGCAACTGGTACCGGCTTCTCAATTCTGCGGAATGCAGCCAATACGGACACGGTCGGCGTTGCAAACGATGCCGGCACACACAAGACGGTCGGGACATCATTCGAGCTTGGCGGGCTGGTTGACGGCACCGGTGTGTCGACTAAGGCCGCATTACTGGACTCGATTATGCATTTCTTCGGCATAAACCTGACTGCGGTGGAGGAAATTACTGAACTAGGGGTCAAGAAGGCGACCCTCTCGGTAGTTCCAAATCCGTTCAGTACCTTTACAGACATCAGATACCAGATAATAGATAACAGCAAAGCAGAATTGAAGATATTCGACATCTCTGGTCGCCTGGTTAAAAACCTCTCTCAGCAGTTATCAGCTATCGGTGATCAGTTATCAGTAATGTGGAATGGCACTGATGGTCAAGGTCGCAGGCTGCCAGCAGGCATATACTTTGTGAGGCTAAATACCGAAAATCACGCGGAAACGCAGAAGATAATTCTCGTTGAATAAGGCCAACAATCTCGACGAAAAAGGGGAGCAGGCTTTACTGCTCCCCTTTTTTTGCTCCATACTGCCAGCATATTGACAGATTGGCATTTGTTTGTATAATAGTCGATGAAGAAAATCATTACCTTAGTGCCTATATTGGCTGTTTTTCTTATACTCTGTTCAGAGGCACCAGAGCTTCCTGCGCCAACAAACCGCACAGTACTAGCCGAATTCTTTACGGATGACGGTTGAGGTTTCTGCGCGCTTGCGGAGCAAGCGCTCGATAGCCTTGTGAAAATCTATGGCGATTCTCTAGCAGTAATATCCTATAATCACACATTCTGTCCCGCAGCCATAGTCGACCAGCGCTCACTTTTTTATGGAATCGGAATTCCTGATTATCCGACCGTTGTATTCGACGGCACGGATGAAGTCTTTGAACCCAACCCGGATGCATATCTTACCACTTACACTGACCACATACAGGCGGCCAAAGCAGACACGCCGCAATATAACCTCGAACTCACGGCCACAGCAACACCGACTGCTGGGAACCTGCAGCTAACGATAGTGACGGCTGACACGATACCCGCGGGGGAAATGCTCACATACATTGCAATTTGCCAAGACAGTATTCGCGGATTCCTCCTCCCTTTTTTCAGTTACGTGTGCCAGCAACTTTACAGTTTTCCGATTGACCTGGTCTATCCGGACACCCTCGATACAAACATTGTGTTCAACCATGGCATTCCAGTTGAGCAGATGAGGGCGGTCGTATTCATTCAAAACACGGACAGCAAGAAAGTTATGCACGCAATCACCAGGGATTTTGAGGAGGTACAATGAAAGCGTTTTCGTTGATATTGCTTATACCTTTAGTTTTTGCTTTTGCTGAGGAAGGAGCAACGGCTGACGCTCCAGGTTTCACCTTGGAAGATGTTGACGGGAAGATTGTCAATCTCGACTCGCTGCTTGCCGAAGGCCCTGTTTTAGTGAGTTTTTGGGCATTATGGTGCAAGATGTGCATCAAGGAGTTAGATGCACTAAGACCCTACTCTGAAGAATTCGATTCTCTGAATATAACCCTTTTGGCAATCAGTCAAGATAAGACAAGGTCAGTACCAAAGGTAAAACCGTTTGCGACAAGCCACAAGTGGACGTACCAGGTTGTCCTTGACCCAGAGAATACCATGCGGGAGTTATACAATGTTCAGGCAATGCCTACTTTCTTCATAATTGACCAAAACAAGAAAATCGTATTCACCCATCAGGGGTATAAACCCGGCGATGAAGAATTGATTATCGCCAAGGTCCGAGAACTCTATGAGCAAGGTGGGAATTGTGAGCAGTAGCATGAGAAGAATTACGCTCATGGTCATAGTCCTACTTGCTTTCTCGATTCCCGCGCTATATGCGCAAAGCCTGCGGCTGAGCGGTGCAAATTATGGCGAATACTGGGTGTTCTACGAAAATGAAGAAGGCGATACGAACTACCAGGAGCACATCGAAGACAAACTGAAGGTGAGTCTAAGCTACGGCGATATCGCGCTGCGCGGCACTTTCTTTTTTTCTGACCCCTCCCTGCCAAATCCACGGAAACTCTCCTATATCGACTACAGTGTTCAGTATCACAAGGACCCGGTAAGTGTACTCTACGGCCGCTTCAATAAGACGTTTGGACGAGGTATGGTGCTCAATCAGTTTGTTGATGAGGATTTCAAAATAGACAAATCATTGTTTGGCATACAGACCGGGTTCAATTACTTTAATACGCAACTAACACTGCTTTCGGGTAAACCAAGGAATGTCTTTTTCGAAGAAAACACTTACGGCATAAAGAACGATGATGACACAACTGCACAGATCCGCGGGCTAGATCTCGAAACTAAAATCATTCCAAAGGTTACTTTGGGAGGACGTTATGTCCGAATTAACCGGGACATAGACATAACACCCGAGGCATTCACAGAACTTTATGGCGGAAATCTAGGGTTCAGGACTGGTCCCTTTGATGCATATATTGAATATGCACAGCAGTTAGGCACGTATCCTGGTCTCGGCGGCAGATTGAAGGGATACGGGGTACTGTTTAGCTCCAGCCTTGCCCTGCCAGGGTTTGGCATTACTTTCCAGGCAATGGATTATGATACGATCGGGTTCCCCTACAACAAAACCTACCGTTACAACGAACCGGTGACACCCATTAAAACAGGTATTTCTGTGAATCGCGGGGTAGATGAGATAGGTTTCGGTTTATCTGTACTGTATTCACCGTTTGATTTCATGACAATCGAATTGGACAACAATAAAATCAGCACTCACGATACTACATTGAACAAATTCGAGCAGTTTTTCATCACCAACGAAACCATGGATGCCGTGACCGAACAAGCTGCGAAAATAACGACTTATCCCACCTATGAACTAGAAGTAACCGCGGCTATCGAGAAGGTCGTAAAACAGGGCATCGAAGTTCCTATAGCGAAGAAAACCGAAACCAAGCCCCATGTGGAAGTCAGTTATAATTTCGGTGCATTTTTCGTGGGTTCTGAATATCAGATCGAATTTGTAACCAGTGACACAAGCGATTATTATGACCAAGCACTTGCCCTATCCATAGGGAAACCGGAATTATTCGTACTCACCCTGAGGTACGAAAAGCGGAATCGGGCGCCGCAATGGCTGGTCGATCTTAAGAAAATAGGTCCTGAAACAAACTGGCCCCTTGCCGAGCTGAGCCTCGACCTTACGACACGTCACAACCTGCGTATCCGTGTGGGTGCAGAAAAAGGCGGACTTGTATGCACCGGCGGTGTCTGTCGTTTCGAGGAACCATTTAAAGGTGTCAAGTTGGTATTAACGAGCATCTTTTAAGACATCGTTGGTTGTTGTACGGCATGGTAACCTGTATGGTCTACCGTTATTGGGCGCGTTAAAAGACCAAGCCATTCAACCATACTGGCAGCCACACCGTTAGACATTTAACATATAACCATGGAGCACAAGGAGTCTAAATGAGAAGACTATTCCTCATCCTTATGATTATCGTAACACTTGTGTTCGTAGGTGGTATCTGGTACGGTGGTAAGCTCGGCGATTTCATTGAAACCGAAACTGTCGGTTCAGTTATGTGCCTTTCCTGTATGGGAATCGAGTGAAGCTGAAACGTACCGTCCAAATCATCGCCACAATAATACAGAATTCCTATATCCCAGCCTTCTTTGCCGGCGGGATATACCAGGGAGTTTTAAAGCGAGCTTGCACACCGATTCTGAACTGCTGGGGATGTCCACTTGCCTGGTATTCGTGCCCAATGGGCGGTCTGCAGCACTTCATAGGGCTGAGGCTATTTCCCTTCTATGTCGCCGGTCTTTTTGGAACCGTCGGTATGGTTGTCGGAAGAATGACCTGTGGCTGGATATGTCCTTTCGGATTCTTCCAGGACCTCCTTTACAAGATCAAATCCTTCAAGATGAAACTACCCAAGGTCTTCTCATACTTCAAATACGTCGTGCTCGTCGGGGTTGCCGGAGTAATTGCCTATATCACAGCAGAACCATGGTTTTGCAAGCTTTGTCCGGATGGCGCCTTGATTGCCGGCATACCCCTTGTTCTTGCCGACACTACGGGCGATCTACGGGCGCTAGTTGGTTGGCATTACTACATGAAAATCGCAATACTACTGGGCATAATTCTCTTTTCTATATCCATCAAGAGATTCTTCTGCCGAACATTCTGTCCGGTCGGTGCTATATACTCGATTTTCAACCGCTTCAGTGTATGGAGATTGAAGGTCGACAAAGATAAATGTATCGCGTGTGAATCCTGTCAGATGGTATGTCCCATGCACGTAGGCATATACCGCCATCAGCACGACATCGACTGCATACGCTGCCTGGATTGTGTAAAGATTTGTCCAACCAAGGCGATTAAACATGAAGTCAGGTAGAACAGCCCTCTTATCAACCTTCATAGTCGGTGCTGGGCAAATCTATGCGGGTAGGTTATGGACAGGCATCGCATTCGCCGCCATTTTCTATGGTTCGATAGCCCTCATGGTTATTATCTGGACCGGCATCAACCAAGCATTTTGGGGACTCTTGGCCGCCTGGGTATTAATCTGGCTCTACAACATTCTCGATGCGCACAAGGGGTTCCGATACCAAAAGCCACCCTGCGAGAAAATATGCCCGGCAGGTATTATGCCCTGGGCTTACATAAACCATCTTGCAACCGACAGCGAGGAACGTTACCCTTATGTACCTTTTTTCGATACACTAGGAAGAATCTGTCTTGCGCCGTGTGAGAGTCATTGTACGAGAAGAGGCATAGACGCACCAGTAGCGATACGCTACTTGCGAGCCGGCGTCAAGACTATACTGCCTGTCCACAGACACAAGCCGAAGAAAAAAAAGGTAGCCATAGTCGGTGCCGGACCATGTGGACTTAGTGCCGCGTATTATCTCTCACATAGAGGATACAGAGTGACGGTCTACGAACGCGAAGAAAAACCGGGCGGCGTGTTAGGCATACTCATCCCAGAATTTCGTCACCCTCAGGCTGTCCTCGATCAAGAAATTGAAACCCTAATGACCTTGAAATTCGAACTAAAGTGTGGAGTAGAGATTGGCAAGGACGTATCAATAGAAGAACTACTACGGGATTACGATGCTGTCTTTGTCGCGACCGGTGTGTGGAAACCGATAAAACTTGGTATCCATGGAGAAGAGAATGCGTTGGATGGTTTTGATGTACTTAGACGTATCAAAAAAGGTGAGTTATACCATCTCGGTAAGGTCGGCATCATCGGCGGCGGTAATACCGCGATTGACATTGCACGTAGCCTAATACGGGAAGGACACCAGGTCGCAATATACTACCGCCGGAACATCGAAGATATGCCTGCTGAGCATGAGAATCTTGAAGAAGCAAAGGAAGAAGGCGTGGAAATCATTCCTCTAGTTGTTCCCGTCAAAATAGAGAAACATAAAATCACATTGCTCAGAACCGAATGTGCAGAAGGTAGAAAGGGTCAAGTAAAGAAAATTGAAGGAAGCGAATTTGAAGTCAAATTGGATACCGTAGTTATGGCGATTGGGCAGCATCCCGAGACTGATTTTCTTAAGGACCTCGTAAAATTCGATAAAAATAGACATATTAAGACAAAGAATGGAAAGACGTCACACCAAAAAATCTTTGCGGGCGGCGATGTCGTCCTAGGAAGCGCAACTATCGCCCACGCCGTGGGTCACGGTATGAATGCCGCTAGGCGCATCGACGCGCATTTGAGGGGCCTGCCAATCTTTCTTGTAACACTATTCAGGAAAACCTACAGTCCGAAGGTGAGACTACTTCCTCTTACAGAAACACCACGAATCACCATTCCTCACCGTGATATCGAGGAAAGAAAAGGCGACTTCAAGGAAGTTGAGCTGTGGGCAAAGAGAGAAGAGCTAATGAATGAGGCAGCGCGCTGTTTGGCTTGCCCATTACGGTACCATCCGCATTAACACAAACACTACTTTCTCCAAGCAAATCCGGCAAGAATTTCAACAAGTCTTCTGTGTAATTGACAATTCTATCGTTTTCACTATAATCAGAAAATATCACTCGTTATCACCTTGACATCAAAGGAGGAATCGAGTTATGAACAACATAATCAAAGGAATATTTGCGCGGGAAATATTAGATTCGCGGGGCAATCCGACCGTCGAAGTCGATATTGAACTTACTAGCGGCGCAGGCGGCAGAGCAGCAGTACCCTCGGGTGCTTCAACCGGTATTCACGAGGCACTCGAGCTGAGAGACGGGGATAAAAAACGCTTTGCCGGCAGAGGTGTTCTAAAGGCGGTGAGGAACGTGAACGAAAGGATCGCACCTGCTCTTAGGGGCAAAGATGTTACCAAGCAGGCTGAGCTTGACAAAATAATGCTCGAATTGGATGGTACGCCGAACAAAAAAAATCTTGGAGCAAATGCGATATGCGGTGTTTCTCTGGCAATTGCCCGCACTGCTGCACAGGCCCAGGGTCTATCCCTCTATAAATATCTGGGCGGTCCTAAAGCCTCACTATTGCCAGTACCAATGATGAATGTGCTTAACGGCGGCGTTCATGCGAACTGGCAAGGCCCGGATTTTCAGGAGTATATGATCGTACCGCATGGTGCAAAGAATTTCAAGACAGCTACACGGTGGAGTAGCGAAGTCTACCAGGTTCTGAAGAAATTACTCAAGGACAAGGGATTGAATACTAGTGTTGGCGATGAAGGCGGATTCGTGCCGACCGTCTCGTCAAATGAAGAACCTCTAAGGCTCATCATTGAAGCAATCGAAGAATCAGGCTACAAACCAGGCAATGATATCAGCATATCTCTTGATACGGCATCCAGCAGTTTCTACGAAGATGGTCGCTATAATCTAAGAACCGAAAAAAAGAAATTGACTGCTCCAGAGATGGTAGACGTATTTGTGAAATTGGCCGAGAAATATCCGATCGTATCCATTGAAGACGGGCTCGCCGAGGACGATTGGGTAGGTTGGAAATTACTTAACGACAGACTCGGAAAAAATGTTGAGCTTGTTGGTGATGACCTGCTTGTAACTAATGTTGAGAGGATTGCGCGGGGTATTAAAGAGAATGCGGCCAACGCGGTGTTGATAAAAGTCAATCAGATCGGCAGTCTCACTGAAACAATTGAAGCGATTAACATGGCTAAGAACGCTGGCTGGGGTGTGATAGTATCGCACCGCAGTGGTGAAACCGTTGATTCGTTTATCGCCGATTTCACTGTTGCGATGGACACAGGGGCTATAAAAACTGGCGCCCCTTGTCGCGGTGAACGCATCGAGAAGTACAATCGACTATTGAGGATCGAAGAAGAGTTGAAAGACAATGCAGCTTATGCCGGTCGTAAGGCATTTGTGAGATAGCCGTGATTTCCTTAAACGGAATCGACTCCGCTTTTTTGCCTCAAGCATGGCGAGAGGAGCAGTAAATGTCCGCTTCTGCTTCGAGTGCGCGATGCAATGTGAGGAGTGCCTTGCATACTAGATTTGTTGGACAACCATAACCAAGGAGGACAAAATTGGTACTTGATGATTTAGAAGATACTAAGAAAGGACCTTTTTGCAAACCTTATGGACAATTGTATTATGACAACTTGGAAAAGTTACCGTCTTTTCAAGTCATCGAGGCATATCTTTTCTGCCTGTCAGAAGCCAGCCAAAAGATACAACAGGCCGTTGCAGTATTAGAAGGCGTCCTCGAAAAGGGTGCCAAGAAACTGAAGGACATTGATGAACCTCAAGAGATGCAACACATATATGGAAAACTGACAAGCTCGCGGGTTGATATTGAAAAGGAAATTGAACACTTATCTGAAGACAGAAGAGAAATAGACAAATTAATATCCCTATACTCGGAAAAAGGCGTTTTTGTAATGCCAATTCACGATTTCATGACAATCTTCGACGCTGATTACGCCATCAAGGTCGAGAAAAAGCGGACGGATTCAGATGAGCTATATCACGTAGATATAAAGGGGAAAGACATTGATGGTTGTGCCGGTTTTGAGCACCTTAATAAAGTAATGACTGGACACCTCATAAGAAAGGTCCTAGCACGTCAAGAAAAGGCAGAAGAATGCAGGACTAGTGAGTAGACTATTCCTGCGGTAGGATTATTACTTTTATCGAGCGTTCAGCTCGGGCAACGAGACCAAATCCTTTTTGTATTTCAGAAAGACCAAACCGATGGGTTATCATATCCTGAGCATTGAACGTCTTGCTTCTCAATAGTTCAATGGCTTCGATGATATCAGCGGTTACTGCAGCGTAAGAAAAGATAATCCTCGTACTTTTAAAGTAAATATCATAAAGCGGCAAAGGTACCCTGACTTCAGGCGCAGTTGGTGCAAAAAGCAGCACGGTTCCAGCACAGTCGACAGAATCAAACGCCTGGTCGAACGCAGGCAAAGCTGCGGTGCATACAATCACTACATCAGCCAGGCGATTTTCGTTTGCCTGCTTAACCAAACTGGCCACATCATCCTTAGCATGAATAGTCACATCGGCGCCGAAACGCTTGGCCGCTTCAAGACGGTATTCGCAGATATCGGTAGCGATTACCTTAGCCGCACCCTTGATTTTCGCCAGATGAATGTGCATCAGTCCTGAGATACCCGAGCCGATGACGACTACCGTATCGCTACTCTTCACTCCGGCAAACCTCTGTCCCCTGACAACACAACCTAGCGGCTCAACAAAAGTGCCCTCTTCAAACGACACTTCGTCCGGCAACATGAAAACACCATTCCGCATGTTCGTTTCAGGGACCCTTACGAACTCGGCAAAACCCCCGGGATCGAAATTGGTCGAGCGTAATGTGGCACACACCGTGTGATATCCAGCACGACAGTATCGACAATCATCACATGGTACGTGATGAGAAACGAAAACTCGCTGACCTACTTTGTATTGATCGACCTCTCCCCCAACCTCTACGATCTCACCAGCAATCTCATGGCCCAAAACCCTTGGCGCTTTCTTGATCCGATACCATTCCATCACATCGCTACCACAAACACCACTGGCAATAATCTTTACCAGCATTTCCCGATTTCCTATCTTGGGTATGGGTAATTCCTCAATGCGGATGTCGTTATTGTTGTAGTAGACGGCGGCTCTCATCTTAGAACGGCTATGTCAAAAGACACACGGTGCCGAGGCCCGTTTCGTCAACCGTATAGCGGCACCGTCCATAAACACGTTTAACGCCACCTTTATTATCGATAGGAGCGTCGTTACCGTAACCGTCTCACTTTGCCTTCTCATACAATCCGTACGCCTCTTCAACCGTAGCATTCTTATGCACGATGGCCCTCACCGCTTGAATCATGCCAACTGGATTATCTGACTGGAAAATATTCCTACCCATGTCCACACCCACGGCACCATGTGAAATGGCGTTGTGAGCCAAGGCTAAGGCATCCTTCTCGGGTGTCTTCTTGCCACCGGCAATGACAATCGGCACCGGACAGGTTTCAACGACCTTTTCGAAATTTTCACAATAGTATGTTTTTATGAAATGGGCACCTAACTCAGCCGCAATCCGGCAGCACAAAGAAAGATATTTCGCATCACGGGTCATTTCTCTCCCCACTGCGGTAACGGCGAGTACTGGTATTCCATACCCTACCCCTTGAGTCACTAGTTTTGAAAGATTGGTGAGCGTTTCCTTCTCGTGTGCCGAACCAACGAAAATTGAAAGGGCTACCGCGCTAACATTGAGTCTTATCGCTTCCTCCATTGACGTGGTGATATCTTCGTTAGATAGATCATCATGGAGAATACTCGTGCCACCCGACACTCTCAAGACAATCGGTATGTTGAATTCAGCGGGAACAGATGTACGAAGGACACCGCGTGTGAGCATAAGCGAATCGGCATAGGAAAGCAGTGGTTTGATCGTCTCGCCGGGAACTTCAAGACCACTAGTCGGGCCTAAAAAGTAACCATGATCAACCGCGAGCATTACGGTTCGGCCCGTCTCAGGTCTAATTATCCTTGATAATCGATTCTTCAATCCCCAATCCATAAAACACTCCTCTCATTTCTGTGTCACAAAAATTCGATTCACACGGATGCACACGGATATTGGTCTGAATCCGTTACCATCCGTTTGAATCTTACTTTCCTCTGTAAGCATAATAACCCAAAAATCGTGATGTGTCAATGATGTGCCCACTTGACTAATGCGAAAAATAGCGTATACTCTACGGTACACAATGATACTGGTGCTACTATTCATCTCCCAGATCAATGCAAGCGGCTATGTGGAAACTCGTCCCTACCTGACGTGGAATGATTCGACATATTTCACCGGCTACAATCGCGGTTGGCTGGAACTGAAGACCGCTGACTCTGACCATGGCCTACAAGTGGCACTCGACTTGATCGTACCATATGATACCAGTACACTGAACTACGCAGCCGATAATACCAGCATCTCGCGTCTTGCACTCTGGTTAGGAGATGAAAGAACGCGAATCATCGTGGGAAAACAGAGCCTCTATTGGGGTGTCGGAAGGGTTTTTCGGCCATTGGATACCTTTAATCGGACGAATTATTTCGAACCCGGCTATGAACGTGCTGGCTACAATGCGTTGCTCGGTTATTTTTCTCTCGGCGATCTCACTGATATCAGAATTCTTGCCATGCCGGATGGTGACATTAATAGAACGCTCATTGGGACGCGCGTCGGTACTAATTTTGCAGGCAATGATATAGGCATGACCATTATGCACCGTGCGTCGGAACACCAAACAATCATTGGCGGAGAAATTGCCGGTGAACTGGCCGTAGGGTACTGGGGTGAGATGAGCTATACAAGAAATGACACAATCGACTACACGAAAATATCGGTCGGTCTCGATTATACGTTTCCACTCACGATTTACGCAATGATTGAATATTACTTCGATGGCAGTGGCGTTGACGACCCTGCATACTACGACTATATGATGATCATAGAAGGCCAGCGGCAAACACTTGCCCAGCATTATCTGTATGCAAGCATCGGTCTCTTCAACAACCCCTTCATTAGGCCATCTATCAATTCCATTACGAACTTAGACGACAGAGGAACAATCATAATTCCTCAACTCAGTTATGCTATAATGGAGAACGCCGAAGTCACCGTTGGGCTGAGCTATACACTCGGCTCAACGGAGAGCGAATTCAGGAACATAACACCATATCGCGGGGCTGTTTACGTATGGGGAAAGGTCTACTTCTAATGTGGCAAAGCCACATTTTGAATCCATTTGTCATGTGACAAAGGAGGTGTTTTGGTTGAGACGATAAATCTATACAAGGATTACAAGGTTGGTAAAGTATTATTTCCTGCCTTACGTGGCGTCAGCGTAAAAATCGAAGCTGCGGAATTCACTGCCATCGCTGGCCCATCAGGTTCTGGGAAAACCACCCTGCTCAATATCATCGGCTGCCTTGATGTACCAACCAAGGGTGATGTTCTCATAAATGGCACGAATACCAATAAACTTAGCTCAAAAGAGAAGGCTACTTTAAGAAAAAATGAAATTGGATTTGTGTTTCAAACATTCAACCTGATACCGGTCTTGACCGCCTACGAAAACGTTGAGATCCCTTTGATTCTCTTGGACATGACACAAGACAAAAAGAGAGAGAATATTATATCGATTCTCGAAGAAGTTGGTCTGGGCGAGTACATAAATCGCAGGCCCAACGAAATGAGCGGTGGACAGCAACAAAGAGTTGCCATTGCGCGCGCATTGGTTAAGAATCCTAGTATGGTACTCGCTGACGAACCCACCGCAAATCTTGATTCGACAACTGCAAAAGAAATATTGGGTCTGATGAAAGAACTCAACGAAAAACACAAAACGACATTTATTTTTTCTACGCACGATCAACTGGTGATGGACTACGCACAAAGGATCATCAGATTGAGAGATGGTAAGGTGGTCGCCGACAAAACGAAGAAAAGCGAGGGGCCGGGTGACAGCAGTTAAACTCGCCTGGCGTAATGTATTCCGCCATACACGGCGGACGGTCATCACTGCGGCTGCGATTTCAGTCGGACTGTCTGCAATGATTCTCATGAACTCTATGATGAATGGGGTCGACAAGCTGGCCTCACAGAACATCATAGACTACGAGACCAGCCATCTGGAAATCTTTGCAGATGGCTATTACCGTGAGGAGGGCGTGTTTCCTCTTGATACAATCATTGACAACCCGGGGCTGATCCTTAAGAAAATCGAGCAAATAAGTAACGTTAAGAGTGTAGCACCGCGTGTTAAATTTCAAGCCAGCATCAGTAATGGCATCGATGAACTGCCCGTAATAGGAGTGGGCGTCGATATTAAGAAAGAGAAAGAAGTATTTAAGATCGTCAACTCCGTTGTGAAAGGTTCTTTCCTGCAGCATGAAGGCGACGTTCTCATCGGCAAAGATTTATCCAGAGATATGGATTTGGATATAGGGTCATACTTGACGATTATCACCAAGGACCGAAATGGAACGTACAACGCTTTCGACTTAACCGTCTCCGGTATCATCAACACCGGACATCCGCTTTTTGACCGCAACGCCGCCCTCATTTCTATTGAACAGGCTCAAGAACTCCTCGCAATATTTGACGGTGTAACCGAATTGAGCGTAAGAGTCCGTGATGACAGGAATCTCGTACGAACGAAAGAGCGTCTCGTGCAGGCAGTCGGTAAGGAATACGAAGTATACACCTGGAGAGAGTTGAACGCGGCCATCTTCGAAATTTCCGGATTTAAGAGAATGGCTCAGTTCATGATCGCCCTCGTAGTTGTCATCATAGCAGCCGTGGGCATTATCAACACCATGCTGATGGCGGTGATGGAACGTATTCCAGAGATTGGTACGCTCAAGGCAATGGGATTCAACAACCAGGGGATCGTGAAGATGTTCGTGTACGAGGGCGGTATCATCGGAATCTTCGGCAGTCTGCTGGGTTGTCTGATTGGTCTGCTCTTATCGTTGTATCTCGTGCATTTCGGCATTGACATGAGCGCAATGTTTGGAAACGCCGACATCGTCTACCCAATGAAATTCATCATCGTAGGTGAAATCGACTACTGGACAGTTCTGTCCGTATTCCTATTCGGAGTTTTTGTTTCTGTGTTTGTCACACTATGGCCGGTACGGAAAGCAACCAGACTACAACCGGTTGATGCGCTGAGGCATGTATAATGCAGCTGTTCAGACTCGCCTATAGAAATTTCTTCCGCAATACCCGACGTAGCATAATCTCTGGTATCAGTGTCGCACTTGCGATCACGGCAATAATAGTCATGAGAAGCTACATCAGCGGCATATTTGAGAACATAAGCGGCAACATCGTAAGGTTGATTTCTGGTCACATCAGAATCACGACAACAGAGTATGAGAGGCGTGAACGAATGATTCCATTATCCGAATCGTTAGAGCTTACGCCTCAGTTTTATGAGGCCCTACCCGAAGAAGGCATCGCGCTGACCTCCCCCCGGATCAAGTTCGGTGTTCTCCTCGGCGAAGAGGAGCTTAACATACCAGCACTGGGCTATGCCATCCACCCTGAAAAGGAGCGCGACATCGCCGCCCTGAACAAAAGACTCATCGGAGGCTCATATATCAATTCTGGCGAGCGGGCAGCAATAATTGGCAGTGGGCTAGCCGAGCGTTTAGAAGTCACAATCGGTGACACACTTACGATCATAACGAGAACCGCATATGACTCGCCGACCGGCATGAATCTTTTGGTCAAGGGCATATTTCATATCGGTATCGGCGGCATGGATAGAAGTCTCTTTTACATCCCGCTCGATGTTGGTCAGGAGCTCCTTGATCTCGAGGATCGGGCAACGGAATTTGTGATACTCGTTAACGATCCGAATGATGCCATTGATATCGCACGTGTGATACGGGCACGCTTCGATCTTTCAGTCGTTCCATTCCAGCATAATCCTCTACTCCGCTACGTAAACACGGCCAATGTCGTTTTCTCACTATTCTATCTGGTAGTATTACTCGTTGCTTGTTCGACAATTGCTAACACCATGCTCATGATTGTATTCGAGAGGACCAAGGAGATCGGCATGATGAAGGCGCTCGGACTAACTAACCTATCGATTGTCGGTCTGCTCACGATCGAGGCAGGAATAATTGGAACACTGGGAAGTGCAATGGGGACGATTCTCGGCGGACTATTAAGTTATTGGCTGAAATATCAAGGAATTGACATAAGTATGGCGTCCTCAAGTTCGTCTGCCGACATGCCATTCGGGCCGATAATATACCTTGAACCAACGCCGCTCATTATTCTAGCTGGGTTTCTTTTCGGATTATTGATTACAATCGTTGTCGCCCTACTGCCGATAAGTCGCGTCACGAAATTAGAACCGGCAAAGGCCTTGAAAACAATATGAGAGATACGAAAAGCATCCATGTGGCGCTGCTAATCTTGGCCATAAATACATTTACATTTGCACAAACCGGCACAGAAATAATTGAGAGAGTAGACGACAACACGGTGGTTGTTTCATCTGGCTATAATGCAAAAATGCTCGTCAGTATCGGCGGTACCGTACGCGAGAAAAGATTCTTCGGCTACACCGAAGGTAAGAAACTGGCGTACATGGAATTCTCTTACCCCGCCAGGGACAAAGGTACCAGATTCTTGAAGATCGAAGACGAAATGTGGATGTATCTTCCCACGGTCGAAAGGGCAACGAAAATCGCTGGACATATGCTGCGGCAGAGCATGATGGGCAGTGATTTCTCTTATGACGATATTGTCGAAAACGAAAGATTGATAAAGCTGTATGACATCGAACTCGTGGGCACCGACAGCTTATATGGAAAAGAATGCTTTGCCTTAGAGCTGACCGCTAAGGTCCCTGAAGTAAGTTACTATTTTAGGAAAATATGGGTAGACAAGGATATGTACGTGGCGGTCAAGGCCGAATTGTACGCAAAGAGTGGTAAGTTGATGAAAGAAATAGCTATCAGCGATTTCAAGCGTATCGGCCGCTACAAATATCCAACATCAATAAGAATGGTGAACAAGTTGCGCAAAGACACATACACCGAGCTCATCCTTGAGGACGTTGAGCTCGACATTAAAATACCAGACAGAATATTCACAAAGGCATATTTGGAAAGAAAATAATACCAACTGGTTGGTGGGTTAAGGTTGGGAAGCTGGAACCTATTCTCGAGCATGCTGATTAACGTCAAGCATCACAACCTCGACCACAACCTATCTTTTTAGTTCTTGACAAAAATCGGAATTGTAGTAAACTTCATTGTGGCAAATAAAACGACGACATTCTGGGATATCGAGAAGCAAAGGACTTGGCGGATATACATCCTCTTCACTTTTCTGGTTACTCTGTATTTCTTTTCCGCATTTTTCTTCGCAACAATAATAAAAATGATTATCTACCTGAGACGCTACCTAGCTGTGCCTGGGAAGCAATTCCACATACTTGGATGGGATACCCTTTACATAATCATCATCGCACTCATTGCTGCTTTCCTGCACTGGTACTTTTCGAACCGCAATGTAGTGCCGAAGATCCTCACCCTCCTAAATGCCCAGCACCCTGACAAGCACGACACGTATCACAAGGTATTGAATAACGTGATCGACGAAATCGAAGCTGCCGCCGGTGGGTTACATGTCGAACGATATGTAGTACCTACGGGTTCAATGAATGCTTTTTCACTCGCCGATTTGCAGGAGCGTAGGGTAATCGGAATTACCGAAGGCTTGCTATCACGTGCCACGCGTGAAGAATTGCAGGCAGTGATAGCTCATGAAATGGCGCACATAATATCTAACGATTGCCTTGAGACGACAATAACTTGCTCACTCTTTGGCATGTATAGTGAAACACTCACCCAACTAACAAAGATGATGCCCAGCCGAGAACCGAGCAGTTTACCACTCTTCGAAAAAGAGTCAAGCAAAGACGATATCACTCTCGGGGTGCTGACGATTCCGTTATCTGCTGTGCTTTTCTTTGCCGGTCTTTGCAGTCAAATATTGAATATGTTCATATCCCGCGAAAAAGAGTACCGTGCCGATGCGGCAGCAATTCGTTTGACGCGTAATCCGTTGAGTCTTGCCAGTGTTTTATACCGGATCAGTACACACTGGCGTGGTGCAGGTTCGGTAGGTGAACATGTTAGACCCATTTTCATTATGAATCCGCAATACAGCAAACTCGACGAAACAGAGGGTGTGATAGCCACTCTGTTCTCCACACACCCCCCACTTACCCGCCGGCTTCAGATAATCCTCGATATCGCGCATGCCGACCTTGACGTTATTGCAGAAAAAATGAGTAGAGCATATGGACCAAGCATCTCATATGAACCAAAGAAGATGGGCATACGTTTCATGGCCCGACACAATAACGAATGGCATGGTCCGTTCACACTGTTACAGCTGCAAACAATCGAATGGCTCAAACCAAAAACCAGCCTGAAGATAGCGGGGCAAGAAGAAACATTCAACGCAAACGAAATTCCTGCTTTGAGCTATTTCTTTCAGAAACGAAACGAGCCCATCTGGAAAATCAAGCGTATATGTCCAATATGTCGGGAATGGCTGATCCCTCAAGAATATGAAGGCCTATACGTATGGCGTTGCGCATTCTGCGAGGGGACACTTGCCGAACAAGGCAAGCTACCACGCATATTCGTTAGACAGGAAAAGGCGTTCACGGAAAGAGTAGAACGGCTCGCATCACTAATGAAAACGGAGGCCAGGAAAAAACGCCCGCATTTCAGCTTAATGCTTGATGTGGGCTGTGCGCGGCGTTGTCCAAAATGTGGCAAGACCATGTCACACAAGTTTTATAGTTATGCATATCACGTGGAAATCGACGAGTGCGCGAAGTGCAAAGTCACGTGGTTTGATGTGGACGAATTGGAGACCCTACAACGCTTGATAGAAATGGAAAGCGGCTAGTAACTCAACTCTGTTCGGGCGGCAAAAAATACATCACCCATATACAGCGAGCACAGCTTAAACGAATACCTCTTTAACAACATCTTTACATCATTAGCCTCGTAGTATTTCTTGAAAATTTGAAACTCACGCCCGCTGCGCAGCTTTCTTGTTTGGATCCCTTCTCTTTCACGATATTGCTTGCGTATCGGGCTCCATGAACCATCGATCCATAAGATCTCAGCTCCTGGCGTCAACAGCCTCTTGAGTTTATTGAAAAATAATCCCTCCTCATCGCTGAGATGACTAATAAAAAATGCAACCAATGCAGCGTCAAAGCTTTCCATGAAGAACCTGAGGCGAAAGAAATCTCCTTTCATAAAACGGATATTGGCAATGGTGTCTAATTGTTTCACCCGTTTCTGACATTCAACGAGCATTTTCTGTGACTGATCAATTAAAGTCACGTCTTTGCAGTTATTGATATAGTAAGGTAACCAAAATCCCGTGCCACATCCGATGTCAACCAAGTGGCCATGACCAAAATCTGCGCAGATTCCAGTAATCGCTTTCACATCCTTCCCGTAGGATTTAGGTTCGGGTATACCCGGTCCCTTACCAAAATATACCTCGTCATATTCAGGAGCCCGCTCATCATAGTATTGCATCAATGCTTGACGTTTATTCATTTAGTCCAGTTATCTTCCCGTCATGAATCATGGGTATCACATCATAAGAATTCAATTGAGCAGCGTGTCTGACGTCATTTTCTAGTCCATTTTCAACAAGATACCTGCCACTGAAACTTCTCAGTAAGAGTTCCAGCAATCGCTCACGCGCCGCGACGAAGGACAATTCGCAAGCCTGAGCTTCCGCGCTCTTCGAAGATTCCATGTAAGAAATGATAGCCCCCGCGGCCAAATAATCTTCTACGGCGAATACACGATAAGCCTCTTTGCGTTCATAGACTATTCTCTCACCTGTATCGACGGCACGCTGTTCTCCTGCAGCAATGATAGTTATTGCTCTATGTTTTTCTTGAGCAAACCTATGACAATACTGGGCGACTGCCAGAGCGTTAAGTAAACATCCAATAAAAGCAATATCGCCTTCGCCGACGAGTTCAGAACAGGCAGAACCATTAGGAGACGGAAGCACAATACTTTTCTTGTCACTATTCGCTGCATCCAAGTAGCTATTTGGTGAAATAGTATACTTTGATTCCCCTGGTTTTCCTGCGAGCTCAGCACCCAAACGGTCAGCAGCTGTCTTCCCGACGGTACTGTCTGATGCCGGGTAGATCGTAAAACCTTTTGCAATCGCGGTTACCACCGCGGTGCTGAAGCGCAACGTATCAACAATAACCAATATCCTCTTGTTTTTCAAAGCGTAGCGTACACCATCGACACCCCAATCCATGTGTATCAGGGGTGTACATAATGTTTTTTCCGATGTTTGCACGGAAATCAGCACGCCATCAATGTATCCGTGCTGCCTTGAATCGTAAGGTTCCGATATTCTCGATACCCGCCTCGATCGTGTCACCGTCGTGCATGGGTCCAACACCGGAGGGCGTACCTGTAGCGATAACATCCAGTGGTTCCAAGGTCATAATATGAGAAATATGTGAAACAATTTCCTCAACTGTGAAAATCATCTGATTCGTGTTGCCTCTCTGCTTATACACACCGTTTATCTTAAGCCAGATATCCAAGTTCTTCTCATCGATTTCATCAACAGGCACAATCCTCGGGCCGATTGGAGCAAAAGTGTCATAACCCTTGGCAACGGTCCATGGCATGCCACTCTTCTTGGCTTCGGCTTGAATGTCGCGCGCCGTTATATCGACTAATATCGTGTAACCAAGGACATTCTCTTTCACATATTCAGTGGTTATCCGTTTTGCCCTTGATTTCATGACTACTGCCAGTTCCACCTCATGATCTATACGGGCTGATGATTGAGGAAGAAGTACTTCCCCCCCATTTGCCAACAAAGAGGACGGTGGTTTCAGAAAAAGACTCGGCTCCTTTGGCAAATCCACATTCATTTCCTCGGCGTGAGCCTTGTAGTTACGCGCAACCGCCACGATCTTTGTCGGTCTTAAATCAAATGGTCTATCTCCTACAAGCAAAATCACATTTAGTCAACGGGTAGATTCAAATTGGCTAAGTTACTACAAGATTTTTTAAATCGTTATCAAGATTTGTCGGCGTCATCTGCACCAGCCACCCCGTAATATAAGGATCTCGATAAAGTTGCGAATAGTCGTCCTTGACTCGTTCATTAATTCCGATGACCTTACCGGTCACCGGTGTCCATAACCTATGCAAGCGATCACTAGACTCCACAATTCTGACACACGCCTCACCTTGGTATCTCGTTTCGTTCAATTTGGGGTATTCAATATCGGCTATTTTCTTAATGGTCACCAGCAGCATATGATGAATCCCAACCAACACGCTACCATCATCTTCGATCTTTGCCCATGAATTCTCAGGAATTGTGTAGAGTCCTTGTGGCACAGGTAAATCCTCAAGTATCCTTACTTGTTCGACCTTTTGTTGCACCACTCTCTTTCTTGTTAAAGCCCTAGAGACAATAGTCCGTATTTCATTTGGCGTGAAGGGTTTGGGCAAGTAGTCAAAGGCACCAATTCTTATCGCCTCTACCGCCGTCCTGATTGATGGATATCCTGTAATCATTATCAACATAGTGTCTGGCCGATTCTCTTTGACTTTTTTTAGCAACTCCAAGCCGCTGATTCCAGGCATCATCAGATCCGCAATTATAGCATCATAGTGCTTCTTCTCCTGTAATTCCAAAGCCTCTTCCCCGCTGAGCGCGGCATCGACGTCATATTCCTCACCAGCAAGTGCACTAGCTATGCTCTTACACACTGGCAGTTCATCATCTACCACTAGAATCTTAAACTTCTCTGGCATTTTTATCCTCCTTTACATCCACTCCTGCCTCGGGCAAAGGGAGGCGAACGGTCATCTTTGTTCCTCTCCCGACATCGCTCTGCACATCAATGGTACCATTGTGTTGCTGAATTATTCCATAGCTTATTGACAGTCCCAAACCAGTACCTTTGGTCCCCTTGGTCGAGAAGAATGGGTCAAATATCTTCCTTAAGTGTTCTCTTGGAATTCCTTTGCCGTTATCCTCGAATTCTACCTCAATAGATCTATTATCTTTCGACCTTTGCGACACAATCTTCAGTACACCACCATCAGACATTGCTTCCATTGCATTTAACACTATATTGGTGAAAACTTGCTTAATTTTGCTGACATCAACCATAATCTGCGGAAGATTTTCAGCCAGGTACTTCTCAATCTTCACCTTGTGTACTAATGCTTGCGTTTCCATGATCAACAGTGTGTTCTCGATCACGTGGTTGATGTCAACTGGAGTCTTCTCAGGTGGAGTCTGTCGGGCAAACTCTAAGAGCCCTCTTACGATCGAACTGCACCTTGTGGTTTCTTCAATAATTAATTGAAGGTTGTCATCGATAGCAGAGTCACCTTTAGCTTTCTCCAGCATGAGATGACTGTTGAGCAAAATCGAGGTGAGCGGATTGTTTATTTCGTGAGCAATGCCAGCTGCAAGCTTCCCCAACGATGCCAATTTCTCAGATTGAATCAAGTAATCCTGTGTCGCCTGTAATTCCTCTGTTTTCTCCTCGACTTTTTCTTCTAATGTGCGAGTCAAGGTCTGATAGCCTTCCGTCGCTTCCTGCAAAGCAGCTATCATCTGATTAAACGAACCGGCCAAAAGACCGAGTTCATCCTTGGTATCTATTGTTACCCGATGTGACATGTCACCGTGGGCTACCTTATCGGTAGCCAGGGCTAACGCTTTAACAGGCTTTACCACATTGGACGTTGTGAAATACGCAATTACCGATAAAAGTATCACGCTCAGAATGGCGATACCAGAGAAAGTAAGCACAACGCGATTTCTCAAATCGACATATGGTGCTTCCAGCATTCCGACGTACAGCATGCCAATAATATCACCGTTGATATTTTTGATTGGTTCATAGGCAGTCATGTACCATGCATTAACGACAAATGCTCGACCCACCCAAGGTACACCCTTGATCACGACCTGCTCGTATACTTCTTGCGATACCCGGGTTCCGATCGCCCGCTCGCCATCAGCGTCCATCACATTTGTAGAAATACGTGCATCATCCTGGAAAATGGTCGCGGTTCCTATGTCACGATTCCGGTATTGCTCACCCATGTAGACGATATTCTTTACTTTATCGACAATATCGAAATCACGATTTAGCATATTGCCGCCATACAGCACACCTATGATATTCCCTGCATAATCGAAAACGGGCGCCGCCGCTTTTATGAACATCCCTGCTCTCTCCTCAGTCTTTCCCAGAGGCCGTGATTTCGGAGTTGGGATTAGTGCAATCCTCGCGCGTTCCGCATATTCAGCGCCCATATTTGCCAGATCCCGCTCCGACACGATTTGTGTTGCTACCACTGGTTCATCGTGCACAAGCACCCAATCAACGATTTCGTCAGCTGGACGATCGCCGTGACTACCAGGATTATGAGCTCTCACGAAAATCCTGCCCTGGCTATCGGTCAGTGCGAGTATATCCAAGTGCTCCGCCTCGCGTATTTTCCCCAGTTCGGCAAGCAATCCCGTAAAATTTTTTGCAGAAATCGCATCCTTCACGAAAAACCTGTTTGCTGTCAGTCGTATCTTGGTCTTGATCGCTTCGCTCTCTTCATGGTATACCTCTCGCGCCGAATTTAGATCGAGGCGAACCTTGTCTTGTGCCTGTCTGAGTATTGTCGTACCGATCAGACGAATGCCGACTACAGTCGACAAGAAAACACCAACGACAATCACAATTGAAAAACTGACTATTAACTTAGCACGTAGTGGGAAACGCGGTGTGAGCATACTGTCTTCAAAAAACAGCGATACGGACGCGCATCACCGTCTAAGGTGCTTCTCTATCTTTTTGATCAGCTTCTGAGCATCAAATGGTTTATCAAGAAAGTCATCCGCAAGGTGGTCGATCGCCATGTCCATTGCATATTCAGGCTTTGATAACTGTTGCCCAACTGCGGTAAGCATTATAATGGGAATTGGTCTTGTCTGTGCTATTTTTCTTAGTTCGTAGCACACAGAATACCCGTCCTTCCCAGGCATAATGACATCGAGTACTATCAGATCAGGGCTTTCATACTTTGCCTTGGCAATACCCTCTTCACCGTCTTGTGCCGTTATTACCTGAAACTGATTTGCGCTGAGTATCTGCCTCGTAGCATCAAGAAAGTCGGGGTCATCGTCAATCAGTAATATTTTCGCCCTGACCCTGGGCTTGCTAGGCGGTACTGGAGTGGCAGTCACCAGCTCGCTTATTTTACTCAGCAATCTCTTTGTATCTGCTGGTTTGGTGAAGAATGCATCCGCTTGGTGCTCTTTTGCCATATTCGCAAGGTAGCTTTCTTCAGATGCACCAAGCGCTGTCAAAATTAGAATAGGTATCGCGCCAAGTTTTGGGTCTTCTTTTAGTTCTTTACACACCGAGAAGCCGTTGATATCAGGCAACTCAGCATCGAGCATTATCAAATCAGGTTCGATTATGCGCGCACTCTCTAAACCTTCTTTGCCGTTATGGACAACCACAACTTCATAGCCAGCGTTTGCTAACATTCTCTTGTTGGCTTCACCATGTTCAACGTCATTATCAATTATCAATATTTTGGTTTTATTCATTTACGTCACTCCTTTGCTTTTGGCAAAAAGACGCTAAACGTACTTCCCTGATCCAGCTTACTCTCAATCTGTAACTTGCCCCCATGCAGATCAAGTATTTTCTTCACTATTGCCAGCCCGATCCCAGTGCCAGCAACAGCTCCTTCTCTTTTTACACGGTAGAATTCGTCTGCGACAAAAGGTATGTCATTTGCAGAAATACCGACACCGGTATCGCTTACAGCGACGATCCAATAATCGCTTTCCTCACGAAACTCAACCGAGAGATCTCCCCTTTCTCGATTGTATTTTATTCCATTGCCTACAAGATTGACGAATACTTCTTTGATCATGTGCTGGTCTCCCATGACAGTTGCACTGAACGCCGTCGCATCGAAATGAATCCTCACTTTCGCAGCACAAGCCAAATCTTTTACTGAGTCGATCGCTTCAGCGATAACTGTAGACAAAGGAAATTCTTTGAATTCATCCTTTACCTTTAGATCCTCGAGTCTCGCTAGTCGCAGCCAACGATCGATCAGACTCAGAAGTTCATCCATACGGATCCTCATCCGATCGACAATCTTCATCTGTTCTCCAGAAACGCCACCCGCGAAACCATTATGCAGAACTTCCAAATACTGTGTAACCGCAACTAAGGGCGTCCGTAATTCGTGAGAGACCATCGTAATGAAATTCTGCCGCATCTTTTCCTTTTCTTCGCGTAATCGCTCCGTCTTCAGTGCAGCATTCCTCTTATCCAAGGCGCGCCTGGTTATTACTCTCAGCTGATCAGGTGTGAACGGCTTGGGGAGGAAGTCAAAGGCACCCATTTTCATGGAATCTACGGCTGATTCGACTGTCCCATAGCCGGTTATGACAATAGGCACGATCATAGGTTCTCTTTCTCTTATTCTCTCCAATACTTCGATACCACCGACGCCAGGCATCTTCAAATCTACAAAGACAACGTCGGGCGAAAACTCTTCCACCTTCGCTAATCCAGATATACCGTCCCGGCTAACTTCAACTTTGTAATGCTCCTGGGTCAATACCTGAAAACATGCATCGCAAATTACTTTCTCATCATCGATGATTAGAATCTTTGGCTGGTCCATTTTGCCGTTTGGCTATTATAAGCGAAAACATTACAAAGTCAAGCAAAGCCCTGCGCGCACATCAATAAAATATGACCATATGATTTCTATCTACCGCTCAAGCAATAACGCACCGCACTCTCCGCGTGAATTCTCGTGGTGTTAAAAAAAGGAATCCCGAACTCATCCTTGGTGAGTATGAGCGGTAGCTCGGTACACCCGAGAACCAATCCTTCGATAGCATCCTCATCGATCATCCTCTTCACGATTGCAAGCAAACCCCTATGCGTTTCTTCGATTATCCGGTTATACAATATTTCTGAGAAGAGTTTCTTGTTAATGTAATCCTGCTCCTTGGAGGTCGGCACTACTAATGTTATATCCTCACGCGAAAAGATGCGTTGGTAGAAATTAGCGCTCATGGTAACCTTGGTACCCATGAGACCAACTTTTTTCAAATGCATGCCCTTCACTACGCGGCACGTCTCCTCGACAATGCTCAGGAGTGGTATTGGCGATAATGATTCAAGCTCGTCGAACACAATATGCGGCGTGTTTGCGGACAATACCGCGAAGTCGGCACCAGCCTTATCCAGTGACTCTAAGGCACCGGCCAGCCATTTCGCTATTTTCTCTCGCTCCCTGATAGCCGGAAAGTCTTGCAAGTTCAGACTATAGATGATTATCTCTGGGGCATCCCCGTGACTCTGTTTACGATAACTATCAATTATCTCTCGATAATAGTCGACAGTCGCTTCGGGTCCCAGTCCACCGACAATACCGATTTTCTTCATATATCTACTTTACTCCTCTTTGTGAAATAGAAAATATCTCGGTGACGCTTGTAGCCGATTCCCTCAAAGAACCTCATCGATTCCACATTCCAGTCTTCGATAAGACATGCGATTATGCCAATACCCATGGCATTGAAACGACGCTCAACCGCATAAACCAGTTGTGCCGCAATGCCCCTTCTACGCCATTTGGGAGTAACCGCAACGCGATTTATCCAACCCTTCCTTCCATCGTGAGTACCGAATGCAGAACCGATGATTCCACCATTCTTTTCGGCCACCAAGAAAATCGCGTTGCTTCTCTTGACCTCATCACAGATATTTTCTCGCTTGTCACGCCCAGCAGGTTTGTACGGCAACTTAGCTTCGTCCCAAAGTCTGATCAAGGCATCATAATCGCTTGTGCGAAATTCTCTTATGGCCAGGTCTGGAGGCAAATCAGCGCGCAAATTCACCCCAAGAAATAGGCTCAACATGTACCGTGACCTCGGCACCGGGCACGCACTTCTTGATTGCCTTCTCCACCTCAGACGCCCTGTGATGCGCGTCCTCAAGATGCGTGTCACCCTTGAGTCGCACATGAATCGTCACCTCCAACTGCCCTCCGTAATCGTGCACATGTATGTGATGTACATCACTAACATCATCGAAATCTTCGGCGGCTTGCCTAATCCTTTCCACGAGTGAGGAAGAAGGCGCCTGGCCAATAAGAAAACTACCCGACTCCTTTATTATCGAAATACCAGTATACACGATTATCAACGCAACCATCATACCCATAATTCCATCGAGGCTATAAAAGCCGAATCTAAAAAATACGAAACCTCCCAGGACAAGTAGTGTCGAAATCGAATCGGTTCGATGATGCCAGGCTTCTGCTTTGAGAGTTGGAGACGCGATTCGCTTTCCTAAACTCAGAGAAAACTGATATAGGAACTCCTTAATGAATATGGACACGATGAGCATCGCAATTACGAAAGTATCAGCCCCGATTGGAATAGGATTTTGGAACCTGTCAAAACCACTCTTAAAGAACTCAAAACCAACAACAATGAGCATACAGGCGATGACGATTGATACAATCCGTTCCGCCCGGCCGTGCCCAAAAGGGTGTTCGGCATCAGGCGGTTTGGACGAAATCCTGAAACCGAAAATGACAATAGTCGAAGTCACAACATCAGACAATGAGTGGAGAGAATCAGCTATCAAGGATATGCTGTTCAGAAGTGTCCCGAACACAAATTTGAAAACGAAAAGTGCAATATTCAATACAACACTAAGAATGCCTTCAAAATAGCCGTAATTCCTGAATCTTTTCCCTTTATCAAGATTGAACAGTGCTATGATCTTGTCAGTTATCGTCTCAAACACTTTGACTTATATCTGATGACAGGTACCCGATAACGGATATCTGACAGCGGGTACCGGATATCTGCTACCCGTTATCTGACATCTGTTATCTGCTATCTGTTATTTGTCCTTAATTTCGTCCAGTATCTGTAGCGCCTCAGGTTTGTCGTCAAGAATGTAATCTGCCTCGTAGGTTGGAGAATCAATTTCTAGTAACCGATTCAAGTACCAGCGAGCCTTTTCATAATCCTTCTTCTTGATCTGCACCTTAGCCATATCTACATAAAGCAGCGCATAATTGGAATCAAGCGCAATACCTTCATTCAATGACGCTGCAGATTTTTTCAAACTGCCGCCCAAAAAACCTGGAAGTTCGTAGTATAGCATTGCCTGAGCATCGAGGGCACCGATGTGCCCCGGGTCGAGTTCCAACACCCTTTCAATCGACTTCTTGACATCCGGTACCAAGAAGAGTGAATTCAGCACGCCCTTTGTTTGACCAATCCTCCCCACATTCACCATATACCAAAAATGGGCATCGGGCGACTCATCATCGAGCTCCTTAGCCTCGCGTCCATAGTCACGGCCTCTTTTGTAATAATCCAATTTCTCACCCTTTTTCTCGACACCATCACCCAGCTGGTAGCATACCTTTGACAATTCATACAACGCCCTGACGTTCTCGGGATCATTCTCCACTATGCCCTCGAGAATTGACTCACTCTTAGCGAGATTAGCCTCGTCCAAATGCCTTGTTTCATATAATGCAACTGCGTGGTCGATTAATGAATCAACGTCCTGGGTCTTACCTACTGCAATCACTAGCAATAAACACATAAGGATATGTTTTACCATCATTCCTCCTCTTTCGATTGAACACATCGTTTTTTCTAACTGGTCGTCAAATTCACGCATCTCGTCAAGCATTCCGAACCAACCAGATCGACATTAGGCTGAGGTTGAGATGCTCGAAGTGAATCAGCATACTCTGCAGTAGTATCCAGCTTCCCAACCTCGACCTATGAATCATTTTGTTCCAGCATCCCAAACACAATCCCTACCTATCTTTTGCTAAGCATAGTGGTTATCGTAAAATAATTAATAACCTGCTGCTTGACGCGATCATACCGGTAGAGAAATTTCGGACGCTCCGTTATTTTTGCACTCAGGCTTCGGATATTATCTGTGATATACACGGCCTCTTTTTTCACGAGTAGACTACTCTGACCCATACCACCGAATCCATATTTGTAACCAGCACGCTTTGCAGATTCAACCACATGCCCGTTTACCCGGTTGAACGGGTAGGAAATGCATTTTACTGATCCGATTCTGCCTTCCAGAATTCTTTTTGACTCAGACAACTCGTATTCGATTTCATGGTCTGCCAATTTCGTCAAATTACGGTGATTCATGGTATGTGAGCCGAATGATATGCCCCACTTCTTCATCTCACATATCTCATTCCATGAAAGATGCGGACTTCGACCGCCAATTAACGCCAAATCCCAGAAATCATCCTTACCTATGTAATTGACTATTAAAAAAACTACTGCCCGTAAGCCGTACTTCTTCAGAATTGGAAATGCATAGTCGTACACGCTCTTGTCACCGTCGTCGAAGGTAATCACAACACCACTCTGGTCTTCATCAGGCAGGACTACCTTGATGTTGTCACTAATGAAACTAATAAAGGCCTCAAATTGACTGGGGTAGTTCCAAGTCCCGCAGAATTGGAACTTAGGCGTTACCCTGTGAAACTGTATTGCCTTTACCACGTGCCAGTATTAACCAACCAAAAATTGCCAGCGCAGCGACACCGATGCCGGATATCACAAATAGATAGTTCTTGTCCATCAAAGTAGCTAAGAACCCGACGAGAATCGCGCCGAGTGCGAACAAGCCATTCAGCATCCAGTCCTTTAGGGAGAAAATTCTGCCACGCACAAATTCGTCGGCATAACGGTGAATCAACGTATCCTGTCCAATGAATATCGGAGAAGCCGCAGTACCGCAAATCAGGCAGACAATTGCGAAAACCCAGAAATTGGTCAGAATCGGAAACAGTATAAGCGCTCCGCCGACCAGAATGAAGGAAAAAAGCATCACGATTTTCAATTCGAAATGATGTCCGAAGACACCAATAAGGTAGGCGCCGAACAGCAGCCCGATCGAGCCGATTGCAGCTAAATATCCAACACCACTCGTGCCCCACGCCATTTCCTGTTGCACCGTTGGTATTACCAATATATAGATGACGCTTCCCGCAGCAACAAGAAGGAAAATTGTCGCCATGGCGAACCCCAGATTTTTTTCATGGAAAATTATTCGCACTGCATGCACTACCTCGTGCCACATTCTTGCCAGGCCACCACGTAGTAAGAGGAAGAATCCCTTGGGCTTAAGATGCTCAACCCGTTTGGGAATTTCAGGCAATCGTACCTTCATGATATATAAGAGAACGGCGGAGACCGCAAAGGTAATGGCATCAAGGATGAATGCTGCGGTCCATCCCGCTATGCCGAATATGTCGTGCCATATCTTCATGTCGACTATGATTCCACCCGCCAGCATGCCGAGGAATGTCGCCCCTCGCGAAAGGAAATTGACGACTGCGTTGGCCGTCAGAATCCTCTTTTTAGTAACCAGGTTAGGCACAATGGCACGGTGCGCTGCATTGAAGAAAAGAGCCAATAGAAACATTACAAAAACAACAATAAAAACTGGATACATATTGTCCGTAATGAGAAAGAGCACCGGGATTAGCAGGGCACATACCGTGCGTAAGGTATCGCAAACAACCAGGACGGTCTTTTTGTGCCAACGGTCAACCAGTACACCGGCAATCGGGCCAAAAATCAATACCGGAAGTGTGATAAATATCATAAGTTGGGAAAGCAGCAATGGAACGCGCTCTTTCGGAAACAACCCGATGAGCGCAATGAGCGCGATATAGTCCAATTTATCACCAAATTGACTGACCGTTTGTGCAAAGGCAAATATCGAGAAGTCTTTGATCTTGAGTATGTTCCAGAACTTAGCTCTTTTCGTTCAACACCTCACAATAGAAGTCCAAAACCTGCTTGGTCACCTTTTTCCAATCGTAGGCCAAAGCCTTTTCTCTGCCGCGTTTTCCCATCGCCTTCATGAGTTTAGGATCGCCAAGCAGTGCCACAATACGCTCGGCAAGCGAACGTGGGTCACAAGCCTTGAAGAGCAAACCCTCTCCTCCCTCATCCATGATCGTACGATAGCCAGGTATGTCTGAGCATATGATTGGCGTCTCTGTCGCCATCGCTTCGAGCAGCACGATCCCGAAGCTCTCAGCACCAGTTGCCGGCGAACAGTATATGTCGCAGGAAGCATAGTAACGCGGCAAATCCTCAGGCGAAACATGTCCGACAAAGAGTACGTTCTCTTTGATATGTTCTTCGACGTAACGCCGGTAATACCGTTCGAGAAAACCTTGACCCACAACAACAAGTTTGGCACTCGGTATTGCGCTCAGAACTTTAGGAAAAGCCTGAAGCAGATATTTCAGGCCCTTTCTCGGTTCAAACCGACCAACGAACAACACCTTTGGTGAATACATTTTCAGTTCCTCAATTGGTTCCACTCTTGGGTTGAAGCGTTCGGTATCAATGCCATTCGGGATGATGCTGTATTCACCCGGGAAGTACTTCGAAACCGAATCACGTGCGACTGCGGAAACCGCAATCAAACCATCGAGCTTTCTAAAGTATTGCTCGAGCACCGGCTCCCACAACACGTATCCATAGCTCTGCTCATGGGCTGAATGAAAAGTGATGAAATTCTTCGCCTTTGAGTATTTCAGCGCAAGGTATGGCAGGGTCGGCGCAACAGAACCGTGGAGATGAACCACATCGAATCTCTCCCGCTCCAGCAGGCGCCTGAGTTTCCAGGGAATAAACACACCGAATGTAAGCACTGAGAAGGAACGATTCTTCGGTATCTTTATCGCCCTGCCCAATCTAATGATATATTCATCTACCCACGGATAGTTGTTGCCGTATGACGGCGCCAGTATCTTTGCATCATGTCCAAAGTCGCGTAATGTCTTACACAAATAGAGAATATGCTCTGGCACGCCACCAGTATGAGGATAGAAGATATCAGAGACGAATAAAATCTTCATATGCCTGTGTGACCTAAACCACCAGTCTGCCTCTTGGTACGCTTTAATCTCTTAACCCGTACGAATCTGGCACGCTCTACCCTTTTGAAAACCAATTGTGCAATCCGGTCCCGTGCCTTGACCTTGAAAGGTTTGGTTCCCTGATTGAAAAGAATCACCTTTATCTCACCTCGATAATCAGCATCAATAGTACCGGGTGTGTTAAGAACACCGATGCCATATTTCTTCGCGAGACCACTGCGGGGTCGGACCTGCGCCTCATAACCCATTGGAATCTCGATTCGTATGCCAGTCGGAATCATGGCAAATCCGTGAGGCACTATGATTACTTCCTTCTTTATAGCCGCGTAGAGATCGCAACCTGCGGCCTGGGCACTCTGGTATTTCGGCACCAAATCGCCCCTTATCCTTACTTCCAAAGTCTCCTGTTTGCCTACCCCTCGCTTGGCCATACCGTGCATGCCCGCTGCTTTTCTGTTTTTGCCGCGATTGTTATTGCCATCACGCAATCCAATCTGATTGAAACAACATCCACTGGTCGGGGTATTTCAAGATATACGATTCGAACTTCTCAACCATGGCTTTGTTGAATTCCTTCTCACTGTCGGAGAAAAAAACTGGTTCCTCAAGACGAGCAAGATAACGGTCTTTCTTACTCGTCGGATGGAGCACCATATAACCAAATAACACTGGCAATTTTCTCTTTATGATTATATCACCTAGTCCGCGTGGGATGTTGCGTCGTCCGGAGAAAAAATCCACGGGAATACCGTTTTTCATAATATCGCGGTCACCTAGCACGGCCAACACCCGATTACTCTTGATTGTATGAAGGAACGCATAACCAGCCCTGGAAAGCGGGAAAGTCTTCATTCCCATTCGCTCGCGGTGTTTTGCATAAAATTCATACGTTTCGGGTCTGGTTTCTTCAACCAAGGCACTCATCGGTACGCCGCGTGCGGCAAGATAGGAACCAGCGTAATCCCAATTACCAATGTGTAATGTCAACACAATGCAGCCCCGACCATGCGTCAATGCTTTGGCAATGTTATCAAAACCAGTAATCTCCACGCTAAAATCCTCTTTAGACATGAAACTGAGCCTTAAGAAATCTATCATGGCTCGATTATAATTCACAAACGTGTTCTTAAGATAAACGTTCATCTGCTCGCGACGGATTCTTCCGTCGGGGAAAATATGCTGCAGATTATTCAATATCTGACGACGCCTCGTTTTTGATAACTTACAAAAAAGAAGCCCCAACGCTCCAGCGATCCTGTCGGCCAGCTTTAAGGGGACAACTCGAACAAGGATATTGGCAAACCTCTGTGTTTGAACTGCGAGATTCATTCAAGACATGCACTTCAGCCTTTAAACTTCTTCAGTGCCGCGTCCAGTACGATCAAGGCGTCACGCAAATCATCCTCTTTCAATACATAAGCAATACGTACTTCATTCAAGCCTTTTCTAGGCGAAGAGTAGAATCCATTCGCCGGTGAAAGCATCACCGTTTTCTTGTTATGCTCAAAATCGCTGAGCAGCCAACGGCAGAACACGTCCGCATTTTTGATCGGTAGCCTCAACACGGTGTAAAAGGCCCCCTCTGGTTTGTGGCCATATACGCCTGCTATTTTCTGTAATCCATCAAATAAAAAATCACGCCGATGCTCATATTCCGCAATGACGGGCTTAATGTAATGGTCAAAATTCTTGTATGCACCGATGGCTCCTATTTGCGCTATAGTGGGTGGGCATAGCCTAGCCTGACTGAACTTGATTATCTCATCCATCACTTTTTTGTTGCGGTTAATGATACACCCAACGCGCGCGCCACAGGCCGAAAACCTCTTGGATATTGAATCGAGGACAATCACCTGATCCTGAATCTCGGGCAAGGACAGGGCACTTGTTTGGGTACGGCCGTCATAAACGAATTCACGATACACTTCGTCTGAGAGTAGAAACAACCCATGCTTCTTGCATATTTTGTATAGAATATACATCTCCTCCTCGCTCAGTACGGTGCCGGTCGGGTTGTTTGGTGTGTTTATTAAAATGGCCTTGGTCTTCCGCGTTACCTTTGCTTCAATTCCCTTGTGCATAGGTAGATGGAAACCATTCTCCACCTTGGTCGTCATGGGAATGAGTTTCACTTGTGCCATGACAGCCAGACCGTTATAGTTCGTGTAGAACGGTTCAAAAACAAGAATCTCGTCACCCGGGTCACACACCGCCATCATTGCAAACAGTATTGCTTCGCTACCGCCGGTCGTAATCCAAACATTATCCAGGTCCACGTCGATACCGACACGTCGGTAATAATCGGCAACAGCCAGCCGTAGATCAAGTAAGCCACCGGAAGGCCCGTAACGCAGAACCTTTTCGCGGTAACTTGCGATTGCTTCAAACATCTCTTTAGGCGTTTCGATGTCTGGCTGGCCAATATTCAAATGGAACACATGGATTCCTTTTTCCTTGGCCTCATCAGCGTAAGGCGACAACTTTCGAATCGGCGATTGAGGCATAGCAAATGCGCGCTTTGACAATGCTGGCTTATGCGGACGGGATTTAGTCTGCTTTTTTGCTGCTTTCATAAGGAAATTATATCTATCCAGTTTTGAAAGTCAACAAGGCTGGCAAAAAGCCAACACGGCTGGCAAACATCCCCCGCTCCGCCTGCCTTGACTCAGTGCATTTTCGTTGTATACTAGTATCATGAAAATGAATGTGCGAACCCAATCAATAACCGATTTTATCGGCGATACAATAATCGTGAATCTTTTTCAGGGCGCGAAATCGCCGGACGGCGCAACCGCCGCAGTCGACCGCGCCCTTGGCGGTTTAGTATCGAGACTGATTATCGACAAAGAAATAACTGGTGAACTCGGCGACACAACTGTAATACACCGGTGTAATAATCTGAAGGCGAAGAAAGTTATTGTGGTCGGGCTTGGAAAGCAGGATAAATTCGACTTGGACGGTGTGAGAAAGGCAGCGGGCGCCGCCGCGAAGAAAGCAAGAGATATCGGTGCGAAAAGCGTGGGCAGCGTGGTACACGGCGCCGGTGTCGGAGACCTCGATGGTGCACATGCTGCGCAAGCCCTGGTCGAAGGTACCTTCCTGTCGCTTTACAGATTCAGCGAATATAAGAAACCCGACAAGAACCATGAAATAAAGACGTTCTCGATTGTCGAGCAGAAAAAGACAAAAGCAAAAGAATTCGCCAAGGCCGTCGTGCTGGGAAAAATCCTGGCCGAATCTCAAAACGTCGCGCGCGATCTGATCAACGAACCAGCTAATAATCTGACCCCTGAAAAGCTGCTTATGCGAATCAAGACAACACTCAGCGATCTACATCTGGCTAAAATAGTCACGTGTCAGTACCTGGGCCCGAAAATGCTAAAGAAAATGGGGATGAATGCCTTGCTTGCAGTAGGCCAAGGTAGTAGCCACGAAACAAGATTCATCGTCCTTCGCATCAAGACGGCTGACAAACCACTGACGTGTTTGATCGGGAAAACCGTAACATTTGATTCGGGCGGGATCTCTATCAAGCCGTCGTCGGGAATGGGTTCGATGAAGGGTGATATGGCGGGTGGTGCAGTTGCCATCGGTACCACTCTTGCCCTAGCCAAGTCACGCAGCAAAGTAAACCTCTTGACACTAATCCCAGCCGTCGAAAACATGCCCTCAGGTTCTGCGTACAGACCAGGTGATGTCGTGCGGGCCATGAGCGGTAAGACGATCGAAATCGTCAGTACTGATGCCGAAGGACGATTGACCCTCGCGGACGCGCTTACCTATGGAGAAAAAAAGGGGGCGCGTGTCATCGTCGATATCGCTACCCTCACCGGGGGCTGCGTTGTGGCACTAGGCACCTCCATTGCCGCCGTCATGGGCAACGACCAGGCGCTTACGGGCAGGTTCCTGGAAATAACAAGGCACACCGGTGAGCCGTTCTGGCAACTGCCGCTCCATGAGGAGTACCGGAAACAGATAAAAAGTGAAGTGGCCGACTTAAAAAATTCGGGCGGTCGATATGCTTCAACAATCACCGCCGGGTTGTTCCTGCAATCATTTGTTAGAAAGGCAAAGTGGTTACACATTGATGTGGCCGGCAAAGAACTGACCGACAAGGAGAGCTACTACACGCCAGTCGGTGGAACCGGTTTCGGCGTGCGCACGCTGTATGAATTGATGGTCAGCTTATGAGTTCGAAAGGAAGGCTTGAACTGCCTTTTTATGGTTTAGCCTACAATCTTACATACGGCAAAATCTTCTGAAATAGGATATCTCCGATACCCTTCACCTTTTTCAGCTCTTCTAGAGACTCATACGCTCCTTCTTTTTCACGGTAGTCAACGATCCGTTCGGCCAACACTGGGCCGATACCCGGTAAATCCTCAAATTCACCAGCGTGAGCAGCATTGAGAGAGACCTGTATTTTGCCCGCTTCGACGATCAATCTGTAATCATTTCTCAAGCGCTGTTTTCTGATAAAATTGCCCATGTTCAAAACCGCAAGCGTGCAAGCGATCACTGCAAGGATCAGAATCTCTTCGCGTTTCATATGAATCTTCTCAGTAATTGGATCGATGGTAGACGACCTGTAGTACGAACCGATAGATTACGTCCAAACTCTCCCTACTACACTTGTCGATTGTGTCATCTTTTGTATCCCAATAAGGATAGTCAAAATCGATTACATCAATTGACCTAATGCCGTACTTGATTAGCGACATATGATCATCAACTATGTAGTATTTAACGATCGGGACAAAAACATCCGGCGCAACCGACATCCCTATCTGCCATATCGAGTCAACAAACTCCGGAAAGAACTTCGCTGAATTTCCTTCCTGAAAAATCTGCAGGTTCTTATCGCCCACCATATCCAGCACGATGACGAAGTCGTAATTGTCAACACAACTAGCCGCAAAATGCTGGGACCCCAGCAGTTCGGCTTTTTCCACATCCTCGCCGTCAAAGAAGAGCAAATCAACTGCCCGCGGTGGCCGATGCCGGGCCAGGGTATCGGCAAGACTTAGAAGCACCGAGACACCCGAACCCCCATCGTTAGCGCCTGGGCAACCTATATCTGAATCCCAGTGTACGGCCAATCCGATGCGCGGTCCCTGACCTTCGTACCGCTTATATATATTATAGTAGCTTGTACCGAGTACCGAAAAAGAATCGACCTCTGGGTTCTCTATGTTCAGAATAATAAAATCACGCGCCTGAATGTGTCCCGGAGTTCCCGGCGCGCGTTCTCCGATGCTGCAAAAATCTGTGAAATACTCGTAGGGATGCTTAGCAAGTGCAACTACTAACGGTATCGCAATAGTAAGGACAACGAATATAACGCGTCCGTACAATATCCTGCCTAGAAATTTATGTTCGTCCATATGTTGACGCTAACCCGCTTTGTGTCCTGGTTGCGCACACTTTCCTTATTTTGTGAATAAGAGAAATTTGCTCCGCCGGTTATGCTGGATGAGAAATTATATGACATACCCAAATCCGCCTGCAAGACGCTCGAGTCATAAATCGGTGTATTCAAATCGGCACCATAGCCAGAATAGTTCGTATTCCGATTGTAGCTGATCCCCAGATTCGTGGATAAACTGGAGGAGAATTTCACCCCTTTGAGTAACGGCAAGCCCAGGCCTCTCGGGGCACTGAAAGTGTAACCCAGGCTGACCGACCCCCCCCGCGAGAGAGATCTGGAGATCAACGGACGAAGCCCTTGGTAATCATTAGTTACAGTCTCCGAATACGTCAGATCCACGGTTGATGAAATACCCTTGATCCAGTTTGTCTGCCAACTGACCAACGGAGTGAAACTAGTATTCTTGGAATCTGATTGGAGAACAAGGCTATCACCGACCTGATACCGGCGCTCTATTGATCGAGTGAACATCGCCGTTATTGATGAAGAATGTGTGAGGTTTTTCAAGAAGGGCAGGGCTTCCAGCCGTAATATCCTCAAGTTCGCGTTCGGGTAGGAGATACCTTCGATCCGTGTCTCGACGTTGCCAAGTACAAACGATCTATTGATGTTAGCATTATACCCACCCTGTAGACTAAAAAACTTAAAGTCAATACCCGAAGTAACGTTGTATGTATCGTTAGAACCTCGTCCCGGGTAGCTGCCCGGTGTGATGTCGGTACTCGGGATCGAATCCTGGAAACCAAATTGATATCGTAATTCTGGTCTGACCTTCACATTCAGGTAATTAGAACTGCGCTGGCGTGTAAACGTGAAAGAGGGATTCTGGATCTTCATGACAAACTGCTCAAGCTGCTTTGCCAGCCATGCCGGAGAACCTACCCCCACCAAAGAATCCTTTGTTTCATCTCTAAGGCGGGTAAAGAAACCAACGATGCGCTTCAAATCCATCCGCACGTCGACACCATAACGTGCCGTATTAGACACATTACGTAAATCTTCTTCGCGCCGAATTTCGAAACGATAATCCTCTGTGTAAGAGGAGGCAAAAGTGAGCCTAGGTGATATGATCTTCAGGTCTTTGGCGAGCGTGGCAGTAAGGGACTGATTCCTGCCGACCTCTTCTCCTAACCTTCCTCTTGTATTGACCGAATCGCGTGTTTGTGAGAAATCATAATTCGCGGTAAGTATCTGATGTGGAGAATACTTAACAGAAAATCCTGGATTCAGGGTTTGCCGGTTCTGGGAACCCGTTGGCGAGTAAAGAAACTGCGAATCCGCGCTGACGCGGTAGTAGGACCGCGCATAATTGTCAGTATAAAGGGCATTGAATGAAATGTTCTGGGGCAATACCGAAAAGGACTGACCCAAGAGCTTAAAAGCAACTTTCGGATCAAGCCCGTACGTAGCCCGGTACGTAGTCACACGCGAGGTATCCGCATTCAGTACGGCCTCGGAGGAAGTGGCCGACCGTGTGTGGTTAAAAGTGAGCTTATCTAATGTATTCTTGAGAAACCAATTACGCGAACCCGATTTGGATACGCTGATCGTATAGGAATTTATGATGCTCTTGGACTTCTGGCTATCCAAGTCATCCCCCGCCAGTTCAAGATCATTTGCAAAATAGGCAAATCGTGGCTTCTGTTCGGAATTCCGGTAGCTGACACCGAGTGGGATGTTAAACCCCCACCTTCCCAACAGAAATTTATGTAGCGCGATGTTCGTGCTTATCGCGTAGTTACGCCCTGCACTACTCGTCGAAAGCGCCTTGGATTCGGAAAGTCTCTTGAACCGCCCATTTGATTCATCAAATGAAAGAGAAACCGAAGCGAGGTCAGCGAAGTTGATTTGGCTGTTAGCCCTGATGATTCTTCCAACCTCGGTCTGCGGCGTAATCAATTTGATGTCATTAAACCAGATTGTGTCGGTAATCGGCATGGAATTTTGATTGACGATGGTGAGTTCAAGGAATTGATTGATCGAAAGTGAAGGGTTACCCATGACCGAGTACACGGAGTCACTGATTGAACCCTGGCCCTGTGTTTCGTGCTTGAGATCGAGAAACCGCTGAAACGCAACAGAGAACAACCGCCAGCCACTTCCGCCCGCTACCGATACACCATTATTGAATTCTGTCCTATACTCGTAGTAATTCAAAGAATCACTACCGATACGGAATGAGACTAAGGGGTTTGATTGTCTTGCATTCAGGTAAAAGGTCAATGTATCATAAGCGCGATAGTCTTCGTTATCATCGGTATTTCGACGAGTAATGCATCTATGTCCTTCTTTGATGTTTTCCAAATGCAGTTCCAGCGCCCCCTCACTCCTGAGCTGTCCGGTCAGCGGATCGCGTTCTAGAGGATACGGCGACACATAGTGAGAATGTGTCTTCGTATTGACTGGTGTCACCGTGAATATTTCGGTTGGATCGATAGTCGACAGATCGCCCTTAATGCCTAGGTTCTTCCACCGACTTCCTGCGGCGTAGAGTCTGTATATGAACAGCGTCTCAGCTTGGGCAAAGTCCTCAAACCAAATGCGAACGTACTTGATCTTCCGCCAGTCCGGGTATCCGAAAACCGTATCACGAATAAGGGAATCCTTGATCGGGATACGGAACATCTTCCAACCCGGCTGCAGGCCAGACGTATCCATGTAAACGGTATCATCGAGGTGAATCGAAAAACTGTAGTATATGTCATTATTGTTTAGGATACCGTTGCGGTCGATGTCTTCAGTATTCCACAAGCGATTTCTTTCGGTACCATTAATGCCACCGGTATAGTCATAATCGTCAAAATCATCATTACCGTCATCATCAGGCACATTTTCCGCATCGACACCAAATACTCCGTCCAAGCCGGTATCTTCGATGTTCTCATTCCAGGTACCATTTCGGTCAACGTCCTCATCCTGTAGAGTATTGAAACCAACTAACTCACCATCCTTATTCCGACGCAACTGATCCTCGCGCATTTCCTGGGCCAAGTCTATGTGAATGCGACCGCCTGTGCCTTTGACGACCAATTCCAGATTCTCGCAATCTTCAAAATTCTCACTATACATGTACTGCATCAAACCAGCAAAATCCGACACATCATTCGGGGCGTAAACAACCTTCAGAACATCTGCGATTTCATTCGGGTCGAGGGGGTCGACATAGATATCTTGCGCCTGCAAACGGTCATTGCCTCTCGGATTATACCATATGAGCCGCTGAGCAGCAAAGTCAATCGTATCCACGACAACCGGTTTTGATGACAACACCCAATCCGTCCACAAAATTGGGATCATGTTAGTCACTATTGTGCCGGACTCTAGATCATCAAGAAAAGCCTCGCCCTCGGAATTGAGATCGGAAAATGAAAATGCACCCTCAAAGTTCACATTGACGTTGGATTCGGCTTCGCTCTCGACGAGGGGCAACCAATCGACCATTTTCGTCAGGAATGGCAGCGACTGGGGCACGGCAAAATCGCCCTCCCAAACCATGCGATTGAAGGGCTCCTCACGTAGCCGCACACGGTCAGTTGGATAAGATTCGGTGCGGTAGAAAAACGAAGAACCCAGCGAGACATCCCCAAAGGGACGCAACGTTGCACGTAGTCCGACTAGTGACTTCTGAGCCGCGGAGAAGAAGGGAGCATATTCGGCCTGAATCTTGACCTGTGCAGTCGGCGGAAGAACTTTCTTGAACTCCAGTCTTCCTTCATCGAAGTTTACATAGTAGTCGATACCTTCGGCTTGTTCGACACCATCGACATAAACCTTCACATCAACCACGTTAGGCGGCAAATCGAATGTAGGTCTGGTCTCGATTGTCTTCTTGTACAGGTAGTACTTCCCGCGTCCCTGCATGTAATAAGGATTCCGGTAGATCTCAAAGTCTTGGTCGTCTAAGTCATCCGAAACAAATGGCAGGGGATCGGGGAAAATAAGAAGTCCACGCCCAGCATCAAAGCCGTATGCGCCGAACGAATAAATATCATCGACACGGCCATCGCCATTCTGGTCCAGTCCGAGAACTTCTAGATATTGGCTTCCAGCCGCATTCCGGTCTTTGTGCTGCCCACCTGGTGTGATATAGAAAATCCTCAATGAGTCGAGTCGCGAACCGGGCGACACAACCTGATAATAGTTTTTCAACTCCAGATTCCAGGTTGGAGATAATGTGTCAGGGCTTTTTGGGCAAATGAGTTTCAAGACAAGTGTTGTCTCAACCAAAGCGCCGACTGTTCTGATTGTGTTGCCGACTGCATCAACAACTCGGTATCGCACACCGAGTTTCTCCACGTCTTTCTGTAGGCCATACTTCAACTCGATAATATTTTCACCGGGACGGAATTCATAATCGTCATAGAGGTTTTTAAGCGTAAAATAACCCTCTTCATACTGTGTTGTATCATCCGGAATTACATCATTGGTATCGGTATCAACGTAAGCCTTGCCGTAATATGTAACGCCTGTTAAATTGTTCTGAAAGTTGTCATCGTCTACGTATATTTGCAGTGACTGCTGGTCAATCAGATCGTGTGTCCCAAGCCAGAAAAATCTTCTTTTCTGATACTCGCGCGACCAGATGCTATCAGCCTGCGCCTGCACGCTGCCCTCGATATCTATTTCCTGATGCTGAGTCTGTTCATTCGAAGCTATTGCAACGATATCCAGGGGGCCGAATTTTGCGCTCGATTTAATACCGAAAAGGCCACGATGCGAAGGAATATCGCCGGTATAGGTTGTCGCAGGGATATTCAACTCCGTATCGCCACCTTCGATCTCCTGAAGGATCTCGTCTTCTCTACCCCGGTAGGTCACGGTTATTTTATTCTGGCTCTCGTTGATTCTCTCGGAGTTGTGGTCAATGAAGACCCTTATCCTATCGCCTACCTGACCATCGAGATTGATGACCATCTCTTGATTCATCTCTAGCTCGGGCCAGAGCGAGGGACCAGCCACGCCCGGTGTATTGGCAACAAAGGTCTCGCTACCGCCGAGGGTAATCTTGACATGACCGCCGACATCTAGTTTACCGGTTTCACCCATGAAGTCACTGAAACCACCCTTTGGTAGCGGAATCTCAAATGTACCAAACAAGCCCTTGCTCGTACGACCGCCGGCTTTCACCATATCCTGCTTAAGTTCCTTGAGCAAGAACAGCTGATTACGGGCATAGATGTTGGATTGCAGGTATTCGGAAACGGTCTTGACAGTATCCACGCTGACCAGTGTTCCCTGGAAATAACGGGCATAAATTACAAAATCACCTCCCGCATCGAGATAAACCCGATTCTCATAGGGTACCATGAACTGCGCAAATATAATGACTGGAAGTATAAACGTCATATAAGCGAATGAATTCTCTCGGCGATTCCTTCCGCGTCCATGCGTGAGGCGGTCAGCAGTAACTGACGTGCGCCATGTTCCACAAATCTATCGGGTAAACCAACACAATGAATCTTTGCCTTGATATCTCGTTCACGACAGAACTCGAAAACCGCTGTACCCAGACCACCATGGCAGGCATTCTCTTCGATGGTCATGATCGTTCTGAAATTCCTGGAGAGGTCACTGAGAATCTCCGCATCCAATGGCTTTACGAAACGAGCGTTTATCAAGGTTGGAATTATACCCTTGTTCTTTAACAAGGACAAAGCATCCTGCGCCTGTTTAACCATAGACCCGGTCGCGATGATTGCCACCCCCTTACCCTTATTCAATATCTCCCAACTTCCGACCGGAAGGACCGAAGGATCCGCATCGCCCAGGTAACAAGACGACCTTGGGTAGCGTAAAACAAATGGTCCTCTGCGATACTTTATGGCGGTCTTCAGCAGCGCGACAAGCTCGGAGCCATCACTTGGTGCCGAGACAACCAGATTGGGAACACACGTGAGGTACGATAGATCAAATGGTCCATGGTGGGTAGGGCCATCCTCGCCAACGAGACCAGCGCGGTCAACCGCAAAGATCACCGGAGCGTTTTGAAGACTGACATCGTGGATAATCTGATCGTATGCGCGCTGTAGAAATGTTGAATAGATAGCACAAACTGGGATATACCCATCGAGCGCGAGTGCTGCGGCCATAGTCACCGCGTGTTGTTCACAGATACCCACATCATAGAATCGATCGGGTATCTCCTGGCTGAATCTCTTCAGACCGGTCCCCAATGTCATACCGGCAGTTATGGCGACGATTTTGTCGTTCCCTTTGGCCAACCTCACAATCGCATCACCAAAAACCGCAGTGAATGATGTTGTCTTCTTTTTTGTCTCACCAGTTTCAACACAGTACTGACCAATACCGTGGAAGATTTCCGGACAGTGCTCAGCGTGTTCGTAACCCTTACCCTTCTTGGTAACGACGTGTACAAACCGCGGACCGTGCATTTCCTTAACTCTGGAAAACGTATCAATGAGTTGACCGAGTTTGTGACCGTTCAAAGGCCCGATGTATCTGAACCCCAGTTCCTCAAATATGACTGAGGGGGCATACATCCCCTTAAGGCCCTCTTGAATTCGTTTCGCTAAATTCCTGCCTCGGTCGCGAAAATACGGTGGAAAACGCTCGAGGAATTTCCATAGGTCATCACGGAAGCGGTTGTACGTTCGCGTCGTTATCACCTTGTTGAGATACTGTGAAAGTGCGCCGACACTCTCACCAATTGAACGCTCATTATCATTGAGCACCACAATGATATCCTTCTTGAGGTGACCAACGTGGTTTAGCGCTTCGAACGCCATGCCCGCGCCGAGTGAGCCGTCACCAATAACACTAATGATCTTGTAGTCATCACCGCGGTAATCACGAGCCAACGCAAAACCGGTAGCCGCGGACAGTGAAGTGGAGGAATGCCCGGTATCAAAAACATCATATTTTGACTCGCTTCGCTTCGGAAACCCACTAATCCCCTTATAGGTACGCAAGGTGTGAAACTTCTTGGCACGCCCGGTGATGAGCTTTTGTGCATAAGTCTGGTGTCCCACGTCCCAGATGATCTTGTCGCGTTCAGCATCAAAAACGCGGTACAAGGCGAGAGTTAACTCAACCACGCCTAGAGATGGTGCAACGTGTCCGCCCGTATTTGCACACGTCTTGATTATCTCGCCGCGAATTTCCTCGGCTAGCCCCTTCAATTCGTCAAGACTAAGATCTTTTAAGTCCTTAGGCTCTTTGATTCTGTTCAATAATGCCATCAGTTATTTGCCCTGTTTTAGTATGACCGATTCAATACAAAATCCGTAATCTTGTTGAAAATATCGAAGTTGGCGCCTAAACTGGAAAACCTGTGCCTGGCGAGGGCGGCATAACGCTCGGCGCGAAATTGCGCACCATCGAGGCCATAGACACCTGGCGCCGTGATCTTGCCGCTCACCTCGTCCTTGCCCGGGGTCTTACCTAACTCGTCCTTCTCGCCCACAACATCGAGTATGTCGTCAGTATATTGAAACAGCATGCCCAAGTAGACACCTGCCTGATACAGCGCTTCGATCCTCGCGTCCGGCGCGCGCGCCATTATTGCCCCGACCTTAATTGCTACGGCGATGAATTTAGCTGTCTTGTTCAAGTGGATAGTCCTCAGGATCTTAGGATGAAACTCCTGAGCATCACTCGTGTCGAGCACCTGCCCATATACTACGCCCTTTGGACCAACCACCTCGCTGACCGCACGGATCACGGCAAGCTTTTCACGAGACAGAACGGCACCACTACTAAGAAGCTCGAAAGCATAGGCGAAGAGACCGTCACCGGAAAGGATTGCCGTCGCCTCATCGAACTTCTTGTGCGCCGATGCCTTGCCCCGGCGTAAATCGTCATCGTCCATTGCGGGCAAGTCATCATGTATCAACGAGTAGGTGTGGATCAACTCGAGCCCACACGCGATCGGCATGATACTAGCAGTGTCACTACCGCCATTGGCCTCATAACTGCTAATCGCAAGAATTGGTCTTATACGCTTTCCACTATCAACCGAATAGTACATCGCTTTGAAAAAAGAATTCTCGTTAAGAAAGTACTTTTCCAAGGCTTTGTCAACCAACTCTTTTTTCGTGTTCAAGTATGTAATAATATCAGCATTTTTCATGATATTTGGCGTGATAATTCTAATGCAAATTGAATATTTGTCAATAAGGCTATTTCTAAGGTCAGCAAATCCAACCTTTCTTGCCATATTCTTCATATATTCTGCTAATTATTCGCTTCGGATTAGGAAAATGATGAACCCACTTGATGCCCTGTCTGCGCTTTGTTTGCCTCAGTCTGCTGTTGGTTAAAACAAGCCGCAAGATTTCTTTGAAGCTTCTTTTCGTTGCCTTGATAAACGGATGAGCGGGCAGAAGTTTTTCATACTCATCCGGTATCTCGGTTATCGTCGGTATGCCGAGCGCCAAGAACTCGAGACCACTTCTACCGTAACCGGTTCCTGCATAGTTACCGATTTGATCGATGCCGATATCGCATGTTGCTTTCAATTCCATACACTTCCAATGCGGCACGCCTTCGATGATCAAGAATTCGAAACTCATGTCTTCCTTCAGTTCGTTAATCGCCGCAATTATGTCTTGAGTGCCCTTGGCGGTCCGCCGGGTAGGAGAATGTCCCACCCTTAATACGTTATTCTCACGCTCTCGCGGCTTTACGCTCCCCACCGCATAAGGAATCGGGACGAATATCAACGATGGGTCGATCTTTGTATGGTCCAGCTCTGATGTGAACCTTAGCTGAGCGTAGTCGCGTAGATAGCGATTCATGCCCCACTTCCTCAGTTCACTACCGAAGAAATGAGTAACGATGCGCTTGCCCGTCAATTTCCTCAGAATTCTGCTACCGAAGATGAACGGAACATCCCCATCAAAGTGGTATATGTCGTAATCGTCAAGATCGTACCGACGCCAAGCCCGGCTCAAATGATACAGCCATACATAATCACGGCCCTGAAAATAGGCTCTCTCCAAGGTTCTCTGACCCTTGATCTTCAGCTGCAATTCTGTTTCCAGAACGTTAACGTCATGACGTCCCATGACTTTTCCCAGTCTGGCAAGCGGCCCCGAATTCAAGAACGGATAATCAAGCAGTATGCCGTTAGGAAAACCCAAGCGGGAACGCACCATGGTTGCCAACACTCCTTCGTCACCAAAGTATGAGTGGCTCCGGCTCAACAGACCGGGCACGTCTTGGATGTTCTCTGGAGTTATGTGTAACACTCTCATAGGATTTTCTGGAAAATGGACAAATTATTTGTCACAACCTGGGTTATTAACCGCCAAATGACACTTTCATTGCTTCTGACAGAGACGTTTCTCTATATTTGAGCGATTCTTTTGCTTTTGAGTTATTGCCGGACAACGCCACCTTCCTGCTCTTGAGTGTCTTGGGTGACTTTTGTACAACTTTCTTCAGTTCTTCAACCACTTTTTCAAGCTTAACTGGACTCCCACAGACATTGTAGATATCAGAGTTGTTCTGTTCACGCAGTCTGATTAAAGGTTCAACAACGTCATCGCTGAACGTCGGCGAAATACTGTCGTATTCTGCATCAATTGTGTCCTCAGAAATGAGTGATTGCGCGATGTTCCAGACAAACCCCTGCTCCACCCCCTTGCCAAAAGGGAAGAACAACCGGACGGAATGTATTCGATAGAACCGCTGATAGAACCGTAGGAACATCTCGGCCTGATACTTACTCGTCGCGTAGAAGCTATAAGGATTGGAAGCATGGTTTTCGTCAAGATTTGTACCCTTGCCGTAGACCTCACCGCTCGATAGATAGATGAAATCTTCAACACCCGAGTTCTTTGCCCATTCCAACAGCAGTAGCGTAGCCAAGGTGTTGGACTTGAATAGTCTCGAGAATTTGCCACTGTATAACTCAAAGATGTGAAAAACGCGCTTCGTTCTTCTGGGTAGTACTTTTTCTAAAATCGGGTCATGGTCAAACCTCAAGAAACCATACTTAATATTCTTCTTTCCTAAAAACGACATCGGAACGTCTTTAGGTGTTGGGAAGACAGCATAGACACTCTCACCCTTTTTCAATAACTCAAGAATGAGCTTCTCGCCAAGGCCGAACGGACTCGTTATTAGATTGTCAAACTCCATAATTCATTATAACCCACACAATCAATATCGTCAACTGTGTTGCACGTACATACACTCGTGAAGCACCGTTCATGAAACCGCAATGCTAATTCTCACAACCATCTAACACTCGCTTGATATTCTTGAATATTGCCCTGTCTGCACGTAGATTATGCTGCCCCAATGCCTTGGCATTTCGACACATGTATTCATATTTGCTCTTGTTTTTGAATAATCCCTTGATCGTTGCGCCCAGTTCTCGGGCGTTTCTTATCCATAGACCTGCGCCGCTTTCCTGCAAAAATCGCGCAGCTCTCAACTCCTGAGCTGATCCACCAAGTGGATTTATCACAATCATTGGCTTACCTAGACTCATAACCTCGGTCATCGTAATTGCACCCGGCTTGCTGATGACGACATCGGATGCCCATATCAACTCATGCATTTCGACCACCGCACCGTAAATGTACATGGGATACTTGCATCTATTCTTCAATTCCGATACGCCTGCCATGGCCGGATCGTTCTTCCCGAAAACCGCCAAAATTTGAATAGGTAAATGCGTATCCAAAATCGATTCGATCACACCTTTGAAATCGAACATCTTTCCCAAAAGGCCGCCGACTAACAGCACGGTGCATAGATCCACGGACAATCCTAATGCTCTCCTGGTCGTCCTGACTCTTTTCTTAACCGCTTGAGAAAAACCCGCTCTCAGTGGAACGCCAGTAGCGGTAATCCTCGCTTCGGAAACCCCATACTTTCTAAGGTCGGTTTTCAGCGATTCGTTCGGTACGTAGTAATGATCAATGCGTCTGTTTATCCATAGTCCGTGAATCGACAAATCGATGATGACAGTATGAAATGGCACACGAAACCAGTTCTTGAATAGTTCAGCCACGACATTTATTTCGGGCTGGATCGAAAGGATTATGTCAGGTCTCCCAAAGCGCCAAGCTAATTTCTCCCCCACCTTGCCATAGCGGTATAATATTGCCTCAAACAAGCGATACAGTCCCTGGGTTGTTTGATTACCCGCTTCAAGATTGCGATAAGACCAGCGGTAGATCTTCTTAAGTTTCAGATCAGCTATTCTACTGATTCCGTCCAATATCGATAAAAACCTGGAAATATCGAGCGTATTTATGATCTGAACACCGTAGCCACGTCTGCCGGCTATTCTCTCATATAAGGCCAGACTGGGAAAAAGGTGTCCCCCTTTACGCGAACTGTATACGATCCAAATTGTCTTACTGCTCAATGTTATCTTTCAATCCATACTTTTTCCATCACGACATCGGTCACCGGTCTGTCAAGCTGGCCGGTTTGTACACTGCCAATGCGCTCGACAACATCCATACCCTGAACCACTTGCCCGATTATCGTGTAGCGACCGTCAAGCCGTGGTAGAGGTTCCAGGCAAATATAAAACTGTGAACCGTTAGTATTCGGCCCCCTGTTCGCCATGGCAACTGTGCCTTTCAAGTGCTTTAGGCTCGGCACAATCTCATCATCTATCTCATATCCTGGATCACCGGTGCCATCGCCCCTAGGGCATCCGCCCTGGATCACAAAATTCTTTATAATACGGTGAAATATCAAACCGTTATAAAATCCCTTATCAGTTAATTCAATGATATTGTTGACATTCTTCGGTGCCTCATTGCGATGTAGTTCAATCACAATCTTACCATAGGTTTTCACCGAAATGTTCAAATAAGGAACATCACTTTTCCGGACATACGTGTCTGCCTCTTTCTGAACACCACACGCAAGCACGAGGAAAGCGGTCAGAATCAGGTTTTTCATTGAATCCTCCTTTGCATGATATATTGGATATTATATATAACATCGAACGAAAGTCAAATACCACCGAGGTAGACACGTCAACACACCGATTCGCCACTATACAAGCAGTTGACAACTCTCGAAAAATCATTATAATTGCCAGAATAGCAAAACTATTCGAAGGAGGTTTTATAGTCAAATGAAAGATATTACGCAAGAAGATCTGAACAAGCTCCTGGAAGCATCTCTTGTCACGCCCAAAGAGGGCGATATCGTAAAGGCAACAGTTATTAAAAGAACCGAAAATGGCGTTCTCCTCAACCTTGGTCTGAAGGCCGAGGGTTTTCTCCCGTTGGAAGAATTCACCAACCACGAGGACGCCGATGAAGGCAAAGAAATATATGTCTTCCTCGAAGCTTATGAGAACCGCGAGGGATTTCCGGTCATTTCCAAGAAAAAAGCGGACTTTCAGCTGGCTTGGGACAAGATAAAACACATATATGAGAACGGCGAGATGGCGTCGTGCACAATAAAGAAACGCATCAAAGGTGGCTACTCGGTCGACCTGATGGGCGTTGAAGCCTTCTTACCGAGCTCGCAAATCGAATACAAATCGCAGGCGAATAGTGAATCGTTGATTGGGCAGTCGACTGAAGTCAAAATCGTAAAGATAAACATGCTCAGAAAGAACATTGTTGTCTCAAGAAAACTGGCCGTCGAAGAAGAACAGGCCAAAGCTCGCAAGCGTATCTTCAGTAAAATGAAGGTCGGCGACATCATTGATGGTACGGTGCGCAATATTACTGACTTTGGTGCGTTCATTGACATTGGCGGCATTGATGCCCTTCTTCATATTACGGATATCTCCTGGCTCAAAATAACCCATCCGGCTGAAGCGGTCAAAGTGAATGACAAAATCAAGGTCAAAGTCCTGATTATGGACCGTGAGACGGGAAGAATCGCGGTTGGTCTCAAACAATTGACACCACATCCATGGGAAGCCATTGAGAACAAATATCCAGTCGGTACGAAAGTGAAAGGCAGAGTAACAAGTGTCGTTGACTATGGCGCTTTCGTCGAGCTGGAAAAAGGTATCGAGGGACTCATTCACGTATCTGAGATGTCATGGACCAAAGACATCAAGGATCCTTCTTCAATCCTCAAAGTGGGAGACACGGTTGAAGCAGTTGTCTTATCGATCGATCGCAACGAACAAAGAATCTCCCTCGGCATGAAGCAAACGAAACCAGATCCATGGTCAACCGTCGATGAAAAACTGGATGTAGGCCAAAAGGTTGTCGTCAAGGTCACAAATCTCAAAGACTTTGGCGCTTTTGTGCAAATAATTGACGGCGTTGAGGGTCTAATTCATGTCAACGACTTTTTCTGGGACAAGAAGGTCAAAAAAGCATCTGACTACCTACGTAAGGGACAAAAGGTAGAAGCCGTCATCTGTACTATTGACCGGAAAAATCGCAGAATCTCTTTGAGTATCAAGCACTGCAAAGAAGATCCCTTCACCAAATTCGTCGAGACCTTTCCCGAAGGCTCAAAAGTCACCGGGAAGATCAGCGATATTCTGCCAAAAGGTATAAGATTGGTGCTCGAAGGCGGTGTTGAAGAATTCATCCCAGCAAATTACCTTTCTAGGCGTGGGAAGAAACCGAAGGACTTGTACAAGCTGGGCGAAGACATTGAAGTCACCGTACGAAAGATAAACTCGAGATTGCGACGCATTATTCTCAGCGAGAAGGAAATTTTCAAGGCACCACCCAAGAAGAAAGAAGCGCCGAAACCGGCACCAGATAAATTTACAATTGGCGACATATTAGATTCCCAGAAACAAGCGGAGCAAGAAGAGTAGTTAAACCAGCTTGCAAAAACTAATCAATCTAGGATGTAAGCTCAATCAGTACGAGGGTTATTGCTTACTCGAGAAATTTTCCGACATTAATGATCTGGTCATTATCAATACCTGCTGTGTCACCCAAGAAGCAGAAATAAAATCCCGGAAGAAATTCCGCCAAGCACTCCGGAAATTTCCTGGTGCAACAACGGTCGCCACTGGCTGTGCCTGCCGTATACATCCTGAAGAGTATGCTCAAGCGACCCATGTGCTAGATAACGTAGCCCGAAACGCCGCCATCAAGAAAATCATGCCCAAACCTAACAAAGCTAGATATTTCTTGAAAATCCAGGATGGTTGCGACATGAAGTGCACGTACTGTATTGTATCGAAGGTACGCTCTCGAATCGAGAGCAAGTCGATGAGTGATATCGAGCAAGAAATCCTCCGAGCACGTGGCCTCGGATACCGCGAAGTAGTATTGGTGGGTGCAAATATCGGTCTTTACGGGAGGGATTTCGGTGATAGTCTCGAGGACTTGCTTTCGGCAATTGGCAACATCAGCGATTCACCGCGCATTCGGCTCTCATCGATTGAGCCCTTCTTTGTTACCGAACAACTAATCCAGGCTCTTAAGAATTTGCCGCTGTGCCGCCACTTCCACATTCCAATTCAAAGCGCGGACAACTCAGTGCTGAAAATGATGAACCGCAATTACGACTCGGCCTTCTTGTCGCAAGCGATCAATGCGTTGCACGATGAATTCCCTGATGCGTCGTTGGGTGCCGACATCATTGTCGGTTTCCCGGACGAGGGTGATAAGGAATTCATGAGCACGTATCGATTCCTCCAGGAACATCCCTTCACTCATCTGCACGTTTTTCCATATTCGCCGCGACCGGGAACCGAGGCTTACCCGTTTGGTGACCCTATACCGAAAAGCCAAAAAAAGAAAAGATTCTGGAAATTGAAAGAACTCATCGCCCAAAAAAATTACGAGTACAGAAAACAACTAGTGAATCGAAAATTTGGTGCGATTATTGAACGCAAGAACGGAAAATGTGTCGGGCTCACCGACAACTACATCCGGGTCCGTATCGAAGAGCACTGCCCAGCCAATAAACTGGTTGAGGTCACGATCGAAGAAGTAACCGAGGACTCCACTAAAGCCGCATTATGCAGCCATAAAACAGACCACAATTAGCGATCGCTGTAATGCCATATGACTAAGAAATTCTATATCAAGACATTCGGCTGTCAAATGAACAAGAATGACTCGCTCATCATGAGCAAGATACTGAAGGACCATGGGTTCGAACCTGTAGCAAATGAGGAGTCGGCTGATATCTTCATCGTAAATACCTGCACGGTTCGAGCACATGCAGAAAATCGCGCGCTCGCTTACATATCAGGGTTAAGAAACTGGCGGCAAGCAGGCAAGCGAGTGCTCGCCGTGGTTGGTTGTCTGGCGGTAGACAAGGCCGATACAATAACCAAACATCTGCATGCGGTAGACTTGATTCTGGGCCCGGATTCGTACCGTAAGATCGCCGACTACGTGTCTGAGATTATGGAAGCAGATACACGAATCATCGACACGAAACTCGGGGATGAAACGTATTACGGTGTATACCCATCCGCGCCACAAATATCAAGCTACGTCTCAATTATGCGCGGCTGTGACAATTATTGTTCATACTGTATTGTACCCTACGTACGCGGCCGTGCCCGGTCAAGAAATCCAACCGACATCTTCAAAGAGGTTGCACATTTAATAAAATCAGGTGTCAAAGACGTAACACTCTTGGGTCAGAACGTGAACGAATATCATTATGAGCGTTATGATTTTGCCGAGTTACTGGCTCGGACCTCGGAAGTGCACGAATTGTTCCGTCTACGTTTTCTAACCTCACATCCCAAGGATTTTAGTAAAAACACGGTCCAAGTAATCAAAACTCATGATAAGATATGCGAGTGGTTTCATTTACCGCTGCAGTCTGGGAACAACCGTATTCTCCAGCTGATGAACCGTAAATACAGCAAGGAAGAATACCGCCATCTAATCGCATTTATCCGGCAGGAGATTCCGCATGCAACAATCACGACTGATGTCATCGTAGGCTTCCCCACTGAAACAGAAGAAGAATTCCAAGACACAATTTCCCTGCTCGAAGAAATCAGATTCGACGATACGTACATGTATCGATATTCAGTCAGGTCAGGTACCAAAGCAAGCAAACTCAAGTCTCTTTCCGAAGATATAACGAAGAATCGACTGACCAAACTCATTACCGCGCAACACAAAATCGTAAGAGAAAGGACTGCTGATATGATCGGCAAGACCTATGAAGTTCTATTCGAGTCAGAGGCGAAAAACAACGCATCGCGTGGCAAGACACGCGGCAACAAAGATGTAGTCGTGGATACTCAAATAGCTCCGGGTGAGGTGCGGCGAGTGAAAATAACGTGCGTAAAAGGCCATACACCGATTGGGACGGTTGTCCACTGACAATTTTCAACCAGCTATTCTTCATGCCACAGACTGTAACGTGAACTCAAAGACTCTCCACGCGAAAATCCTAAATTCGAAGCACGAAATCCGAAACAATACCTAATATCGAATTACCAAAACTCAAAACACTGTTTAGTACATTGGGATTTGGGCATTTGAATTTGTTTAGGATTTCGGATTTGCCAGGTCGTTGTATGTCTCCATGTCTCGCCGTCACCGTTTCTCAGGCTCTCCGTTTCATAGTATCCGCTCCATTGACTCTATCGTCAACTAGTCTATAATGTAATATGCGGATCGGTCCCGTCTGGCTAATGCAACCCATCCCTTATTTCGGCGAAAAAATTCAGGGTGATTGGATTTACGAACCAAAAATAGACGGGTGGCGCATGCAGATAATACACTATAAGAATAACCATCTGGAATGCTGGGGCAGGCGCCTCGAGCGCACGCCAAACTGGTCAGACAAACTCGGTTACTTACTCGATGAGCTGAAGAATCTTCTTCCTGCTGAGACACTACTTGACTGTGAACTCTACTCGAGCGAGGGAAGACGTTTCATTCCATCGCTTTTCGCAAAGAAACCCAAGGTTAAGCCACTAGTATACATTTTCGACGTCGTATTCTTCGAAGGTCAGAATGTCAGCACAAAATCACTAAAGAAGCGCAAATCCATCCTCAGTAAGATTCGGTTCAAATCACCGTTCATCTATATTCCGGGCAAACCGCTAACCAGCATTAGACAGAACTATATGACCGAGGTCAAGAAAGGACGCGAAGGCATAGTCATTAAGAAACTGAACTCGCCATACCTGATTGGGAAAGAATCACCGATCGCGACGCATAATTGGAGGAAGATAAAATGAAAAGACCTCAGAAAGCGTTAGCGCCGCACTTTCTGAGGAAAGTGCGGGATGCTGATTTTCCCATCCAAATATGAAATTTGGGGGAAAATCGCAAGGGCTCAAAATGGGTACTATGGGCTATGAAGGCGAGAAATGGCGGCGATTACTGCGAGTGGAACGATACTGCTTCATACGTCCCTTGTATTTGCCCTTTTTAGCCTTCTAGTGTGAAAGCCTTTTATTAGCCTTTTATCACCCTTCTAAGGAAAGGAGGCATTATGGCCGTAGGTAGATTCCAAGTCATGGCAACGCTGCAAGCGGCACGGGCGTATGTGCTAGGCATGTCCGTTGCTTCGGCGAAATCTTTTGGGTTAAACCGCGCGATTTTCTATGCAGCGGCCAAAAGAGGGTTCAAGGGTAAAGGTGTCGTGAAACCACCGACTCAATTCAAATCAAAGGAAAAGAAATACAGTGAGCGCGAAATCAAGAAGATGCAAAAATCTTTCACCATGACGAGCATCGGCGACGAAGCCGCCTACAGCATTGAGATAGACGGTAAGAAATTCTTTGTCATTGGCAGCGAGGTTCAGTCACCCGATGGTTTTGCACGCCAGATCGAGCGACGCTTCGGTAAGAATTACAGCAAGGCATGGAAGGAAGCCGTGAAGATATGCAAGAATTACGACAAAGGTGTACTACTATCGCAGCGTTATTTCTACGAAACGATATACAAGCCCAGGCGTGACGAGCTTGCCAAGAAATGGACTGAGAAATTCGGCGGATAATACCTCAGAACCATATCAATTGACTTCGCAACGAACAGATGTATAATGGAAACGTAGGAGAATCGATGAAACACGAGGTTTACTACTGGGCTAGACCAGGCAAGCAGAATACTGACAAGACAATGGAAGTCGCACTAAAGAGGGGGAAACAACTAAAGATAAAGCACTTCGTAGTTGCTTCCTGTAGTGGTTATACCACAAAAAGGTTACTGAAGAAAGGCGAAGGCATTAGTATCATTTCAGTATCCCATCAGGTCGGATTCCGCACATCTGGACAATCCGAAATGTCCAAGAAAACTGAGGAATATCTCACAAAGAAAGGCGTAACAGTGTACACAGGCACTCACTTCTTTGGTGGTTTAGGCAGGGCAATACGATTCAGATTCGGCGGCTTGGAGGTCGAAGAACTCGCTGCGAACACACTGCGTATCCTCGGACAAGGCGTCAAAGTAGCCGTCGAGATCGCCATCATGGCTCTCGACGCAGGACTGATACCGTACGACAAAGAAGTAATATCAATCGGTGGAACCGGACAAGGCGCGGATACGGCTATTGTCTGCTTACCCAAGCATGGCAAAGAGTTCTTTTCTTTTGACGTCCGTGAGATCATATGTAAGCCTCGTCTAAGGAAATGAAGTCGACCGTCGTCGCAATCAAAACACAGCCCAAGACGGCTCTCAACGACATAGAAAGGGCGTTGAAGATGGCTGGGGTGCAAAATCACTTGAGAAAGAGCATACCAACAATCATGAAGGTAAACATAACCTGGCACTTCTACTTCCCTGCTTGTTCAACCACACCCTGGCAGTTCGACGGCGCAGTATCTTCACTTAAGAAATTCGGATACCAAGATCTAATACCCGCGCAAAACCGTACTGTAGTCATCAATCCCCGACGTGGCGCGGAGAATAATCACCTCGAATCAGTAATGCGAAAGCACAAACTGCAATTCGTCTACCTATACGAACCAGATGTCGAGTGGATATACTACAAACCCAAAGCCAAAATGCTGGTTTTGGACAAAGTATACAGAGACGGGATTCAGATACCCAAGATGTTCGTCGGTAAGAACGCATTTCATCTCCCGACTATGAAGACCCATGTTTTTACAACAATCACCGGCGCCATGAAGAATGCATTTGGCGGTCTGCTCAATGACAACCGACATTGGACACACTCGGTGATTCACGAAACCCTTGTTGACCTGTTGCAGATTCAAAAGGAGATCCATCCAGGTATTTTCTGCCTTACAGATGGTACGATTGCGGGTAATGGCGCAGGGCCGCGCTTGATGCAACCCCAAGTCAAGAATTATATGCTGGCAAGTGGCGATTCGGTAGCTATTGATGCAGTTGCGGCCAAGATGATGGGCTTTGACCCAATGAAACTGAAGTTTCTGAATCTGGCTCACGAGAAGGGATTGGGCATCGCAAAACCCTCAGAAATCAGGGTTCTTGGAGAAGATATCAGTGATGTGAATTTCCGTTTCCAGATGAAAGACACATTCGCGTCACGCGGACAGAAAGCCATCTACTGGGGTAAATTGAAACCGTTTGAGCACCTTTTGCTGCGCACTCCAATCGTGCCCTGGTCTTTCGTTGCATCACGTGTCTATCATGATTTCTATTGGTATAATGTCCATGGTAAGAAGATTGCCCAAAAATACTTGCAGACCGAGTGGGGTAAGTTGTTCGAGTCCTACAAGTAATATAGCGCGCATTTCATCCCACAAGTAACAGCCACCGCACTACGAATAACATATAAACCCCCCCAAAAAAACACCATTGACAGCCCAATTCATATTTGTATAATTCCGTGAGCTTAACCGTAGAGGTTGACCAGGATCGAAATCCTCTGTGGATGGCGAGATGGTATTAAGGCTTGGAAGGAGGAAATTTGCAAGTCTACGGTAAGGTTAAGTGGTTCGATGGGAAAAAGGGATACGGTTTCATTGAAAGCGAGGATGGATCCGGTGACGTATTTGTTCACTATGCGGATATCGTCGGCGAGGGTTATCGGGTCCTTCGTGAAGGCGAGCGAGTTAAGTTCGAAATAAGTAAAACTCCTAAAGGCAGCAAAGCCGTCAAGGTCGAACGCACTAATGAATAAGTAAAGACACGTCTGTGTCCAAGGGGTAGACATCGAGTCTACCCCTTTTCTTTTGAACAACCTATATCAACACTAAGTTGCACATTACGTGCCACTCAACAAAATTCTAAATTCGAAGCACGAAATACGAAACAATATCTAATATCAAATTACCAAAATTCAAAACAGTGTTTAGTACCTTAGGACTTATGGATTTCCTAAAGAACGCAAATTTGGCTGCGTACTAGCAAATAATGACTTGATGACATAATGACCCAACGACTGTATGTATCCTTACTGTTCCTTTTCGCTTTGTTCGAGACAAGCGAGCAGGGTCGAGAGCAAAACTTCGGATTTGCCACGCAGCAGGGCCATTAGGTGCCCACCTGCGGTCAAGTCTCATGTCACAAAGCCGTAATCGTCCAACGTTCGACGATACGGGCATCGTAACCGCAACCGTGCAACGTTGCCTTCCAATCCATCTTGACACCCCCCTCGATTTTCACTATAATTATCTGTGCGTTTACTGCGCGTTCTTGATGTAAACCTCAACCGGTTGGATGAATCCCTGAAATTAATCGAAGACATAACAAGATTCCACCTCGAAAATCGAATTCTTTTATCTCAGATTAGGTCGATTCGCAAAGATTTCCTCAAGTTCAAGCGGTTGCTGCCTATGAAGAAAATCATTAGCGCGCGCCAAAGTTCCCATGATCTAGGGAGAAAAGCAAGGTTCGATTCCATTAGTAAGAAGAATACCGACGCAGTGATTCTATCAAATCTGTCCCGTGCTAAAGAATCAGCAAGGATCATCGAAGAAATGCTTAAGAACCTAGACGTGCGTCTCAGTAGTAAAACAAAAGAAATTAGATTCCAGATCTATGATTTCGAAAAAAACATTGTCTCTCACTTCCAGAGGAAATTCGATCCGTCCCTTTACGCCATAATCGACGAGAAGTACTTGCGATTTTCAGAAATATCCAAAGTGGTAAGCAGCCTAGTGAATAATAGTACAACCATGATTCAGTTAAGGGTCAATAAACTGAGTGACCGCAATTTCTTGAGATACGCCGACCGCATAAAGCGTGCACTAAGTAAAAAAAATGTTAAGTTCATCATCAATAACCGGTTGGACATTGCGCTCGCTTGCAATGCTGACGGCGTGCACGTCGGTCAGGAAGACATACCTCTGGCTCAGACACGCAGAATATTGGGCGACACGTTCATCATTGGCGTTTCCACACACAATCTGAAAGAAGCAAAAAGAGCTGAGGCTCTCGGCGCTGATTACCTCGGTGTCGGTTCAATATACCCAACCAAGACTAAACCGGAAGCCCGGATCTGTGGCCTCTCGACTTTGAAGTCAATCTGTAGGTCTGTCGAAATTCCCGTCATTGGCATCGGCGGCATAAATGATAAAAATTACAGGGCTGTGTTGAGAGCGGGCGCGTCGGGCATTGCCGTCGCGTCGTTCTTATTCGAAGGTAATTTAACGCAGAGAATTCGTTTATTGACACGCAATTAAATGTGATTATAATCATAGTTAGCCATGTCCTCAGGGATGACCCCATCGTATAAATATCAGGAGGTGTTATGAAAACAAATATAACGGCAAGGAACTTTCGTCTGTCCGATGCACTCATGGAATATACAACAAAGAAACTCGAGAAATTGAAACGCTTTGATCACTACATTATTGATGCCGATATGATATTGGAAAAAGACAAGGGCATAAGTATAATCGAATTGACTCTTTCCGTGAAGCACTCTTCGGTCACCAGTCGCGTAAAAAATCCCGATATCTATATGGGCATCAACGATGCTGTAAAAAAAGTCGAACGGCAGCTTGGTAAATACGAAGCAAAATTCAGAGAAAGAAAGAGATTGGCGCAAAAAACGCGAAGGAAATGAAGAGCATCACCGTCAAAACCCTATACGAAGAAAAAAAGGACGATCTATCTCTAGAAATAGTAACCGGCGAAGAGCATTTTGAGAAAAATAAAATAGCAAGCTACGACATTTTCCGCCCCGGACTTGCCTTGGCCGGTTATACGGGATATTTCCTAAGCGACCGAATCATGATCATTGGTAAAACCGAGACGTTTTACCTGAAGACCCTGAAGCGCGACATCAAGGACAAAAGGATATCGACGGTAATGAAACTCGGTACTCCTTGCGTCATTGTAGCCAAGAACCTTGCAATCGACGAGAAATTTGTAGAAGAGGCAAAGCGTAGGAAAATCCCAATCCTACGAACGCCCAACTCAACGACACCGTTCATCCATAGTCTAACTGCGTATCTTGATTTCAAACTGGCACCTACAAAGTGCGTACAAGGCACGCTGGTAGATATTTATGGGGTGGGTGTCCTGTTTATGGGCAAACCAGGCACTGGCAAGAGTGAGTGCGCGCTGGATCTCATCGAAAGAGGCCATCGCTTCGTGGCCGATGACCTTATCACGATAATCCGAAGAGGCGACATTCTTATCGGAACCGGCGCTGAGAAAAGCACACGCTTGAAACACCACATCGAAATCCGTGGCGTAGGCATCATTGATATCTATAGGATATTTGGAGTCAAGTCAGTACGCTTAAGGAAACGCATCGAAGTTATTATTGAACTGGTCATGTGGGATGAGATAAAGGGTGACTACGAACGGATTGGGCTGGAACGGAAGAATAAAGAAATGCTAGGCGTTAAGATTCCGCACATTATTATTCCGTTGAGTCCGGGCAAGAACATTTCGGTAATCGCTGAAGTCATCGCCATGAATTACCTGCTTGACCTACGCGGTGTCAGGCCTGCGGAGGAATACAACATGGAACTCAGAAGAATTCTTTCCGAACACGAAATGCCCAGCGTGCACTTCGATGAAGAAGACATTGAATGACCATGATAAGAGGTATCATAATCGGACACGGCGATTTCGCCGAGACCATGCTGAAAACGGCCGAGCAGATAATTGGCAAGCAGCGCTTGGTAGAAGTAGTAACGAACGTGGGTCTATCTTGTACCTCGCTGAGCGACAAACTTAGCCAAATAATCAGGAAACACAAGAACAATGAGGCAATTATCTTCGTGGATTTACCAGGAGGCAGTTGTACCATAAGCTGTTTCAGCCTCTTGAAGAATGATAGAAATTTGAATATCGTATGTGGCATAAATTTACCGATGCTCATCGAATTTTTCATGCTGAGAGAGAAACACACAGCTCAAGAGTTAGTGCCCATCTTGATTAAAAAGGGCAAGGAAAATATATTTAAACTGGAGAAGAAATGAATAAAGAAATACATCTTCTGGGAGACGTATTTGAGCGTTCGGTCAGTAACTTTCCGGACAAACTCGCCCTTAAGAAAGGAGATACGACGTATACATACCGGCAACTCAAGGCAGAAGTGGTAAAATTGAAGAACCATTTGTTAGAACTCGGGTTAAAGAAGGGCGATAAGTTTGCGGTTATGGGCGAGAATTCACCTGAATGGGCGATTAGTTACTTGGGTATAGTACGTGCTGGTTTGGTATGCGTACCAGTCGACCGCCTGTCGCAGGATGCAGAAATAATCCATATCCTCACCCAGAGCGAAGCAAAAGGCATAATCGTCTCTGAGTCATATCTCGAGAAGATAGATGATCTCAAGGGTGAATTGAAGAACATTAAATGGGTCATTTCTATGGCTGGCATAAAGAAACTCAGTCCGAAGAAAGATTACCCAGTGACAGATATTGACCCCAAAGGATTAGCAGTTCTCATTTTCACGTCTGGTACAACAGGTACTTCCAAGGCAGTAATGTTGAGTCACTATAACATCATGTGTAATATGAAGTCAGTCGAGCGATTCATCGAGATTAATGAAAAAGACAGCCTTTGCTCAATAATCCCAATGCATCATACTTTTGAAGGAACTGCAGGATTCCTCTTCCCGCTTTTCCGGGGCGCAAGTATATACTACCCGGCCAGCCTCAAGCCAACTGATATCTTGGCGACGATGAAAGAATCCAAAGTCACCTGCCTTATCGCCGTACCATTGCTCTTCGAGAAATTCGTCGGTGCAGTGTATCGAAAAGTCGCCAGTGCTCCTCTTTCCACAAAGGTGATGTTCAATGCCATAAGCGGCATCGGTTCAGTCATACCTTTCCTCCGCAAACCCTTGTTCGCAAGAGTACGCCGAGAAATGGGTTTGGGACACTTGCGCATCGCGTGTGCCGGTGGTGCGGCTCTAACCGAAAAGGTAGCCAAGGCACTACAACTGCTGGCCATACCCATTCTTCAGGGTTATGGTTTAACCGAAACATCACCGGTTTTATCAGTTAGTCCTCTTGAAAAACCGAAAGTGAAATCAGTCGGTGTGCCGATACCCGATGTCGAAATCAAGGTCGCCGATCCCGACGAAAACGGCATCGGTGAAATCATTGCCCGCGGACCAAACATAATGCTCGGATACTACAAGAATGAGAAAGCAACCAACGAGGTATTGAAGGACGGTTGGCTTTACACTGGTGACCTCGGCTATACTGACGAAGAGGGCTACGTATATATCACAGGTCGAAAGAAAAGTCTGATCGTTACCCAAACTGGCAAGAACGTACAGCCTGAAGAAATCGAAGCGAAGTTGATCAAGAGTGAATGGGTCAAAGAAGTCTTGGTAATACCACGAATTGACCAGGAGACAAAAAAGGAACAGATATGTGCCCTGATTTTCCCTGACTACGAACGGCTCGAACAACACAGCCAGGAAAAGGGCATCACGATGAGTGAGACGGATATTGAAAACATGTATAAGGAATTAGTGCGCGAGGTCAATGAAGACCTGCCGATATATAAAAAAGTGACAGAATTCGAAATCCGGGACGAGGAATTTCCAAAAACAACGACCCAAAAAATTAAACGTCATCTCTTCATCGAACGCGGAGTACGGGTATAACTTTATAACTTAACAATAATATAAATAATAACTCAAAAATCGTCAAAAGTACGACGGTTACGATTAAGGCCTCGTTAACTTAAAACTTCCCAGCTTATCCACGAATGACCCAGTGACTTAATGACTCAATTACTAAATTAACGAATCGTTCTTCTAAACCGTCTAACGACATCGATTCTTGTTGCTGTTTTGAAAATTATGATTTTGAGATTTGAATTTGTTTAGAATTTCGAAATTCGGATTTCGGATTTAATCACCAATCAGGTCTCAGAGGACTCTCCCGTCTCCTACCCCCGGTGATTAGAATTAACCGCAGTAATTATTCAGTGACAAGGAATACCTGATCGTGTTCGTGGACTGGTGAATCCACTTTTATTCCAATAGCATCACCCTTTTTTGCCTTTTCGATTGCCTCATGTTCAAGCTGCATTGAGGTTACCTGCTGAGTGAAATCGGAAGTATGACCCTTGATGTGTATCGTATCACCGATCTTTAATTCGCTGTCCGTAATTTCGATAATCCCGACACTGATCTTATTGAAATAATGGGTGATTTTACCGATGAGCTTTTCCATATTTCCTCCTTCTCCATCATTCTAATTATAGAACAATGTATGTCAAGAACGCTGTACGCTGGACGCGCTACGCCTGACGCTTTACGCCTAACGCCGTGCACCCGATGCATTATACATTGCGCTCTACGCCTGTCCCGGTACGCTGTACACAAAAGAAGCATACCAGAAGATCAGCGTACCAGCAAGCAGGATATTAGCATACCGGTAGATCAGATAACAAACCGACTATTCGCACCCTGATACCCTGATGTTCTGAAACTCCTCCCACTGATCCTCTGGTATCCTGGTCCGCTGCTGGGTTTACGCCCGTCCCTCACCCTTTGGGATACCAAATTAGCAAAACTCAAGACAGTATTTAGTATATTGGGATTTTAAAATTTGGAGTGCTTGTACGACAGGTGTGTCGAGTTGACAAAAACACGAATCCGATTATAATAAACTAAAAAGGAGTGTATATGATTTTTGTCTCGATGTTAGATGTAATACCTGGTAAGGCCGATGAAGTGCAGAAAATCGTCAGCACGATAAAACCGTCAAAAGACATTAAAATCAGAGAGTTTTTGAGTCTTTTTGGAAAACCTGACTACATCCTAACCTTTGAAGCACCGAATGAGGAGAAGGCGCTTGCTTTTATACTGAAATTCGTATCGGTTGCCATACCCAAGACATCACTGGGCATACCCGTGGAGAAAAAGTAATGTCAGATGTTTATCAACAGATTGCCAAGAAGGAAGGTATCTCGGTTCAATACCTGAAGAAAGGCATAAAGCAAGGTCGTATCGTCTTGCTAAAGAGTAAATTGCACCGTATCAAGCCCCTGGCTGTTGGTGAAGGATTAACTACCAAGGTGAACGCCAACATAGGCACCTCGCCCGATTTGGCCAACCTAAAGGTCGAGTTGAAAAAATTAGCCGTGGCAATCGAGGCTGGCGCAGACACGGTCATGGACCTCTCGACTGGCGGTGACATCGACAAGATAAGAAGAGAAATAGTCAAGAATTCCAAGGTGCCTATTGGCACGGTCCCCATATATCAAGTAGCCATCGAAGCACGAAAACATCGAAAACCCTTCACAACAGCGACAGTGGATGAAATCTATGATGTCATCGAGCGCCATCTGGCTGATGGTGTTGATTTCATAACCGTCCACTGCGGCGTCACCCGAGATAGTATCAAAGGCATGGCAAGAAAACGCCGTGTATGTGGTGTTGTCAGCCGCGGTGGCTCGATGATGATAGAGTGGATGCAATACAACAAGAAAGAAAACCCCCTTTATGAATATTACGATCGCCTGCTGACACTCGCCAAGAAATACAACGCAACACTCAGCCTGGGTGATGGCTTGCGTCCGGGCGCGATTGCCGACGCCACCGATGAATACCAGATAAGAGAACTCATGGTCATCGGCGAGCTGGTTAAATGGGCACGGAAAGCGAATGTTAGTGTCATGGTCGAAGGGCCCGGGCATATTCCTATAAACGAGATCGAAGCAAATATGTTGCTCGAAAAAAACGTGTGCGACGGCGCGCCCTTCTATGTATTGGGTCCATTGGTAACCGATGTCGGTGCCGGATATGACCATATTGTCGCTGCAATTGGCGGCGCAATGGCTGCATACTATGGTGCTGATTTCCTATGTTACGTGACGCCCTCCGAACATTTAGGATTGCCCAATATTCAAGAAGTGAAAGATGGTGTGATCGCAACGAAACTGGCTGGACACGCGGCCGACATTGCCCGAGGGTTGAAGCGGGCAAGAAAAGTAGACTTGGAGGTCTCCAAGGCAAGATATGATTTGAACTGGAAAAAACTGCTCACTCTTTTGGCCGCTCCAGATAAAGCGAAGAAGATCTACAAACGCTCTCCTTCAAAACTGAAAGAAACCTGCACGATGTGCGGCGAATTCTGCGCGATGAAGAAAACCAGAGAAGTTTTCCGCCGCGCTCGAAAATAGTCAAGAAATGGCTGATATCCTCGTCGTTGAAGACAAACCAAGTTTCGGCAACATGCTTAAGGCCAGCCTGGAAGATGCTGCAATTGCGGTCCGACTCGTCAAGAACGGACGGGAGGCTCTACGCTTCTTCAAGAAAGAGAAATTCGAAATTGCAATCATTGACCTGAGGCTGCCCGACATCGATGGCATAGACTTGCTGCGCGAGTTGAAGCGATTCGATACCGACACTAAATTCCTGATCATGACTGCGTTCGGCACTATCGAACGGGCAGTCGAAGCTATGAAACTTGGGGCTTATGATTTTCTGACCAAACCATTTGATGTCGAGCAATTGATCGCGCTGATAACCAGAATTCTTGAGGAGCAGCGTCGATACTACGAAAACATATTATTGCGAGACGAAACCTCAAAGATACACGGCGCTCCCGAAATAATCGGGAAGGGTCCAGCCATTAAACATGTTGCCCAACTGCTGGAAAAAGCGGCGCCCACCGATACTACTGTATTACTCGTGGGCGAATCGGGCACCGGTAAGGAGCTGTTTGCGCGTGCCTGCCATATGTTGTCGCCTCGAAAAGACAATGCTTTTGTTGCCATTAATTGCGCGGCAATACCCCATCAGCTGCTCGAGAACGAATTGTTCGGTTCGGAAAAAGGCGCTTTCACCGGCGCACACGCGCGCAAGATCGGCAAATTTGAGCTTGCCAACAAGGGCACTATCTTCTTGGACGAAGTAGGTGACCTTGACCTGGACCTGCAGGCAAAGATTCTGCGCGTGCTTCAGGAAAGAAGCTTTGAGAGATTGGGCGGCACATATACGATAAGTGTCGACGTGCGGATTATTGCTGCAACAAATAGGGACCTGCTGAGGTTGGTTCAGGACAATAAATTCCGCGAAGACCTCTACTATCGCCTGAGTGTGTTTCCTATTCGTATCCCACCACTGCGTGAAAGAAAGGAAGACCTCCGCCTGCTGGTTAATCATATTCTCAAGAAATTGAGATCAGATAGGCAAATCTCGCCCAAAGCAATTGATAAACTAAAGCAATATGATTGGCCGGGAAACATAAGGGAGTTGGAAAACACGATTGAACGGGCAAATATAATCGCCAAGAAGGCAATCCAGCCTGACGATGTCCTACTACCCGAACGAAAACCGTCAGGAGGAAAGACTGAACTCCCCAAGACGCTCAAGGGAGCGGCTAGCGCCGGCCGTGAGCTTTCCGAAGTAGCCGTAATCAAAAAAACCCTTGAGCAGACTTTCCTATAAAACTCTTCTAAGCCGCATCAAAAAATACAACAAGAAAGGTTTGCTGTGAGCAAACCTTTCAAATTCGAAATCCTAAACCCTAAATCCTAAACAAATTTAAAGCTCAAATTTCAAATGACCTAAACTTACTTAGACCTTTCGATGATTGATCCGAAGATCTTCATCAGCTCGGTGGCTTCAAGAATCAAAGACTCACGTTCTTTTTCATCATTGCTCTTCACCTGAATAAGCTTCAACCAATAACGGGATTCTTTCGATTCCTTGCGGCAGATCTTAATCCGCATCACGAAATCCTTTCTACTCAAAGACTCATTAGCCTCAATATAGTTCGCCCCAACAGACCCAGAGGACTTCACAAGTTGCCGCCCTATTTCGATGTTGGGCAGCGTTTTCGGTGACAGATTCACTAATGCGATCACACGCTTGGCAAATTGCAGGGTTCTGTCTTCCAAATCGTATTGTTTTGAATTTCGAATTTTTGTCATTTGAAATTGTTTAGTATTTCCAGCTCCGCTGGAGAATGCCGGGAGCCGGACTCGAACCGGCACTCCCATTGCTGAGAAGCGGATTTTAAGTCCGCTATGTCTACCAGATTCCATCATCCCGGCGTCAATGTTTGCAACGCTTTGCGGAGACAGGCACTTTTGCGGACTATTAGTCCGTGCCGCTATTTGGAGGAAAAGAGCTGAGAAAAAACGCTTGACATTGGAATGTCTGCAGTTATGTAATACTGGGCAGAAAAAAGAGGGAGAACAACCTTGCGATGTCTCTAATGAAAAGCCAGCAAAGTTGTCTCATTTCACCTGGAACATAACACTCAGCAACGCAAAGGATCTACAGATGGTTAAGAAATTTGCAGAGCCGATCGCCAAGGTAATCAGGATAGGTGTGGATATATGGTTAGATGTGGTTGATTGCAAACAGTAGCTAGAAAAAACTTGACACAAATTCTATTTTCGGCTGCCACATAATACCACGAGCAGGGTTGCTCCTGCTATGGATCATATATGTTGCCTCAACTTACTATCTTGGTTTATTTCTCTATCGGATCAACCAAATCTATATTCATCGGGCCTTTTTGACTATCTGGATAGAAGATAGCATTAACGTAATAAAAGCCTTCCTGCAGACCTTTGCCAGGAATGACTTTTCGTGCCCAGATATAGTCATAATGCTCATAAGGAACCATTCCAGCGCACGTACCCAAATTATAAAATCCAGCACTGTTAGTAGAATCATCACCACCCTCTGGATCTGTCCAAACATACGCATTCTCTACCGCAACACCATCACACTTCACGTACCCCCACCACATACGTTCATAATCACCATCAGCCCATCCATTAGTCGCGAGGCCAAGAATTAATAAGACGAACATGCCTGCTATAAGCTTTTTCATTTATTCCTCCTCGTAACAAAACACACCTTTCTCTGGATTATTGCTATCAATACGAGCTCCGGCCCCCGAGGTTGAACTTCATGACGTTGTACGACGACCCTATTTCTATCTCCCCAACGAAATTGCAGGGAGGTCAGGACCGAATCAGTCTCAGTTGGTGTCAATGGACACATCTATGGTACGTCGCTGTCTGTCTCCAGTTCTAGTTATTAAAATAATAGGAAAAAACGAGTAACCACAAGGTAGATGTTTTTTTTTGATTGTTAACATACCTATTTTAAGATATCTCTGAAACTGACATTTCCGAGTAAGCCGAAACTTTTCACTTGTACAAAATTTGGCTCGACATTTTGATACAGGTGTTGCTTTTCAAAGTAAAACATATAACAGTACATGATATTCTCTGCTATGATGCCGTTGTTGCGTTATTGACGATGTGCTAGTTGTCAGTATAATATACAAAAAGGAAGCAAGTGAATTTTCATTGTAAGAATGTTCACATTTTGGTCTTGATGAGTATATTCTGTGTTTCCCTCATTTTTGCTCAGGTACCCGATACACTTTGGACCAAGATCTATGGAGGGACAAGCGGGGACTACAGCTATTCAGTCCAACAAACCACCGACGGTGGATACATAATCTTTGGTGATACAAAATCATTCGGTGCGGGTGCTGAAGATGTTTGGCTCATAAAAACCAATGCAGATGGTGATACAATCTGGACTCGTATCTATGGTGGAGATAGTACCGACGTAAGCCGCTCAGGGCAACAAACTTATGATGGAGGTTATATCGCTGCAGGATGGACAAAATCCTTTGGCCCGGTCACAGGTGTTGTGCATATTTACCTACTAAAAACTGACTCCCTCGGAGATACCCTTTGGACAAAGACATATGACGCTCATTCTACATGCTATTCAGTCCAACAGACAGCCGATAGTGGATATATCCTAGCAGGAAGCATATTGATCGGTTTTTACAGAGACATTTACCTTATAAAAACTGACTCCCTTGGAGATACTCTTTGGACAAGGACGTATGGAGGAGCAATGGGAGAGAACACCTGGTCAGTTCAACAAAATCCTGATGGTGGATACATAATTGCGGGATCGACTGAGTCTTTTGGTGCTGGCAACTTCGATATTTGGCTTCTCAAAACTGATGCCAATGGCGATACACTTTGGACAAAGACTTATGGTGGAGCAAGCTGGGACTACAGCTTTCTAGTCCAACAAACCCCTGACAGCGGCTATATCATTGTAGGAACAACGTCGTCCTTCGCAGTGGGTTATTGTGATGTTTGGCTCTTAAAAACCGATGCTTATGGTGACACAATCTGGACCAAGACCTACGGTGGAGCGCAGGGGGATTGGGCTCGCTCGGTTGATCAGACCTCGGATGGTGGATACATTATTACGGGAAATACAAATTCGTTCGGTGCAGGTTATTATGACATCTATATTATAAAAACCGACACCTACGGTGAGACAATCTGGACAAGAACCTATGGTGGTCCAGACTATGAGGGCAGTATGTTTGTTAAGCAGACGCCAGATCATGGATACATAATTGCTGGCAGTACGAGTTCATTCGGTGCGGGTAACTCTGATATTTGGCTATTAAAGGTAGAGCCGGACACATCCGGCATTGTGGAAAGAAGAACAGTTGAGCTTTATCACTCCTTGCCTGTAGTCTCTCCTAATCCAGCCAAAACTTACTTCACCATTCAGTCATCAAGACCTGCACAAAGAATAGAAATCTACAATACTCTCGGACAATTAATACGAGAGGAAACGTTAAAAGAAGGGAATGAAACCCAAAAGATATCGCTCAATGACATTGTTACGGGTGTATATTTTTTAAAGATTCAGAACGAAACGAAAATAATTATCAAGAAATTCACCGTAATAAAATAGATAACGCTGCTTACCTCGACGTGTTCTGTGTCAGCACCTGCGGTAGAAATTGGCGAAAATTCAGTAGTAAACAAGTAATCTTCAATACCACGACAGTGCCAAATCTGTGCCATTTGTGTGCCATCTCGGCACCAAAACATATGGTAATGGAAAGAACCTTCAGAATGGACAGAATCCCCTCGATGCCTCGGGACAGGGGCGCGACAGTGTTGCCTTTATTGAGTTTCTGCAGTTCTCGCCGCGATCTCAAAAGTTACGAAAAACCATGAAATCGGATTTCCCCTCGCCTACGGCTCCTCTCATTCCATTCGAGACCCATGGCGGGACTTCCGTAAGCCCGCCATGTCCTCCAATTCCGCCATTCGACGTGTTACCCGTGGGCAGTCACATCTCCGTAATCTGTGCTTTTATCACCGTAATCAATGAATCAAAGATTCACCAGATTCCATTATCCCGGCAAGCGAAGCTTCGCGGCTCAAGGCCAATGGCTAATAAGAAAGTTATATACACAAATAGCTCGGAGTCAACGCACTAGCGCTTATAGTGAAGACGCTTGCTTTTTATCACTGTTATCTTTCTCGCATCTTTATAATCGCGAGAGTGATGAGTAATTTGTCAGAGTTCTCTTCCTGATCTATTGACTTGCTCAGCATATTTGCTATAATCAACTATGGGCACCAGACGAGTTACTAGAAAGCATCTTTATGAGTTAAATGTGAAGCTATCGTTTTACGATATCGTTAATGCACTCAAACAACTGAGTCCCAAAGCACGGCAAGACTTCATCGAGGATCTACAAGCTGCGACGAGTCCTTCGTACATAAAATCCATAAAAGAAGCACGAGCTGAATATGATAAGGGCAAGGTCTTTCCTCATGAAGAAGCTTTCAAAGAACGCAGCAACAAGAGAAAGAAAAAAGGTAAAACATATATAACTTAGTCTATACACGTCGGGCAGTTAAAGATATCCAAAGATTATCTCCTGATATAAAAAACAGAATACAACTAAGCTTAGAAAATTTGCAGGAGAACCCAATCGCGCTGTCCATGCAGTTAACCGACCAATCCTTAGGTCAGTATCGACATCGAATTGGTAGTTATCGTTTAATATTCGATATTCACGGTGAGGATATTGTTATTCTTAGGGTTGGTCATCGACGTGAAATCTACAGAAAATAGTGCACGATGGAGCAAGATTCACGGAGGACAGGCTCCGTCTATGACTAGAGTAAACACAAATTTCTAAACTCTTGTCTTTGGCTATTCGACGATTAAATACGTGCTACTGTGCGCCGACCATGTACTACCAAACAAGCCGACGCCGCCTGTAACACCAGCTTGCCGAATACTATCGTCCTCGGTGAAATAGTATTCATAAACATTAGAGTCGTATGCCACGGCAGTAATCGCATAACGCCCGGGAAGGGGCGAATCCAAGTACTCGCCAATAGGGATTTGTATTAAAGTGTCAAGTGGATCAGGTTCATACCAGAAGAAAAAGCTTAAATTCGAAATACTTTCGACGAAGAAACAGCTGTACACGGCTGCATTAGCGCTTCTTCCGATGACCATTGTATCCTGAAGAGTAATTGTATCACTATACCAAGGATATAGTATTGTGAAATAACCCGGGACTGTGGTTACGGCAGTAACTGTATCGAATCCATCTTTTGCTACCATGAGTTGGTATGTATCCAGAGGTGCGATGCCAAACGGGCTGGTCCAATAGCGATAATTCGCGTAGTTGAATACCAGCGTGTCGACAAAACCATTTCCAGATAGGACAACAAGCGCGTCATCAATCGGCAGTCCTGACGGCTCGTCGAGCAGATAAGTTCGGTCAACGAGAACATGCTGTACTTGCTCCATACTGTTCAAAATAGACACTACATTCAACTGCGGTTCATATTCTTCAGTGGGATTGTTCTCGCACGCGCTACAAAGTATTAGCAAGACTGAAATGCAATAAATGACAACGTTCCTGGATTGTATTTTCGCAACTCTCTTCATACTAGAACCTCAAGTTAAAACCGAAACTGGGAATAGGCCATTTCAATAGTACATAGCTCTTCACTTCTGGAGGATCTTCATCATAATCCACTGTGTAAAAAGCGATATTCTTACGGTTATAGACATTGATTACGTCGACATACCAAGAACCGTCTAACCCGAATATGCGCATGTTTTTCTCAAGGTGTATGTCGAGGCGGTGTGATAAAGGAAGCCGATAAGCGTCACGCGCTCCACTGATGATTGCCCATTCATAATCAGTAGCAAATCCTAAAGGATCCCCAAAATAGTACCGGTAGCGTCCAAGGTCTTGGCCATACGGAAGACCAGTAGCAAGGTAAAGACGTGCACTCAGGGTGCCATTTCTAAATAGAGGTACTGCCCTAGGGATGGTGAACCCAAAAACAACATTCAAATTGTGTCTCCGATCGTACCGTGGCGCGTAGTAATTTCCTTCGAATTTTCTCCTGGTGAAGGATAGTGAATAACTGATCCAACCAAACACATCTTTTAAGGTCTTTTTAAGGAAGAAATCGACACCCGCTGCATAGCCGTCACCTAATTGCAGGCTCTCGGTCGGCGTACTGAAAAGAATGTCATCTTCTGTGGGAATAAGAAGGTTATAGTACTTCTTGTAATACGGTTCGATTGTGAATTTAGTTTTTTCATCAAACCATTGCTCAAAACCTGCTATTGCGTGGTATGAATACGGTACTTTTTGTGTTTCATCCACTGGACGCCAAAAATCGAAAATCGAAAAATAAGATTCTTGACTATTTATTGTCAAAAGAAATTGACTGTATTTGCCAAATGCTAGGTTAAAGGCAGTGTTCGGTTTAAAAAGGTATTTCAGTCCGAATCTCGGGTCAAGGAAGAATCTATCGCCTTCGCCATAGAAAATCGGCCTGAACCCAGCCTTGATAGATAATATATTCGGGATTAGATATAATTTGCTCTGGACATAAGCAGCCAGAACGTTCATATCATGTTCTCTTTCAAAAAGCAACTCCTCTTCTTCGAAATCCCAGTTATACCCTATTATCGAATGCTTGCCCTCAATGCCAAATTCCATGGTATGATTTTCACCCCAGAAATAGTTGAAATCACATTTTACTGCATAATCAATTATGTCCTCATGCAGGTCCAGATTTTCTGTTGTATCAGTAAGGTCTTCATACTTCAAGTGCGTTAAGAAATTGCTCCAGGAGCCGATGATCTCGCCGTAGAATTTTGGAGTAAACACCCGCCGCCAGCGAAGAGATAGCCCTCTATTGCCCCACTCGAGATCGATTTTTTCGTCCACAACATTTGTTTCAGCTTCCTGAAAGCTGACAATATCTGTGCTTGCCAAACCAGCCAATGTGAAGCGATTTTCCTGAGATGGGTTGAAGTTTAATTTAGCAATAAAGTCGTAAAAGTAATATGGCAACGATATTTCGTCACTCCGAAACTTGTCGTATAACCAAACTAAGGCATCGAAGTACGAACGCCGGGCGCTTATGAGAAAAGACCCCTTTGGTATCGGGCCTTCGAATAGCAAGCATAAAGCTCTGCATAACCTACTGCATCAGGATTAAAAGTAGAAAATAGACCCCCTAGATGAGTTGATGGATTGTAAACAGTAATGCCATCTAATAGTACCAAATTTTCATCCGGGCTACCACCACGTACATGCAGTTTGTTCGACAAGTCATGCATCGTAACAACACCAGGCATGAGCTGCAGTGTTTTTATCAAGTCGCCTTCGCCCAATCTGGGCACCGAAGCTATTTCTCTCGGCGTGAACATTATGTGACTAACCTCGACGGTCCGTTCGAATCTTGTTCTCTCAGCTGATACGGTCATTTCTTCAACTTCTATTACCGAGGGGTTCAACTCTACATTCAGAGTCACATTCTTGTTATTCTCCACGGCGATATCTTTAACAATAGTCTCATAGCCGACATAGGAAAACACAATCCTATATGAACCTGGAGGAATTCTATGAATGATGTAATAACCCTTATCATTTGTGGCACTACCGAGAGTAGTATTCTCCAGATAGATATTTGTGTAGGCCAGTTTCTCGCCATTTGACGCGTCTGCTACAAACCCGCTAACCGAACCATACGCGTTATACAAAAATACTAACGAAATAAAAAACATTGCAGAAGTATAATCACAAGCATTACCATGTCAACACCAGGGTCCCTCTTGATTTACAGTACTAAATGACTATAATTCCACCCAGAAAGCGACCATATACCATGATAAAGGTTGAAGATTTGGCTAGGAGTTTTAACGGACTTTGGGCCGTCGATGGTGTTTCATTTGGTGTCAAGGAAGGAGAGATTTTCGGCTTTCTAGGCCCAAACGGTGCAGGCAAGACCACAACCATAAGAATGCTCTGCACTTTGATCCAGCCGTCACGTGGGCAGGCTTGGATTGCAGGCTATGACGTACTTAAGCAACCAACCGAAGTGCGGCGTTCTCTGGGTATCATATTTCAGGACCCCAGTCTTGATGATCGGCTGACCGCCTACGAAAACCTGAAATTCCACGCGATTATATACAAGGTTCCAAGACGAGAAAGAAAAATGCGAATAGATCGGGTTCTAGGAATGACCGAGCTCCAAGGCCGACGTAACGACCTGGTTCGCTATTTCTCAGGAGGCATGAAGCGAAGACTGGAGATCGCACGCGGGCTGCTGCACGAACCCAAGGTCTTGTTCCTGGATGAACCGACATTGGGGTTAGATCCTCAAACCAGAAACCGCATCTGGCAGTATCTGCATGATTTGCGGCGTACTAAAAAAATCACTCTCTTTCTCACCACACATTATATGGACGAAGCTGAAAACTGCGATCGTATCGCGGTGATCGATTACGGAAAAATCATCGCTCTGGACACTCCTGAAAACTTAAAGCGAATGGTCAAAGGCGACATCGTAACGGTGCACACGCAAGACGATACCCTGGCGCAGAAGGAATTGGGCGAAAGATACCGTGTAGTAGTAAAGCGTGACTCTAGTGGCTTACATTTCGAGATGGACAAGGGTGAAGAATTCATTCCCAAACTGGTTAAGGATTTCAGTATGCCAATAACCGCGGTCAGCGTCCGCAGGCCCACGCTCGATGATGTCTTCCTGAAATTGACGGGTCGCGAGATTCGTGAGGAAACCGCCTCTGATAAAGACAGGTTGCGACAACGCGTACGGCGCATTGGAGGAATGCGGTAATGGACTGGAGCACCATCTACATGATCTGGCTCCGTGACTTGATACGATACGTGCGCCAGCGAAGCCGCTTGTACAGTTCAATAGCCAGGCCGATCTTGTGGCTCTTTATCCTGGGCAGTGGTTTGCGCCCTTCGTTTGGTGCCATTCAAGGCTTCGATTACACGCAATTCATTTTCCCTGGCATAATCGCTATGGCCTTGATATTTACGTCAATACAATCGGCGATCTCTATCATCTGGGATCGCGAATTCGGATTCCTTAAAGAAATCTTGGTGGCTCCTGTACCACGCACAGCCGTTGCGCTGGGTAAAGGTTTTGCGGGCAGCACACTATCTGTTTTCCAGGGTACGCTGATTCTAATTTTCGCGCCAATCGTCAAGGTGCCCATTGCCTGGTATAATGTATTGATTCTAATCCCGGCGATGTTCCTCATATCGTTCGCCCTGGTTGGCATCGGAATAATCATTGCAAGCCGCATGACATCCTTTGAAGGTTTCGGCACGATCATGAACTTCCTTGTCATGCCGATGTTTTTCTTAAGCGGTGCAATGTTTCCGATTTCTCGGTTACCATCGTGGCTAAAGGTAGTGGTATACATTAATCCGCTGACTTACGGTGTTGATCTTCTTCGCAATATTTTGCTCGGTATATCCAATTTCCCTATCGCCCTCGACTGTTGCATACTGCTCGTATTCAGCTTTGTGGTAATACTCTCTGCTGTCTTCTTTTTCAATCGAGGCGAGTACTAGGGATTAGCAAAGGTACTTGGTGGCAGGTACGATACTTTCCAACTCTTGTACTGCGTATATTGATTACAGGAAACACCCGGTGATAGGCATGCACTTTTTACACTTTTGAAAATTAACAAAACCAACCTGTCGTAGATCCTTTAAGGCTAGATCTTGTTAACTTTTCCTCGATTGCAGCAAGCCCTAGGCCAAAAAGTGTAAAAAGTGTATGCCTATCCGCGTTACTTGTGACTGATTCTGTGAGCCCTGCGTGACCATAGAGATTACAATACTATAGGATAACGACATGTTGACTTTGATGTTAAAAACAATAAAATATGTCGATTCTTTTGATAAATTCGAAGAGTTGGTTGCGATATAAGGAGGAAAAATGAAGAAATATCGCTTGATATTTTCTGCCCTGATAGTAGCCGCTACTTTAACAATTTTGATTAGCAGCGGATGCCAGAGTGAGGGAGAAGAACCACCAAACGCACCAACGCTTATCACTCCAGCATTTGGGGGAACAATACACGAAAATACACCGATTTTCGATTGGGAGGATTTCCAGGGAGCAACCGAGTACAATTTCCGACTACGTTATGGAGCTCATTGGCGCATTGATACAATTGTAGTTGAATCTGAATACATTCGTAGTGTGAGTCAGGGTAATGATAACAGATACTGGCCCCTACTTGAAGGTGACAATTTCTGGCAAGTACGTGCGTTTGATGCTTCTGGTGAATGGAGTGATTGGTCCGATTTATGGCCTTTTACTGTTCGGACGATCAAATGGGTCTTCATCGGCAACGGCAATCTTTCTGAACCTGCCGTCGGGGATGATCAGACTGTGTACGTGAGCGGCGGTTTCACTGGTGAAGCAGGATATCTTTATGCACTCAGCACGCTTGGTCTCGTTGAATGGGCATATACACTTTGCGATACTGGCTTTATCTTTAATGACTGTCCCCCAGCAATTGGTGCTGACGGCACAATCTTCGTTACTTTCACTGCGGATTCTGATTACGTATACGCATTCAACCCAAATGGATCTTTGACGTGGCAAACAACCCTACCCTCTACTCCGTCAAGTCGTGGATGCCTGGCAATAGCTCAAAACGGCACAATTTATGCGGCGAATAGCGGACACCTGCACGCGCTAAGCACTGCTGGTAGTACACTGTGGACCTGGGACAATCCAGGGACAGGTTTCATCTGGGGTATTGCCATAGGGACGGATGGTACGATCTATGTCGGCGCCCGGGATAGAGTGTGTGCAATCAACCCAGACGGTTCGGAACAGTGGACTTACCTTTCGGGTGGCGCTGATTTAACAGCACCTGCTCTTGGCTCTGGCGGTTCGATATACGTCACGGATATTTCCGGTAATCAGGTAGTCGCACTCGATGCAAATGGCGGATTTTTGTGGAGTCTAGGAATAGGAAGCGGCCAGCATTCTGATGTCGTAATCGGAACCGGTGGAACAATCTATGCCAGTGGGAACAAGCTATATGCAATCAGTTCGAGCGGAAGTCAACAATGGACCTCTGACTACGGGGGTTTCACGGCATCAATAGCTTCAGATGGTTCGATTTGTCTGGGTGGTTTTGACCCTGCTGGATATTCGATGAATTTCTATAGCATTAACCCTGATGGAACTTTGCAGAAGGCGTGGAATTTGTGTACCGGCGGCAGTGGCACTTCAGCGATTGGCACTGATGGAACCATCTATGTAAGGGTTGGCGACCGAGCAGAATTGTATGCTCTGTATGGCAACGAAAGTTTAGCAACTACCTCTTGGCCGATGTTATACCATGACGCAAAGCGGACCAGCCGTGTTGGCGGACCCTAACCAAAGGAATTCTCCACCTTTTATAGTCCGTTTTTTCCTACCGAGAACACAACACCACCCGTACCTGTGACCAAATATGTGAGCTAAATGTGATTATATGCGCTATGATCAGACAATAAGAAAGGGAGGCTAAACATGTACAAGCAACTAACCCTCTGGGGAATGTTGATAGCGCTTGTATTTTCTATGTCCAGTTGCAGCAAATCACCAGCGTGCGATCCTGTCGTGGTTGTGACGGATATTGATTATACTTCAGCGCCTTTGGACGTACCTTATACAAACATCCATGAGGTATTTGCCGATAACTATTGTGGCGCAGACCTATCTGTTGAATTGCGAGATAACATTATCACAGAAATGCAAGAAAAAGCAGTGGAAATCGGCGAGAATCCCGACGTGCTATACGAATGCATCAAGGCAACATATTCTGATTGGAATGAGCGACCGCACAGAATTCCTTGTTATGCTGAGAAATGCGTGTATGAAAGTCAGTCAGTCTGGGCAATCGCCTTCAATCGGGCTAATAGCTTCGAAGAAGCCTCACTCAGCCACTTCGACCTATTCTTCGTATCATATGCAACGTATGACACGTTGTATCACACTGGCTGTTTCTCAACACCCTGAGTCGAAG
>LJUJ01000018.1 GCA_001303785.1 Caldifarciminota bacterium SM23_42 | reverse complement strand
TTGGTGGGTGTAGCTCAATCGGTAGAGCATTGGACTGTGGCTCCAACGGTTGGGGGTTCAAGTCCCCTCACTCACCTTTTCCTTTTTGGAATTCTATATTCCAAGAAGGAAACCCTAAATCCTAAACCCTAAACAAATGCTAATTCCCAAAATTCGAATATCAAAACAGTCTGCCTTGTCGGAATGCAATAAAATAAGTTGACGGAACGCAAATCCGTCGACCAAAACGGGCATCCTTAAGTCATTATGTCATTGTGTTATTAAGTCATTAACAAATTACGTTTGTGGGTTTTGAGTTTGAAGAATTCGAACTTCGGATTTGTTCTCGCACGAATGTGTGAGAATAGGTTATTCGTTTTCTTTCCAATACCTATCAACCAGATTCTTCACAAGTTTTCCCCGTTTCGCGTAGAGATTTCTGAAAGGACGCTTCTTGCGCTTCGCCAAGGCGTAATACGTCAACAACGGCAAAGCGACAGTAGCGTCTATGTAACAGACAATCGCATCAGGTAAACGATCCGGGTCTACCTTACCCCAAGATACTGCTTCATGCGGCGTTGCGCCTGACAGACCACCCGTGTCTGGTCGAGCATCAGTGACCTGCAAAAAATAATCATGCCCGACATCTGGAATGTGTAATATTTCCTGAATGTGAGGCTCGGTCTGCAAAAGAAAATTCTTTGGACTTCCACCGCCGATAAGCACAACGGCAGACTTGCCGCCCGATTTCTTAGCCGCATATACAATCGCGGCCGTTTCATTAACATCAATTGAAGGAACCAAGCGCGTGCCAAAGTCACGCAAGGAATTCTCGGCGATGTGCATACCTAATCCTGAATCGCCAGGGGAACTGGTGTAGATTGGAACTCCTGCGCGGTATGCAGCCGCCAACACAGAAACGCCTTTTAGTCCCCTCTTCTCTTCCTCTTTTGCCAGATGTTCGCCAAGCAAGTAATGAAATTCGGCAGTGCCCATAACCCTCTGAAATTCCTGCTTGCTTAAAATTTCACGCAAGAGCCGATCGGTCTCAAGCAGACAATCCGTGTAGCTCATCAGAATGTCATAGATACGCACAACCCCATTGTCGCGCAATGCAGCGTCATCCACATGATGTGAGCCGATATGCAATTCCAAATCAAATGCAAAATGCAAATCATGATACAAATTGGCGCCCGTCGAGACGACCCAATCAATAAAACCAGCATTAATCAATGGGACAATTGCAGATTTACCCAAACCAGCCGGCGTCAGTGCCCCGGCAAGACTAATGCCAACATACACATCTCGTTTAAGCATTTTTTCGACAAACAAACGGCACGCTTCTCTAATTCTCGCTGCATTGTAGGCAAGAAATGTTTTCTCGATCATTGTCGTCAATCTTTCGCGACCCGTAATCGGATCTGGGTATATTCTTGGTCCAGAAAGATACTTATGCATGTTTGGAAACTTCTTACCTTTAAGCCACTTAGGTAAAATATCATATTTCTTGTATTTTTTCATCTTCCTCTTCTTTTTCATCTGCACCTCCTTACGCACGACTCATGTGTTCGGAAATTACGAAACCCATTATTTTTGTGAATGTGCGAAGACTCCATTTTTCTAACTACCTCCATCCACTATAACATCCCCTCCCTTGAAGGGAGGGGACAATGGAGAGGGTGTAATTTCTTCAATTAGCATGTGTATCACACCATCAGGGTTCTTCAGTACATCATTATTCCAAAACCTCAATACCTTATACCCCTGATTTTGAACCCATTCATCCCTTATTTCATCTCTGTCACTTTCAAAATGCTCACCACCATCGACTTCAATAATTAGCTTCTTCTCAAAACAGATAGAATCAACGACATACTTCCCTACCGGCTGCTGCCTTCTGAATTTCGCCCCCAATTGTTTATTCCTTATCCTATACCATATCCTTTTCTCAGCCTCGGTCATATTTCTTCTCAACTCTCTTACTAACATTCTATTCTTTGGTGCCAGCTTTATTTTTCACTCCTACCCACTTAATACACCCCTCCTGATATCCTCCCCCTCAAGGGGGGAGGAATTGTAGGTAGGGCTTCCTCTTTCATTTGAAACAGCAGTGGATTATAATAAACCACTTTCGGCTTTCCACTCGCATTAAAGCATTTCCATAGCAAATCTCCGACCTAGGAAACTTGAAGAGCTGAAACACGGTCAATAAAAGCGATGCTATAGACGATGTCACCGTGCGAGAAGGTCGGCGTCGAAGGCTTTCAGTTCACCCTTGATTTCCCAAATGCGCAGTTTCATCCTGTCATTACCCTTGAGCAGTTTGTACATCTCTTCATTCAACTCTGCCAATTCATCCTGGCTGATATTAATGGGGTCGTGTTTCAATCTGATACGGCTAATCGGCAGTGACGGAAATCTATTCAAGAGTCGTGGCGTGAGAATTAAAAGCTCGATTGACGTTGCACCCTCAGCCGTGCTCGTAATCTTAAGTGGGTAAAAAAGGTGTTCGGTCTTGAATCGATATTGAATCGGCTCATTGGTGACGGTTTCAGTCCCCAGGGTTACGACATCAAACACAAACCACTCAAAACCTTCACCGATATAATCCTCAATTAATTCCCGCATTTCTTCAGAGATGATATTTCCCTCAATTTCTAATGTCTTAAGATAATCCATAACCCATTTAACAAAACCTTGAGCGTCGAGCAAGTGCGTTACCGATATATCGTGAGCACCTATTTTCTCATGAAAGGTTACCTCTCCCGATGGCACGACGATCCCCTCTGACATCTGACGCCCCTTTGCACTCGCAGCATGATAGAGCTTTCTGTTGATTAGATCAGTTGCCTTGCGAAATGTCGCTAGATCACCCTTTTTCACTTCCGGTTCTGACATCAATGGAAGCACCTCTAACAGCATGGTTGAATCCGAGGCGTGTAAATCAGTGCTCAGCAGCAATATCTCCTCACGACCATTCCAAGCAATCATCGCGCGTTGGTTTGGCTCAAAAATCCTCGCATTGGGGTTTATCGGAATCATACCATACGACTTAGTCATTCAGTCATTATGTCATTGGATGCTGCGCATCCATCGATTACAATGATAATGGATAGATTACAAAGATGGTCACTGGTATGCTTTAATAGGGGAAGCATGTCAGGATATCAGAGGATCAGTGCACATTGCTTCGTTATAGCGTACGGGGAAAACATTTGACTTCGAGTGTCATGTGTACATAATATGAACCATGCATTGGCATTGGGAAGATAGGTATAGCGTTGAGCAAGACGGCACAAGAAAAAGAAATTGGCGTGTCTTGAAGAAACTACTGCCGTACTTCAGGAAGTATTCAAAAACGATTATTATCGCTTCGTTCTTACTACTATTTTCAACTCTCCTCACTCTATTAGGACCCATTTTGATCAGACGCGCCATCGATGTCGAAATTCCCAACAAGAGTATGCAGGGCCTGATAATCCTTGCCGTCATATACATAATCATTCAGATTGTGGTTATTCTCGTAAGATATTTCCAGCAAATCGAGATAATGAGCGTTGGCGAAAGGGCAATCGCTGATTTAAAGGCAGATATCTTCAGACACTTACTGCGTCTCCCAGTCTCCTATTTTGACAAGAACCCGGTGGGTAAGCTCATTTCACGAGTCGAGAGTGATACCGAAGCCTTAAAGTTTCTCTTCTCTTCAACCGCAGTCGTGCTGGTCCAAAATCTCGCCCTTCTCGTCGGTATGTCTGTGGTAATGATCGTGGTCAGCTGGCGTCTTTACGTTCTCATTCTGGTCATGATGCCGATATTTTCGTACTGCTTCTGGTGGTTTGAGCGTCATGTGAGACCGGTGTACATAAATTTGAGGAAGAAAATTGCTGAAATAAATGGTTTCATCGTGGAGACGGTGAAATCACTGCACGTTGTACAGATGTTCCAACAGGAAGATCGCTTCGTGTCGAAAATCAACAGATTGGGCAAAGACAAGTACGACTACGAATTGAAAGCTTTATCATTCTGGTACCGCATCTGGTTTTTTGTGGAACTCGGCGAAATTATGGGTGTTATCCTTGTACTCGGCATCGGAGGACTCTGGGCGCTGCGCGGACTGATCACGATCGGCACCCTCTATTTGTTCATAAGTTATATCACCCGCCTTTTCGTACCCCTGCGCAGTTTGTCTGACCAGATAAACGTTATCGAACGAGCTTTTGCCGCCGCGGAAAGGGCATTCCAGATTCTGTCAACTGAAGAAGAATTCCGGAAGGATGAAAAGCACGTCTTAAGCGAATTCGAAAATGTTATTGAATTCAGAAACCTAAGTTTCTTTTACGAAGATAAGAACTGGGTACTCAAGAATCTAAATTTCCAGATAGAAAAAGGCGAGCGAATAGCGCTCGTCGGCGAGACCGGCGGCGGTAAGACATCGATCATTTCTCTTTTGTTGAAATATTATTCGCCTCAAGATGGAGACATCATTATTGACGGCACATCGCTGACTCACATAGAGCGTCATTCTTTGCGTTCAAGAATCGGATTTGTGCCACAGGACGTCATCTTATTCCCAGGTTCAATTACTGATAACTTGAGACTATTCAATGCGACGATACCCGATGAAAGAATCCATGATGCTGCAAAACGCGCACAAATACATCAACGAATTCTAAATCTCCCGGATGGCTACGATACAAACATTATTGAACAGGGCATCAATCTATCTTTTGGCGAAAGGCAACTCATATCATATACCCGGGCATTGGTCTTTGATCCTGAAATACTCATTCTCGATGAAGCGACATCGTCAGTCGATCCCCAGAGCGAACGGTTAGTCCAGCAAGGAATGAAAGAATTACTGAAAGGACGTACCGCAATCATCATTGCGCACCGTCTCACCACAACACGCCTGGCCGACCGTATTCTGGTCGTACACAAAGGGAAACTCGTGGAAGAAGGAAAACACAATGATCTGATCCAACACAAAGGTCATTACTATAAGATGTACCGACTTCAATATTTGAGCGGGGTATAATGAGATCAGTAGTATATTTCTGGAAACGACACAAATTATGGCTGAGTTTTCTCATTGCCTTCTCGTTCATCAATACGATTGTCTCACTGATCTTCCCATACATTCTAAAGGACGTCATAGACGGTATTAGAGCCGGGTTTGCCCGCCAGGATTTGTTAAGGTACATATTGATTATTGGTGGAATCGGACTCTTGCGCGCAGTATTCAATTCCTTATTACCGTTCACTCGAGGACGAACCAACGAGATTTTCCTTCTCGATGAACGTACAAATATCCTATCTAAGCTGCTGCGTAAAGGGCATTCTTTTCTCAGTCGCTTCCCGGCCGGTGATATACTGCAGCGTGTAGACCATGATCTCAATGAGCTTGGTTGGTTCTCCTGCTCGGGAATATTCCGCCCCATCGAAGGCATCTTCACCTTAGTAATCGCCCTCTTTTTTCTCATAAGAATCAATCCATTACTGACGCTCATTTCGGCACTGCCCATAAGCATCGCCTCGGTCGGCTGGTTAAAGCTAAGCCCGGTCATGTACAAGTATTACTACGCATGGCGCGAATCGATATCAAAGGCAAACAATCACTTGCAATCGAGTTTCGCGGGTGTGAAGCTAGTAAAATCTTATACCATCGAAGACAAAACCGACCAACGCTTCCTGGATATTCTGAAGGAGCGGGTAGCCGCATCGATCAGGGTCATAAGAATTGAAGCATTGGTACACAATCTATTCACAGCTATTGAGGAAATAGGTGTTATACTCGTGCTTCTCTTCGGCGGACTATTCATAATCAGGGGCAGTCTGACAATCGGTGAATTTGTAGCATTCAACGCCTATATAATAATCCTGTTAGATCCGATGCTTCGCATCGGCAATTTCTTTGTTTCAAAAAAACGCGCCCAGGTACAAAACGAGCGCCTCGAGGAAATCAAGAATCACCCAACCGACGTGGTGGATGATGGTGACTTAAAAGAAACGAAGCACAAGGGGATCGCACTGGAGAATGTATCATTCAAGTACACAAAAAACGGTCCGCTCATTCTCAATGGTATCAACATAAAATTTGAACCCGGCCAAAAGATTGGCCTGGCAGGAACCGTGGGCTCAGGCAAGACAACGCTGCTCCAAGTATTAATGAGAATCGCCGATCCGACCGAAGGGAGAGTAAAACTCAATGATGCAGACGTGAAAGACATCCAGCTTTCGCAGGTACGTTCTCTGTTTGGCTATATACCCCAGGAACCTTCGCTCTTTTCGGAAACTATCTATAACAATATCACCTTTGGCAGGAGGGTGGATACTCCGCTGGTTAACAACGCAATTAAGCTGGCTCAGCTCGAGGGATTTGTCCGGGGTGCGCCCAAGGGATGGGATGAGCTCATTGGCGAACGCGGTTTGAGAATTTCCGGTGGTGAGAAACAACGCGTGGCGATTGCCCGTGCGATCCTTGGTAAACCCAAAATACTCGTGCTCGATGATGCAACATCGAATCTCGATGCGGACACCGAGAAGGAGCTGATTGGTCAACTATCTCAAACACCGGACACGACAATGATTATCATCTCGCACCGGCTATCGGTTCTCTCCATCTGTGACTACATCTATGTTCTGGATAAAGGAAAGATCATCGAACAGGGCATCCACGAAGACCTGCTCAAGAAGCAAGAATTATACTGGAAACTCTACCAGCATCAACTCATGGAAGAAGAATTCATGAAAGACTAGACCAAGCCGCAGGATCACTACGTTCGCACTATCACTGCACTCGAAGAAACGCCCCACTCGCAGTAGCGCACTAATTTTGTCGAGAAGTCCGGAAGTGCCACCCCGATACGGTTGAGACCTACGGGGAATAATTTCGGTATTACGTTAATTAGCTAAATACCGAAATAGGATACCTCTTGATTTCTCTGTCATTATCAGTAAGATCACAAAAGGAGGTAGCATGAAAAAGACCGTTTTTGTAACGCTTGTCCTGATACTTTTTCTTTCTGCAAAAACCGACGACGGTTTTCGCTTCGTCGTCGTGGGTGATCGTACCGGTAGTGCACAGGACCTGGTATTTGAAGAAATAATAGACGAGATTAAGCTCCTCGATCCTGACTTTGTCATGTGTGTGGGTGATTTGATCGAAGGTTACCAAACTGACACTACCATTATGTATGCACAATGGGACTCAATCATCGCGACCATTGAGACGTTGCCCTGTAAATTCTACTACGTGGCAGGCAATCACGAAATCCAAAACGAAATTGATCGCGCTATTTATGAAGAAAAAACTGGAGTCAAGCGCTACTATTCATTTGATTACGCTAACAGCCACTTTATTATACTGGATAACACGATGACTTATTGGGCGCAACCTCAAGAAATGGATCACGAACAACTGGAATGGTTGGAAAATGACTTGGAAAAGAACAAACAGGCTGACAATATTTTTGTCTTCTATCACATACCAACTTATATTTACGCGCTGCGCGAAAATACCACCGATACATTGGTACAAGTATTCGAAAAATACGGAGTAGACGTGGTATTCACCGGGCATCATCATGAATACTCGTATCTGAATCGCAACAATATCGAATACGTCAATGTCGGCAGTTCGGGCGGTGGTATGTCAACCAATGATCCGGCACGCGGCCATTTCTATCATTACCTAAAGGTCTCGGTCAGGGGTCAAGAAAGAAACATTGCTGTACTCAAGAAAGAAAGCGCGTTGGTACGCAACGTTGTCACCCTCGAGGACATTAGAATAATCAGACAACTGGATGAAGAAGCCATTACTATAGACGACTGCGTCGTTGATGACGATGCAAAGAATGTGACTCAATCGGTCGCGGTTACGGTCGAAAACATCGGCCCCGATTCTTTAAAAGACCCTATTCAATGGCAGGTTGACCCTAGACGCTACACGATAACGCCGGTCGAAATGCCGCTTGCTATCGCATCTGAAGAGAGCAAAGAATACCAGTTTGACGTGACTGTTCATGACGGCTCCGATCTTTTTCCGATACCATCCTTCACGCTTGCCTATCCATTCACCTACGGGAAGGTCTGCACATTGTATAACATTCTTTCGCTGAAACGGCACAAGTTTGTTGACCGATTAGAATCTGCGCCCGTCATCGACGGCAAGCTTGATGACTATGTCTGGCAGGCGATAGTGCCAATTGCACAATTTTCAAATTACAATGCCAGTACCGTAGCATCTGTTGAAAAAACCGAAATATATTTCGCGCACGACAATGACAATCTCTACTTTGCAGCGCGTTGTTTTGAAAGTGATTTTTCCGGACTCCGTGCAGACATCTTTGAACATGACGGCACAACATATTACGACGATAATGTCTGGTTATTCTTCGACACTAATTTTGACCATCAGACTTACTACCAAGCGATCATCAACTGCAACGGGGCGGTTTTCGACCGCAAGTGCAGCCTGATAGATGGTGTGCTCGACAGGGATGTATCGTGGAACGGCACATGGGAAGTGGCATCTGGCCGCGAGGATAATGCCTGGACTCTGGAATTAAAGATTGCCAAGCAAGAACTCACACCGTTCAGCGAAGACAAATGGGGATTCAATATGCGACGGCTGCAACCACGCCTCGGTGACGCCGGCTACTGGTCAATCCCGTTTGCACACGCGCCGCAGTACTTTGGGATACTGGAATTTAGATAAGAGCACTACGTGCTTTTCAAAATCTAAATTCTAATATCTAAATCCTAAACAATTTCTAAGCACTAAATCCAAATGACCAAAACCGGGTTTGGGATTTTGAATTTTGGTATTGTTTAGTGCTTAGAATTTAGGATTTACAATAAGATGTTATCGATCAGTCTGGTTCGTCCGAAAAATACAGCCACGGCAATAAGGGTTCCCTTTTTTAATTTCTTGACAGGCTCAAGTGTGTCCTTGTCTACGGTTTGGATATAGTCGATCCCCCCGCCTTTCTGTTCTATCATCTTTGCCATCATTTCGACGGCAGGCCGTGGCTTACGCAACCCCTTTTTGTACGCTCGCTTTACCGATTTCAAAGATTGGTAAAGAACTGCGGCATTCTTTCTCTCTTTCTCACTCAGATATTTGTTGCGGGAACTCATGGCTAAACCATCACTTTCGCGCACAATCCTGCCGGTTACGATTCTTACATTCAGGTTCAACTCCTTCACCATCTTCTTGATAATCACTGCCTGCTGAAAATCCTTACTACCAAAAACTGCGATATCGGGCTGCACGATATTGAAGAATTTCAACACCACGGTGGTCACGCCCCGAAAATGTATGGGACGTGATGCGCCACATAATAGCCTGCTCCACTCGACAACCTCCACATACGTCCGAAAACCATCGGGGTACATCTGGCTCACAGAAGGATAGAACACCAAATCCACACCTTCTAGTTTCAGTAACCTCAAATCCCGTTTCAAATCACGCGGGTATTTACGGAAGTCTTCTTCCGGACCGAATTGTGTCGGATTGACGAATACCGATACGACCAAAAAATCGCATTTCTTGCGCGCAATCCTTACGAGCGACAAGTGCCCCTCATGCAAATAGCCCATCGTGGGTACCAGGCCAATTTTCATGCCCCTTTTCTTGATTGACGCAATTATCTTCTTGGCCTGACTGACGCTCCGCACCAACTGCATATGTCATTATAAGCAAAATCCAACAGCAACGCAACATATTCTGTCAAAATTCTTTCTCAAACTGCTGTGTTCTCGACTGCGCCCACCTTAGGCGGCCTCCGCTCGAACCGTAAAGTAGCTTATTCTTCGAGCAAGCGCTAGCGCGTCGAGAAGCATCATGATACCATTTTATCAGCTATATAGCGATGTGGTGCCCACTCTCGAATAGAGAGATTACATACTCTTCGAGTAGCGCTGCCACAACGTGGCGGCTGCGTCGAGAATTAAATCAATGGATGCGCAGCATCGAATGACACAGTGATTTATCCCGTGAAATTCAGGTTATTTCAACGGGACTCAATGACATAATGACTCTGTATATCGTGTATCCCCGGCCTCGCCTTGCGAAGCGGGGCGGGCTTGCATCCTGTATCACATGGCGTCTATTGACTTTGTGTTTGATTTCGCTATAATTAAGTTACCTTATTAGTAGGGAATTGATTAAGATTGTGAGCTAAATCATTCTCAGAAATTCGCCCGAGATAATATTAAATAAATTTATCCCTATATAATTAAGGAGGAAAGGAGCAACAAATGGCACTACTCGAAATTAGGTGGCACGGCCGAGGTGGCCAGGGGGCAAAGACTGCAGCCCTTCTCTTTGCCGATGCTGCCGTGGAAACGGGTAAATATATACAAGCATTTCCTGAATATGGACCGGAACGCATGGGTGCCCCGGTCTTTGCATTCAATCGCATTTCTGATAAACCAATACTTCAACACTGCGGTATCAAATCACCCAATATTGTTGTAGTATTGGACCCAACACTAATGGAAACAGTAAACGTCACCGATGGGCTACCCGAGGACGGCGTGATATTGGTCAATACGCAGAAGACTGCTGAAGAAATAAAGAAAGAACTAAAACTAACCAAGCAACATGTTTATGTTGTGGATGCAAGTAAGATCTCCAAGGAAATACTAAAGCGCGACCTCCCGAACACCCCGATGTTGGGTGCGCTAATCAAGGTTTCCAAACTGCTCGACTTCAAAGACATGCTCGACTCTGTCAAAATACGCCTCCAGCACAAGTTTCCGAATCGTCCGGATGTGGTTGACGGTAACATCCAGGCAATAAAACGCGCATACGAGGAGGCAAAAGCATGAAGAAGGAGAAAAAAGGCTGGAAAGAACTACCGATAGGGCTTGTCCTGGAAGGTGGCTCGAGCCAGACGTTTGAAACCGGTGACTGGCGCAGTGAAAAACCGATCTGGGACGAGGAAAAGTGCACCAACTGCTTTCTCTGCTGGATTTACTGCCCGGACTCCGCAATCATCGTCAAGGACGGTAAGGTGCAGGGAATTGACTACCGCTACTGCAAGGGTTGTGGAATCTGTGCTGAAGAATGTCCGCCCAAGGTACAGGCAATCAAAATGGTAAGGGAGGAAAAATGATCGTTGCGAGAACTGGAAACGAAGCAATGGCTGAGGCAATGCGCCAGATCAATCCGGATGTCGTTGCCGCCTATCCGATCACACCCGCAACCGAAGTCGTCCAACTATTCTCAAAGTTCGTTCATGATGGTAAAGTCACTACTGAATTCGTACCTGCGGAGAGCGAACACTCGGCAATCAGCGCCTGCGTCGGCGCTTCCTCGGCTGGCGCCCGGGTCATGACCTCGACTGCGTCTCAGGGACTCGCCTTGATGCACGAGATTCTCTTCATTGCAGCGGGACTCCGTCTGCCCATCGTCATCTGTCTGGTCAACCGTTCATTGTCGAGTCCGATCAACATTCACTGTGACCACTCTGACTCACTCGCCTCACGGGATTCCGGCTGGATTCAGATATTCAGCGAGAACACCCAGGAAGCATACGACTCAACGATCATGGCCGTCAAAATCGCCGAAAAGGCGCTACTCCCGGCAATGGTTACCACCGACGGATTCATTATCAGCCATGGTATGGAACGTGTCGAAATGGTTGACGATGATGCAGTACCCAAGTGGCTGGGCACGCGTCAGGCAAAGACGTCTTTGCTTGACGTTGACAACCCGATAACCCTGGGTGCTCTGGATTTGCAGGATTACTTCTTTGAACACAAGCGCTCAGAGATTGATGCGATGAATCATGTGTTACCGATTATCGAGGAAGTGCAGAACGAATTCGGTGAAAAGTTTGGTCGTCACTATCCGATCGTCGATGAGTACAAGATGGACGACGCCGTAGTGGCCATATTGGCCATGGGTTCGACCGGCGGAACCGGAAAAGTCGCGGTCGACAAGATGCGCGAGCAAGGTAAGAAGGTCGGTCTGGTCAGATGCCGCATCTTCCGTCCCTTTCCCAAGGACGCAATGCTCAAAGCCATAGCCAAGGTTAAGGTTCTAGGAATCATGGACCGTTCAGATACGATGTCTACACTCGGCGGTCACCTATACAACGAGTGCCGATCTATTCTTTATGATTCAAACACGCGTCCGCTCATGAAAAATTTCATTTACGGACTCGGTGGCCGTGACATCAGCATTGAAGATATCGAAAGCGTATACACCGGTCTCTTTGACATAGAGAAATCAGGTAAGGTAGACGAGAATATCGTTTACTACGGAGTAAGGGGGGAATAATGGCATCGCTAAAACAACTAGCAGCTCAAGAAGAGAAATTCCTTGGTGGTCACCGGGCTTGTGCCGGGTGCGCAGCAACTATTGCGGCACGCATGGTTCTGACCGCTGCGGAACAACCAGTTGTCGTCGGCGCGGCTACCGGATGTTTAGAGGTGGTCAGCACGATTTACCCATATTCGGCGTGGAATGTCCCCTATGTCCACAATGCCTTTGAGAATGTTGCGGCTACCATGTCGGGAGTCGAGGCTGCCTACCGTGCATTGAAGAAAAAAGGTCTGGTCAAGAAAGACCTACGCTTCATCGCATTTGGCGGGGACGGCGGAACCTATGACATCGGCCTGCAGGCACTCTCCGGCATGATCGAACGACGTCATCGTGTACTCTATGTATGTTATAATAATGAGGCATACATGAATACGGGTATCCAGCGCTCATCGGCAACACCACGCGGTGCACATACTACAACATCACCCGCTGGCACCAAGATTCCGGGCAAGATGCAGCTCAGAAAGAATCTCACAGAAATTATCATCGCCCATGAACCAGCTTATGCGGCCCAAGCAACGATTGGCTACTGGAATGACCTCGTTACCAAGGTACGCAAGGCATTAGACGCGGATGGTCCTTCATTCATCAATATCTATGCACCGTGTCGGCTTGGCTGGGCATATGTACCAGAGAAAACGATTAAGGTTTCCAAGTTATCAGTCGAAACCTGCGTCTGGCCACTTTACGAATATCAGGATGGCAAGTATCGTATCACGGTCAAACCCAAGGGAAAGAAACCGATAACTGAGTTCTTAAATCTCCAGGGCAGATTCGGGCACCTATTCAAATGGCATGACGACGTACCGATCAAGGAGTATCAGGAAGAGGTCGACATGATCTGGGAGCGCTTACTCAGGAGGAGCGAGCAGTAACGGTCGCCGCTTAGTAACAACAAACGAACGATATCCTGGAACAGAATATGATAAAAGTAATACTATTTGACCTAGACGGCACACTATATAAGAGTCCCGAAGTAAGAAAAAAATTCGCTGAGGCTGCGTATCACGCTCTAGCCAAACTCAAGAAAATTCCTGTAAAGAAAGCAAAGTCGCTCATCGAAGACAGGCGTGAAGAACTGAAAAAGAAACACGGCTTCCCGGTACCTTACACCTTAACCCTAGTTCAATTCGGCATGCCGGTAGAAATGTGGCATAAGGAAAACATAGATTTTTTTGACCCGCGTGACTATCTAACCCAGAACGGCGAGCTGAAGGAAATGCTGTTAGGCCTGAGAAAACGCTGCCGCCTTGCTATTCTGACCAACAACAACGAGGTACAGGCACAGCGGATCCTTGAAGCGCTCAAGGTGCGGGATCTGTTTGCCCGCGTCTTCAGTTATAATAGCTTCAAGACCATGAAGCCGAATCCTCAGTTCTTTAAGAAAGCAGCAAAAGAGATGGACGTGAACCCGAATGAATGCCTTGTTGTTGGTGATCGCTACAGTGTGGATCTAATTCCAGCCCAAAATCTGGGTATGAAGATTTACGAAGTCAAGGGGCCGGACGATATAAAGAAACTAATCACCGCACTGTTATCGGTTGCCTAAGAGGGGGTCTTCGAAAAACCGCTATCGCTCGGTAGCGCCCATAAGTTCCAGTTTCTGACGCGCCTTGAATGCATATACTGTATTCGGCTCACGCACAATAAGATCCTCTAAAATCTCGCGAGCCTTCTTTGGCTCACCCAGCCTCATATGAATGTCGGCCCGAAGGAGCGCGGCCTCTTGAATTGAGTGCTTTGGGTACTTCTCATTCAATTCCACGATGGTACTGAGGCTCAACGGCAATTCGCCCTGCGCATCGTAAGCAAGTGCCATATAGTAATAAGCATAGGCGCCAACAAGCGATTTCAACAAAACTCGGGCTGAATCGACGGCGTCCAGATACTGCGCGGTTTCATACAAGCGAACCACATTGATCAACCTTTTCAGTTGAACCGTATCATCCTTGGCCGCCTCGACCAAGTACATCCTCAGGGCCGCATCGTTAGCGATATCCATTCGTGGGTACCTTCCAATTAATCGCAAGTAAGTATCATGAGCCTTTGCGATTTCCCCCGCAAATAGAAACACATCACCAATTTCGTACATGACACGTGATTTGTCTTCATCCTTTGGATAATGTTGCTGATTGCTTTTCAACAACTCGATGCTCTTGTGGTATTCGCTTCGTGCTACGTAGCACTCATTGAGTTGAAGTAAGGTCTCAAGCTGTCGATTCAAGGCAAAGGCATTTTCCAAACTGTCGATTCGCGCTTCAATGCTAAACACCAAGAATAATATGATCATTGCTCTTCCAGTAGTGCTCTGAAATATTCGCGGATGTATATTTCATATTCCTCTGGGTACGGTTTGCGCAATTCCTGTTGAAGCAGCTCACGGAGCTCATCCTCGCCCAATTCCTGGGCTAGCGGAGCCGGACTCGCACGCTCTCGGACATCCTGGCCAGGCTTGCTTTTTCTTTTCTTGGCAAAATCCTCTTTGCGGATTGAACGTTGGCTGTCGAGCAGTCTTGATATCACCTTTTTCTGCCGCTCGATCAATTCCCGACTGACCTTGTACTGAAAAAGATCCTCTTCCATCTCCTGCATCTCACGTATGACATCACCAAGGACATCCTGGTATCTACCAGCCGCAGCTTCGTTGCGCAAAGATTCCAATGCCTCACGCAACGCACGCTGGCGCGCCGCAAGGCGCTGCAGTTGTTTCTTCTGGCCCTGGCTAAGTCCCTGCATGGGTATGGGAAGGATACCCATCAATGCCTGGTTGAGCGACATCTGACTGTTAGTGATATCCCCCAGCTGCTGCATGAAGGAGTTTATCCCGGTGGAGGAACCATCTTGCTTCATTCTCGCAAGAATGAAGAGTATATCACGTGCTACTAGATTCAATTCCCTCATCGCCTCGGTCGCTCTCAATTTTCCCACTTTTGCGTTGTCGTGGTATTTTTGGGCCTGCTCCATACGCAATGTTGCCCTGGCCAGACCCTTGCCGAATTCCGGGCTTACGAAAAGACTCTTGGTTTGCTGTGCAAAAAGACTTTCGGCAATTGTCTCGGTTGCCTGAATCAATTTCCCCTGTAAATCGGGATCTATTTTCAGTCCGTCGTTTATCAATTTCTCTTGCGCTTCAGAAGTCTCGATTATTTGCTTGAGGCTTTCCAACAGATTCTTACGCAGGTTCGCAAAGCGTCCCTGGGTCAATTTTTCATACAGCTGTTCGAGATTCATTGCCAGGTTCTGAAGCCCCGTTTTTTTGTCTTTACCACTTCCGCTCTTTAGATTCTGCATCTCGTTCGCCATCTGCCTAAGCGCTTCCCTGATTTCTTCCTCCAGCCCCTCAGAGGCGGCCAGTTCGTTCAACTTATCAATGAGTTCTTCCATACCCTGATCCACCTCTTGCTGATTCTCAGCCGCCAGCCCATCCTCTGCCTCGGTCAATTCCTCTATTTGTACCTGCTGCTCGGCCAATTCCTTGGCGCGCTCGGCGATTTGCCTCAATTTTTCTTCCTGCTCGTAGCGTTTAAGTATCTCGAGGGAGCGCTCCAAAGCTTTGGCCAATTCTTCCTGATGCTGCCGCATCTGCTCCAGCGCCTTTTGCATGTCACCGGGACGCTGTTCCATTGCGACCCGCAAGTTCTCGAGCGCCTCTCTCAACTCCTCGGGTGCTAGCTCTTCGAGTATTTGGGAAATCTCATTCAAGCGATCAATCGATTTCTGATCGAGGATTATCCCTTCATTTAACTTCTCAATTGTCTCTTCCAATTCTGTCTGCCACTGGTTGATCTGTTCCAATATTACTTCCTCTTCTTTTATCGCCTCACTCAGTTTTTCCTGATCGGCCCACGACAACTCCCGCTCTTTCATGAGCTTCTCCTGAATGCGTGCGACCTCCTTTATATGTTCACCGTGTTCGGTATGCATGTCTTCGATATCGATTTCAAGCATGGCCTCTTGTTCATTGATCGCCTCATACATCTGTTCCATGGTGGGAAAGTATACGTAGTATGTATTGCTCTTGGTTACCTGTCCGCTGTTATCGCGGATCGTTACGTAATATGAAACCTCATCGCCCGGCAGCATGCCGAGATCTGACAGATCCCATAAGATGTAGACCGTATCTTCAAAAGCGCCTCGCTTCAATGCCACGAGCTTCGTAGTATCTATCTCAAAAGCGAAGTGGAACGTGCCCGCAGACAATCCGTAATCGTCGCTGCACCGTATACCGACATCGAGTTTCATGTCATAAGGCAAATTCACGTTTGTGCCTGGGTAGAATATATCGACCAACGGTGCAAGGTCAGGGATTGCATAGATCCTGATTCCTTCATGCAATTCGCCGCGCGCTCTCAGGTGTAGTGTTGCGGTACCGCTTGCGGTCACCACGAATTCTCCGTGGAACTCTCTGCCTTCATGTGTTAAGGCAAGTGTGTCGCCGAAGTCGAGATTGGCTGCTTGCAGCAATTCAGACGCCCGTCCCTGAACATATACCACGGTCTTCTCGGGAACGACGAGTTGGCGGCCGGTTCTCGTTTCCTCAGCCAGTTTGGTGTGAGCCGGATATCGAAGATGGAAAAATAGATTCTCAATGTACAAAGGCTCAACCGGATACAACTCATATTTTCTTGTTTTATGCTCAAAGACCTCGAAATGGTAGATCAAAGGTTCGGAAACAGTTACCGTGCTCCTGGCGATGTTGTCCTGAACGCTCACTGTTTGCCTGGTTGTTTCCTCACCAGCACTGAGCCGCAGGTTTACAATCTTCGGCAAATAAACGCCCCAGATTTGCAGCGCAACATCGGCTTGTGTGTCTTTTGGATAATCAACACTGCCCGGCGATACGTTGTATTCTATTCGGTGATTGAGTGAATACCAAAAGCGTTCGGGAAAGACTGCCGGTTGGATCAAGGCAAATGCTACGGCGATCAGCACGAAGCGCGCCGCTAGCGCGAGTGACCCGCGATCAACAAACCTGCGAGTATCAATTTTCTCGATTCTCGTGGCTGCTTCATCGATGAATGCTTGGATCAGTTCTTGAGAATAATTCTCTTTACTGTCTTTGGGAATTCTTGACAGCTGCAGACTGTTGACGATTTCGCCTTTCAATCCGATCTTCTCTTCTAGTTCTCGGGCCCGGTATATGAGATCGCGCGGACGGAAAAAGAGCAAGGGTATGATGCCGAGCAGACCATACCACGGTGATTTGAGAAGAAACAGCGCAACCGCAATCGAAATGATTATGGTGGCGCAGGTAAAGATCAAAATTGCAAAGAAATCAGATAGATTCTGATGTATTGTGTATTGCTTGGTCTTGCAGCGTATTATCTCGATATTTGGCATGCTAATCAGTGAGGCTATACATTACGATATTAATGCCCATTTGCAGAGCCTGCTCCCGTTTTTCAGGCGGATCATCGTGCACATCCGGATCCTCCCAACCATCACCAAGATCACATTCATAAGTGTAGAAAATAACCAGACGGTTGTCATAGAAAATACCAAAACCCTGGGGCGGTTTATTGTCGTGCTCGTGGATTTTTGGCAGGCCGTCCGGGAATTCATAAAATATATGGTATATCGGGTGGTCGAACGGCAACTCGATTAAAGGCGACTCCGGAAAAATCTTCACGATCTCGCGCCGGAACGATGAATCCATGCCGTAATTGTCATCGGCATGTAGAAAGCCCCCGGCTCTGAAATAATTACGCAAAATCTTTATCTCATCATCTGTGAAGTGCACATTGCCGTGGCCGGTCATGTACAAATAAGGATGCTCGAACAATTTCGGGTCGGTGATTTCCACGACTACCTCACGCGGTGCGGCTCTGATGTTTGTTCTTTCGCTGATCGCGGTCAGCAGGTTAGTCAGAGACGACGGATCTCCGTACCAATCACCACCGCCACCGTATTTCAGCCGCGCAATCGTGAAATCGTATTGCCCGAATAGCAAAACCAATAAAATAAATGCATGCATCCATATAATTATAGGCTGGCAGTGCTGAGTGTCAAGGTTACCTGGAAGGCTTCGCCCTCCATGATTACAATGACGAAAAACGATTTACCGACAGCGAAATCGGCATGCTCATTTTTTCAATCAAACCGAAGATTTGAGAAAAAATGGCAACAGCGATATTATCATCTACGCCTCTGCTCCTGCGGTGAGAAGCATCGGTCATGCGCGTGTCCGCCTCGGGCAGGAAGAGTCCCGCTTGTCTCGAGCGAAGCCGAGGGGAACCTGTCGAGGGACAACGCGGCAATCCCACGAAGACCTCGACCTATTTGATGCCACCGATCCTGCTATTTTGCTTAAAACTCATCTCGAAAAGGAGGTTGACAAATTGCAAATTCTCAATTATGCTAATTCATTATCATCTGGAATTTAGCGTATTCTAATAATTTAATAGGAGGAAGAAAATGCGCGTATTGTTAATTGTACCTCATATACCCGCAGGCGGCGGAAAATTGGCCCCACATTTGGGGATCATAACCTTGGCTGCCCTAACACCACCAGATATTGACGTCTCTGTAGTCGATGAAAATTTGGAAAAGATAAACTTCGACGAAAAAGTTGATATGGTCGGAATAACGGCCATGACCCCCACCGTAACACGGGCGTATGAAATCTCCGATTCCTTCCGGCAAAAAGGCGTACCTGTTGTCATGGGCGGTTTCCATCCCTCCTTCATGCCTCAGGAAGCCATTCAACATTGCGATTCAGTTGTCATTGGGGAAGCAGATGCCATATGGCATAATGTCCTACGTGACATTGAATCAAAAAAACTCAAGAAATTCTACAAACAAAATGGCTTCGGAAGCTTAGATAACATGCCTGTTCCGAGGAGAGACTTGCTTCGCCGGAAATCTTACATCATGTTCAACACAGTAGAAACATCGAGAGGATGTCCATTTCAATGCAGTTATTGTTCAGTCAGCGCTTTTTTTGGAAACACCCATCGTTCCCGTCCAGTAAGTGATGTACTCAGAGAGGTCGAGACACTCAAGGGTATACTGATTTTTTTTGTAGACGATAATATCGTAGGCATGCCAAAACGTGCAAAGAATTTGTTTCGAGCACTCATACCCTATAAAAGAAAATGGATAGGTCAAGCATCACTGACTATAGCTAGGGATCCCGAGCTACTCGAACTGGCCGCGCGCAGCGGCTGTGCGGGACTATTTATCGGTTTTGAATCTCTATCACAGGAGAGTTTAGAAGAAGCGGGCAAAAGGATTAACGCTGTAAGGCGTTATGCCGAAGACATCAAGAAAATACAGGATCATGGAATATCAATTCATGGCGCGTTCATCTTTGGGTTTGATCATGATGACGAAAGTGTCTTCGAACGAACAGTGGATTTTGTGAAACGACATAATCTTGACTCAGCATCTTTCTCCACCCTCACACCATTTCCTGGGACGCCAGTTTACTCGAGACTGCTGAATGAGAATAGAATCGTCACCAAAGACTGGAGTCGATATGGCGGCGCTGTTTTCAGACCAAAACTAATGTCTCGCGAGAGACTGAATGAAGGATGTGCATGGGCATGGAAGGAATGCTATTCATATAGGTCAATATTAAGAAGACTAGCCAGGCCCAAACGACTCTGGTTCATTCATTTCTTACTGAACATGGGATACAAACAGGCTATCGATAAATATGTCTAACCGACTATCAACCCGTAGCAACCACGCGGGGTCAAATCTTGACAATTGACAAAAGCCACCCCGTATACTTGCCTGCGTAACACGGCAGGACATTCATAAAACGTAGTCACAGCCGGAATAACAACAATTGTCAAGGGTCAAGTCAAAGATCCCGTACCAGCGCTCACTCAAGAATTAAAGAGCGGGGATTTAACCCCAATCCATGCTCTTCGTAAGTTCTCTTCTGCCCTTTGAATTGGTGTTCAAGGCATACGGGGTTGACAACACGTACGTTGATATATTATCCTACTTCAACGAGGAGGAAAAATGCATGGTTTTGGACATACTGAAATACCAACCACTGATATGCAAAAGTCCAAAGAATTCTACTCCAAAATCTTCGGCTGGAAAATGACTGAAGACATGCCGGGTTATGTGATGTTTTCCACGGGCGATAACCAAGGCGGCGGTTTCACCCAGGAAAGCAAACCAAGTCAGGACGGCGTGGTTCTTTATATTGAAGTTGAGGATATTGCAAAGAAACTCGCCGAGATCGAAGCGTCCGGCGGTAAGAAAATCAAAGAAAAGACTCAGATCTCACCTGAATTCGGCTTCTATGGTCTGTTCACTGACCCGTGTGGCAACATCGTAGGGTTGTGGAGCAAGAAATAGAGAAACCGCGTATCCAGAAATATCGAAATCGCCTCAGATGAAAGCCAATAAGAATCTCGTTGCCTACTGCGGGCTTTATTGTGGCAGCTGTTTTATTTATCAAGGCAAGATTGCTGATCTGGCGCGGGACTTGCGCAAGGAACTGCGTGCCACGAAATTCCAACGTTTTGCTAAAGTGATATCAAGATACTTCAAACCGTATAAGAATTACGAGCAAGCCTGTGAGCTACTAGGAATGATGGTTAAACTGCGGTGCAAGCGCACATGCCAAGACGGAGGCGGTCCACCTTTGTGTAAAATAAGAAATTGCTGCACAAAGAAGGAGTACACGGGGTGCTGGGAATGCACTGATTTCGAAAAATGCCACACACTCGATTTTCTACAGCCGGTTCACGGCGACGCCCATCTCAAGAACCTAAGAAAAATCAAGAAACAGGGAATGCAAAAATTCCTGCAAGGAGAGAAATACTGGTAGAATACGGTTAACAGAACCAATTTGTTGCAGATCCTATGGCGTGCAACGATGGTCAACGCGCAAAAGAAATGCCGATTTCATAACTTCAATCCATTACCTTCATTGACATATTGCTTTCGCATTCATATAATCAATTAACATGATTCTGCTCATAGAACCGAACCGAAAAATCAGAAAGAGAATATGTGATTTGCTGAGTCGAGAACGGATCATCGCCGTAGGTACGTATCCAGAAACACTCGAAATGATTGCAAAGTTCCAAAAGAGACTGAACCTTATCATATCTAATATTCGCGTGCTCGATGACATTCTCCACCGACAGACGCTTTTTCGCTTATGTGAGAAGCTGTATATTGATATTCCCCCAATGCTCGCGATCCACAGGAAGGGCGATGATAAAATCAAGAGAAAGTTCGAGGAAGAATATAAGGAGTGTGAACTAATTAAATACGACGGTGATGACAACAGTTTCCCCGAACGATACATTACTGCGGTTAAAGACTTGTACCCGGAAGTCATTGCTGAAATCGATAAAGCGAATGAATCATGGCTACGCGGTGAAGAACTCGAGGCCGCCGTTGATCCTCGAGAATGGCTCGTAAAAGAAGGTTTTCTTGATGCATTTGAAAGCTCAAAGTACGGCAAAATGGCAAAGGAGTTGGAACAAATGCTGCCCCTGCTAAAGAGGATGTTGGCAACAGCACAATCGGAAGAGAAGACGAAACCAAAGACCGAGCAGGCAAGGGCAAATCAAAAAAAGCACTATTCGGAGTTAAGAAAGAAGTTGGCCTCTTTTGTCAAATACATAAAAGACCTAGACGCCAAGACATAAAATCAATAACATCCCGAGACGGGCACAAAATTCTCACAGACAATGATCCATAATATCCTCAAAAATACAGTCATTATGTCATCTATGTCATTGGATGCCACGGGCATCCATCGATGCCAACGATAAAAACATAGATTGCAGTGATATATACGTGGCCGGGGGACAGGCATACACTTTTTACACTTTTTGCCCGGGTATGAATATCTCCCTATACTGATAGCCCAGCGCTATTCCTTCCGTGCCCGTATGCAGATGAAGCCGGGCATGCGCATCAGTTGTCGATAGCGTTTGGGGTCGGCCTTCTTGAATTCTTCGGTGGGTAGCGGTTCAACAATGCGGTCGAGTATGAAACCAGCTTCGATCAATGGATTCAAAAGCGCATTGAGCGGTCTGCGATAACCCGGGATGTACACTGGAATACCGAAACCGCGCCAGGTCAAACCAACCAGTTCGGTCTTGAAATAGTTTTTTGACTTCCTTTTCTTCTTGAAAAGTAAATAGTCGCCAAATGGATGGCCGTCGGAAAAAACCAAAACACCAGGATTCTTGAGCACGCGATAAAATTCCTTGAGCAAAGGAGCGAGATCGCGTATGTAAGGAATTGCGAGAGAAGATATTACAACATCGAACGATCCACCCTTCAAAAACCTCATGGGCTTTGCTAGATCTGCCTGGTGGAACTCGACTTTGCTGCCCACACGGTCACGCGCCAGGCGCAGCATCTTGGGACTAATGTCCACACCGACAACTTTCGCGCCGCGTTTCACGAGTATCTGAGCATAAGCACCAGGACCACAGCCTGCATCCAACACACGCTTGCCGCGTACGCTGGGTAACAGGGATAGGGTAGCTGGACGCTCGTAATAAGCGTTGTGCGGTTTGGTGTCGATCAGTGCCGCATAACGTTCAGCCAGTTTCTCGTATGCCTTAAGCGCAATCGCTTTTTCTCTGGGCATTATTTTTCGAAAGAAACTTCATTTACTTCGAGTAAAGATTGTTGGATTGATTCACCTGGTTGCATTTTGAAATAATGCTCCACCGTTTTTTCAACAATGGTCTTTCCGTATTCGGTTATTGCTTTCGCATCTTCTTGTGTCAAATCACCACCATACTGCATTCGTATGACTATAGACAATGTTGATTTTTCGTCACCAATCATCTGCTGTACACGCCAGTAGATACTGAGCCACTCTAGCTGCACTTCTGTAAGATACGGGAACTCGGTCTTGATTTTCCCCATGAAGTTATCATGGAGCACAGCCATAATGATCTGCTGTGCAGTCTCCATTGATGTATCTTCTGGCAGAGCTACAACTGCATTGTGACTTCTGGAAACCGTGCACGAAGAGATGACTAGTATGCAAATAGTAAAACACAATCGAAAAACAGATATTCGCATTGTTCGCTGATTTTATTCCGATGTCAGCGGCATCCCGCCGGCGAATTCCGGTAAGAGATTGATTTCTATTCGCCGGTTCTGGCTGCGGCCAGCCTTGGTCTCGTTGCTCACCACGGGGTGGTACTCAGACATACCGATTGCCTGCAAACGTACTCCTTTGATGCCAACCTTCTCTTGTAGAAAACGCACGACATTCGTGGCGCGTGCCGTCGATAGTTCCCAGTTGGTCGGAAATTTGTCCTGCAGGTTTGGATGTATCGGCACGTTGTCTGTGTGCCCCTCAACACGAATCATCTGGTTCTGAGTGTTCTTCAGCACGTTTCCAACCCGTTCCAAAACCTCAATACCTTCAAGGGTGATTTCCGCTTCCCCGGATGGAAAAAGGATTTTATCGACCATACTGACCGACAACCGATCAGCCAGCTGGGTGATTGTAATTTGGCCTTCTTCGATTTCCTTCTGCATGCTGGCGACGAGCTCATCATACGTGCTCTTCATACGCACAATCTCATCTTCCTTTTCTTGAGAGATCGCGGCGATTCTGGACTCGAGCTCGGCAGCAATCGCTTCTTTTTCTTGTTCCAGATTGTCTGCTCTCAGTGCAAGTTTCTTATTCGCATCAGCTAAGTAAAGCGACGTAATAATCAACGCCAATGCGACAATACTTACAACGATAATCGCAATTTTCATTGCCAACCTCCTTTTTTCTTAATCCAAAGAGTCTAATCAACATCCTGCACCGTGTCAAGGTGACACTGAAGGCACTCAATGCACTGAAGATTCATGGCACAGTACACACTGAATGTTCGTACACTGAACGTTTTTCTGCGGTGCCACGAAATAACAGTCTCTACATGGTGCGTGTTGACAATCTAAGAAAAGTGGTTATAATACACGATACAGAAATAACCTTAGGATTCAGTTTCTGTAACGCTGCTTGTGGTCGTCACGCTATTTTTCTACCACCGTAAAATATAACAGGATTATACCGGCAAAATCGCGGAAAATCTTGATTGAAAATACGGTGAAAAATAGGCACGAAGAGATGGATTTTTGAAAGGAGAAATAATGCCAGCAAAACTTCGTATTAAATTAACAAGCTGTAAGGTCTCGACAGAAGATGGTATCAAGCTGTTGGAAAAGTGTGGCTTTTCTAACGAAAAAGCAAAGGAAATAATGCAGTCTTTACCAAAAACGATTGCATTCAAATCAGCATCAAGCCGCTTCGGTGCCTTCAGATTGTTGCAGAATGGCTTTGACGTCAAATTAACCTAAAGGAGGTACTTTCATGAAGCTATCGATTTATAGGAAAAGTGTTCTTTCCTTTCTTCTATGCACGATGATAGTAACCATCAGCGCACGAGCTCAGACCGTTGGACTCATCCTGAACGACTCAACCTCTTTCAATGGATATACGCTTTTTTCTCCGATACCCTACCCCTTCACCTATCTTATCGACAACGATGGCATGCTCGTACACTCCTGGGAACGAACGAATAGGGTGGCCGGTATGGCATATTTTTTGGAAACGGGTGAGTTATTGCGTCCATCAAGGATTGCAAACCAAAACTTCAATACTGCCGGCGCCGGCGGCTTTGTCGAACTGATTGACTGGGAAGGAAACACTACTTGGGAGTTCACCTACAATAGTGATCAATATCGCCCTCACCACGACATCGAGCCGTTACCAAACGGTAATGTACTCATGATCGCATGGGAACTCAAGAGCTATGCAGAGGCTATCGCCGCCGGGCGTGACACCGCTCTGTTGGTCGATGGAGAATTATGGCCAGACCATATCATTGAGGTTCAACCAACCGGTCCGTCAAGTGGTAATATTGTATGGGAATGGCACGTATGGGATCACCTGATCCAGGATTTTGATAGCACCAAAGAAAATTATGGAGTCGTTGGCGACCATCCCGAGCTCATAGACCTTAACTGGGATCCAGGCGGTCTCAATGCAGGGATAGCGGACTGCATGCACACTAACGCTATAGATTACAATGAGGAACTCGATCAAATCATCCTAACCGTGAGGAAATTCAGTGAGATATGGGTCATCGATCATAGCACGACCACGGCTCAAGCCGCAGGTCATAGTGGCGGCGACTACGGTAAAGGCGGTGACTTGCTCTATCGGTGGGGTAATCCTCAAACGTACCGCCACGGTACCGCTTCTGATCGAAAGCTCTTTGCTCCGCATGATGGTTCTTGGATCGAGGAGGGAAATCCAGGCGCATCAAACATACTCGTTTTCAATAATGGACAGGGACGCCCGCAGGGTAATTACTCGACAGTTGACGAGATCGTACCGCCAATCGACAGCACGGGTAATTACGCGATCGGACCCGATACAACCTATGGTCCCGATGAACCGATCTGGATATATCAAGCTCCTAATCCACTGGATTTCTATTCATCAACCTGGTCCGGTGCACAACGGCTACCCAACGGTAATACACTAATCTGCGAAGCGATCAATGGTAAATTCTTTGAGGTAGCACCCGACACTGAAATAGTGTGGATATACATCAATCCAGTAACAGATATCGGACCTGTATACCAGGGAACGATAATCCCTCCTGCAGAAAATAGATTGTCTAAAATCCTCCGCTACGCGCCAGAATATCCCGGGTTTGAAGGACATACTTTGGTTCCATTAGGCCCGATTGAGCTATACACCGGTGTTTATGAACATGAGACAACATCTCCGGAGAATATTGTTCTGCTGCAAAACACCCCGAATCCCTTTAATGACGAAACCGTAATCGGCTTTCAACTGGCAAATGCGTGTCAAGTGACATTGACCGTATATAATATCACCGGCCAGGCAGTATCAACCCTTGTCGACGGACACATGGATGCCGGTTATCACACTGTGATTCTTGATGCCGGGAACTCGCCGAATGGTGTGTATTACTATCAATTGAAGACTGCCGAAGGAACGCAGGTTAGGAGATGTGTCTTATTGAGGGATTAGCACGAGAATAATACACTCGGGGGCATCAATCTTCTGGAAACAATGATCCACGACACACGCCGGTATGCAGTCACTATTTCATTGTGTCGCTGAGTCATTTGCGACTAACATCAATCAGCCGCTCATTGTGTGACTTCTCGATTCATCTCTCGACAAGCTCGAGATTCACTCGAAGAATAATCTTAGCAATATTCGCACGCCGATAGGGCATCAGCGTAGGCAGTTTGTTATCAGTGGCATCGAAGAACGCGGAGCCTTCTAACAGAACCAACCTGTCGTAGGTCCTCCTGGGAGGGCTATATGTTGTTAACTGCTTCGCAGTTCGATTATCCCGAATTTTCACTTATGATAATAATTCAGGGTAATTCGAGGATCCTCGCTTAGCGGGACGCCGATTACAACAGATTACAATGATAGTGTAAGTATCCATTGTACGGAAGGCTATTCGTTTTTTAACTTAGCAGCACCTTCTCTGGTCGGCTTGACAAATGCCGTCTTTCTCCTATAATTATATAGGAGGAGGCAATACGTAGCATTATGAAGGGCATCGTGTTACTCATACTCATCACTTTTTCGTATGCTGCAGCGAATGTGACTCACATCTACACGACTAGTGGCGATGGAATATGGTTTAGCAGCGACAAAGGAACCAGTTGGATTAGGCTACCGGGCTTTGACCTCTGGACAAATGATATCATCTGCGGCGAAGTCAACGGATTGTCCCCGGGTGTTATGTACGCGGCAACAATTGATGGCGTCTGGCAAAGGGATTGCACTGGTGCCTGGTCTCCCGTAGGTCTACAAGGAAACCAGATATACGAGATCGAGAAGAGTCCGAGATCCCATTACATCTTTGCCGTTACCAAGAACGGTGATATTTATCGTACAACTGTCTCAAACAACAGCTGGATAATGTTATACGATGATCACCCACACTCTGTTGTCAGCGAACTGAGGGTAATCACGGAACACCCACACACGTTGTACCTGAGTTTGAAATCCGTTGGATCGCGCATGACGGTAAGAAAATCCGAAGACCATGGTAGAACCTGGGATACGGTTTATGACCAGGGACCGTGGAGCAGATTTGATTTCTGTATGGCGAGCCATCCGGATAATGCTGATGTCGTAGGAATCGGCGGTAAGATCGGTTTCCGCCAAAGCCTCGATGGCGGCGCGAGCTGGAACACGGGAACCGGCGCGTTTGACGCGATTGATGCCGAGTACAGAATTCGCAACGTATCATCAGCGCCGCGCCTGATCATTGCCAACCAGATGTGGTGGAGTGGCCCATACTACCCTGGGGTGTGGTATTCAGATAATTATTGTCAAACGTGGTACAACTCAAACCTAGAAAACGAAATCCCACGGACTATTGCCCTCCATCCAGTCTCAGACGAAACCTATGTTGTAACGAGAGTAGACGAAACCCATTATTTCAAGATACTGCGTATACCTCGGGTCGTAGCAACTTATGATTACCCGGATGAGCGGCCGCGAAGGATGGTAGTAGACTGTTTTGATACCCTAAAAACAACTGTTCATGATACACCGAAGCAAGAAAGTGAAGAAACCAAGACCCAAGACCGGACGGAAAGACGAACGAACTCGATCCAGATTGCACATCACAAAAACAAAATTACGATTAGATTTTGCTGTTCTAGTGAACGTCGGCACCATGATCTTTTAAGTGCAGAGGTTGTTGATATCACAGGTAGGGCTGTCCGCGACCTCGTCGGTTCAGTATTACCTAATGGACAGGTTGAGTTTGTATGGGATCTAAGAGATAATTACAGCAAGAACGTAAATCCCGGCATATACTTTACTGTGTATAAAACTGTTCAGAACATCTTCAGTGAAAAAATTGTTGTCTTCACAAAGTAACCCCCCTGCCTGAATTTCTTACTAGATTGGTTTTTAAACGCGTCTCGGTCTTATTCGAATAGCACTACTGCTATCGACCGCCGCTCATCGGTAGTGGAAGTATGGATAAAATAGACCCCGCCTGGCAGTTTCCTGCCGGCATCGTCATCGCCGTGCCAGGATATCGAACCACCTGGCGCGCCGGGCCCAACATGAAAACTCCTCACCACCCGACCCATCGCATCATAGATCTTCAGCTCAACACCTCGGCATTTATCGGACATCACGTATCGAATATCGGTCACCCCGCTAAAGGGATTTGGATAAACTGCAAAGTTCTGAAGACCGGACGCGGACAAGTTCATCTCTTTCTCAACACCGGTCATGATAATCGGAATCGAATCGAGGTAAGGAATCTTGTTACGCGCGGTCACGGTAATATCCATCATACCAATGTCAAGTGTATCAAAATAGAAGATGATATCACCATTACTTGTGGTGTATCCGTGCTGATACACAAGCGTGTCGAGCACAACGCATACCAGCGCCGACTCCAACGGCGCATCATCGAAATGAATGCGCACCCTCAACGAATCATCGTCAAGCGACAACGCAGGATCGTGACTCACCTCAAGTGGTTCGGGGATTGCCGTCCAAATGTTCATCTCCGGATCGCCGAGCGTGGTAAACCCACGATATTCACTCGTGCTGCCATAGAGGGTGTAAACATTCATTCTACCACCCTCGCAGGCTTCCCCAAATGTCCGTTTACCCTGTTGAAATAAAGCGTTGAAGAAACCTCTACACGTTGCGCTTCTCAGGTACGCACCATTCATGATAGTAGTCGTCGTGGCGAAATATCCCGCGCCTCCCCTGGGTAATGACGGCGTACCGGTTAACAACCACTTTTCTGCCGTGGCTGGCGTGGTGCTCGTGCCGATTGTCCTACAGGTTATGGATAGCACAATGGGGAGTTTCGTGCCATTCTGTGTCTGGTCAGGATATACACCAAACGGAGAACCCCAGTTATTGGTACCACTACCACGGTACAGCACAAATGCTCTACCCTCATTGACCGCTTCAACTACATCATACGCATTATCGCCTGCTGACCTGGATAAGGTATCAATGACATCATATCCGTGACTACGCATCAGATTTTTCGCATGATTAATGTCGTTCCAATAAATCGTGTCATCAGAGTCGTAATCTTCCCTCACTATCAGACACGCGTTGGTAAACCAGAGTGAGTCACTGATGTCGGGTGTCATTTCATAAAGGAGTATTTTATTTACGACGGTTTGTGCTTCATCTACACTGTGTACGGTTAAACGGCCAGAAAGTATTTCATTATAAACATCTGAATCCATGTTAGTGTAATAATTGTCTGAGTAATAAGAATTCCATCCGCCCCCATAGTAATAGAAAGGTATGTAGTTAGGAGCGCCTACCAGCAACAAAAATTCTGGCGGTATTTGCCAGTTATCATAGGCATTCTCAACATAGTCATGGATCTGCGCTGTTGATGACCCGATTTGAGAAAGCTTCACAACCTTTGTTCTCATCCCTTTCCTGTGCTTCCATTGAGCCAAAGGTTTAATTGCATCATAAAAATTGTCATGGGTTATAATCAGATAACGGGCGCCTATTTCCTGAGCGGAAATAAGCGTACCAAGTGCTATAATCGCCAACAAGCATCGTTTCATCTTTTCTCCCTTAATAGCCTTAGATTACATGAAATTCTCAGAATGTCAAGTCTCCGGCAAATTTTTGGGATATTACGACACCCGAGTTGTTATCCGGACGTTGTCATATTTAGGCACAACAACAAGCCGATTTCTTGCGCTTCGCGTGGTCTTTGATTCGTTAGGGCCGTTTCAAGCTTTTACCAACTATAAGGGGCACAAGGAATATCGCGAGCAAAAAAATCGACCACGTCCTCCCGGCGAAGATATTGTAATCTGCGAGCAATGTAGCCAGAGAATTCCCCATGACCAGCGTTCCGAACGTAAACTCAAAGGCTATGGTCAACACTAACCACAGAAGTCCAATCATCAAGGTATCCCGGCTACTGTATGTGTGCCCGGTTTTCTTCAAAAAGACAAATGTAATAACAAAAATATAAATGATAGCAAAGGGCAGAAGTACGGCGCGTGCTAATGTACCATCCATGCCTGTCACCGGGATGAAAACGGCTTCCCGGAAAATGGCATATAGTATGGTTAGAACCGCCAAAATAACCCAGACAAGTATCGATTGCCAAAATAGCGCTCGCCGCACACAACTCCTTTCTTGACCTTACTGCGCAAATTCGAATTTCTTTTCCTTGAAAAGAACTACACACGCATCGACCACTAACGGGTCATACAACGTACCTCTGTTTCTGATGAGTTCGCCCAGCACAACGCTTTCATCCAGAGACGGCTGATAGGTATGATGCATCAGCATGGTCTCGACGACTTCGCCGACTGCAAGGATTTTCGACTCAAGAAGAATCTCTTCTTCCCTGATTCCTTCCGGATACCCAGAACCATCTAATCGTTCGTGATGCTGAAGTACCATATCCGCAATCGGCCACGGGAAATCCACCCCTTTCAGTATTTCATAACCCACCTTCGGGTGCTCCCTGATCATATTGAACTCATCATCATTCAGGTGGCCAGGTTTGCGCAAAATCTCGACGGGTATACGTATCTTACCCACGTCGTGAATCAATCCGGCTAACCTAATACCCTCAATCGTCTTATCCCTCAATCCCATTTCCCGTGCGATCGCACACGACAGCTCAGCCACTCTTCTCTGGTGGCCTGCCGACTGAGGATCGCGCATCTCCACGGCTTCGGAAAGAGAATTGACAGCCGCTTCATAGCTTTTCATCATGCGCCGGGAGCTGCGTCGGAATTTATCACGCTCCCGCTTGCGTCTCTTCTCAAGGCCGTGTTTGAATAGCGCGATCTCAATCGCACTGTAGAGTTCCTTTTCTTGAAAAGGTTTGAGAATGTAACCAAAAGGCTCGATATGCTTTACCCTTTTGAGTATTTCATCATCGGCATAGGCAGTGAGAAAAACGAGCGGTGTTCCGTATCGATGCCGGATAACCTCGGCCGCTTCGATGCCATCTTTGGCTCCTTTCAATACAATATCCATTAGTACTAGATCCGGTTTTGTTCGCTTGACCTCTTGTACGGCCTCCTCGCCTGAGGCGACAAGCGCGGGCACATCGTAGCCAAGCTTGTTCAACACATTATTGATGTCCAGCGCGACGATTTTCTCATCTTCGACGACCAGTATCTTTGCCTTTGGCATATCTCCTCCTGTCCCCACTTCTAAAAGTGACGATAAACTGAGTACCTTTTTTTCTTACGGCTTCAATATGACCTTCGAGCTGCTCGACAAGTGCACGCACCAACTGTAAACCTAAGGTGCTGGCCGAATTCAGGTTCAGATCCTCGGGTAGACCGATGCCAGTATCCCTGACGGTCAGGGTGCACCGCCGATTCTTGCCTGAGTTAAACAACACGTCAATCTGGCCTTCAACGTTCTTTGGAAATGCATGTTTCAATGCGTTCAGGACAAGTTCACTGATGATCAAACCACACGGAACTGCGGTCCCAATATCTAGCTGGCATTCGCCAACCTCGGTATTGAGTTTGATCGCTTTGTGATCAACATCGTGGGACGCACACAGCGCCTGGGTGAGGTTACGCACATACTTGCCAAAATCAATACGGCTCAAATCCTCCGACCCATACAGCTGTTCGTAGACCATAGTCATTGATTGAATACGGCTCCGGCTCTCCTCAAGCACTGCCTGCGTATGACTATCCTGTGCGTGTTTACTCTGCAGGTTGAGTATACTCGAGATGACCTGCAGATTATTCTTGACCCGGTGATGGATCTCTCGAAGCAATACTTCCTTCTCAGCAAGCGCTGTTTGCAGCGCTTCATTAGCATGCACCAAGTCTGCGGTACGTTCCCGCACGCGCTTTTCCAGCTCGCCATGCGTGCGGTGTAATTCTCCCTCAATCTTTTTCCGCTCGGAAATGTTCCAAATGTAGGAACGGGTGCCCACTGTTCTGCCTCGTTCACGCAGGGCAGTGACATCTATTTCCAGATATATTGTCGAACCATCCTTTTTGACTCCTCTGAATTCATAACGGTGCGGCATCTTCTGTCCTGTAAAGCGACCTTCATGGTGATGCATGACCCATTCGATATCATCTGGATGCACAAGGGTTCGAATCGATTGCCTTTCCATTTCTTTCATCGAGTACCCAAATAGATCCGCAAACCTTTTGTTGAAGTAGCGGAACGACCCGTCTCTGTTGTCGATCAGTATTGCAATCCCTGCCTTTTCAACGAGGTCTCGATAGCGCGCCTCGGATCTTTCGATCTCCTCACGTGCCTGCAACTGCTCTCGCACATCGCGCGCCACACAGACCACACCAGACACAGCGTCGTCATACTGAATCAACGAACAAGAGAGTAAAACGCCGATGTCGGTTCCGTCCTTGGCTCTAAGCGCACAGTCATAATTGCGTGCGGTCTTTTTTTGAATCACCTCACGTAGTACTTTGTCCGCAACCTCGGTGTCGGCAAAAATCGCTCGCAGGTCTCTCCCCTTTAATTCCTTCTCTGAGTACCCGAGCAGACCCAAGGTTGCCTGATTAACGCTTACCACCTGCCCTTTCGGATTGAGCAACACTAATGCCTCGGTCATAGTTGTAATAATGTCATCAGCCACGGCTTCTGGTGTGAGGACCAAAAACTTGTATTTCACAATGACATACACCAAACCACCTGCCCATACAAAGGCGATAATGTCGGCAACCGCCGGAATTGAGTAGATATTGAGTTCCGGTAATAACAGGTCCGTGACTGATCCCAAGGCAAAGGAAATTGCTGCGGTTATGTAGAGAATCCGTGCCTGTTTTTTCTGGGGTGGATTTTCCTGGCGGTGCGCGTATAGGGCAATGATCACCAACGTCGAAATAAGAAAGATCGCGAGATAACCGTAGAAGAGATACATCCATATGGACCCTGACCAGACCGTACCCCAGCCGTAAGGCTGTTTCACGTAATCAACCGCCAGGACACCATTCCATTCCAGGGCAATAAAGAAAATTGGCACGGTCACGAAAAAAACGTAAATGAATCTTGAATTAAGCACCTTCTTCTTTTCGGCAAAGAGCAGAGCGAACCACAGTGCGAAAACACCGAAGCCAAACGAACCAAACGAGCTAATATAGTCATACAATCGGGCAGTAATCTGGGTACTTTGCAGGTGGTGCACCCAGGTCATGCCGAAGCTCCAGACACCAAGGCACAATAGAATCCCGGCCGTGACGCGGTTGAGCGCGGCTTGGACGTTCCTATACAAGACGAACGCGGCCATGCAGAAATAAACCAAAGAGCAGGCCATATGTAAGTGAGTTATATAGTTCATACGAGCGAATGTTCAAGGACGACGTTGTTTCTAGGATTAAGTGTATCTAGGAACGCAAAAATGTCAACCTTTGGTACGTGTCTGACCGCACTGGGGACAGGCATAACATTTTTAACAAATTTCCACATATCAAGGAGGGATTAACCAAACGGCGCATACTCAAAGTACTTGTCTTACAAAATGTTCAGAATGTTATGCCTGTCCCCGAATCCGAGTTCTTAAATTGCTACCCGCATGTGTATGTAATAAGAAAGCGGCTGCGCTATCTAGGCGCAGCCGGTAATATAACTTTCCTGTATGTTACTCGTTACTTTAGGGACGCGGTACCAGTTGGGAACGTCATACCTGCCTGGTTATCCATGTCATAGGTGAAATGATCCTGGGCTGGAGTTGGTAGTTGGTATACCAGCGGTTTAAGTACAAAGGGCGCCGTATCATCATCAGGATCAGGCTCAACCGAGATCACCACTATATCTCCGGACAGGTCTGTAGGGAACACAAGACCAGCCGGAGCATTCTCAAGATAATCCTCACCTGGGAAAGGCGGCCCTGGCTGCGGACCACTATAGGGTGCGGATTCATCAGCCATATCCACGGCAGTGAACTTACCGCTTGTAACCGGCTGTCCGCTGATGACAGCCCAACCCTCATACTTCCAACCTGTTGGCAGGGTCGGCAACGACAGACCTACTTCTGGCGAGCCACTGCCCAAATCCAAGAACCAAATCCCACTTAGCTCATTCGTTCCTGAACCATTAGTCGGCGTTGCCAGGATTACCTTACCTGTGGAGGTAGTAAAATCATCACCCAGTGCCTGTGTAGCCGCAACCGTAAGGTCAGCATCATCGCCAACTACGTCACCGGCAAGGAACTTGGTGTCAGATGGAATGGCATCTGTGTCGCCAGCAGGCTCAATACTTATCACAATGACAGTCGCATCATCCAGATCAAAGTCGACATCGAACTCGCCATTGGGAATCTCTACACCACCAACTGTGAAGAAATCACCGGCCGCATCGAGATTGAATTTGCCGGTCGATCTTGCCTCGCCGTTAATAATAGCCCATCCCTCATAGTGGTAGTCATTTGACAGAGGATCGACTCCGGTGAAATCGAGATCCAGTGTCCTCATACCTTCTCCGCCGCAAGCGACGACCAGCATTGCCGTGCATCCAAATGTCAGTAGTAAGGTACGTGTCAGTTTTGGGATTTTCATGTGTCCTCCTTTCTTACTACCCAAAGCCATACTTTATAAACTTTAGTATAACATACGCACATGTGCATGTTAATGTACTCGAATACGAAATCATATGTAATCATGAAGCTATTTCAAATCCAGTATAATAGAGCAGACGGAATCAAATGCAAAAAGTTACGGCTAACGGGGACAGGCATAACTCCTAAGAAGACATTGATGCACGATACACATCAGTTTGCAACCATTATGTCACTGGATGCACTGCACCCATCGATTACGGCGATAACGAACAGATTGCAATGATGATAAAAAGCATATCAGAGGATCAGTTGGCAGGATATCAGAAGACCAGAACACCAGGTAAAAAGCATCAGTGTAATCAGTTTGTTATCAGCGGCATCAAAGAAGGCGCGTTGAGCGCAGTGCGTAAAGCGCAAAGAGCGGACATAGAAACAGGCATCAACTCTTATACTTTTACAATACGAGCGCGGATTAGTTAACCTAGGTTCACTAACGTATGCGTGTCACAAAGACCCTCTTGACAATTTGAGAGTAATGGATATTATATACGTAGTTAGACTTAAATGTATGCTCTAACCGAATGGAGGTGATGGGGGACAAACATAGCATCTGTGCATAAGAACGATTAAGGAGGAATGATGAGATACATAACAATATGTTTGCTTTTGATGTCGGCAACACTCCTCTTTGCGGTTGAAGGACAAAGCGGCGACATAGAAGCAAGTACTACCCAGAGTGTTAGAGTCTCCGGAGAACAGTACGACCTTCCAGATGGTCCTGTACGCGGAGTGAAACCACCTGTAATACGGAACGAAGACCTACCTGATCCGGACGATCCAACCTCAGCCACGACATATCCATTCATTATCGAAGGACAGAAGACAAGAAAAAGTGAATCTTCATCCAGCTGGGATTATAGATGGGACCAAGACATATTGATATCGGACAGGGAAGTTGGAACCGGTCAGGATTTTGACGAAGACCCAGGCACAGAAGATATCTACTGTTGCTTTGATACGTACCATACGACCTATGACAGCCTCATTGTCTTCCGTTCAACGGATCATGGAGTAACGTGGAATCTGTTCAGCGCCGGTCACAATATGGATGGCTATATCGAAAATCCTAAGGTCCGTGTGGTTACGGATGCGGGTGGACAGGACTGGGTTTGCTATCTCGGCATCTGGTATGAACCCGGTGGAGAGCAGACGCTTTACGCCAGAAGAATAAGGACTGATGGCACTGGAGCAGTATGGGAGCAGGTAAGCCCCGTTGATGTTGATTACGCCGATCTGGATGCTGACATCGGAACTGGCGGCTGGCTCTATTGCACTTATATTCCTTCAGAAACTAACCTGGATATCTGGGCGGCACGCAATGCCGTGGATGGTAATGAATGGGTAGACCAGCAGCAGTTGTTTGTCGACCCTGGCATTGATCCTTATCCACAAGTTGCTGCGGGTGCGGGTGGTAACGTCGCCGTCACGTTTGTGGACGACAGGCTCACCACTAACAATGAGGTCCGTATCAAGAGAAGCACCAATTATGGAAGTAGCTGGATCGGTTCTGCGCAGGTGAGTAACAACTCCGGTGCGGCCGATTTGGCCTATACCGACATTGCGTATACCCATGGTGCTACGCAAACCGGTTGGATCTTTGTCACCTTTCAATTCAGCACCAGTGACAACTTAGCATACTACTACAGCACGAACAGTGGCGTGAACTGGACCTACGGAACAGTTATCGGCGGCGGTGCCGATGAGAATCAAAGCACTTTGCGCTCCCGAAAGGTTGGCGGTTCGCTCACTGTTGCCTATAACCAGGATCCTGGCGACTCAACGATGTTCACATGGACGCCGTCTTCGACTCCCACTGACTTCATCACACCGTATCGCATCAACGATTATGGCGCAACCAGCATATGGGGACCAACTGCCGGATGGATCACCAGGAGTAGTAGTGGTTACTCCGCCATCATATACACGAGTTCGGCTATGGCTTACAGGCCCTACTTCGATCATTTTGGCAACACCGGTATCGCGCAAGGACCTGGTCAAGAACTCGGAATCGGCACTATCAGTCTCGCACCCAATCCATCACGGGGCAATGTAAGATTTGCCTATAATGTTCACAGTGAAGGTAACGTGAGGATCGCTGTGTACGATGCGGCTGGTAGATTGGTTACCAATCTCGTCAACGAATCAAAGGCGCCTGGTGAATACACACTCAACATCGACAATCAGAATCTCACCGCTGGTATCTACTTTGTCAGAATCGAAACGCAGGAAAATGTCGCGACACAAACGATGACGGTATTGAGATAACAATCCAACGCGTTCATAACGCATTTAAGGGGGATGAATTTTCCATCCCCCTTTTTGTTAACAAACCAACCTGTCGTAGATCCTCCTAGGAGGGCTATATGATCGAAAGAGGTAGAAGAAGGCAATTGAGGACTACGGAGGCAAAGAGGGCGCGTTGAGCGTAGTGTGTAAAGAGCGGATATGGAGACCGACTCTCCGCCCGCAGCGGCAGCAAATTTCTATATTAAGAGCAAACAGATATTCTTTTGGGTTTTTTAGCAGGTACAAATAATCCAGCCGTAGTTTATGACAACCTCGTAGTGCGATTGCGGCCGCGTCTGCTTGACAATCTTTAAGGGTTTACTATAATAATTTGAAAAGTACACTATGTCATTCAGGGTCAAGCATAATCGACTGACACAAGGAGCGTGGAACCAAGTGGCAAGGATCTGTATTATCATATCCGTCTGTTATGCGATTTGCCTTGCGCAAGAAACTGGTGCGCGCTATCTCATAATAACTCATCCAGACTATGCCGATGCCTTGGCTCCACTGGCTGAATGGAAAACGAACAAAGGGCTCAAGGCAAAAATCGTGACCACTACCGAAACCGGTAGCGATTCAACCCAAATAAGAAATTACGTGTTCAACGCCTTCAATAACTGGCCATTGCGACCAGAATACTTGCTGCTCGTTGGCAACGATGACCAAGTACCATTTCCGCTATTCATCTTCCCCGGCATGGTGATTTGCAACAGTGACAATTACTACACCAATATCACCGGGGATTTTAGAAATGAAATAATCCCGGGGCGCTTCTGGGCAAGCGACACTTTGGAAGCCAAGACAGTAGTTGCCAAGGTTCTCGGTTATGAAAAAGAACCATATCTCGGTGATATCACCTGGTTTCGCAAGGGAACGACGATTGTCCTCGAAGACGGTGGACCACCTTACTCCGACTCGGTTTACTGGGCTGATGCTCGTTATGCACATCAATTGATGGTTGATGCTGGATTCATACATATCGATTCTTTTGCTTATAGTTTCGGCGATTCCAGTCAGGATGTTATCGACGCAATAAATGATGGGCGTACACACATAATCTTCCGCGGTCAGGGCGTTAGTCATTGGGGTTGGCCCTTCTCGTGGATCTATCCCTGGGACATGTTCAATGGTTTCAAGCTGCCGATTGTAATCTCTGCAACATGCAGAACGGTCGAGGGCATTGGTCAATGGTGGCTAAATGCCGGCACTCCGGATGAGCCACGAGGCACGGTTGGTTTTTTTGGAACGACAACAACATTATACGGTGCTGCAGAGATGCGCAGTTCTCTCACCAAGGGAACCCTGGCAAGTATTTTCTGCGACAGCCTCACTACACTCGGCCGGGCTGCAGAAGCAGGCCGAGTACAATATTACGCAGATTTCAATGACTCGCTTGAGTATTATAGCTGGACTTGTTTGGGCGATCCGGCGATGACCATGTGGACCTCGACGCCGAAAGAACTGGAAGTCACACACTCGCCTCATGCATGGCAGAGCGATACATTAACCGTACATGTCGAATGTAATATGCAGCCCGTGGAAGACGCATTGGTCTGTGTTACTGCACGGCTGGATTCTAGTTTGTATCACTACGGAAGCACAGGTCCTAACGGTAATGTGGTCTTCGTTGATACCATGGATTACCCGGACAGCGCTTTCATTACCGTAACCGGCAGGAATTTTCTTCCCGCTTATGACACAGTGGTTGGCGGCTATTCTGGCGGAGCATTTGTGGCATATTGGAACTATCAGGTACTCGATACGATAAACGGCAACGGCAATTTCCAGCCCAATAACGGCGAGGAAATTGAACTAGCCGTATGGGTGGCGAACCTCGGTGATTCAACCGCGTATAATGTAGTTGGCGTTCTCCAGAAAGCGGAGACCGATAGTTACTATCAACTAACTGACACCATCAAGTCCTTTGGCACCATTGCGTCTTTGGATTCGGCATTCACCTCGGATGATGGTTTCAATGTCCTGATTGATCCTGATTGTCCGGACAGCCATCAGATAAATCTGCGACTCACGGTACACGATATCTTGGATTCGACCTGGGTGTCGTATTTCAACTTTCTTGTTTACAGTCCACGACCCTATGTTATCTTTAGAGCACATATGATCTTAGACACGCTTGGCGGCAACGGAAATTATCAGGTTAATCCGGCCGAGGATATTGAATTGCCCGTATGGGTGCAGAATATCGGCGATTCTATTGCCGAAAACGTTTACGGCATACTACAGAAGCAGGAGACTGATCAGTATTTCGCATTGGACGACACGGTCAAAAACTTTGGTGACATTTTGCCCATGGACTTGGCCTGGACCACGGAGGATGGTTACAATGTGATCGTCGACTCGAGCTGTCCGGACCGACATGAAATCAAGCTGCGACTCCGGATCACCGATTCACTCGATTCGCTATGGATTCACGACTTCAACTTGATTAACCATGCGCCAAACCTTGTCTATCACAACTATCTGGTAAATGATTCGTTCAAGTACATATCACCCGGTGACACGGCGCAACTCACGTTGTTCATAGAAAATTGCGGTTCGTGTCCGGCAGAAAGCGTTTCCGGCAACTTACTCTGTGATGACACCTTGCTGACCATTATCGATAGCACGGCAAGCTTTGGCACGATTGAGCCGGAAAGCGTTGCATTCAATCAATCGGATTATTTTATCATCGCGGCGGATCCTGATGCACCGCCTGCCCATCCTACGAATCTAAGGCTCGCGTTAAACGCCGGAGTCTATATTGATACCCTAAACTTCGGCATTTATATCGGTCAGCGGGATTATTTGATCTGGGACCCAGACCCGAATCACAGCAGTGGCATAATCATCAATACCAAGCTTTCGCAGCTCAACTTCGTAGGTGATTACCGACAAAATTTCCCACGTGATTCGGTCAACATCTATAAATCGCTCTTTGTCTGTCTGGGAATGTCCCCGGATAACTACACAATCTATGATACGAGCTACGTCGTATCTGAAATCGAATACAATCTGGCAGTTGGTGGTAGGATGTATATGGAAGGCGGTGATGTCTGGTATCATGATCCGAGCCAAGGTGGTTTTGATTTTTCTCCTTACTTTTGCATTACGCCGATATCAAATAACATCGGTTACTTCACCGGTGTGGCCGGCATTGCCGGCACATTTACCGAAGGTATGAGCTTTAATTATGTAGGCGAGAATAGTTCCATCGATCGTATAGATCCCGCAACTGGTGGTGTAGCAGTATTCAAGAACGTCTTCAATAACTTCAACTGTGGGGTTGCGGCTAATAATCAGACCATAGGAATATCGATTGAGTTAAGCGGTTTGGCAGACAGTATGCCGCCTTCGACCAGACTGATCCTCGTTGACTCGATCATGGGGTATTTTAACATCATGCCGAGCGGCGTACGTGTACAAAGGACTGGGCTAACAACCCTGCCCACATGCACAACCTATCCCAATCCCTGTCGTGGTAATTTATGCATCAGGTTTCAGGGACTGGAGAATCAACAGGTGAGCTTGACGATCTATGATGTTGCGGGCCGGTGCGTCTTCACGTCAGAAAATCAAAACGTAGACTCAGAACCGTTTGATATCGTGTGGCGCGGCATCGACGAACACGGCCGCAAGGTATCACAAGGTGTGTATTTTGTGAGCATCGACACCAA
>LJUJ01000038.1 GCA_001303785.1 Caldifarciminota bacterium SM23_42 | reverse complement strand
CGTGCAACCGTTCAGGAATACTGCCATGCGAATGTTGCGAAAATCTGGCGTAACTGCAAAGTGATGCGTGATAGCGGAATCCACGTCGAGGTCACTACCCTTTTGATCACCGGGGTCAATGATGATTTAACAGTCGTATCGGTAATAGGGGAAAGGATTCTTGCCGAGCTCGGCAACATCCCATGGCATATCACGCGATACTTTCCTGCGTACAATTACTCGGCACCAGCTACTTCGGTTCGTTTCTTGGAGCAGGCATATCAAAGGGCCAAGCAATTGGGCTTGAAGTTTGTGTACCTCGGTAATGTCCCGGGTCATCATTACGAGAACACATCGTGCCCGGAGTGTGATGCATTGCTGATCACACGATCTGGCCTAACCCCGGTGGAAAACAGGATTACGCATGATGGCAAATGTCCGCAATGCGGTTTGGATGTGCACGGGTATTTCGTACTCTAGTAGACGATGGGGTCAAATCTAGACAATGGACAATTTGCTTTTTATTCGTCTTTCAATTTTCCGGTATAGCGACAGAATTTGTTGTTTCTTCAACATCTGTGTCCGTAGGCGGTTACGTGCCTTGTTAACCGATGAATAATCGATGCCTAAGAGATCACCGATATCACGTTGCGTTAAATCGCTATAACGATATAGCAAATCACTTATAATACCACGTGCAGTACCACTACCATATCGTTCTAGCAAATTTTCGCGCCTGATTCCTAGAATGTCGGTCACACAAGAGATTATAATTTCAGGTGCGATTTCGGCTCGTATCATGTTTCGATAAATCGGTTGCTCCCGTAAGGATCCTTTTTTCATATACTCCTTCTTCACACGTGCTACAAAATTGTCGTTGCCCAAGATTATCTGATGTTGTACGTCGTCAAAAGGATTTCTTACACCTTTGATTAAACCATCTAGGATAAATCGGCGATATGAATGACGGCCTCCTACCATTTCTAATAGCAGGTCATAATTGGTAAAATCGATGGTTTTTCTGTGGTGTAGATAGCCATGTAGACTACTCCATTGATGTCTCTGTAAAACGTGCCATGGTTTATGATAATCAACATACCGCGAGATGTTCTTTCGTACAGGATTCAGATGGATGTAGCGTGAAAGTTGAAGCAAATATTCGTCACAATTGACAAGTAATGATTTGTATCGACCTTGATAAAGGTGTCCATATGTACTGTGATGATAGTTGAACCACCCCGTGTAACAGATATTGAATCGACGCATGAATTCCCCTAAGTTTGCACGTTTAGTCTGGATCACAAGGTGAAAGTGATTATTCATCAGAACATATACATACAGAATCACCTGATATATTTCCAGAGATTCGGCTAGTAGAAAAAGGAACTTCTTTCGGTCATCGTCATCAAGGAATATGTTGTGGCCCTTATTACCACGACACATCACATGATAAAATGCTCCAGGATATTGAATTCTTAAGGGTCTAGCCACGGTTATGATTAGTTACACAGATGGATTTGTCTATTGTCTAGATTTGACCCCATGGCTGTTTTGGTAATTCTTTGCCTGGGTGACAAAGGTTTCCAGGCGCATGGCGTCGACGGCATGGTCGAGGCCGTCCAGGGATAGATTAAAGAGTGGAAAATCAGGATAGTCCTCTTTTACTTTCTTATATATTGTGGTGACTGTATTGCCCGGCATACAGGTGAAAGGCATTACGTTGACCACCCCTGAGAAGTGTTCTTTTATGTAATCAACGGTCTTGCCAATTGTCATTACCGCTTCGCCTTCCAAAGTGGAATGCATGTAGGCACTTGCGTGATCCAGGACTGTTATCACTGATGCTTCTGGAGCTAAGCCCAGAATTTTGAAGATTTTATTCTGACGGTACTTCTGGTATTGATCAAAAAATTTAGTGAATATCATACGGCGGTATTGATTGAACCAGCCACAACTTCTTATCCGCGTGTAGTTGGTGTAGAGGAACCACTCGCCTACTGAGGGCAGTGCTACCTCGCAACCCAAATCCTCGAGTCTATCAATAACAAAGTTGTTACTGAAAGGTTGAGAGCGGACGTATATCTCACCGACGATGCCGATTCGTGGTTTCTCGGCCTTCTGGACTTCGATTGAATCCAAATCTTTTCGTACATCTTTCAAAAATGAAACAATACTCTGACCATTTTCAACGAGTCTACACACCTCATCGAGGGCACGTCGGTAGATGAAGTCTGTCTTGCCGGGAGTCTTTTCGTACGGTCTTATCATTCGGGTCCTCGCCTCTAACCCATCGACCGCACAGAGTGCGTCCCAGACCGAACCCAAAAATCTAATACCCATGGGTCCTAGATCATCGAACAGGCTGGGTCCTTGATTCGGGGCAAAAATCGGCACATTTTGTAATCCTAGGTCGTCGAGGATGATACGGTGTAGTCTGTAGTACTGCCCGAAGCGACACGGGCCAGAACCCTGGGCCATGAAGAAACCGCTGCGTTCGGGATTGAAGCCGGGTGTTCTTATCTTCTTGACCATGTCACCGGCAGTGATGATTGCGGGTATGCATTCACGCCCCGAGGTAAATTGCCGTCCAATATTGACGGACTCCTCGTCCGGCGGGGGCATGACTTCGGCATCAATGCCACTATGTTTCATGGCACTGGCCAGAGCACGCGCGCCGTCGCACATGTATGGAACGTATATTTTGCGTCCTTTTTGAACTTCACTTCTAGAGTTTATACTTCTTGATTCTCCGGTTCTTTTTGCACCCTTGATGCTGTCATAGAAAGCCTCGCTGCGCGTTATGAATCCAGCATCACCCGAGTGTTCGTCGATTTCCATGAGCAGGAACGGTTTATCACCCAGTTTTTCCTTGAAGAATTTGGTTAGGAAGGAATCCGGACCGCAGGCGAAATTCGACAGATAAACTGGGAAAAGCCGATTATCCTTACTCAACATGTGAGCCGCAGACAGGATACGCTGACCATAGTGCCAATACATATTGTGGAAATCGTCTTTGATCGCCTTGTAGTCCAAGTCTAGAAAGTCGATCGGGATTGCCAGTACACCCAAATCGCGTAGCTTCTTCGGCAAGTTTAGATTCATACCTAGGTCATACCCATTGTAAGGTCTTGAGCAAACAACGAACGCGATGTCTTTCACACCCTCCAGGGTACGCTTGCCGAGCTCTCTGATTTGCTGTTGCACATTTATCCAGTAGGCGTGGGCATTAGTAATTGCTCTTCTAATCTCTCTTTTTGATTTGCCGAATTTCTTGCCGAATTCAACAAGTGATTCTTCGACGCCCGCGGTGCCGCGGTCAAAATGCAAGTAAGGCGAGTAGACTTCGACGTCTTCGCCGAATATGGCACGGGTAATGTACGGTGTCGATTGTACATACGGACACACATAACTGCGTGCGAAAATTTCATCTTGGAGCGGCATGGTTATGACGCTGGGGATGAAGAGTTTAGTTATTTTTTTGCTAATTAGACTTTGGATCTGACCCAAGGCAATTTTGACCGGGAGGCAGGTGTCTGCGATGGCTAATTCGGCACCACGTTCGATGGTTTTACGCGTTGTCGGCTCGGACAGAATTGGTTTGAAACCTAGGTGCTTTAGAAATTCGTAGAAAAACGGAAATAGTTCGTACGTGATCAGACTTCTCGGAATGCCGATTTCAATGCCTTCGATGTTTTCGGTTTTGAAAAAAATCTCGTTACGCATCTTAAACAAATCAGGCAGGCCATGGTCAGTTTGCTTTTCTTTTTCTTCATACTTGCCACACCTTCCGCCGTAGTAGATTGGCTCTTCGCCCGTAATCTTGATTTCGTTAATTTCACATTCGTTACTACAATCCTGACATGTGAACGATCTGGAAGAGTACGATTTTGAGGCAAGTTCAAGTCCCTTAAATCTTGTTGTAACGATATTACTGTCGCGTACGATCATGGCTATGCCGATTGCTCCGGTCACGTCGTAATTCGGTGGAACGGTGACCTCCTTTTTCAAGACCTGTTCAAACGCCGAAACTACTGCTTTATTAGCCGCGACCCCGCCCTGGAAGAAAATTCTGTTGCCGACCCGCTTACCACTCACGACACGATTCAAGTAATTGCAGACGATCGAGTAGCCCAAACCGGCCAGCAAATTCTCGCGTTCTTGCATGTCTTTCTGATGATGTATGACTTCTGAGTTGATGAAGACGGTGCAACGCTCGCCAAGGTTGATCGGTGATTTTGCCTGCAGGGCTTGATCTCCAAAGTCGCTAAGTTTTACGCCCAATATCTCTGCCTGCTCTTCAAGAAAGGATCCAGTGCCGGCAGCGCAGACTTTATTCATCTCGAAATCGACGATTGTTCCGTTTTGCAGACTGATGAATTTTGAATCCTGACCACCGATTTCGAATATCGTGTCGACTTCTGGATCAATCTCAAGGGTGGCTCTTGCTTGTGCGCTGATCTCGTTTTTTATGATATCGGCACCAATGAATTCACCGATCAGGTAGCGTCCCGAGCCAGTAGTGCCTGCCCCTGCAATGTCGACATTGTTTCCTATCTCTGACTTCAACTCAGTTAGTCCCTCCAGTACCACCTCGATCGGTCGGCCTCTGGTCCAGAGGTATTTACGCCCCAGTAGATTGCCCTGTTCGTCGATCACAACAAGGTTGGTAGATATCGAACCCACGTCGACGCCCAGATAGGCCCGTGTTTTCTTAGTCGGTGGCGTTGAGTTGATTAGAAGCCGTGAGCGCTTTCTGCCGTCCAGGGGTGGCAAACGTTTAACGATCTTGGGTAGAGCAAGCCATTGCTCTAGTTTCTCATGACCTGCATAAATTGAATGCAAATCCATTTTTCTTACAGATATTACCGCTCCAATTGCCCCCATACAATTATGATGTTCTGGAATTATCAGTTGCTCAGGAGCGATTTCGAGAACATCAAGGAAAGCCCTTACCATACCTTCGTTTGCTGCTACTCCGCCGACGAATGCAGCGGGTGCTTTGATATCCTTTCCCTTGGCGATAACGCTCTTGAAATTCCGGGCTAGGGCAAGACAGAGACCGGCGATCAGGTCATCCGGTTTGGTGCCAATCTGCTGCAGGTGTATCATGTCACTCTTAGCAAAGACCGAACACCTTCCGGCGATGCGTGCCGGGCTCTTTGATCGAAGAGCCACCTCACCTAAATTCTCGATATCAAAGCATAGTCTTCGCGCCTGCTGATCCAGGAAAATTCCGGTGCCTGCTGCGCAGATCGTATTCGAGGCAAAATCTTTGATGCCCCCATGAACATTGATGAGCTTTGAATCCTCACCCCCAATTTCGATTATTGATCTGACATCGGGATGAAAATACGTGACTCCGGTAGCTGTTGCCTCGACTTCGTTTACGCGCATTGCGCCAAGGATTTCGGTCAATGGTTTCACCAGACCACCGGTTAGGACAAGCTGGTCAATTTCCTCTAGTTTTTTGAGAATGTCGAGAAGCAGGTTGTACGGACTCCCCTTATGCTTCACATATTGCGTTCTTACTAGATTTCCGTCATGAAATTCGGCCAGCTTGAGACTAACCGAACCAATATCTATGCCGTATTCACGCATAGAGTGTATTAAGGTGCGTAGTATAGGCCAACTGAGAGGTGGTAGTCGGTGATTTTTTCGTTTCGATCCGGGGTGTCCGGATCATCAGCTTGAGAATTGATATTAGCCGTGAATTCGGGGGATATTCTGAGTTTGATCAGTTTTATTTCGGCGCCGATTCCAAGAATGAGAAATGCGTTGGTATTAGAACCTTCGATTTGTGTTTCTATGGCGATGCCATTGGGCTCCCACTTCTGTTTACCGTCAAATTGGACGTTTATGCCCAGACCGATGCCTATATAAGGTGATATCATGGGTAACATCCCGGCTTTTAGGGAAAGGAAGATTGGAAAGTAGAGATTGTTATACGAATAGGTACGGCGGCCAAGCGGCTCTGCTCTGCTATACTTGGTCGTTCTGAATTGCGCACCCATGTCCAGCGATATCAGGTTCAAGAAGTCGGTACCCATACCCAAGCCGAAGTGCATACCCGTTCCTTTCAATTCATCTAACCCATCATCGGGGTCATATGTTCCAGGATTAAAACCTACTTTCAGACCCACTCTGGTGTTTATCGGAGCCGATAAACACTGCGCATAGCCTGCGATCGTAATCGCCAGTAAAAGAAGGACTATCTTTTTCATGATACCTCCGAAGTGCAATTATACATACGAAATCACCAAAGTCAACGCAGTGGCGGTTATGCAATTTGGGCATCCTGGAATGCGGATTTTACGATTGGCAGGTGTAATAGAAAAACACACCAGAATATAAGGACATCAGGATGCAGAGTATCAGCATATCAGGAAATCAGGCAACCTACCCGGTTGCACAAATTACTTAACCTGATGTTCTGGTATCCTGATATAACCTCACTGATACTCTGCTTTCCTGATAACCTTTACGATACACACTGGTATCATTGAGGGTATCCGCGCGCGCGAACGAGGCGATGCCAAGAAGTTAACCCCGCCCGGTCCACTAAGGAATTCGGTTCTCTATTGTTCAGTTATTTTATTATTCTGTCTATTTCCTCCAAACGGGACTCAAGTTTACCTATACTATCTGGCGGTGGTGGACCATTCGGCCACGGCGTGGGTCTGTAGACCCTATCTAATTTTTGGAGTTCTCTAATGTTCTGTACAATCAGTGTATCAACATACTTCTTTTGGGCATTAAGGTATAGCTTGATTTCGATAATATCTTTCTCGAGTCTGAGAATCTTGGTTTTGGCTTCTTCCAGCTCGCTTTTTGTGGCACATGTCGTTGCCAAAAGGCAAGCTGTGATGATTAGGATTTTTAGTAATGTACTCATGCTGCCTCCTCGGTTGTGTACTTATACTACTATACTTTTATGGGTTGACATGTCAATAAAAAAGGCGGGCAAAGGCCCGCCTTTTTTCAATTGCTCAAGCTTAGTGTTCAATCAAGCGTAATCCTTGAACCGTCTGGAACCAAGCTTCCACATTAATGGTACCAGCCGTAGCGTTCACGCCGCTGAATTCTACCAGTCCATAGTGCTCTTCAGTACCGAGATAAACACCGATATAGGTTGGATCGGTTTCAATGCCCTCGGTATAGTTGAAGTATGTAGTCGCTCCGTAATTGGGCAGAGCTGCTTGCGGATCCGTGATGGGATCCGAGAACCAATTCTGGCGCCAGTTCGCTGTCGGGACAAAGCTTCCACCTGGGTCATTGGGTGCCAAGTCAGGGCTGGCAATGCTCCAAGGAGCTGGCCACGGTCCACCCACTGGATCATCAGTGAAGTTGGTTACATAGAAATCGACCAGAGCAGCATTGGCATCATCAGCCATGGAATAGGTACTACCAGTGAAATCACTTGACAGCCCCCAGCCATAGCCGGAATTACCCGCAGCTTCCAATTCATATATTGTCATAGCAGCAGTGTGGACCGGGATCGTGGTCATTACATCCGAATCATACTCGTCCCCACCGAAGTCTGCAGCAACATAATAATCACCAGTGGCGCCTGAAGGATCATGAGTAAAGCTTGAGACATTGCCATCCAGGGTTGCGCCGATCACCCAGTCGGTTGTATTGACTGCCATAAAATAGACGATGTACTCGTCCGGCTGACCATCTGCGGGCTCGTCCCAAGAGAGTATGACTGATAGACCATCGCTACTTGCTGTCAATGTGAAATTCGTTGGTTCGCTACCCGCTGTTTCATCTCCGCATCCGACAAGGACAACAAGGGTTAGTGATAATAAACCGATACCTAGTTGTCTAATGAGTTTCTTCATCTTTCCTCCTTATTTCCCGCCTACTCTTGTTGGCTTGCTTGGTTTAGGTGGCATGGGTGCAGGTTGACCACCTTTGTGGAATTTTTCGATGTGTGCATTGTAGCTTTCGGTGAGCGATTCGATTGCCGCTTGTAGATTTGCGACATCAGCTTCTAGCATTTCGACCTGCTTGCCCATCTCATCGAAATCCTCTTTGCTCACCCCTGCCATGCCTTCCGGAGGCTGACAGCCGACGATCGTCAAGCAAGCAACTATTGCCAGTAGTGTAGCGATTTTAACCATTTTTCCTCCTTTTTCTAACACTACTCAGGGCAGATTAAGAATGCCCTCTTGTTATGATTTCTGTACCTTAATTGGTACAATCTCAATTCACCGGGGTAAGACATATTAAAAGTCTGCTTACCAGATTTTCTACCCTTCCGGTATGGGCCTAAGTGGAATCGAACCACTCACCTCACGCTTATCAGGCGTGCGCTCTAACCAACTGAGCTATAGGCCCTGTCTCCCCGTGGTTTGAGCGAAAATGGTGGGGATTTAGGACATCAATAATTTGGGGAATTATAGTCATAAATCGTGATTTGTCAAGGAGCTTTGCTTCTATAATTACAGCGATGTTCAAACGGATTACAACGATGCCTCGCTGCACTCGGCAGGCGCTCGGACCGATTATATGAACAGAGAGATTAGGACGATATTGCATGCGATATAAGAGGTTAGATAATTTCTAATCGACTTCAGTGCTGCTAAAGTATTTTTTTAACATAATCTTCAGCCATTCCCGACGTTGTTTTTCGTTATATTCGAAGGCCAATTCTTGGGCATTATGGAGTGAACCCATGTAGAAGCGGTTAAGCAAGAAGAAAAACACAAGGCCTGCATCAACATATTTGTGCTGCCTGAGCGCATTGTAGAAGAGGTATGCCGAACCTAGATTTAAAAAAAAGTCCATAGCGCCCTGGCTAACATTACCTGCATAGGTTTGACCCAGGCCGGGTAGGAAGAGTGAGAGCAAGACCGCGGTTTTTTCCGATTTCTGTGGACCTTTTATGAATTCGTTAATTTGGCCAGCCATTTCATAATCGCCGGCTTCGACGAAAGTGTTACGCGCATTCGATGGCTGATCGTCTAACAGGTAGATCAATCCAAGTAATTCTTTTTCTTCAGTGTCGCTCAGCAGATTGATGGCCAGGTAATGTCTATTCACCTGTACATACAGGCGCGCGATTTCGGCTTTGATACTGTCTGGCAATTCAGGAAAATCGTCGACAATGCTGCTTAGTTCGTTGATGCCCTTTGTTTCATCCATGTTGAGCAGCGAGATGGCGTAGTGTAATCGTGGTCCGAGTTCTTGCCTGAGTTCAGGATGAAAAAAGAATGCCCGCATGTACTCAATGCGTGCAGTTTCGTGGTACCCATTTGCATGAAGGGAATCGGCAAGTACTAGTTGATGGAATAGTGCGATTACTATGAACACGCTAAGAAATTATGTTATTGGTTTTGTAAGATCTGTCGTAAGCATTTTTCATTCTCGTAATAGTTATAATTGCGCACAGCGTTGATACCGCCGTAGATGTTTCCGCCATATAGTAGTATTGCGGCGCCGAGCGCAAAACCAAATTTGACATCTTCATCCCGGTCGTAGTAATAGTATGCTAGCAATGCTGCGGTGCTTACAATAAGGAACGAATACAACCCGTCGCCAAAGCGGCCGGCATACAAATGCCCTCCGCCTGGGAAAAGAGAGAAAATGGCTCCCAACGCCGGTTTCTTGTATGACGGTTTATTCTTGGGCAGTGCGATATATTCGGATGCTTCATCAAATTCGAATTCGTATGCATGACCCAGGCCAATCATCCTGCGTGCATCCTTCTCGTAAGGAACATCTACTTGCTGCAGATACTTTCGGGATGAATCCACTGAACCAGCTACGAAGTAGATCAACCCCTTCGTGTAGTTACGCTTGTTTGTATCTCTGATGTTTGCCGATTCGATGACTGCTTCATTGTATCGTCCAAGTTGGGTTAAGCATTCGACAATTCTTTCGTGTATGTACTCCACTTCGGAGTCGCCGAGAAAAAGATAGCGCCGATATTCACTTAGCGCTGCCATATAATCCTGTTGAGCAAAGAGGTGATCAGCGAATTTCAGTACATTCTGGGGCTCGAATAATTCACTCTGAGTTAGAAGGAACAGGATGGCAATAATCATGGATAGTAGCTACATACTCATTGATCTCATTGATGCCAGATTTCTTTTTTTATTGTACCTAATATGTAGTTATTAGATACTGGATCATGAATTTTGTGGTCCCGGGTCCCGCTGTAATATGTGTCGAATGATTCACTGGCCCAAGGGTTGCAGCGTAGCAATCGGTCCGATGCCATAAGCGAGCCCCATAAAATCCCGTATTTTTCTATTGATTCTTTGGCAAAATGCGAGCAGGATGGTGAGAAGTTACAGACGTCGCCTTGCGATGGCGAGATGAGTGTTTGATATAGTCTGAAAGTAGCACTGGAGACGATTCTTACTGGGTTTGTTTGATACGGTTGCTGAATGAGCATTGTGGTTATTAGCAACAAGTTCATGCATTATTCTAAACATATTATTCTCGAAATCAAGACCATTGGTAATTGATTACGGTGATGACAGATAGATTACAGAGGTTGCAGAAAATGTTAACAGAACCAACGTGTCGCAGATCCTGCTTAAGGGCTATACGTTGTTAACTTTTGCTATTGTGGTCCTTGATTGGGACCACATAATGTGTATAATCTTCAAATGCTACAAGTATTGAAGGATTATCTCGACGAGTTGAAAAAGATAGACATCGAAGCTGCTGCAATTATTATCTATTCTACCTTGGTGTTACTTTTTGCAATATTCCTGCGCCGTACACATATCATACTACCTAGGGATGTATTCGTTGAAAGGCTCATCGTGGTTGGCTTGATATACGTCGTTACACCTTTCTTCCTTTACTTTGTCTTCAAACACGAACCGAAGGATTTCGGAATAAGCCTCGGGAATCCTAAGCAATGGTTGAAGGAGGTGTTGTTTTTCTACGCAATTTTCCTTATTATTCTTTTTATTACTTTTAAGTTCACAAACCTCAAAAATGTCTATCCATTATACCGCAAGGCAACCCATGGGATGAGTTATTTCTTCTTTTACCAATTGATTCAACTCTGGTATATGCTTGGGTGGGAGTTTTTCTTTCGGGGCTTCATGTTGTTTGGCCTCGAGAGAACCTTTGGTAGACTGAGCATCTTGATACAAGCTATCCCGTTCGCGATTGTGCATTTCAAGAAACCGCAGATCGAGGCCTACGGCGCGATATTCGCTGGAATATTCTTGGGCATAATTGGACTGCGTGCGCGCACCTTTCTACCGTGTGTTTTGCTGCATTATTTGATTTTATTGACTGCGGATATACTAGGGATACTTTTTTAAATCCGAAATTCGAATATCGAAATTCTAAACAAATTCAAAACTCTAATTATCTAAACACAAAACGGGTTCTGGTCGTTTGGTATGCGATATTGTTTCGCGTCTCGTATTTAGTATTTCGGATTTTCAGGTCTTATTTCGCTGTTTCGACTACCCTCTTCTCTCTTATCACCGTCACCTTAATTTGTCCTGGATATTGGGTTTCTTCCTCAATGCGCCGCGCGATATCATGTGCCAGCCCCTCAGCTTGGAGATCTGATATCTTTTCCGGATGTACCATGACTCTAATTTCGCGACCCGCCTGTATGGCAAATACCCGTTCGACACCATCGAACGAACTCGCGAGTTCTTCAAGGGTGTTGAGGCGTTTTATATATGCCTCAATGGTTTCGCGTCGCGCCCCAGGTCTGGAACCGGAAATTGAATCAGCGATTTCAACAATGGCCGCATAGGGCGATATGGGTCTAATTTCTTCATGGTGAGCAGCAATCGAATTGACAATGATCTCGCCTTCTCCGAACTTGTTGGCAATATCGGCACCAACATGGGCGTGTGAACCTTCAAAGGTCCCGTCGGCGACCTTACCTAAATCGTGTAACAGACCTGCTCGTTTCGCAACAACCTGGTCCAAGCCTAACTCCTGCGCAAGCAAGGCTGATAGGTACGCAACTTCCTTTGAATGTTGCAGGAGGTTTTGGCCGTAACTGGTTCGGTACTTCATCTTGCCGAGATACTTAATAAGGTCTGGCGACACGCCAATTATGCCAAGTTCTAGCACTACCTCTTCGCCCGTGTTCTTGATGATTGCCTCGATTTCTTTGCGTGCATTATCTACCACGTCTTCGATTCTCGAAGGGTGTATTCTACCGTCGGTGATCAGCTTCTCCATGGAGATACGCGCAATCTCTCTCCTTATTGGATCAAAACAGGACAAGGATATCATTTCGGGGGTGTCATCGATGACAACCTCGACGCCGGTAAGATTCTCAAACGACCTGATGTTCCTTCCCTCGCGCCCGATGATTCTTCCTTTCATCTCGTCGGAGGGGATCGGAACGACCGAGATTGTAGTGTCGGCAGTGTGCGAGGTGGCACAACGCTGGATGACCTGGAGAATTATCTCGCGTGCGCTTTCATCAGCCTTCGCCTTTGCTTCTTCCTTTATTTGATTGACCATAGAGGCAGCTTCGTGTCGGGCTTCGGCGGCCAGGTTCTTCATGAGCATAGACTTAGCCTCTTCTTTCGAGAGATTGGCAATTTTCTGAAGTGCCTCGTTTTGTTCTCTGATCATCTGATCGAACCGCTCGGATTTTGCGTGAATTATTCTTTCCTTATTCTGCAAATCGTGTTGCATGGTCATCAATTCCTTTTCTTTATCGACGATCAGATGCTCGTGACGGTCCAGTACTCGCTCCTTCTCAGATAGTCTTCTTTCGGCCTTTTCGATCTCCTTTCTCTTGGAAGCGGTTTCCTTCTCAAATTTGAGTTTTTCACCGTACCAGTGTTCTTTGGCGGCGATTTCAGCGGCTTTGCGACTGTTGTCAGCTTCGCGGTTTGCTTCTTCAATGATCCGAGAAGCTTCGAGCGAAGCGGTGGTCAACTTTGATTTCCCAAATTTCTGGTACAAGAAAATTGCTAAAACGATCGCCAATAATGACACGGCGACTGCGATAATGACAGATGTAATCATAAAGACTCCTTACCTCCGCCGGAGGCTAATTTATTAAAGCCCCCCGCAAGTGCCGTGTGGTAAGAAGTCTTTGAACCCAAGGTTAAGATGGGCGCCGGTCGACTTCGGGTGAAATCCCTGGTCGAACTTGGCTCCCTTAAGATGGGTGTTGGCTCAAGACTTAATACCTATCACGGGCACCGCAGGGAACGAATTAAGGAACTGCTTCGTCCATCTTGAGGATTAGAGATCTAATCCTCTCTTCCATCTCAGACAACTTCTTATTCA
>LJUJ01000037.1 GCA_001303785.1 Caldifarciminota bacterium SM23_42 | reverse complement strand
CGCAGGCACGTAAAAGAATCACTGAAGTCGTTATGGATCGAATAAGTGTTTTCGGATCCAAGAATAAGGCATGATGAATCAGCGAGGAATCACCTTCATATTCATAATTGTCACCACATTGTTCCTTCTAACATGTGGTGCCCCTCAGAAGGAATATACTTACAGTAACTTTCTTTTTGGATCGCAGTGTACGATAACCTTCTACTATATAGGAGATGAACGCGCACAAGAGATCATCGATGTCGTTGATTTGGAACTCGTGCGCTTGGATTCACTCCTAAACTACTTCTCAGAATATAGTCTCATAACTCATTTGAATCGCCTGTCACGTGTCAAGGCACCGAGTGATATCATTTTCCTGGTGAGTTTTTGTGATTCAATCTCCCGTCTTACTAACGGGCGTTTTGACATCACGATTGCGCCGTTGTTGGAATTGTGGGGTTTCTATGAGGGAGAAAAAAGGCTTCCTGATACCGAGGAAATCGCCCAGGCAATGAAAGCCGTTGACTATCGCAGAGTGCAGATAAAAGGTGATTCGATTCTACTCCAACCCGGCATGAAAATCGATCTCGGCGGAATTGCGCAGGGCTATGCAGCTGACCACGCCGCTCTGATTCTCAGACAACGCCACGTTAAATCAGCGATAATCGATATTGGGGGCGAAGTCTTAACAATCGGACAATCGATGCAGGGCAGATCTTGGAGAGTTGGGATAAGAAATCCCCGCGGTGCAGGAATAATTGAAACTGTGGAGCTGAGCGATTCTGCTGTATCAACATCCGGGGACTATGAGAAATTCTTCATCCTCAGAGAAAAGCGGTATCCCCATATTATTGATCCAACAACCGGTTTGCCAGCACAGGAATTCGCCTCGGTGACCGTATTTGCCGATAATGCTACGCTTGCCGATGCCCTATCTACTGCCGTAGCTATTATGGGCCCAAGAGACGGCATCGAGTTCCTTGATTCGCTAGAATTACAAGGTATAATATATTATGAAGAAAATGGTACCTTAAAAAGAGTGGCAAACCGATGAAGAGGGAAACAAAGCATTATATACAGCAAGAAGATTATCTTGAATGTCAAATGTGTCCTCATTATTGCAGGATACTTGATGGCAAATTTGGGCTCTGCCGCGGGCGTAAGAACGAAGATGGCAAACTCTGGGCGACCAACTACGGTGAAACAACATCAGTTGCACTCGATCCTATTGAAAAGAAACCGCTATACCACTTTTTCCCCGGCACTCAGATTCTCTCGATTGCATGCAATAGCTGCAATATGCGCTGCCCATTCTGTCAGAATTGGGAAATATCTCAAGGTGAAGTAAAAACAGAGTATATCGCACCAGAAATACTCGTGAAGATATTCAAAGACCACCCATCAATAGGTATTGCCTATACCTACACGGAGCCATTGATGTGGTTCGAATACATAATTGACGTAGGAAGCCTAATCCATGACGCGGGCGGCAAGAATGTACTGGTAACTAATGGCTTGATCAACGAAGTACCTTTATCCGAGATAATCCCCTTGATAGATGCAATGAATATTGATCTCAAAACAATGAACCCAGATGTTTATAAGAAGATCCTTAAGGGCGATTTGGATACAGTCAAGAAGACAATTGAGCTTGCCCATGAGAACTGCCATATTGAAATTACCAATCTCATCGTCACCGGGATAAATGATAAGACGAGCGAAATCGATCAACTTATCGATTATGTTGCGTCCATCAACAGAAACATACCTCTCCACTTCTCAAGATACTACCCCAACTACAAATACACAAAACCCCCGACACCAGTGAAGACTATCGAATATGCCTACGAAAAAGCACGCACAAAGTTAAACTACGTATATATCGGAAACCTGCCTGCTGAAGATGGCTCGCACACAATGTGTCCGAAATGCGGCAATATGCTAATCGAAAGATTACATTTCCGAGCATTAATAAAAGGATTAGAAGGCAATTTATGCCGTAAATGCGGCGAGCAAATTCCTGTCATAACCGAAGCCGCGACCAGGCAGGTAGATTAAAGAAAGGAGTAATATGGCAAGACGCAAATTAGGTCATGTGATCACAGGAATAATAGTAGGTGGAATAATCGGCTCAGCATTATCCTCCCTGCTGAGCGGCATTTTTCCTAAAGGTCCTGTTAAGAATCTTTTTTTTAGTGCTCTCAAGGTAGGATTCTCGGCAACCGAAGTAAATTTGGGATTCTTTAGCTTTACGCTCGGCCTCGGAATTAATATAACACTCGTGACTGTTATCTTTATTTTTCTAGTCATCTACTTGCTGCATAAGCTGTAGCAAGAGTTAGTTAGGAATCTACCTCGACAAGGACGATATGCTAATAAAAGGCACACGTATTAATAAAGACAAAAAAGTTGAAGTTATCAACCCTTACAATGACCAGGTTATTGAATCTTTGGGAATGAGTGAAGCATGTGATATCGATGAAGCAATTACCATAGCGCTCAAGGGATTTCAAGTATTGAAAAATATGCCTGCCGGCGAAAGAGCGAAGATCCTCGAGAAGACCTCAGAAATCATAAATAGAGACAAGGAAAAATTCAGTCGTGCGATCGCACTCGAATCCGGGAAAACAATTAACGAAGCGCGTGGCGAAGTGGATCGCGCGACCAATACCATGAAACTCTCGGCGGTTGCAGCAACGGAGTTAACCGGAGAGACTGTTCGTTTTGATCTAACTAGCCCTTCAAAGAAGATCGGTTTTTTCATACGCGTACCCTTGGGTGTCGTATGTGCGATTACACCCTTCAACTTTCCCCTCAATCTCTCCTGTCACAAAATCGGGCCGGCCATTGCTGCTGGGAATTCGGTTATTCATAAACCTGCAACCAAAACGCCAATTTCAGGAGTCATGCTAGCCGAAGCATTAGTCGAAGCGGGATTACCCGCTGAGGCAATTTCTGTACTCATCGGACCAGGGAGCACGGTTGGCATGTCACTCATCAAACACAGCCATATCAAAAAAATAAGTTTCACCGGATCCCTAGAGGTCGGCGAGATAATCACCAGCAACTGTGGTATGAAGCGCGTAACAATGGAACTCGGGTCTAACTCGGCAGTCGTTGTATTCGAAGACGCGCCACTCGATCTCGTGGCCAAGAAAGTACGCAAGGGCGGCTACACTCTTGCCGGACAGGTTTGTATATCGATTCAACGTGTATACGTGGCTGATAAGGTTGCCGATGATTTCCTTGATGCATTGTTGAGCGAGGTAACACAAATAAAATACGGCGACCAACTTTTGCCAGAAACCGAAATGGGGCCAATGATTGACCGCGACGCACTCAGTAAGGCACAACACTTCTGCGAAGATGCGGTACAGGGGGGTGGTAGAATAATCACTGGGGGCAAAAGAGAGGGTAGTGTTTTCACGCCAACGATTATTTCCGATGTCTCCGAGGACGCTTTGGTTATTCAGGAAGAAGCATTTGCGCCAATTGTTGCCGTTAACAGATTCTGGACAGTTGACGAAGCTATTCAGAAGGTCAATGACACCAAGTATGGTCTACAGGCTGGCGTTTTCACCAACGATATTACCAGGGCATTGGAATGCGCACGCGCTATCGATGCTGGCGGTATTTTGATAAATGAGATGCCCACATTTAGGGTAGATAACATGCCTTATGGTGGAACAAAGGGTAGCGGTATTGGGCGTGAGGGTCCCGCTTTTGCAATCAAAGAAATGACTGAAGAGAAGCTAATCGTTCTTGACCAGAATCCCTTAACCTAAATTCATCGGAAGTCACTCTACAGATGACTTCTATTTACTTTGAGCCTCTAGTTGCGCCTCCAGTTCTTGAATTCTCTCGACCAACTTCTCTTTCTCGGCCTCTTTCTCTTTCCTCCATATTCTTGTAAGCATACCAAAGGCCATCACCATTATGATTACTCCCCACCACGGTGCGAACCAGCCGAAGATATTAAAAAGGTAGAAAATCAATCCTGATAAACCAATCAAGAAGACGATTAGAGCCCACATTGCCATAAAACCTCCCTTATATCTTCGTCTCGGCTTATTAATGTATTATACAAACAATTCCTGTTTTGTCAAGAAATAACGGACGATTGATATGCCGACCCTGGGTTACACCCGGAATTTTATCAAAATGATGTCTCCGTCCTGTACAATATACTCTTTTCCCTCGATTTTTGAAAGACCGAGATTCTGCGCCTCAACAAATCCGCCCACCTTTATGAAATCATCATAAGTCAGCACCTCGGCTTTAATGAATCCCTTTTGCATGTCGGTATGGATCTTCCCGGCCGCGTCAATCATCTTTGTGCCTTCCTGTACTGGCCAAGCTCTTGCTTCCTCACCTTTAATCGTGTAGAAAAGCATCATGTTTAGTCTCTCCAAGCACAACTTGATAAATCCAGCTGGACCCTCCATTTCTACACCCGCATCTTTCCTCAATTCTGTCTTTTCATCTTCATCAAATTCAGTAATCTCTTCCTCAAGCGCCACCGAAATTCTATAACCATCTATTCCATTTTGAAACTTGCCTTCATCATCTAAGTTCAAGACTATTATCTCGGGTTTTGGTGTGAGTAAGGGCAGTTCAATGTGTGGCTCGCCGGGGGCTTCACCTTGACTCAGGGCGTCTTTTACCTTACTCAATCTTTCCATCTCATCGTGGAATTCAGCCACCTTTCTTATCTTCGCCATACGGCGTTCAACAATTTCCAGATCTGACAGAAGAAGTTCTGTCCGCACAATCGTGTAATCATCTCTGGGTGACAGAATGCTCGATGTGTGAGCAACATCAGGTGCCATGAAGCAACGCAGCACATGTACAATGAGATCGACGTCACGTATATGGGAAAGAAACTTGTTTCCCAATCCTTCGCCTTTGTGTGCATCTTGTATTAGCCCGGCGATATCCACAAATTCAATGCTCGCGTATTTCATCTTGGGGGATTTGGTAATCTCGACTATCCTTTCGATGCGGTTATCCGGGATTGAAACCATCCCAACATTGCGGTCGATGGTCGTAAAGGGAAACTTCGCGACTTGGGCATGAGCTTCAGTTAAGAGATTGAAAAGACTCGACTTACCAACATTGGGGAGGCCGATGATGCCAACCTTCATGGGTCAGCCTATCGGTACATCAGATTATCAGGAAGTGAACACAAGAATATCAGAAAATCAGGAGCACCATCTGATATTCTGGTACTTTGGTAACCTTCCCCCTGATACTCTGTTTTCCAGGTATGCTTCACCGTGTTTCTGCTCGCATGTAATCAATATCTCCGACATCGATCGAGTTGATGTAATTCTGTGCCCTCACAAAACCTTGGCTAAGCATGATTTGCATGCCAGTAATACCTTCTTCTATTACCTTCATCAGCAGTTTGCGTTCGGGAGCATTGAATCGGCTGAGCACATAATCTGCCGCATCCACTTGGGGCAGTCCAATACCAATACGCAGACGCGGGAAACCGGATGTCTCGAGCATGTCTATTATTGAACGCAATCCCAAATGACCACCGTCGCTCCCCTTACTTCTCAATCGTATTTTGCCCAAGGGCAAATTAATATCGTCGAGCACGACCATAAAATCGCGTTCTTCTCCACCAAGTATTTCTCGTATTGTACATCCACATTGATTCATCCAGCATTTTGGCTTTACGAGTACCAATTTGGTGCCTTTGACCTTGAGCGTCGCTATCTTGCAGTTTTTTCTTATCGAAAATCGTTTCTTGTAGTACTTCGCTAGTTGATCAACGAATATATACCCTGCATTATGTCTCGTTGACCGATATCGTAGACCTGGATTACCAAGGCCGAATACTATCATTTCTCGCTTTTGGGTGCTTTCTTAGTTTCCTTATCCTCCTTCGCTTCTTTCTTTTCTTTACCCTCTTTTTCCTCTACCTTCTCTCCCTCAACAGCCTCTTCTGCCGCTTCGACAAGTTCCTCTTCGGCAGGAGGCTTTATCTCAGCCTCTACGGCCCTCGGTACAAGAATTGAAACAACGGTCGTGTCTAATGACAATTCAAAATCTACATCAGGCATCTCCAGATCCCTGAGGTGAATTGTTTCTCCTAAGTCTAGATTTGAGACATCGATATCGATATGCGATGGAAGAACATCAGGCAAACTCCTGACGACCACTTCGTGGAGGTGAAGATCCAAGATACCTCCCTTCTTGACACCAGGAGCTTCACCAACTGCATGTATGGGTACAGTGGCCCTTATCTTTTCCTTCTTATGAATATGCTGAAAGTCTATGTGCAGTAGATTTTCATCCAATGGGTTTCGCTGTAGCGATTTTATCACACACGGATAGTTCTTGCTTCCAACTTTCAGGTTAACGATGACTGTTTCTTGTTGCAGTGCATCCAGTACGTGCTTAAATTCTTTTTGCCCAATAAGTATTCGCTTGGTCTTTTCCTTGTGTCCGTAAAGGACGGCAGGTATCTTACCTTCTTTGCGCAGTCGTTTGACATCTCCTTTCTTATCTGTTTTATAAGCAGTAGCAGTCAAGTCTATTTTCATGCTTGTACCTCCTTAAATAAAGAACTTATCGATTCAGAACGATGGATTCTCATGATTGCTTTACCGAGCAGGTTCGCCACTGATAATACTTTCATCTTTTTTATTTTCTTTTCCGGGGTCAATGGTATCGTGTCAGTGATGACTAGCTGTTTTATGCATGATTTCGCAATACGTTCTGGAGCCTTACGGGAGAGCAGCGGGTGAACAACACATGTGTAAACAGCCTCAGCTCCCTGAGCGTGAATTGCTTCAGCCGCGTCAACCAAGGTTCCGCCAGTGTCTAGCATATCATCGTATATCAATGCCTTTCTGCTCTTCACGCTTCCGATAATATTAGCCACCATTGATTTATTGGGCCCAGTTCTTCGCTTGTCGACGATCGCGATCGGAATGTCCTTACCCAGGCGACGAGCGAAGGCCCGCGCTCTTTTCACGCTCCCGGTGTCTGGAGCCACAACGATAAGACCTTTTGTGCTAAACTTTTGATAGTGATCAATAAATACCGGCGCTGCGTAGAGATGGTCGACCGGGATATCAAAGAACCCTTGAATCTGCTCGGCGTGAAGATCCATAGTCAGCACTCTGTTTGCTCCACTCGAGGCAAGCAAATCGGCAACTAGTTTTGCCGAAATGGGTACCCGGGGTTCATCCTTTCGGTCTTGTCGGGCATAACCAAAATAGGGAATTACCGCGGTAACCCGTGCCGCGGAAGCACGTTTTGCAGCATCAAGGAACAGCAGCAATTCAAGAATATGTTCAGCCGGTGGATGAGTAGATTGTACAATGAAAACATCTCGGCCCCTGATATTCTCCTCGATCTTCACCTTCAATTCGCCGTCAGCAAATCTTGTTATCGTAGACTTACTCACCGGTATTCCAATTGCTTTGGAAATTTTCCTTGTTAAATCGTAGCTGGCGTTACCAGTAAATAACTTTATATCTCTTTTCATCAAACCTCCTTTTCGCCGAAGGCAAATGGATTAAACAGAATTCGGACGAATGCACATAACCCTTGCGTTTTTTCTCACGGTCACCGTGTCTCTTTGTCTCCCCATCTCCGTCTCTCCCGCTCTGCCATTCTCCGGTTCTCTGTTCATCAACTGGGGCGGGAGGAATCGAACCCCCATGCCAGGCTCCAAAAGCCTGTGTCCTGCCTTTAGACGACGCCCCAACAAAGGTCGCCTGACGTTGTACGGTATCGAAGCCTGTATTGACAAGTCGTCCAACGTCTGAGGGTTACGATGCCCGTTGCGTACAACGGTTACGTCATACGTCAAACAATACGGGCCGCGATGCCTTAAACCGTCCGTCGTAACCTTTCAAAACCATACCGGATTCGTAAACGCTAACTCCTAACCGTAACCTTTTACAAAGTGTGAACCTCAAAGTACTGCGCGCCGATCCCCTCAAGATACTTTATCACCTTGCTTCTGACGCTATCGTCGACCAAAGTGAAAAGACAAGAGCCACTTCCAGACAGCGAAACGAAAAAGGCGCCGGCACCGAGCAATCCTGTTTTAACATCCAGCAGATCTGGATGTCTCTTAAAAACGGTCTTCTCAAAGCTGTTCTCGAGCTGAAATCCTTTCTTGGTCTTTTTCTTCTTACCTATGGTAATATTATCCACATCTGGTTCTGGTGTCAACATCATCTTATCGTACTCTTCATACGCCCATTTGGTTGAGATTGGGTATCCGGGATAATAGAGCACCAGCTCCATACGAGGCAGCTTGAAGAACTTAAGCTCTTCACCACGCCTCCTTGCATAAGCAGCCCCCCCCTTTATGAAGAAAGGCACATCACAGCCAATTTCGCTGGCTAACTCCATGAGATCCTTATCCTCGACATACATGCCAAACAGCTTAACCAGGCCCCTTAACACTGCGGCCGCATCTGAAGAACCACCGCCCAGGCCTCCTCCAACAGGAATATTCTTGACGAGATATATTTTTACACCCTTAGTTATCCCGTATCTCTCCCTAAAGAGCTCAGCTGCGCGATAACACAAGTTATCTTGGGGGTCGAGTTCAAGATTCTTGGCCTCAACAACTATCCCTGAGTCGAATTCGTCGATTGTCAGGATATCGGCCAGATTCACGGTGGTTAACGTTGTTTCCAGGTTATGGAACCCGTCTTCCCTTTTGTTTAATATTTTGAGGCCAATATTGATCTTTGCCCAAGCTTTTAATGATATCATCTCAGAATTTCTATTTTCACTCTTGTAACACCATCTTTTATCAAATCAATCTTTTGCGCCGCGGCATATGACAAATCAATCATCCTCCCGGCTACCCAAGGTCCACGATCGTTGACCCTAACGATAACTGATTTCTTATTCTTTAAATTTGTGACCCTAAGCCGCGTTCCAAAGGGTAAATCACGATGTGCACAGGTCAACTTCCACTGATCAAAAGTCTCACCCGAAGCAGTCTTTTTTCCGTGAAAATCAGCGCCATAGTAGGAAGCGATACCATATGCGGCGGAAGTCGCCGATGTCCCAAACAGACAACAACAGGAACAAAGACACAAGAGTATTGTCACTCAAGTAATTATATTTTGATTTATGTTGATGTCAACGAAATCGAATTCTATTGTAACTTCAAGAATATGTCTTCCAGTACTCCGTCTTTCGAGAAAATGCGGTGTTCATTCTTATGAACCACTTCAGAACGACCATTATCGTCAATATTCAAATAGATTCTTGTCTTCTTACAGGAAAGGCATGTCGGGAAAAGATAATCCCAGCTCTTACCAGTCTTGAAGTCGTAGAAGTAGATATAATCCCACGATTTACTGCGGTAGGGGTTGCGTGTGTGAAACAGCATATATTGATTATGGGGTGATACCTTATAACTGACAACTTTCTGCCACTGTCCCACCTCAACAACATCAATTCTGTCATCTCCCTTTATCACGACAATACTAGGATTATTAAAGAAATAATCCCAGCTCGCGACGATAAGGAGTGAATCGTGTAGGCTTGATAGCTCGTACGATAAGTTCCTTTGCCCTGCGGTTTTCTCTTCAAGAATTTTGTTCTTTCGTGCATCAAAAACCGATATTTCCGCCCTTACGATGCGATCACTGCCAACTTCGCGCACTGCTTCATGTATGAAATAGGCCTTGTTGTTGGGAGAAACCTTTGCCTGTCTAATGACTATCTGCCCGGAGCTGGTATCTGTTTCCTCTTTCGCCAGAGACATTGTTTCGACAATCTTATCATCCTCCTTGAATAAAAGGGTATCGCCGTTCTGAAAGACGCAAACGTTGATTAAGAATAAGAATATCATATAAAAATTATATCCGGGGGAAAATATTTTGTCAAGAGGACTACATCGCCTTAACGCAAATTTTGTGCCGTAAATTTACAGCTGTTTTCCACTTTTTCCTTGACTTCCTTCTTTTTTTGGTTACACTTTGTGCGCCGGTAGAGAGTCTTTTCTCGACTCTTTTTTTTCTCAAAGAAACTTCAAAATATAAGGAGAATTGATGGAGAGGCTGTGGATAAGTGTGTGGATTCGTGTGGATAAAAGAAAATGACTGAACAGGCCAAAAAAACTTGGGATAAAATACTCCAATACCTCAAGGAGCGGATAAATCCTCAGTCTTTCACTACTTGGTTTGGCAGTAGTCACGGCGTTGAACTAAAGGATGATGTTCTCCTGGTTGAGTTCCCAAATGGATTCTTCATTGATTGGATTGAAGAACATTATTGCAGCATTTTAGAGGAAGCCGTTAATCATGTAAACGGCGAGAAGCTAAGGGTTGCCTTCAAGGCGGTAAGACAAAGTGGCGACCGTCCTATCAGAAAGAAGAAAAGGCTCATCCTCTCTCATGCGTCGACAAAACTCCAAGAGAGGTATACCTTCCAGACATTTGTCGTTGGAAAAAGCAATGAGTTTGCACACGCGGCCGCGCTAGCTGTTGCCGAAGCACCGGGGCAGGCCTATAATCCCCTTTTCCTGTATGGCGGTGTTGGTTTAGGCAAAACACACCTCATGCAGGCGATCGGGAATTTCGCTCACCGTCAATATAAGTCTCTGAGTATTTATTACACACAGGCAGAGAATATTATGACTGAGTTAATTGAGGCCATACAAAAGAATCAACAAATGGCTTTCAAGAAGAAGTATCGTACCAAAGATTTGCTTTTGATTGACGATATTCAATTTCTCTTTGGCAAGGAACGATTGCAGGAAGAGATATTCCATACTTTCAATTATCTGTACACACAGGGCAAACAGATCGTGATTAGTTCAGACCGCCCCCCCAAGGAAATACCTACAATCGAAGAACGTCTTACTTCGCGGTTCCAGGGAGGATTGGTTGTCGACCTTCAACCTCCGGACCTAGAAACCCGAATTGCCATCCTGCAGAAAAAGGCAGAATTTGAGAACATAAGGATACCGAGTAATGTCGCCTACTATATTGCCTCCAGGGTAAAATCCAATATTCGGGAACTGGAAGGATGTCTAATTAGACTGCTCGCCATGTCTTCGCTATCGGGCGAAGAGGTAACTGAGCAGCTAACTGAATCCGTGCTTAAGGACCTTTTGAACCACGGCGGAAAGGTAACAAAAGAGATGATTCTGCGTAACGTCGTCGATGAGTTCGGCTTCACCGAAGCCGAACTCAAGGGCAAGAAACGCACCCAGAAGCTTGCTCTTGCCCGCCAGACCTCAATGTATATCATACGCAATCTTTTAAGCCTTTCACTGACCGAGATTGGCGATTTCTTCGGAGGCAAAGATCACACCACGGTAATGCATGCCATCGATAAAGTGGAAAACCTGAAGAAGACCGACTTTGAGTATAGCCAAAAACTGCAGGGGATAATTACAAGGATAAACAGTGTATAGTATGTGGAGAGTCGACACCCGTGTGTAAAAGTTCACTTTTCCGCACAGGAAATCCACAGGGGTTTTTGGATAACAAAAGGCAGTTTGATGCAATATTATAAGACTTTTAGCCTATTTCAACATTTCCACCGATACAACAACAACAACAATATTAATATAATTATATTGTTGTTGTTATTATAGGGAGGTCACATGGAATTCAAAATTGGAAAAAATGCATTGGAGAAAACGCTTAGTAGTGTTGTGAGAATTATTCCACCCAAAAGTACCTATACCGTATTGCAAAACATTATACTAGAGGCAAAAGAGAAAACGCTGTCAATCGAAGCAACGGATTTAGATATATTTATCAAAAAGGTTATTGCTGCCGAAATAAAAGAAGGTGGCAAGGTTTTAATCCCGGGGAAGAAAATACTTGAAATAACCAGAGAATCAAATGCCGGGGAAATCGGATTTAAACTGGAGGAGTTGAATCTGGAGATTTCGGCAGGTAACGCTCGCTTTAACATCCCGTCATTGGATTATCAGGAATTTCCAGAAGTGCCAAAATTCCCGCAGCAAAAGTGGTTTGATATTGGGATAGGTGATATACATGAAATGGTAGACGCAACAATATTCATGGTTGCTAAAGATATTAGTCGGCGACCGATGAATGGCGTGCTAATCCAACTGAAGGAAAATGAACTGAAGTTCGTGACCACCGATGGTGCAAGATTAGCTCTTAATAAAAGAGAGAAAAAAGAAAACCCAGGTGAGTTAATTGTTGCGCCGAAGTTGTTCGATCTGATCAGCCTTGAGAATCCCGAGGAAACGATTGGCGTGTTCTCCGAAGAAAGAATGATGGGCTTGAAATTTTTGGACACGACGATCATTGCGCGTCTGATCGAAGGACCATACCCAAATTATGAAGGCGTTATTCCGAAAACGTTTGTTGGAACCTGCACTATTGAGAAGGACATTCTAGACGGTGCTTTGAAACGGGTCTCACTGGTGTCTAGTCCGCACATCAAGAATGTCAAGTTCGATTACAGCAGCGCGGGTATAATATTGTCCGCTTCTTCACCCGACATTGGTGAAGCTAAAGAAGAGATTCCATGCATCTATGAAGGTGAAAATCTCGGCATATGGTATAATGCGGGCTACATAATCGAAATCCTCCGGCACATAGACACGAGTGATATCGTAATGCAATTGACGTCTCAGTCAACGGCATCACTATTAAGCCCGAAAGGGGATGAGAATACGCTATATCTATTGATGCCGCTAAGAATCGAAGGGTGGGAATAATGAAAAGATACATTCTGGCTGTCTCATTGATTATCCCCGGTTTACTGTTTAGCCAGCGCCTCGGCTTGGGTGTTATCGCGGGGAGCCCTACTGGCCTATCCTTTAAGTATCTATTGTCACAGCGCTCTGCTTTCTCGGCACACGCGGGTTGGTCATTTATCGGAGACAAAGGTGTTCATATAACCGGCGATTACCAATATCTCTTCCCGATGGTCATCAAAACCGCCGAAAGGACTTCGATAAGTGACCTGACTCCCTACATTGCTGCTGGCGGTCGGTTCCGGGTCAAAGAAACAGACGAGGATGATACGGAATTCCATCTGGGTTTACGTATCGGTGGCGGTGCAGAGTACTCAATTGACAGATTTGGGATATTCCTAGAACTCCTGCCGGTTGTTGACCTAATCCCAGAAACCGATTTTGACTTCGAGGGCGGAATTGGTTTTCTGGTTTACTTTTAGGCCACACATTTGGTCTAATTGACCAGTAGTTACATCTGGGTATTGACAGCGTACAAAAAATGTTTATAATGATAGGCTATACAGTTTTCGGCCCTTGACAATAGGGTCGAAAATGCTTATAATATAATGCATAGAATTGATCTTTGAAAACTTATTTGGCGGAAGGTAACGGGTCCAAGTTACTAAGGGCGCATGGTGGATGCCTTGGTATCTGGAGGCGACGAAGGGCGTGGTAGGCTGCGTTATGCGTCGGGTAGGTGCGAACAACCTTTGACCCGGCGATGCCCGAATGGGGAAACCCATCCCGAAGCAATTCGGGATATTTTGTCGCAAGACAGAAGGTTAACCAGGGGAAGTGAAACATCTCAGTACCCTGAGGAAGAGATATTCCGAAAGTAGCGGCGAGCGAAATCGGAACAGCCTAAACCGACCTGCATGTTCAAGCGAGCAAGCCTTGTGCAGACGGTGTAGTGGGGCTCAGTTGAACTCAATTTGCTCTGAGAGTTGTGAAGTTACAAAATCTTGGGATAATTGAAATTTCCTGGAAAGGAATACCATAGATGGTGACAGTCCAGTAGATGAAATTCCGAGATCTTCATTGACTGAGTTCCCAAGTACTGCGAGGTAGTTACTTCGTGGGAATCTGCCCAAACCACTGGGTAAGGCTAAATACTCCCAGATGACCGATAGCGGACAAGTACCGTGAGGGAA
>LJUJ01000058.1 GCA_001303785.1 Caldifarciminota bacterium SM23_42 | reverse complement strand
GCACATCAATCGGTTGAAGGACAGGCTATGGAACTCGGTTGGGTTCGCGATAATATTTGTGACCTGAGTATAGAAGATTATCTACGTATGACACTTAAGAAGACTTGCTGGTATACCTGTATACATCCTTGTCGTATCGGGGCGCTTATTGGCACAAGAGGGGACATTAATCTTGAACGCTTCAACCGCTTTGGCTACTATATGGGAGCTGCCTTTCAGATTCAAGATGATATCCTCAACTTAGTGGGTGACCCAAAGAAATATGGTAAGGAAATCGGTGGCGATATCTGGGAAGGTAAGCGCACAATGATACTTATCCACGTGATCAATAGTTGTACTGAAAACGAGAAGGAACGAATGCGCCTTTTTCTATCTACGCCACGTAAGCAACGTCTACATAAGGATGTAACGTGGGTTTATCAATTAATATCTAAATATGATAGCATTGAGTTCTCACGCAATTGCGCGCGTCAACTAGCTGATGGGGCTTTACAGGAATTCTTTGTCGCTTACGGTGGCCTACCTGAATCAGATGATAAACTGTTTATTGAGAATATCGTGCTGTATATGATAGAAAGGGAAATTTGATTGACCATGAGGTTGACCTGCCCAAGGGTAAGGAGAGTGACCCCCAATACAGACCCTATTGATACGGTTCGGCGGCTTCATAGCCGCCTTTGGCGGAAGTTATGACCCTGTGGCGAGATGCCGATTTCAGTACTGCACAAAGTAGCGGAATGTGCAGCGGAGTTCAAGTCACAGAAAAGTGACTATCAACAAAAACCATCGTTTACGAACAAAAGGGTATTGACTTATCTTGGGACGATTGTACCTTGGAATTGAACAGGGCAGCGAATTTTTGAGGATTGGTTATGAGTTGCGTCGTGTACTTAGCATCTTCTCCTATTAAGGAGGGCCTGTAAATAGGGCTTGTCGCTGAGTAGCTATTGTGACAGAGTCTTCAGTGGAATTTGTGTATGCAATTTTTTTATAATCATACAAATCACTATTTTTATAGATACACTCAAATTCTTGTTATGAATATCTGGAATATTAAAAAATCGATAAAATTTTGTAAGATTGTGCTCCCTGCATATATTAAGGCCAGATTTAAAACTCGTCCTGTATGGGCACATTTAGTTGTAACAAGAAAGTGCAACCTGAATTGTAAATATTGTTTTGCTAAGGATGATAAAAAATCCGACCTAAACGAAGAGCAATTAAGAAGAATAATTGACCATCTATATTCTCTAGGTTGTAGATTTGTTTCTTTTTTTGGCGGAGAACCAACCATTAAGAAGTTTTTTGTCAATTTGGTTAGATATACGAACCAAAAGGGAATCATTACACATCTGTCGACGAATGGTATATTACTAACCCCTGTCTATATAGATGAACTCGGAAAAGCGGGAATAGATGTTATCAACCTTTCCATTGATTCACTTTTGGAATCTTATGCTTCAGAAAAAGACTATATCAAAAGTAGAGAAGTGTTAAATAATCTGATAGACGCCAGAAAGAAGTATGGCTTTGAAATCAATTTAAACCTTACATTAACAAACAAAAACACAAATTCCGTTATAGGAATAATAAAATCGTTTAATGTATTTGAGATTCCAATTTCTATTGGTCTAATTGTGGCGAATACTTACGATAGTAAAGCTCTAGATGAAAGCCTATTCTTCAAAACCAAGGAAGATAAAACCAATCTCTATAATGTTCTAGATGAAATTAAGACACTTAGGAAGCGCGGCTATAACATTATTGACCCACTTCAATATTTTGATGATATAAGAAAGTTTGTTGATGGGACCTTGTATGATTGGTATTGTTGTGCCGGAGAGTATTACTTTTCCGTTGATTGTGATGGAAAGTTCCAAATTTGTGCAGGGTTGCCCGCAGAAGAAATAAGTATATTTGACATTGACAGGGACTATTACGAAAAATTAGCGGATATAAGAGAAAAACGATTAAGTCAGTGTAAGAAAATCTGTTTATCCAACTGCCTATATGATACATCATATTTTATTAAGCACCCGTTATATTTCATAAAAGAGATATTTCAGTAATTTGAGTTTTCGATGGGCTAGCCTCAAATCACAGTTGAGAAATTGGCGTTATTTTGGCGTTAAATTATTTGGGACTGGTTGTTACCAGTTGGTATCTTCCGAACAAAACGGGTTTTGGGTAATTGATACAAAAGTTCTAATTTGAACGTGAAGTGACCTATTGGGATACCTGCCCTATAAATGGGGTTCAGGTGGTCGGAGGTTCAAATCCTCTCACCCCGATTTTGAATACGAGCAACCAAGAGGTCGTGAAACAGCAAGCGTGCTCACTTGCGTTTCTTGAGCGTAATCTTCATCCAAATATCTGTCAGCGCCATCTGGTAGCTGCCTTTGAATGCCGTTTGCTCCAGCATGTCCTTAATTACGGTCTGGTATTCTTCCAAGCTGAAACCATGTAGTGTAGAGATCCTGTATCCAAGTCGGCCAACCCAGAACCCATATTCCTCGTTCAATTTTCTTCCTTCCAATGGTGCGAAGCGCCCGTACTAACCACAAGGTCTATTGAATTATCCTTGAAAGGGAGTTTGGCCGCATTGCCAAACACAAATCGAGCATTATCAACGCCTTTTGCATGGCGTCTGGCAATCTTGACCATTTGCCTACCGAGGTCGATGCCATAGACCTGCAGGCCAGGTGCCTTCCTGGCAATCTCTATTGACAGATAGCCTGTTCCCGAACCAAAATCAAGAATAGTCCCGTTGCCCATCTTTTCCACTATGTCATTAGCTATCTTTGTTTCAGGCTTTCGAAGAACTTTCGCCACTGTCGCATTGTAGAATATGGCACCAGGGGTTGGGATTGCTTCAGGCTTCCTCAGTAAATCCTTGATGAATCTTGTTAGAGACATGCTCATTACTCGAGCAAGATATCGCTGAAATAACGCCATAGTGGGAGGTCCACTTGGCCTATCTTAACATACCCTTGGTATTCTGGGTACATAATACCTGATTTGTAGCAAGCCTGATTGATATGGTGTCCCTGGAATCCGTCGCGTGAAGATAATACATGGTTTGGGTTGCATTTGTGGGAGAAGAAACGTAGCTGAAGTCTATTAAGTCCGGGTTCCAATTAGTAATGCCAAAGATCTTTAGGAGTCTTGTATATCCTTCGGACTATACCCTTCAAATGATTGGGAACGGCCTGCAACCATCTATCGAAGCTAAAGCCTACTAAGTGCCGATTCCAATCAGTCAGGTCCTCGGGTTCGGGTGGACAAGTAGACGCTTGTCCAAGATAACACAAGGCGTTCCAGCTCTCTAACGATTCCCTAAATAGTGGGCATAGAATTTCAGCATTGAGCATGTATCCTTGCCTGCAACTGGGCTCCTCAGCCTCTTTTGCATCTCGAATACGGTTGTGAGCAGACTTTTGAAACTCAGGGGCGAAACTGCTCCAATTGGCATAGGGAGGATTATTAATCCAAAGTTTCGACATGCGACGCAGAAGAACTAGTGCCGCCATCTCGCAACAGGATTCAACAAACCAGTTTGTTCGCCTGGGGTCAGCGAAAATGTGACATAGCTCATGTCCGAGTTGGTAGACAAGCCGAACGTAATCGCGATTCTTCACCGTCAGATAGACTTTATATCGGGTGGTGTCTGAAGTCGAGTTTGTGTAGGGACCCTGGGAGCAGTACAGGATGTCAACTGGACGTATTCCTGCCGGAGGAGGTAGTGAAAACAGGGTACTGAATTCTTGTGTGGCAGAGCGAGCCACCAAAGAAAGGTCTCTATTGAGATGCGAGTCGTCGGATAAACTAACATCACCGACAGGCAAAAGCGGCCTAGATTCATAGACTTCCATGCACTGTGTCCCTATACAAATATGTCAAAAGGATTATATGCAAATTGGCCAAATAGTGCGAAACTGTCGTTGCGATAAGATTATGATATCATATGAAGGAAAGGAGGCAAGCGGTCGCTGCCTTTTCTACTAGCTACATGGGGTACAGGGATGCGAGTCCGATGGCTTATTCCAGCCAAACCTGGTCGCCGTGTTATTGAAGTTACCGTTAATGATGGCAAGGGGGGTAACACGACGGCCACCATGACAGACGATTTAGAATAAGTACAAGTAATTGGAAACACATGTAGTTATCATACTATACGGACCTTCATCTATGAAGGTCGCTGAAACGAATCGTTGAAACGATATGAGAGGTATACAGCTGAGGAAACTGCAATGGAAGCCGCATTAATTGAAATGGTAAGGAGATTTAAAAATGACGAAGAAACGCATATTAATCCTAGTAACAATACTTCTTGTGATTAGCATAGCAATTATAGTTTACGCTGTTAATCGTTCTGCTTATTGGGACGGTGGCGATTACGCTGGTAGGCCTGTCTACAGCTCATCGGAGGGGATCACAAAAGAGGGTCATCAGGAGCTCAAAAAATGCGGCCTCAATGACGATCAGGCATATATAGTTAAGCAGGCAACTAACCGTCACCGCTGCGAAGGCACAACCGCGGATGGTGGCTGCATCATGGGGATGGGCAAATCGTATTCTCAGGTTGTCCTCGAGGGCGGTATTTTGGGCAAGTGTTACTTCCATGACAATGGAGAAACCACTGTGATCCTTACGAAATATCAAGAAGGGGGTGAAGGGAATCTATTGGGGACTCTCTTGGTTGGAGAAAGAACTACTGGCATATATGAGTTTCACTGCTATTGTAACCTGACACAGAAATAAGAAGAGTGATCGTAAGGCGCTCACCAGTTGGGCGTATCAGCTGATCCGGATAGAGAATCCTTGGTATACAAATACATAAAGGGGAGATTAGACATTAGCCTGGGTTGTTGCACAAACACTTGCCTTGTTACCTAAGTAGTTAACAAAAGCGTATTTTGTTACCTAACTACACAAGCCGTGGATTTGTTACCCTTAGATTGTTGTGCTTGACACATGGCTACCAGCGCGCTTGACCTCTCCAGTTTGTTTTTGGTAGTATCTCTATCAGAAAGGAGGCAAGCGGTTCCTGCCTTTTTTCGAAGCTGAATGGGGTTTAGTTGGTCGGAGGTTCAAAGGCTCGAATCTTAGATATTGTGAGGCTATAATAGTGCGCCTGATTGCGTTTATGTCCCGGTATTACCAAGAAAAAGGAATGGGATGAAGAAAATCCTGTTTGTGATATTAGCTGCTCTTTTGATTTTAAGCATATTTGCTACTGGCTGTACAGGGTATAGGCGTTCTCTGGCTCCCATTCACGATGTAGAAATTTGGGCCGATAACTCTTCGCCACCGAAGTATTTCGTGGACGTTGTGTCCGGGGAGCCTAACTCCTGCGTTAAGTTCGATAGCTATTACGTGAAGCGCGCTGGTAAAACGACCCAAGTATGGATTATTAACATAGAGTATGTAGGTGGGAGTTGCGCTGAAATATACAGCTACGTCGACCATACTATCCCGCTTGGAAGTGATTTCGTCCCTGGTGTGAATTACACGGTCGAGGTAAATGACGTGACGGAGACTTTCGTCGCCTAGATATAATTGTGATGAGGCTATAATAGTGCGTCTGATGGTGTTTAGGATTCGCTCTTACCAAGAAAAGACGCTATGATAAGCTTTCAAAAGGAGGCAAGCAGCCCCCGCCTTTTTGACAAGCTACATGGGTACTAGGTAGCAAGTCCCGCCGCCTTCAGGATATCGGGAACCACCTCTTCCTTGCCTATAGCCATGACATGGACTCCATCGCATATGGATTCTTTTTCTATGGTGGCAATCATCCGACCCGCGATTTCTATACCCTTATTGATTGCCTCGCCTTTGGGGGCAGCCGCTAACTCATCAATCAAGTTTTGGGGCACAAAGACGCCCGGGACATTTTCGGTCATATACGTCGCCATCCTGGCTGACACGAGCAGAATGATGCCAGCCAGTATCTTGACCGGGAACTGGCGGGCATATTCCATAAACTTGGCAAATTTTTCCAGGTCGTAGATGGCTTGAGTCTGGAAGAATTCGGCACCGGCTTCGACCTTCTTTTCAAACTTGATTAACTGAGGCTCAATCGGGTTTGCCTCAGGTGTGACTATGGCTCCGGCACAGAACTCCACAGCCCCGTCGAGTTCATTATCTCCCAGGTCTTTGCCCGCTTCCATCTGCCGAATTGTCTTCAGCAACTG